>CBFHQO010000029.1:0-73726 GCA_965658045.1 uncultured Flavobacteriales bacterium | reverse complement strand
TCATCGCCACGTTCCCGCAGGCGATTGTGTAAGAGTTTGCACACCCCGACACCACGTTGTTCTTCTTCTTGGTGGAGCTGGCGTTCTTGTTGATCATCATCGGTGCCAGCGTGGCTTTGGTCCAGGCGATCCGCAAGGTGCCTGTCCAAATGGCCAAAATGCAACAAGCCGGAGGCATGTTGCCAGCAGGTGAAGGTGCACGCAGCTTCATTCCATTGAAGGTGAACAGCTCGGGTGTGATGCCCATCATTTTCGCCCAGGCGATCATGTTTGTGCCACTGTACCTCACGCAGAGCGAGTCGTTGCAGGGCAATGAAATCCTCCAGTCGTTGAGCGACTTCAACGGCCTTTGGTACAACGTCCTCTTCTTTGTGATGATTGTGGTGTTCACCTACTTCTACACGGCAATCACGGTGAATCCAAACCAAATGGCGGACGACCTGAAGCGTCAGAACAGCTTTGTTCCTGGCGTGAAGCCTGGACGTCCGACTGCGGAATTCCTCGACGAGGTGCTGTCTCGCATCACCTTGCCAGGTGCCGTGTTTTTGGGATTGATTGCGGTCTTGCCTGCGATCGTGTTCCAACTTGGATTGACGAAAGCACAGACCTTTGCCATCTTCTTCGGGGGAACCTCCTTGTTGATCATGGTTGGTGTGATTTTGGACACGCTTCAGCAAATCGAGAGCTACTTGCTTTCACGTCGCTACGACGGTTTGATGAAGAGTGGTAAAATGCGTGGACGTCCACAGTCTCCTGTGGGCGGAATCGCTGGCTGATTTTCGAATGAGCTTGGGTCGACGAGTCCGCATCAAGACGGACGAGGAAGTCGAGCTCATTCGGTTGAGTTCTTTGCTTGTTGGGAGAACGTTGGCGCAGGTCGCAGCCCGGGTGCAACCCGGCGTGACCACGCTCGCGCTCGATGCGGTGGCCGAGGAGTTCATCCGAGACCACGGTGCTGAGCCTGGGTTCAAAGGGTACGGAGGTTTTCCAAACTCGTTGTGCACCTCAGTCAATGAAGCGGTGGTTCATGGCATCCCCAACGACACGCCCCTCCAAGAGGGAGACGTTGTGTCGGTGGACTGTGGGGTGTTGATGAATGGCTTCTACGGAGACAGTGCTTACACCTTCGCGGTGGGCGACGTTTCTGAAGAGGTCCAGCGGCTTCTGGACACCACCAAAGCTTGTTTGGATCTGGCGATCGAGCAAGCTGTGGTGGGGAAACGCATCGGCGACATTGGCCACGCCTGTCAGCAGCACGCTGAAGGGCAGGGTTACGGTGTGGTTCGAGAATTGGTGGGTCACGGCTTGGGCCGGGACTTGCATGAGGCCCCTGAAGTCCCCAATTACGGACGACGCGGGAACGGCCCCAAGCTCATGGACGGCATGGTGCTGGCCATCGAACCCATGATCAACCTCGGCGGCCGCGAAGTCGGTCAGGCGGAAGATGGTTGGACCATCGTGACGCGTGACGGCAAGGTCAGCGCCCACTTTGAGCACGACGTGGTTGTGCGGCAAGGCAAGGCAGACGTTCTCTCCAGCTTCAAAGACATTGAAGAAGTTTTGAATTCGAAGAATACGAACTGAGTTACAGTATGGCGAAACAAACGTCGATCACACAAGATGGCACCATCTTGGAAGCGCTCTCCAACGCGCGTTTCCGAGTGGAGCTTGAGAATGGGCACACCATCATGGCCCACATCTCTGGAAAGATGCGGATGTACTACATCAAAATCTTGCCAGGTGATCGCGTGAAAGTTGAGATGAGCCCCTACGATTTGTCCAAGGGCCGCATCACATTCCGGTACAAGAAATAACACGAGCAACATGAAAACTCGCGCATCCATCAAGAAGCGTACGGCCGATTGCAAAATCGTTCGCCGGAAAGGACGTCTTTACGTCATCAACAAGAAGAACCCCAAAATGAAGCAGCGTCAGGGTTGATCCCGGAGCTGTTTAAATCACGATTGCATGGCACGTATTGCTGGTATCGACATTCCCCGCAACAAGCGCGGAGTTATTGCACTGACTTACATCTATGGCATCGGTCGCAGCCGCGCTGCGAAGGTGTTGGCGGAAGCAGGTGTGGACGAGAACAAGAAGGTGGAGACTTGGTCTGACGACGAAGTTGGCGCCATCCGTACCGCCATTGCCACCGGCTTCAAGGTGGAAGGTGAGTTGCGTTCTGAGACATCTCAAGACATCAAGCGTTTGATGGACATTGGTTGTCAGCGTGGCATCCGCCACAGGAACAGCTTGCCACTCCGCGGTCAGCGCACCAAGAACAACAGCCGCACCCGGAAAGGGAAGCGCAAGACTGTGGCGAACAAGAAGAAGTAACATCCAGACTCCGGTCTGACCATTTGGGTCCCAAGGGGCCGATCACCTCCAAAACCAACGACGATGGCGAAAAGCGTCAAGAAAAGGAAGGTCAAAGTGGAAACGCAGGGCCAAGCCCACATCCACTCTTCTTTCAACAACATCATCATCTCCCTGACCAACAACACAGGTCAGGTGATTTCCTGGTCAAGCGCCGGAAAGATGGGATTCCGTGGTTCCAAGAAAAACACGCCTTACGCTGCGCAATGTGCGGCTGAGGATTGTGGCAAAGTGGCCTTGGAAGCTGGACTCAAGAAAATCCGAGTGTTCGTGAAAGGCCCTGGACAGGGCCGTGAGAGTGCCATTCGCACGCTGCACAACATGGGCATCGAAGTCTCTGAAATCGTGGACGTGACCCCACTTCCACACAACGGGTGCCGCCCTCCAAAGCGTCGTCGCGTTTAATCGTCGTTGAACTGAAAGAAATCAAGATTTATGGCACGTTACCGCGGACCCAAATCCAAGATCACACGTCGCTTCAAGGAGGCGATTTTTGGACCAGACAAGGCGCTTGAGCGCCGGCCTTACGGACCTGGTCAACACGGCAACACCCGTCGTCGCAAGAAGGAGTCAGAGTACTCTGTGCAGCTTGCGGAAAAGCAGAAAGCCAAATACACCTACGGCATCTTGGAGAAGCAATTCTCCAACATGTTTAAGGCGGCCAACGCGAAGTCTGGCATCACTGGTGAGATCCTTCTCCAGTTGTGCGAGCGTCGCTTGGACAACATCGTGTACCGTTTGGGCATCGCCCCAACCCGTCGCGGAGCCCGTCAGTTGGTGTCGCACCGTCACATCACCGTGAACGGTTCGGTGGTGAACATCCCTTCTTACCGTTTGCGTGAGGGAGATGTGGTGGGCGTTCGTGAGAAGAGCAAGTCCCTCGAAGTGGTGACCGCCTCTCTCGCCAACAGCAACCAGAGCCACGATTGGTTGAACTGGGATGGCGCTGCCATGTCCGGGACCATGATCAACATTCCTTCTCGGGATCAGATTCCAGAGAACATCAAGGAGTCTCTGATTGTGGAATTGTACTCTAAGTAATCCATTCCTGAACCAAAAGACATGGCAATTCTCGATTTTCAGCAGCCGGACAAGGTCATCATGCTTGACTCGACCGACTACAATGGCAAGTTTGAGTTCCGTCCATTGGAGCCAGGGTTTGGCTTGACCGTCGGCAACGCGCTCCGTCGCATCTTGTTGTCCTCGTTGGAGGGCTTCGCAATCACCAACCTCCGCGTGGAGGGTGTCGACCACGAATTCAGCACCATCAAGGGTGTGGTGGAAGACGTGACGGAGATTGTCTTGAACCTCAAGCAAGTCCGTTTCCGCCGCCACATTGAAGACACCGACCAGGAGTCTGTGACCGTCTCTGTGAAAGGCCAAAAGTCCTTCACTGCAGGCGACCTCGGCAAGTTCACTTCGGCCTTCCAGGTCATGAACCCCGACATGGTCATCTGCAACATGGACGAGTCTGTGGAGTTGAACCTCGTGCTTCACATCGGCAAGGGACGTGGCTACGTTCCTGCGGAGGAAAACAAGCGCGAGGACGCCCCTGTGGGCACCATCGCCATCGACAGCATCTTCACCCCGATTCGGAACGTGAAGTACGAGATTGAAAACTTCCGTGTGGAGCAACGCACCGACTACGAGAAGTTGATCCTCGAGTTGGACTGCGACGGCAGCGTCCACCCCAAGCAAGCGTTGCAGGAAGCGGCGAAGATTCTCATCCACCACTTCATGTTGTTCTCTGACGAGAAGATTTCTCTCGAGCCAGAAGACAGCAACGTGGAAGAGGAGTTCGACGAAAGCAGCCTGCACATGCGCCAGTTGCTCAAGACCAAGTTGGCCGACATGGACCTCAGCGTCCGTGCGTTGAACTGCTTGAAGGCAGCTGACATTGACACCCTGGGCGACCTCGTCGCCTTCAACAAGAACGATCTGCTCAAGTTCCGCAACTTCGGCAAGAAGTCTCTGACAGAATTGGAAGAGCTCGTCGAAGGCAAGAACCTTGCGTTTGGCATGGATGTGAGCAAGTACAAACTCGAATCTGAGTAATCATGCGTCACGGAAAGAAATTCAACCACCTCGGCCGCAAGAGCGCGCACCGCAAAGCGATGCTCTCCAACATGGCCTGTTCTTTGATTGAGCACAAGCGCATCACCACCACCGTGGCCAAGGCCAAAGAGCTGCGGAAGTTTGTGGAGCCCCTCGTGAACCGTTCCAAAGACGACACCACGCACAGCCGTCGCGTGTGTTTCAGCTACCTCGGAAGCAAGCACGCCGTGACCGAGTTGTTCCGCGAAGTGGGACCCAAGGTGAGCACCCGTGAGGGCGGCTACACCCGCATCATTCGCACCGGCAACCGTTTGGGTGACAACGCTGAAATGTGTTTGATCGAGCTCGTCGATTTCAACGAGATCTACGGACGCGAAGAGAAGAAGAAGACACGTCGTTCACGTCGTGGAGGCGCCAAGAAGGCCGCTCCTGCTGCGGAAGCTCCCGTTGTGGAGGATGCCGTGGTCGTGGAAGAGGTGGCAGACGCCCCAGCTGAAGAAGCCCCCGCGGCGGAGGCAGCTGACGAGGCACCTGCGGCCGACGACGCCCCTGCTGCTGACGACAGCGTAGAAGAGAAGAAGGAAGATTGAATCCTGCTTCCGGCAGGAAAAAGGGAGACCCTCGGGTCTCCCTTTTTTGTTGGAAGTTGGTGGTTTTCTGTGGATGAAGGGCTCATTCGAATCTGTATCTTCGCGGCATGATTGACAACCCCTTGCCTTCAGACGTTGCGGTGTTGGTCTTGGCTGATGGGACCGTGTTCCATGGCAAAGCAGCCGGAAGCCGCGGCACCAGTTTCGGTGAAATTGCATTCAACACCGGGATGTACGGTTATCAAGAAATCTTCACGGACCCCAGCTACCACAAGCAGATTGTGGTGATGGCGACCGCGCACATTGGCAATTACGGCGTGCATGAAGGGGAGACCGAGTCTGCTGGGCCCCGCGTTGCGGGCGTGGTGGCGCGCAACTTCTCGTCTGTGGCCAGCCGACCAGGTGGCAGCGGAACGTTGCAAGACGACCTGGAAAGCCACGACGTGGTGGGCATTCGCGATGTGGACACGCGGGCTTTGGTCACGCACATCCGTGAGCATGGCGCCATGAACGCGGTCGTGTCCAGCGACGGCACCAGCGTGGAAGAGCTCAAGGCCAAGTTGTCCGAAGTGCCTTCCATGAAAGGCATGGAGCTTTCGAGCCAGGTGAGTGTGACCGAAGTCCGTGAAGCGGGCGTCGGCAATGCACACCGAGTGGCGTTGTTGGACCTCGGGGTCAAGGAGAGCATCGTGCGTTGCTTGGTGGACCGTGGCTGCCACGTCAAGGTGTTCCCGTGGGACAGCGCCGCGGGTGATTTGTTGGCCTGGGACCCGGAGGGCATCATGCTCAGCAATGGCCCAGGCGACCCTGCGGCGATGCCAGGTGTGGTGGCCGAGGTGTCCAAGTTGGTGGAGAGCGGGCTGCCGGTGTTCGGCATTTGTTTGGGGCACCAAGTCCTGGCGTTGAGCCAAGGGGTGCAAACCGAAAAGATGTTCAACGGTCACCGCGGGGTGAACCACCCGGTCAAGAACTTGATCACAGGCTCATGCGAAATCACCTCCCAAAACCACGGGTTTGTGATCAGCCGCGAGAGTCTGGAATCCAACGCTGATGTGGAAGAGACCCACGTCCATTTGAACGACAACACCGTGGCCGGCATTCGCTTGGTGGGACGACCTGTGTTCAGTGTGCAATACCACCCTGAAGCTTCCGCAGGCCCCCACGACAGCCGCTACCTGTTTGACGACTTTGTCGCCAACATCGCACAAGAAAAATCCGCCGTTCTGCAATGAACAACGGCCTTCACGGGGAGTGATCCCCACAAGATTCATTTGATGAGTTACATCGATTTTGTCCACGCCCGCCAAATTTTGGACTCGCGTGGAAACCCCACCCTGGAAGTTGAAGTGGGCACCGGAGACGGTTCGTTTGGCCGCGCTGCCGTGCCTTCAGGTGCTTCCACTGGCGTGCACGAAGCGGTCGAATTGCGCGACGGCGGAGACGCTTGGATGGGCAAAGGCGTGGAACGCGCTGTGTCCCACGTGAACAACGAGTTGCAAGAAGCGCTCGTGGGCATGGACGTCACAGACCAGCGTCTCATCGACGAGACCATGCTCGAAGTGGACGGCACGGAGAACAAAGGAAACTTGGGTGCGAACGCCATTTTGGGCGTCAGCCTTGCCGCCGCGCGTGCCGCAGCGGATTGCCTTGGATTGCCCTTGTACCGCTACGTGGGGGGTGTGGGTGCACGCACCTTGCCCGTGCCCATGATGAACATCTTGAATGGTGGATCGCACGCCGACAACAAGATTGACATCCAGGAATTCATGGTCATGCCTGTGGGCGCAGAGACGTTCACCGACGGCTTGCGCATGGGCACTGAGATCTTCCACAACCTCAAAAGCGTGTTGAAGGCCCAAGGCCACAGCACCAATGTGGGGGACGAAGGCGGCTTTGCCCCCAATTTGGGCAGCAACGAAGAAGCTGTGGAAGTGGTTCTCAAGGCCATCGAAAAGTCGGGATACCGTCCAGGTGAAGACGTCCTGTTGGCCATGGACGCGGCCGCGTCTGAGTTCTACGACAAGGAGAGCGGTCTGTACAAGTTTGAAAGCACAGGCGACCAGCGCACAGGTGCGGAGATGGTGGACTTCTGGAAGGGGTGGTGCGACAAGTACCCCATCGTGTCCATCGAGGACGGCTTGGACGAAGACGACTGGTCGGCGTGGAAGCAGCTCACCGACGTGGTGGGAGACCGCGTGCAGTTGGTGGGCGACGACTTGTTTGTGACCAACGTGCGCCGTTTGTCTCGTGGCATCGAGGAAGGTGTCGGCAACTCCATCTTGGTCAAGGTGAACCAAATCGGCACGTTGTCGGAGACCATGGACGCCGTGAACATGGCACACCGTGCGGGCTACACTTCGGTGATGAGCCACCGCAGCGGGGAGACCGAGGACACCACCATCGCTGATTTGGCCGTGGCCTTGAACACAGGTCAAATCAAGACCGGCTCCGCGAGCCGTTCCGACCGCATCGCCAAGTACAACCAATTGCTCCGCATCGAGGAGGAGTTGGGGGCCAACGCCCAGTACCTCGGCGTGGCGTTCCGTTGATTCAACCTCAACCCAACACGAACAAGGCGGACCACACGGTCCGCCTTGTTTGCGTTGAGGCCATGGGTTCAGCGATGTTGAAGGCCGTTCAGACCGGCACGTATGGCCCCAAAGTTGGAGGGGTTGGAGGCCGAAGTTTTGCCAAAGTCCCAGAGCAAGACCAGCTCGTGGGTGCCCCCAGCCACGCGTTGGATGTCGGTCGCTGCAAATTCAGCGGTGTATCCAATGCGGAGTTCTTCAGTGATTTGAAATTGCGTGATGGCCGTCAGGCTGTTGGCCACACGCCATCCCAAGCCGACTGAGGCAATTCCAGTGAATTCAGCCAAGACGTTCACATCCAGGATGGATGGCACGTTGGGGGTGGATCTGAGCAGCACGGAAGGGTGGAGGGTCAGCCATGGCGTCAAGGCGGCGTGGTACCCTGCATGGGCGTACACGTGGTTTCTGTAAAAGGAGGTGATTGTGCCTTCCAGGGCGTTGTCCAACACGAACAAGGTGGGGGCAGACACCCCAACGTCCCAGCTCGGATGCCGAACCATCAGTCCGCACCCAAATCGAGGAATCCAAGCGCTCAACTGAGTTCCCTGGTACAAAGGGTCGGTGGGATCGATGACGTCGGTCAGGGCGAGTTGCGAGCGGTATTGCATGAGCCCGCCGCGAAGCCCAAAGCTCATTTGGGTCTCGGAACCCAGGTTCAAGTGGTAAGCTCCTTGGGTGGCGAACTCAAAGGTGGAGTTGATGCCAATCGCGTCGACCGCCACCGTGGCGCCCAGACCAAGGGAGGGGTCGTTGACCAAGCCATGGCCTGACAGGATGCTGGTGTTGGGAGCGCCTTCGAACGCCGCCCACTGAATGCGCCGCATGGCCACCGTTTGCCAATGTCCTGCGGATCCAGCGGCAGCAGGGTTGACGAGTGTGGCGTTGAAGAGGTATTGCCCAGTGAGCACGTCTTGCTGCGCGTGAGCTTTGGCAGCACAGCCCAGGCTCACCACCAGGGCGAGGCATGCAGCATGAAGGTGTGGGAATCGTTTCATCGGCGGAGTTCAACTGCGGCGTTGTACGTGGTTCCGTTGGCGTCAAACACCACGAAGTAGGTGCCTGTGGGGAGCATTTGGCCTTGCAGGTTGGTGCCGTCCCACGGGACGGTCACATCGTTGGAGGTGAAGACCAAGCTGCCCCATCGGTCAAAGACATTGAAGGAGGTGCCTTCCAACCAGTCGCAAGGCAAGGTGTCCAAATTGGGCCCGACGTTGCGAATCAGGTAGACGTCGTTGAAGCTGTCGTTGTTGGGGGAGAATCCCGTGGGCAAGTCGGGGGCGGTGGGCGGTTCGCTGATGAAGATGTTTTGGTCTTGCGTGGTTGAGTTGCCACATGCATCCGTCAACGTGATGGACCGGATCAACACGCAATCCGGACCGTTGCATTCACCGCCTTCAAATGCATCGACACAATCCCACGTCCACGTGTTGCACGCGTCGGTGGCGTCGATGTCGGTGTCTTCGCAGTTGGGCACCTCCACAGGGCAATGGAATTCCAAGGGTTCGAGCGCGGAGCCCCACTGGGGCGGGTCCGTGTCTGCCCAAGTCACCGCGTAGCTTGTGTCGGCTTGGTTGCCGCACAGGTCCGTCAAACGGTAGCTGAACGTCTTGGCCCACGTGCAGTTGTCGCCTTCTTCCGTTTCTCCGAGGAATTCGAGCACCAAGTCGCCCGCCAAGGTGGCGTTGTCTGTGGCCTCCAGTTCTTCCAACGTCCAGGGCGTGACCACCGCGTCGCACGCCACGCTGAGGTCTTCCAGCGGCGAGACCAACGCAGGTGCTTCCACGTCTTCCACCAGGATGGACTGGACCCAAGAGGTCGAATTGTCGCACGCGTCTTCCACAGTGTAGGTCCTGTGCAAGAGGAACGAGCCGGGACAGTAGGTTTCAGCCGTGTCGGTGGCGCAGGACAGGGTCGTTTCGCTGCATGCGTCCTCCCACTCCAGGGCGTCGAACGCGCAAGGCGGCACGTCGCCGGGGTCGCTGACAAGAAGGTCTTCAGGAGGCGTCACGACGATGGGGGCCACCGTGTCGAGGTGGAAGATGAATTGGAACCAAGGGCTGGTTTCGTTGCCGCACACATCGCTGGCCTGAAGGGTTCGTCGCACGATGAATTCTGCGGGGCAAGGGCCTGTCAGCGTGTCCAGTTCTACCGTCCATGTGTGGTCGTTGGCGTCGTTGGCCAAGGGGAGGCTGTCTGAGAAGGGCACGTCGCAGGCCGTTTCCACATCCTCAGGCCAATTGGGAACCACAGGTGCCTGCACATCCGAAAGCGCCACCAGTTGCACCGCGCTGCTGGAGAGGCCCACAGCGTCGGTCACTGTCCAAATCACTTCAAGCGTGTCTGTGCATGCGCCTTCGCTGGCCAAGGTGTCCCAAGTGAAGTCCACCCACAAATCGGGGCCGTCGGTGCACTGGTCTTCCACTTGCACCTCAGCGAGCCAAGTGGCCCACGGCAAGTCTTCGCCCAAGGCCAAACTTGCGTCAGCCGGAACATGAAGCCAGGTGGGAGGGGTGTTGTCGACCAGCGTCACCGTTTGGGCGGCGTCGGCCGTGTTGCCGCATGCATCCGTGGCGGTCCACGTGACAAGCAAGCCTCCCGTCGCGCCGGCTTCAGGCACGGAGTCCAAGGACCATGTCAAGGTGACGTCAGAACAGGCGTCTTCCGCATGAGCGGCATCCAACACGAAGGGGGTGCCGCACTCCTGGGTGGACGCTTCAGGGATCGCCGTGAATGTGGGAGGCACGGTGTCGAAGACCGTCAAGGTCTGGGTCGCTTCTGCCTGGTTGCCGGCGTCGTCGGTGGCGACGTACGTGCGGGTCCAGACGCCCGAACCGGGACATTCCCCCTCACTCCAAAGCGCCGTGCTCGTCCAAGTGGCCGTGCCGCAGGCATCTTCCACCTCGGCATGGGGTGGGGGAAGGCTGTCGGTGCAAGTCAAGACGAGATCCTGGGCGACAAATGTGAAGACCGGGGGCGTGGTGTCGATGACAGTCAACGTTTCCACCAAGGAGGCCGAATTCAAACATTCGTCCGTGGCCACATGGGTGAGGTTCAGCGTCCAAAGGCTGTCCACCCACACAGAGTCCACCGTGGTCGTGTAAGACACGACGCCACAACCGTCCTCCGCGGCAGGCACCTCTTCTGGCCACGGCGCCACACAAGACAAGGTCCCCGTGAGAGAGGTCGCGCTGAACACAGGCGCCACGGTGTCGAGCACGTCAATGTGCTGCACGACAAGGGTGTCGTTCCCTGCGACGTCGGTGGCTTGAAAAGTCCTGGCCCAGGTGCCCGTGCCGCCGCAATCGCCGGGGTTCCAATCGTCAGACAGCCACTCCACGAGGACCTCCTCGCTGCAGTTGTCGGAGGCTTCAGGCAGGACCATGGGGATGGCTTGTCCGCATTGAAGACTCGTGTCGGCCGGAACAAACGTCCAGTTGGGTGGGGTTTGGTCCACATGATTCACCTCTTGGGTGTGGGTTGCGGTGTTGCCACACGCATCTGAGGCCAAAAAGTGGTTCAACACAGTAAACGCACCGGAGGAAGGCATCCCCAGCGTGTCGGCGAGCCAGGTCACCTCGACGGCCGTGCAGTTGTCCAACGCGACGGGAAGTACCACCTCCATGCTTGCGGCGCAATCCACCACGGTGTCCGGGGGGAGTGTGGTCCACACGGGAGGGGCAAAGTCCAAAAACACAGCCACGGTGCTGGCGGTGCTTTGGTTGCCGCAGGCGTCTGTGGCTGTGTAGGTGCGCACGATTTCAGAGGCAGGTGTCGCACAGCCTTGCACGGCCACGTTGTCGTTCCAACTCAATGTGGTCTCTCCCCCACATGCGTCCAGGACCTCTGGTGCTGGCAAGGCATCCATGCTGTCCCCGCAAGACAACGGCCAGAACGCCACTGCGCTCAACGATGGTGGGGTGTCGTCCACTTGGGTCTGGGTTTGGACGGCTTGGTCAACGACGCCTGTGTCGTCTGTCAGGGTGAATGTGCGAACAAGGTTTTGCAGGGTTCCACAGGTGCCTTCCAGGGTATCTTCCGTGACCACGAGCTCCCATGGACCGCAACCAGGGACGACACTCGGAACGCCTTCCTGCCAAGGTTGGCCACACGTCAAGGTGAGGTCTTCAGGCACTTCTCCAAAGGCGGGTGCGATGTAACTCTGGAGCTGCAACACTTGGGTGGCCACGCTCGAATTGCCTGCAAAATCGAAGGCCTCGAAATGCCGGATGAGGGTGTGGTTCCCGACACTGTCCGCAGGTGTGGTCTCCTCGGAAAAGACGACGGTCACCTCACTGCAATTGTCCACAGCTTGGGCTTGAACGACTGGAGGAGCGTCGCTGCAAAGAAGGGTGTCGCCTGGCGGCACAAACGTGAACACAGGCGGAACGGTGTCCAAGACGGTGAACGTTTGCAAGGTGTCGTTGCTGTTGCCGTAGACGTCTGTGACTTCAAAGGTTCGACGAACGAGATACATGCCGATGGACGGGTGGGGCACGACGGTGTCGCTGGACGAGTAGAACACGGGCGAGCACGCGTCAAAGGCTTCCACGAACGAGGGAGGCACGAGATCGTCGCACAGCAGCGCGGTGTCGCTGGGTACATGTGTGAACTGGGGGGCTTCAACGTCGACGCTGTTCACCACAAATTGTCCTTCTGCGACATTGTTGCATTGGTCTGTAGCAACAGCCGTCACAAGCAAAGAGTACACGCTGCCTTCTTCGGGTGCCGTCAACTGAGATTGCAACTCCCACGTCACTTCAGAGCACAGGTCATGGGCCAACCCAGTGCCGTCGAAGGTCCAGTCGACCTCGCAAGGGAGTTGCACACCCTCAGCAGGAAGGTCGAGTTCGGGTGGCGTGGTGTCCCTGAAGGACACCGTGTGCAGAGCCTCTGCCGCATTTCCGCAGGCGTCCGTGGCCACAAAGGCTCGGACAAGATCAAAGTTTTGAGGGCAGTCCAGCCAAGTTGTGTCTTCTGACACCACAACCTCCCAAGAGGAACAATCGTCGCTCACGGTGGGCCATGGCAATTCCGGGTTGCTGTGGCACGGCAACGTGACATCCTCAGGAAACGAGACAAACACGGGAGGTGTTGTGTCACGGATGGTCACCAAATGGGAGGCTTGCCCCACGTTTCCGCACGCATCCGTCGAGGAGGCCTGACGTTGAAGCACCCTGGACTCGGGGCATTCCGATTCCAGCAGAAAGTTGGAAATGTCCAATGGCAAATTGGAATCTGGCGTGCAATTGTCCGACACCACGATCTCGGGGTAGTTTTCAGGCCCAGCACAATCCAGCAGGACATCCTCCGGCATGGTGAACCAAGGTGGCTCGAGGTCCCGGACCTCCACACTTTGTGAGGCGGTCGTGTCGTTCCCGCAACCGTCCGTTGCCACGAAAGTTCGGATCACCGTGTAGTTGGAGGGGCATTCGCCGTCCAAGACCAGCGGTGTCAATTCCACCACGGTCAGCGCTCCTTCACATGCGTCAACGGCGAAGGCATCCTCATACACCAGCTCCTCATTGCATCCGAAAACCACATCGTCAGGCACCGTCAATTCGGGAGCGTGAGGGTCTGTGATGTCCACTTCACGGAGGTGTTCCACCACATGGCCACAAGCGTCTCGTAAAGTGTATGTCGTCAACAACCGCATTTCTTGAGGACAAATTCCAGGAATGGTGGTCGTGGAGCTGTCGAGTGTCCATTGTGAACAGTCGTCGATTGCTTCAAGAGGTGCAATGGAGAGTGCCTCACTCGTTGCTATTGGACACTCAAGCGACAAGTTGCTCGGGAGGGTCAAGAAAGAAGGCGGCGTGTTGTCGGTGACGTCGACAGTCCGAGTTGTTTCTTGGTAGCTGTGGAGATTTCCAACGAAATAATGCGCAACGGCATCCAAATCTGAGGCGCAGTAGCTCGTCTGTTGTTGACACGCATTGAACTCAACGGACACTTCGCCAAATCCCCCATACACCACGGAGCCCACGCAAGTCGACCACCCGAAGTTTCCAGCGATGCCTTCTGAACCAGTGGCAAAGCCATGTGCGTTTGTGCCGACTTGGAAGGGGTGACTGACGTCAACACTTGAATTCTGAATGAGCAAGAATTGACCATCTAATCCGTTGATTCCTGTGAATTTGGAGAGAAGAGGTTTGACTTGCCAAATGTCCCAGTCTTGTGCTTCTGATGTGTTGGATCCTTCCAAATTGATGTTGCCACCTTGGGCCATCCACGTGGCGCCAGTGGTCGGCAATTCCAAAACCAGAGCCATCCTGAATTGAAGGGTAGGATTGGAACCATTGATGACACGACCTTCAAAGGTGGCAATGCTGTCTGAGTATTTGGTCCATGTGGCCCCATCGCTGTCAATGAGAAATGCGTCACCATTGGCCAGTCCCGTAGACTCGAAGTTGTGCAGGTGGACCGTTCCCAAGAAGTAAGGCATCTCTGCAGGACGGTTGCCGTTGCAGATTCGCTCGTTGCCCAGCGGGAATTTGGCGACTGCAGTGCTGAACCCGTCGGGACAATCCGCCGTGTAGTCCAGGAAATCGGGGAGCAGGTCCAACGCGTCGCCTGCGGTGCAGGACGTGTCGAGGGTGCCCGACTCAGCCTCGACGAATTGCGGGTTGCACGACGTGCAATTGAGTTGGCCCCACATGGCAACCGCGGGGGTCAGCCACGTGGCAATCAAAACGAAGAGGGGTCCAAACGTGGGGCGCATCAGGGCGTGTGAACTCGGGGGATGAAACGGGACGAGACGTTGGATGAAAAATACCGCCCCGAGTGCCCTGCTGGGGCTCAGGCGTCAGGGCTTTTCAGCCCCAAAGCGTGGAGAACAATCCCCGCCGCGACCCCAACGTTCAGGCTCGATGTTTTGCCTTTCATGGGGATGCGCACGGCGGTGGTGCAGTGCTTCATCACGTCGGCGGAAATGCCGGAGTGTTCGTCCCCCAGGACGAGGCAAGTCGGGGCGTCTCCTGGTAGTTCGTGGGCTTGAAACTCACCCTTTTCGCTGACGGCGACGGGAGAGAGGCCCATTTGGGTCATCCATTCCATGGCCTGGTCCATGCGCTTCACACGGCACATGGGCAAACGAAGCAGCGCGCCGGCCGACGACTTGACGGCGTCTTCGTTCACCGGGGCGGAGCCTGTGGCGGGCACGACCAACGCGGTGGCGCCGAAGCATTCCGCGGTCCGCGCAATCGCCCCCAAATTCCGGACGTCGGTGACCCCATCGAGTGCGACGAGCAACGGCGTTTGGCCGGCTTCAAAGGCGCCAAGCACAACTTCGTCAAGCGGTTGGAACTCGATCGGAGAAATGAAGGCCACGACGCCTTGGTGGTTCTTCATGGTGATGCGGTCGAGACGCTCTTTGGGCACCGCTTGCGCAGGCACGTCCAAGGCGCGGCACTTGCTCAAGATTTCCGACATCTCGTCGGTTTGCTTCCCCTTTAGAAAAAGGACCCGTTGCATGGGTTTGGCCTCTTGGAGGGCTTCCAAGACAGGGTGGATGCCAAACAAAAAGGTGCGTTCGGAGGGGCGTCGGTGGTGCATGGCGCAAAGGTAGGTCGCGCTCAGGTCGGTCGGCGATCAATTCGCACGAACCCGCCCGTTGCGCCAGGCGCTTACAGCGCGGTCCCACGCCGACCGGAACTGGATGCTGCGTTGCAGCACGAAGTGGTTGTCGTCGTACGGGCTGGTCTTGCGCCTGAAGTGGAACGTCAGGGCGTTGGTGGTGCCTTCCTCGCCGTACACCCAGTATTCGTTCCAGGCGTCTCGCCGGATGCGTTGCGGAATCCCAAACACCACGTGGACCATGCCGCGGTCGGTCTTCCACCCGTCGACAAGCCCTGAGAAGGCGTGGTTGGCCTCTTCCACGCGGTCGTAGTAGGTCTGAAGCAGGTTTCGGGCTTTGTTGGGGGTGCGGCCACAGGCCAACCAGAACTCGTCGAGGGCCAGTTTGGGATGGGTGGCCTGCTTGAGTTTGTTGTATTCCGCCCGGGTCGCGATGTACCGCACGGGGGAGATCAACGACGCGGCCGGTCCCAGTTCCGGGAACCGCCGCTGACGGCCGTGCACGTGGATGGTCAATTCGTTGGACGCCAACTCAAACAGCGTCAGCCCTTCCGCCACTTGGACCACAATCATGCTGTCGGCCACCACTTGCCCGACGTTGACGGGGGTGAGGGTGTCCCAGCGCACGCGGGTGCCGCTGTATGGAGGCGGGGGGAGCGACTTGGGTGGGGTCACGTGGTAGATCAGCCACGCCGCTTCTCCATCTTCGCGTTGGGTCAAGGCCGTGGGCAGCATGAGCCTCAAGGTGTCGTTCACTGTGGCTTGGTCGGGGCGCACGGCCCACTTGTCTTGCTCGCTCCACGCCAACACGTCCCTCGTCCCGAAGCCGTCGGAAGGGCCTAGGAAACGACGGGTTGACCACGAGGTGTTGCGTTGCAAGTCCGTCACCTCGCACTCCGCCCAAGCGGGCACGACAGGGCCACGCCAAGTTTGGCGCATGCGCAACAAGGAGGGGCTGTGGTCCCAGGCCGTGTCGATCACCGTCCAAGAGGTGTCCAGCAGGTCGATTTGGAGTTGGGCCACAAAGGGGGACGACGCGCTGGCTCGGCTGTACAGCAGCTCAGCGCGGTTCACCGAGAGGTAGAGGTCTACGCTGGACGTGGCCATGTCCCGATGCAAAACGACCTCGGGATGCAGGACGGAAGCCTTGCGGTCGTAGGGGCGTCGTGCGCTCGGCGTTTGGAGGCTGGTGGACGCGCATCCCAAGCCCAGGCCCGCCCAGAGGAGGACCCACAAAAGGAGGGGTGGGCGGCGTGACGTCATCGGACACGAAGGTAATTCGGGCGAGGGTGTAACCTTTTGGAAGGCGCCGGCGTAAAGGGGCAAGAATTCTTCAAACCCTCTCAAACACAATCCCCATGCAACGCACCCTTCGCATCGCAGCCATTGTGCTTTTGACCGCCGCAGCGCTCAGCTCTTGCGGCACGTTGTACACTTCATGTGCGGCTTATGCTGAAGCACCGACGGCTGAAGTCCGTTAAGCTCGGACAAATCGAAACGTCAAATCCTGCTTGATGTCGGGGTGCAAACTCTGCGCAACAGGACATGCCCGGGCCACGCGCTCGAGCACCTTCAAATCTTGGTCGGTCGCCTGTGCAGACACGCGAACGTCCAACTCCATCACGATGGCGGCGACCCGACGGGGGTTGGCCGCCATTGTTTTTTGGACCTGGGTGTCGATGCCAAGCAGGTCGTAGTCCTTGCCTTGGACGTGGATGCCCATGATGGTCATGACGCACGCCGCGAGAGACGTGCTCAGGAGGTCCGTGGGGGAAAACGCCTCGCCCAAACCGTGGTTGTCGGTGGGGGCGTCGGTGAGGAGTGTTTGGCCTGACTTGAGGTGCGTGTTCTCCGTGCGCAACGGATCGACGTAAGACACCTTGTAGTTCCAAGTGGGGGAGTCTGGGTTCGACATGTGCGCAAGATGCACCTAACTTCGTGAGCGATGCGCATCTGGAACACAACATCTGAAGCGGGCCGACTTGCAATGAGGTCGTGGCTGATTTTGGCCTTCGCGCTCGGTGCGTTTGAGGCGCAAGCCCAAACCACAGGCTTCGATGCGGTCTTTGGCGAAGGGGCTGATGTGGTGCTCACCGACGCCGGACGCTTTCATGTCACCTTGCACAGCCAGGGGGCGGGCGTGGGGTTTCAGCGCGGCACCTTCGACGGGGCGTTCGTCGTCCGAGGGTGGCAAGGTGAGCTCGTGTTCGTGCGCCACTTGAAAGAGGAAAAAACCCGGAACCCGTTGTACGAGGAGGGGCTGCCCTACGTGTTTGGGAAGGTCAACGCCTTCCACGCCTTGCGCCTGCAACGCTACAAGGAGTCGGTGGTGGCGGAGAAGTACCGCCGTGGCGGGGTCACCGTCTCGCACACCAGAAGCCTGGGGGCCGTGCTGGGCATCGCCAAGCCGGTGTTTTTGGAAATCGGATACCCTGAGATTCCATACACCTCCCTGCAGGTGGAGCGTTACGTGCCGGAGGAGCATTTTTCAGATCGGATCTACGGCCGGGCCCCTTGGGTCAACGGCCTGGAGAGCTTGACGTGGAATCCGGGGGTGTCCGTGGGGCAGACCGTCAGTTTTGAATTCAGCGAGACACGCACGGCCACCCGAACCCTGGACGTGGGGGTGCATGCGGACGTGTATTGGCGCCCCGTGGAAATCATGGCGTTCGTGGCGCCCCGGCGAATGCAATTCACGTTCCTGTTGCGCTACGCTTGGGGTGCACAATGGTCGGCCAAGGGATTGGGCGACGCACGAAGCTGAGGATTCCTTTCCGACCTTTGCACCATGACCGCAGGTTCACCCGGAAACTCTGGACAAGAAGGTTCTTCCAACGGCGCCCCCAAACAGCGCGTGCCCAAGCCCAAGTGGCTTCGGGTCAAACTGCCCACTGGAGAGGCCTACCGCGAGGTGCGCAACATCGTGTCGGAGCACAAGCTTCACACGATCTGCGAGAGCGGACACTGCCCCAACATGGGCGAGTGCTGGGGGGAAGGCACGGCCACGTTCATGATCCTGGGCAACATCTGCACCCGCAGCTGCGGGTTCTGCAATGTGGTCACCGGCAAGCCGGAGGAGGTCGACGTTTTTGAGCCTGGCCGCGTGGCGAACTCGGTCAAGCTCATGGGCGTGAAGCACGCCGTCATCACGTCTGTGGACCGGGACGATTTGCCCGACGGCGGCGCGGAGATTTGGGCCCAAACGGTGCGCGCCATCCGCCACCAGAGCCCGGGCACCACCCTGGAAACACTCATCCCTGACTTCGCAGGAAAGTGGGCCAACCTTCAGCACATCATCCAAGTGGCACCTGAGGTGGTGTCGCACAATTTGGAAACGGTGCGTCGCCTGACCAAGTCTGTGCGCATTCAGGCCAAATACGACCGCAGCCTCGAAGTCATCAAGCGCCTGTCCGACGCCGGCCTCCGCACCAAGAGTGGTGTGATGCTCGGCTTGGGCGAGACCTTCGACGAAGTGGTGGAGACCATGGATGACCTGCGAAGCGTGGGATGCCAGGTCATCACTTTGGGACAGTACCTGCAACCGACCCCCAAGCACCTTCCTGTGGTGGAGTTCATCCACCCAGACGTCTTCGCGGAATTGGAGGCCATTGGGAAGGAGAAAGGCTTCCGCCATGTGGAGAGTGGGCCGCTTGTGCGCTCCTCGTACCACGCGGAAAAGCACGTGGTCTGAACTGCATCCCATGCTCGAGGAAGCGAGACTCTCGCCCTTGAGCCGTTCACTCCTTCCGCACGAGGCGACTTTTGGAGAATCCGGGAGGTTCTTCTGTTGTAACTTCCGGGCGTCTTTTTGCCTGAATCTAGACCGAATCCATGATGTTGAATTCAACCTTGCGCAGCGTTGCTGCTGGAACCGCCATCCTCGGCCTGTCCGTGATGGGATGGTTCACCCTGTCCAACTCAGAGTCTGAAGCGTACAGCCCACGTCTCGAGGAGAAAGCCGCCGAACCCAACGGCGCGCTTGAAATTCGCCAAGCGTTGCTCGGCGACGAGAACGGTGTGGTCGACTACGCCGGACTTGCCGAACTCCGCCAAAAGGTGGAAAAGAAGGCCAAGCGCGATTTGGCCGCCAAAGCTTCAAGCCTCTCATGGCACGAGCTCGGACCAGACAACATCGGTGGACGCACACGTGCCATTGAGCCCTTTGGCGCCAACGGCCTCTACGCCGGTTCGGTGTCCGGCGGATTGTGGAAATCCATGAACCGCGGCGACAACTGGACCCAAATCACCACCTTCCCCAGCTTGATGGTGGGATCCATCGCGTTGGCGGGCAACGGCGACCTCTACGTGGGCACAGGCACCGCGTGGGAGGGCGCTTCAGGTGAGGGCGATTCCGGATTCCGCGGCGAGGGCATCTGGCGTTCCACAGACGCAGGTGCGTCTTGGGAGCAGGTGTCAGGCTCTGGCAGCTTCACGGCGACAGACGCATTGATTGCCGACCCCACCAACGACGACCGCGTGTGGTTTGCGTCGGCCAGCGGGTACGGCTCCATCACGAACGGCGACCTCAACGAAGTTCAGGGCGGCACCAACGCCCCCAGCGCGGCGTCTGACGTGGCCATCGCCCCTGACGGGTCATACTGCCTCGTGGCCGGTGTGAACGGCCGTGTGTACCGCTCCATCAACGGAGATTTTGCAGACCTCGAATTGATTTCCCAAGGAAGCGGCCAGGACGGTAACCCACCCCAGAGCGGCGTGGGCCGTGCACGTGTGGATATCGCCCTGACTGCCGATGAAAACGGCAACTACAACGCGTTTGCGGTGTACGCCACCTCAGGCGGTTTCTTCTACGGGTTGTTCCACAGCGACAACGCAGGCCAATCCGGCAGCTGGTCCAACGTGTGGCCCGGCGAGATCGACACCGCCACCCCTCTCCCTCGGAACCAAGGCAAGTACGACTTGGCCCTCGGCATCAGCAAGGCCGACCCCAACCTCGCGTTTGTGGGTGGCATCGAGTTGTGGCGTTCAGGTCCCTTCCAACAAGCTGAACCGGCCGCTGCGCCATTCGACGCGCCAGGCTTCGCTTACGGCGTCCACGCAGACATCCACGAGGTGCGCTTCTTGCAAGACGGCACCATGTACATCGCGACCGACGGCGGCATCTACCGCAGCGACGACAACGGCGAATCTTACACCGCCTGCAACCGCAACTACAACGTGACCCAGTTCTACGGCATCGCACACGGTGCTGGCCAAGAGGTGCTCGGTGGCACCCAGGACAACGGAAGCTTGTTGATTCCTTCAGACGGTTCCTTCTTGAGCGAACAAATGGCGGTGGAGGTGAACGGCGGCGACGGATTCGACGCCACCATCAGCCACGTCACTGAGGCGACAGGTTACAACTACGCCTGGACGGCCGCATCTCAGTACGGTGGGTTCGTGCGTGGCACCTACGCCCCAGGTGAAGTGAACAACGCAGGCGCGATTTTGGACGACAGCTTCACGGACTACTTCGTGGACACCGACGGCGACGGCTTGGCCAACGACTTGGGTCAATTCTACTCGTGCTCCCGGTTGTACGAGAACTTCGACGACGCACACAGCCAGCAGTCTGTGATTTTGGTGAACACCTTCGGACAAGATTCTGTGGGCGGCACCTTCACGCTGGAGACCGCAAGCCAAAACTTGCCCTTCGAGTACGCCATGTCGGAGGACGACACCCTCCACTTCTGGGAAGAGTTGGTGCGTCCTGAGCGGATTTTGGATGAGCCGCTGACCGAAGACCCCGACTACTTCTGGCTCGCTCCCCAAGAGGGCGAGATGGTGGTGGACTGTCAGCAATTCTCAGATTCCATCAGCGTGGACAGCATCATGTTCACCAACGAGATTGTGGTGACCGACACCCTGTACACCCAAGTGGGCGACGAAACCATCGAGACGGTGGTGGAAGTGGCCACAGGATTGTACGACACCACCTACGTGGTGACCACGGTCTACGACGAGTACCAAGTGTGCGACACCACGTACCACTACCCCTCAGACGTGTTGACCAACGTGCCTGAGCGCATCCGTGTGACCGATCCTTACACAAGCATGTTCTGCATCGGTTTGCGTGCGTACGACAACCAAAACCTCGGGGTTTGGATCTCCCGCGATGTGTTGAACTTCAACACCACGCCCTCTTGGATTCGCATCGCCGACGCGCCTTCCGGTTGGAACGGCACCAAGGCCATCGAGTTTGTGGAGACCGGCGATGAAGCAGGCAACGTGATGTTCTTCACCGGCTGGAACGGCCAGGTGACCCGCGTGACCGGGCTGCGTGACGTGTACTCGCAAGAGGACGTCGACAACGGCGCCCTCGAGGTGGAAACCATCTTGAGCCAAGCTGGAGGTGCAGTCACCGGATTGAGCATCGACCCCAACGACGCGAACCACGTGGTGGTCACCGTGGGTGGGTACGGCGGCTCTACCGGAAAAGTGCGTGAATCGTTCGACGCGTTGTCAGACGACGTGACGTGGAACAACATTTGGGACGCCTCGCTGTCGAGCATGCCTTGCTATGACGTGGTGGTCGACGCCAACGACGCTTCTGGCGCCACCATTGTGGTTGGCACAGAGTTTGGGGTGTTCGTGACCGACAACGGAGGCGACGATTGGAGCTACAGCAACCTCGGCATGTCCACCGGCCATGACGTGGTGACTGCGCCTGTCTTTGACTTGAAACAGCAGTTCCGTGAGTCACACGCGTGGAGCAACGTCACCAACAGCGGCGCCATCTACGCGGGCACACACGGCCGCGGCATCTTCGTCAGCGGCATCGCAGCCGACGTGGAGGAAGAGGAACCTGTGGCGTTCCAGGAGTCTTGGAACGTCTACCCCAACCCTGTGGTGGGTGGCGACTTGAACCTCCCGACCCCGGGTGTTCAGGGCAACGTGGAAGTCGAAGTCTACGATTTGGCTGGACGTCGATGGATGCAGGAGGCCTTCACCATGACAGGGGAGCGTCAATTGACCTTGGATGTCAACGACCTCGCCCCAGGACACTACGTGGTCCGCATGGTGCAGGGCGGTCAGAGCCGTGCCGCCAAGTTGGTGCGTCGCTGAGTTTGATTGCGACCACTTGAAAAAAGGGCTTCCCATGGGGAGGCCCTTTTTGTTGGGGGAAGGTCAGGCTCGGGTACCCTCCTTGTGGTCGATGAGTTTGGCTTTGCCTTCGTGAATCACCGCAGAGGTCATGTGGGTCAGCCAGTCTCCAAGGTTGAGGTAGGCTGCGTCGCCCTGGGGCAGGGCGGCGTGGATGGGGTGGTGGCGGTGTCCAAAGATGAACACGTCCGGCGACGGCGCATCCACGTCTTCCAACACAGACATGGCGTGTTGGACCAAATGTTCGTCCTCGAGTTTGCCCATGGGGTGCTCACCTCGGGCGCGGCTTTGCTTGGACCAGCCCCGCGCCAGCTTCACCCCCCAGTCTGGATGGAAGGTCCTAAAGAGGGCTTGCCCCCAAGGGGAGGTGAACACGTTCTTGAGCAACTTGTAGGTGGCGTCGCCTGGCCCCAGTCCGTCGCCATGTCCCACCATGCACAGCGTGCCGTCGCAATCCAAGAGGATGGGCTCGCGGTGGATGGACACGCCAAGTTCTTCTTCAAGGTAGCCGTAGGTCCAAAGGTCGTGGTTGCCCACATGGTAATGGACGGGCAGTCCGGCGTCGGTGAGTTCTGCGATGGCGCCCATGACGCGGGCACCACCTTTGGGCACCACGTGGTGGTATTCATGCCAAAAGTCGAAGATGTCCCCCACGAGGTGGAGTTCTGTGGCGGGCTTGCCCTCGGCAAACCCACGTCCTTCCGCGGCGTCACGCATCCAACGTACGAACGCACGTTCACGTTCTCGAGAACGGGACGGATCGGGCGCGCCCAGGTGGAGGTCCGAAGCCAGGTGGACGCAGCGTGGCATCACTCGCCGAAGATGCCGCGGAGGGAAGATTCCAAAGCCCCACCACGGAGGTGGGTGGCCAAAATGGATCCGTCGCGGTCGATGAGCATCGTGTGAGGAATGCTGCTGATGCCGTACGCCTGTGCGGCCGCGTTGCGCCAGCCTTTCAAGTCGCTCACGTGGTTGGGCCAAGTGAGTTGGTCCTGTTCGATGGCGCTGGCCCAGCGGTCGGCTTTGCTGTCCAAGGAGACTGAGAAGACCTCAAATCCTTGGTCTTTGTACTTGGCGTATGCCCGCACCACATTCGGGTTTTCGCGCCGGCAAGGTCCGCACCAAGAAGCCCAAAAATCGACGAGGACCACCTTGCCCCTGAGGTCGCTCAGCTTGCGCTCCACCCCGGCAGGGTCGTTCATCACGATGTCGGGGGCCATGTCGCCCGCCGCGTATTTCCCGTTTTTGGTTCCGCGCTTGGGCTTTTGGGTCATGTCGATGGTCCGGGCTTTGTTGGCTCGGTCGTATTGGCCTTTGACCTGGCGGTAGAATGAATTGCCCGCGTGCGCGCCCTCCAGTGCGGTCAGGGTGACTTTGAAAAGCTCCTTGTGCTCTTTAGGATCCAATCCCTCCAAGGCATTCAGTGCAGCCAAACTTCCTGCATGTGTCTCTGCAAACGCCAAGCTGGCTTCGTTGATGCTGTCGGCCATGGCGGCAGCCAGCGTTTTGGCCTCTTGGCGCTTGGTCACATCCACAGAACGTCCTTGGCGTTCCACGTCTTTCAGCCGGGCGGTGATGGGCATGATGACGTCGTACAATTCGGCCACTTCCACCGATTGGGGGGAGCCGTCGATGTCCGCCCCGACGAGGTAGTTGCCCTGTGGCGTGACCGAAGCGCGCACGTGGACCTGCTCGGTGCTGTCGGTGATGAGCACCAAGGGGTTCGTGCGGTTGACGACCAGTTGGTGGTGTCCCAACGCGAGTGCTTTTTCTGGGGTCAAGGTGAAGTTGCCGGCAGAATCCAACGAAGCTTCTGCGACGTTGACCAGGTTGCCGCGGCGAAAGCTGCGAAGCACGACAGAGCTGCCTGGCTTAGCCCCTTGGATCTCTCCTGAAATGGTTCCTGCAGGTCCTGAGGCGGATGGCGAATCGCAACCAATCCAAGCGCTTGCCGCGGCCCAACAGGTGGCCGCAACGACGAAACGGGAAAAAGCGTGGGTCATGTCACGAAGGTAAGGTGCGGACCCAGGAGTTGAGGAACGCGTTCACCGCGTCTTGGTCCTCCCAGTGCACCTCCACAGGGAGGGTCCAAATGCGCCAACCATCCAGCTGTGTCAACCAAGGGTCAAGCCTCGCCGCGTCCTTGGCGGTGGTCACCAAGTCCTGCACGCCATGTGCTTGACCGTAGGCATTCCACACTTCGATGTCTTGCGCCGAGTAAGGATGGTGGTCCGGGTAATGTGCACACGCCGCCAGCGCCACGTTGAGGTGGGCTGCGGATGCCACCACGCGCTGAGGTTGGGCGGTGCCCGTGACCAACAAGGCGGGACGTTCAAGAGGAGTGTCGGTAGGCTTGGGATGAACGCATGTTGGGAGGTGGGCCAACGTGCGGCTGCGGACTTCTCCTTGGACGTCGGGTTGGGTGGCCACGACGAGGTCGGCCACACCCCGCCGTGAGGGCAAATCCCTCCACGGCCCAGCGGGCAAAACGGAAGCCCAAGTGGCCTTTGGCCGTGACTGCAAGCAGACCAGGCGGTCTGGGATGAGGGCGCGGTGCTGCATGCCGTCGTCGAGCACCACAGCCATGAGTTTTGGTCGGGTTTGGGCCATGGCGCGCAGGGCTTCGAGGCGGTTGGCCCCGACGGCGACGGGGATGGAGCGAAGCGACCGGGCCATCATCCAAGGTTCATCCCCGACATGTTCCCATGTGCATGCCGCGTCGACCCATTGAAACTGCCTGGAGGAACGTCCGTGTCCGCGGGAAAGGATGGCGACGGTGCCGGTCCCGAGTCGCGATTCGAGCCGCTTGGCCAAATCCATGGCATGCGGGGTTTTCCCCGTGCCGCCCAACTCCAGGTTGCCCACAACCAACGTGGGCAAAGCGCCGCGTTCGCTGTGCAAGAAGCCCCAATCGAACGCTTTGTGCCTCAGCCAAAGCGCGGCGGCATAGAGCGCCGCAAGAGGAAAGAACCAGGGACCCAGCCAAGCGTGTCCTTGGCGCGTCTGGCGCGACGAGAACGCGTTGGAGACGGCCCCGGGGAACTGCGCTGGAAAGTGTACCTTCGGCTGCATGGACAAGGCCTTGAAGGTACGCGACATCGCCGGTTGGCTGGAAACGTGGGCGCCCCGACAGTTCGCAGAATCGTACGACAACGTCGGGCTCCTGGTGGGCCACTCTGACGCGGAGGTGACGCAGGTGCTGGTCAGTTTGGACTGCACGGAAGAGGTGGTGATCGAGGCGGAGCGCACGGGGTGTCAAATGATCGTGAGTCACCATCCCGTCATTTTTGGCGGCTTGAAACGACTGAACGGCGGCAACAACGTTGAGCGCACGGTGATGCGGGCCATTCGGTCGGGCATCGCCTTGTACGCCATCCACACCAACCTCGACAACGTGTCAACCGGGGTGAACCGGACATTGGCAGAATCTCTGGGCTGTCTCTCAGATTCCCTGCAGATCCTCCGTCCGAAGGGAGAAGGCCTTGAAAAGTGGTCTGTGTTTGTGCCGGAAGCCCAAGCAGATGCTGTCCGGAGTGCGATGGCCGAAGCGGGCGCTGGGCACCTTGGGAACTACGACGAATGCAGTTTCTCGGCGTCTGGCGTCGGAACGTTCCGGGCCTTGGAAGGCGCCAACCCGCACGTGGGGGAGGTGGGGAACTTGCACAGCGAGCCTGAAGTCAAGCTCGAGATGGCGGTGCCTTCTGCGTTGGCCCGCGTCGTGGAAGCGGCCATGAAGGCGGCCCATCCGTACGAGGAGGTCGCCTTCGACCGGGTGAGTTTGGTGCAGACCAGGACAGATGTGGGTTCTGGCATGGTGGGGGAATTGGCCGAGGCCATGCCGTGGGAGGCGTTCGCGGACCATGTGAAGGCCGTCTTGGGTTGTGGGGCGGTGAAGCACACGGAGCCGGTTCGCAAGACCGTGAAGCGCATCGCGGTGTGCGGTGGGTCGGGGGCGTTTTTGATCTCGGATGCAAAGCGCGCCAAGGCAGACGTTTACGTGACCTCCGACGTGAAGTACCACGAATATTTCCAAGCCGAGGGGCAAGTCCAAATCCTGGACGTGGGCCACTTCGAAAGCGAATGGCAAACCAGCGCCCTGATTGCCAACAAAATCAACGAGAAATTCCCTAATTTCGCAATCCGTTTGTCTGAAATCCAGACGAACCCTGTTGCTTTTCGCTGAAACCAAGATTGACTTCGACCCGCATGGCCAAGAAGAAAACAAGCACTGCTGAGGACAAGCTCCGCGCCCTCTACGACCTTCAGATCATCGACTCCCGCATCGACCGCCTTCGTGTGGTGCGCGGCGAACTTCCCTTGGAAGTGCGTGACCTCGAGGACGAGTTGGAAGGCTTGCGTGCCCGCCTCGAGCGCATGGAGGATGACAACGACCAGGTGAACCAACGCATTTTGGCCTACCAGATGCAGATCAAGGACAGCCAGGCATTGATCGAAAAGTACACCGAGCAGCAGAACAATGTTCGGAACAACCGCGAGTTCGAATCGCTTGCCAAAGAAATCGAGTACCAGACCCTCGAAATTGAGCTTTGCGAGAAGCGCATCCGCGAGTGTCAAGCCCAAACCGAGCAAAAAGCAGAAGGCCTCGAAGGCACCCGTGAGCGTTTCAACCAGCGCCAAGCCGACCTCGACGCCAAGAAGACAGAGTTGGAGGCCATCATCGCCGAGACCCAAGCCGAGGAGGAGCTCCTCCAGACGCACAGCGACAAGATGGCCAAGGGCATCGACGATCGCCTCGTGAACTCGTACCGCCGCATCCGTGGCGCCGCGAAGAACGGATTGGCTGTGGTGCCCATCGAGCGTCAAGCCAGCGCGGGCACCTTCATTAAAATTCCACCCCAGCGTCAAATCGACATTGCCCAGCGCAAGCGCATCATTGTCGACGAGCACAGCGGCCGCATCCTTGTGGACAAAGAACTCGCAGAAGAGGAGTTGACGCGCATGAACACCCTTCTCGACAAGGCCATCGCCAAGTTGAAGAAGTGAGGAACGGCGACAGCGTGATCTGAGAAAAAGCCCACTTCGGTGGGCTTTTTTCTTGTATCAAAGGTTGGCCAGCGCCGTCTCAGAGGCGCAACCCAGCGCCAAACATCAACGCTGCGGAAGTGCGGTCCAACGTGCCACGGCTCTCAGGATGGAAGGCCCCCATGAACAGGTAGTCTTCCTTGTGCCACGTGCGGCGCCATGCCACGCTGAAGTGCACGTCGCCAATTCGGTATTCGGCACCAAAACTCGCATGGTGACGGCTGCCGTCCGTGGCCACGCCGTTGTGGTTGAACGGGGAATTCCCGGTGCCTCCACCCATCCGGATGCGGTATTCTTTCGAGGGGCCCAGGCGAAGCTCCAAGCCCACCCTGGCTTCTCGCACGATTTGCAGGCTGCTGTCGACGGCCACATTCTCCGCCGCGTAATTGTACCCCGACGAGAGGATGGTGCCTGGGTCGCCGAGTTCGCCATCTCGCAGGTCGGTGTGGACGTAGTCCGCGGCCAACACCCCCAGCTTGCCCATGAGAAAGCTCGCAGACACAGTGGTCCGTCGCGGGGTGTACACGAGGTATTCGTTGTTGGTGATGGGGCTGGAGGCGGCGCGCTCGCCGCCGTCCGCCCATTGCGTGGACAACGAGGTGCTGTAGTTGTCCAGCAGGGTCATGCGGCTCCGGGTTTGGTGGGCGAGTCCAAGGCGCAGCTGGGAGGTGACGCGCCAGTTGACCCCGGCACGCAGCAGGATGCCTTGCCCATCCACGTTGAGCCGCTCGTTGTAGTCCCACACCCTGAGGTCGTCCACTGCAGACACTGTGGTTTCTTGGTGGGTGGACGTCTCCTCAAATTCCACTTTGGGCAGGCCAAGCGTGGCGCCGATGCTCAGCCTGTCGCGGTAACAGGTGCCAAACCCGATTTGGGTTTCCCACATGCGGCCGGACCGCTCGATGACGCGCTTGACTTCCACCGGCCCCCCCACGGCCGTGGCATAGATGTCGTCGTTGTCGGGCAAGAGCAACAGGGTGCGCCAAGCCAGCGACGCCGAATATGGGAAGATGTCGCCGCCGCCCAACGCTTCGTCGGTGGAAGCGTAACCGTAGATGGAGGCGTCGTCCAGGGCCTGCTGCACGAACAGGTCAGACACCGTCGATTCAGAAGGCACGCCTTCGATGAAGATGCGCTGGTTGAAAGGCATGCGCACTTGCCGCCCCACCGCCAAGGTGAAAAACGGCCAATCGGCGTCCACGCTGGGGTAGGTGAGGGCCACTCCGAGGTTGCCTGTGGTGCCCTGGAATTTGGCCGAGGTGGCTGAGGCTGTGTTCCAACTGGCGTCGGTGTTGGCGCTGTTCAGTCCAGTGGTGATGGCCAAATCACCTCGCCGGTACAAGCCCAACCCCGCGGGGTTGATGCCCATGCTGCCGAGATCGGCCCCCAGCGCGCCGAACGCCCCACCCATGGCCATGGTTCTGCTGCTGCCCATGGGGGCAATCCATCCGTAACGAAGCACGTCGTCTTCGTTCTGGGCGAGGCCTATGGCAGGCAAGGCCGCGACAAAAGCCGCGACAACACATGCACGTGTGAAGAAGCGAATCATGTCCACTCAGCGTCGGGGTGAACCGCCACGACCTCCTGAACGGCTGCTGCCTCCGGTGCTTCGGCCGCCGCTGGAAGGCCTGCTCGGGGTGCTTGGGCGGGTGTGCGACCGATTGCTCCCTGAGTTGGAAGGCCTGGACCCCGACGACCATGAGCTGGAGCTTCGCGATGGGGAAGGAGACCAGTTGGACTGGCCAGAATTCGAGGATTGGCGCGACGTCGACCGATCTGCTTGTGGGGCGGCCGGTGCAGGTCGATTGTCTTCCCAGGAGCCTTCGATGGTTTCAGCGGCGTCGGACACGGTGCGCCAGAAGACCCGAGGTTGTGCGGCGCCGGCGGTGTTGCCTGGGGCGCCCGCGTCCATTTTGTTGGTCATCAAGCGGCCGCCGCCTGTGGCGCTGTTGATGGACGACGAAGCCCAAATCGGGGTCCGCGGCGCCACCACAATCGGCGTGCCCCCTGAGGGTTCGCCCCCGCCGAGCCACCCGGTGCCTTGGTAGACGCTGTATCCACCACCCCAGCCGTTGTTGAATCCGTTGTTGAAGCCATAGGGGTTGTAGGCATATGGGTTGTGCCCGAAGCCAGATCCGTAGCCGTACCCCATGTAGGGGTTCATGCCCCACCCGCTGGGAGAGCCCCAGCTGTTGCTCCAACCGTTGTTCCAACCCATGCTCGATGCGTAAGGGTCGTAGGGATTGTAGCCTCCGTAAAAGGCGCTGCCGTAGGGGTCGTAAGGGTTGGGACCAAAGCCTGCTGCGCCGTACGGCGTCATGTACCCGCGGAGCATGGACCGGCTACGCAGGCTTTGCGGCACGTACCCAAAGTTGCTGTTGAACCCGTCGCCCGACCGGGCGTCGACGTCGAAGTCTTCGGATTCGCTGAAGCCTGCCTGCTCGAACGCGTACGAGAGGTATTCTTCGTCGGTCAAAAACGCTTCGCCTTGGCTGAGGTACAGTTCGTCGTCCTCCAAGGCCGAAGCCTGCCGGTAGGCCCCGCCACAGCTCGCCATCACCAGTGTCAGCCCGAGCAGTGAAATCCATGCGGCAGGCGTCGAAAAGAAGGTGGGGAAGGAGCGGATCATGGGCGGTGGTTCAAGTTAGCACATTCTTTAGTTTTGCGTGACTCTCAGAGTCTCTCACACGCTACAGCACAAACCATACCAAAATGGCCAGCAAACTGACGTCCCGCGACGATGATTACAGCAAGTGGTACAACGAACTCGTCGTGCAGGCGGACCTCGCCCAGCACAGCGATGTGAAGGGGTGCATGGTCATCAAGCCTTACGGGTTTGCCATTTGGGAGCGCATGAAAGACGTGCTTGACGGCATGTTCAAAGACACCGGACACGTGAACGCGTACTTCCCGCTCTTCATTCCCAAGAGCTACCTCAGCAAGGAAGCCGCCCACGTGGAGGGCTTTGCCAAAGAGTGCGCGGTGGTGACCCACTACCGGTTGAAGAACGACCCCAACGGAGAGGGGGTAGTCGTGGATCCGGACGCCCGTCTTGAAGAAGAGCTGATTGTGCGGCCGACGTCCGAGACCATCATTTGGAACACCTACAAGAACTGGATCCAGAGCTACCGCGATTTGCCCTTGCTGGTGAACCAGTGGGCCAACGTCGTGCGTTGGGAGATGCGGACGCGCCTGTTCTTGCGGACGGCAGAGTTCCTTTGGCAGGAGGGGCACACCGCCCACGCCACCAAGGATGAAGCTGTGGAGGAGGCCAAGAAGATGCTCGAGGTCTACGCAGACTTCGCCGAGAATTACATGGCCATGCCTGTGGTGAAGGGGGTGAAGACGGAGAGCGAACGCTTCGCAGGCGCCGAGGACACCTACTGCATCGAAGCGTTGATGCAGGACGGCAAGGCCTTGCAGGCGGGGACGTCCCACTTTTTGGGCCAAAATTTCGCCAAGGCCTTCGACGTCACCTTCGCCGACAAAGAAGGCGGCAAGTCGCACGTGTGGGCCACTTCATGGGGGGTGAGCACTCGCTTGATGGGCGCCCTCATCATGACCCACAGCGACGACCAAGGCTTGGTCCTTCCCCCGAAGCTCGCGCCCATTGAGGTGGTCATCGTGCCCATTTACAAGGGCCAAGACCAAATGGACGAGATCGTGGCCAAGTGCCAGGAAGTCGCCGACGAGTTGAAGGCGGCGGGCATCCGCGTGAAGTTGGACGACGACGACACCAAGCGCAGCGGTTGGAAGTTCGCCGAGTACGAGTTGAAGGGGGTGCCGTTGCGCATCGCGATGGGGCCGCGCGATTTGGCGAAGGGCACGTGCGAACTCGCGCGCCGCGACACCAAGACCAAAGACTTCGTGTCCTTGGACGGCCTGGCGGCCCACGTCCGGACGCAGCTTGACGACATCCAAGCGTCCCTCACGGCCAGCGTCCACGAGCGCATCAAGACGCACACCCACGTGGTGGACACCTGGGAAGGGTTCTTGGAGGCGTTGGACAAGGGAGGCTTCGTGAGCGCCCACTGGGACGGCACCGCCGAGACCGAAGAGCACATCAAGCAAGAAACCAAGGCGACCATCCGGTGCATCCCTTACGACGGCGACACCACACCAGGGACGTGCATCAAGACTGGCGCGCCCAGCGCCCGTCGCGTGTTGTTCGCCAAAGCCTACTGATCTATGGACGCCAACCTTCCCATCGGCTTGAACCCCGACGACAGCGCCGCGCTCTGCAAAGAGCTCAACGCCCTGCTGTGCGACCTGCACGTCTTCTACCAAAATGTGCGCGGGTTCCACTGGAACGTTCAGGGCCAAAACTTCTTTGAGCTGCACGCCAAATTCGAAGAGTTCTACACCGACCTCCAAGTCAAGATCGACGAGGTGGCCGAGCGCGTGTTGACCCTCGGTGGCCAGCCGTTGCACACCATGCAGGATTACGTGGCCGGCGCCACGATTCCCGCGGTCAAAGACGTGCACGACGGGGTGGAAGCGGTCCGTCATTGTGCGGCGGCATTTGGGGTGTTGCTCGTCCGTGAGCGCGCCTTGCTCGCGGCCAGCGGCCAAGCGGGCGACGAGGGCACCCACGCCCTCATGAGCGATTACGTGCGGGAGCAGGAAAAGACTTCCTGGATGCTGCGCGCGTACCTCGCGTGACTCGGTCGTTCCCCTGGGGCGCATTTTTTCCGGTGGACCTTGTGGAGAAGAAAGAACCTGACTATCTTTGCGGTCCTCTTTGGCCCGTTCGTCTAGGGGTTAGGACGCCAGGTTTTCATCCTGGTAGCAGGGGTTCAAATCCCCTACGGGCTACAAAACGACAAAACCCGCTTCCCTTTCGGAGCGGGTTTTTTCATGTCCAAACCTTCGGAAAAGCCCGTAAACATTGGGGACACCGTGTGGAGTATTGCGAAAAGGAGAAAAAGTACCTACCTTTTGAGCGTTTCAAAAAAGGCGAAAACGACACACGAAACGACACACGAGCGCGACACACGAACCCCATGAAGTACAATTTGACCTTGGCCCGCCCGAACGACGACCGAACCTCGGTTCGCTTCATTTCTTACATAAACGGACGGCGCGTTGTGCTTGGTACGGGTGTCTCCGTAGACCCCAAGGAATGGGACAAAAAGCGGCAACGGTTGAAGGCAAACAACAAAGACCTCGCCGCGCTTCAAACCGAACTCGACAACGCCGTCCAAGCCATTGTCAACGCGGCCAACCAACTCACCGTTCTCGACGGTGTAGAGTTGACCCCCGAATCTTTGCGGGATGCGGTGAAGCGAATGAAGGATGGTCGGTCGGGTGTTGCGGAGAAGGTCTTGACGTTCAACCAATGGGTGGCGGACTTCATCAAAGACACGGCCGAGGGTGGCCGTACCAACCAAAAAGGACAAGCCATCGGGGAGCGCACGGTGGCCAAGTACAAGACGGTGCAAAACCTCCTCGAAAAGTTCTCGAAGAAGGTGTGGGGTCGCGCCATTCGCTTCGACGAGATTGACGCCACCTTCCTCGACAAGTACCGCAAATTCCGCGCGGAGACGGGCGTGGGTGTCAACACAATCGCCAAAGACATCGCCGTCTTGAAGACGTGGGTGAAGGAGTCGTACCACCGAGGCGTTCACACGAGCCGCTTGTGGGAGGCGTCACACTTCAAGGTCAAAGAAGTAAGAGTCACCAAACCACACCTCACCCTCGAAGAGTTGGCAATGATTGAGGCGGCCAAGCTTCCGACCCGCACTCACTACGGTCGGGAGATAACCGCCATACATGCCGTTCGGGACTTGTTCTTGTTGGGGTGTTGGACGGGCGCGCGTATTTCCGACATCAAACGCTTTCCCGAGATTGTCGCCGAAGCATGGAAGGCCAACGGGAACAAATGCCCCGACGAACTCACCTTCATCCAACACAAGACCAAAGAGGCCGTCACGGTCCCCGTGTTGCCCGCGGCGCGCCGAATCATTGAGAAGCACAAAGGCAAACTCCCGAAGCCGCCCAACGAGCAAAAAATGAACGCCACGGTGAAGGAGTTGGTGAGGGTTGCGGGCATCGACCGAACCTTCGAACAAGCCTCCACGGACTTCTACGACACCAAGACGAAGCGTTTGAACGTGTGGGAAGAGGTGACCAACCACACGGCGCGGAGAACCTTTGCTACCAATGTGTACCAACTCGGGGTCATGTCCCTCGGTGAACTCATGAGCCTCACGGGTCACGAGTCCGAATCTTCGCTCATGACGTACTTGAACGTCACCCGCCTCGACGTATCGAAAAAGGCCTCCGAGAAGTTGCGCGCGGCCTTTGAAGGTTAATTTGCGGGAAACCGCTTCCAATGTCTTCTTCCGTAGTACTTGCCGTCCTCGTTCTTGTTGGTGTCCTTGTTGGCCTTACAATGCGCGGCGGCGGTTCCAACTCAACGGGCCAAGGCAAAGCGGCCAAGACGCCGCGGTCCACTTCGTGGGGCCACGCCAAGTTCAACAACGAGGTGGCCTTGCCGCGTCCTTGGTGGCCTCAACTTGACCGAATCGGTATCGAATTGTTCGACGTAAAGTCCAAGAACCCCGAGGCCCTCATGGGGAAGGAGGTTTCAATCTACTTGGACATGCGGAACCTTGACGACTTCTTCGACCTCTACGGCTTGGACTTTAACGGCGGCATGACGGTGAAGGACGACAACGGCTTCTCTCGGTTGGAGATGAAGCCCAAGTACCAAAGGGCCAAAGACAAGCATGGGTTGGTGTGTCGGTGGGACGCCACGCGCAAGCCCACGAGGGGCTTCGAAACTCGAAAAGACGTCTACTCCATGAGGTTGGACGTGTTTGCCTTGACTTGCCCTTGGCCTTGGGACCGCCCCAAAGAAGACCCGTACTTCGTCTCGTGGGCCTTCATTCGAAACCGCGTCAAGAAGGGCATGACTCCCGAAGAAATTGCCGTCGACGTCGAGACCAAGTGGGAGAAGGACCGCGCCAAGCGTGAACGAGAAGCGGCGAAGGCCGAGGCTACTTCGTGAAGCAAAAAGACCGAATCCAACGGCCAAGAAGAGTTTGGGAAGGGGCGTACATCTCGGGGACCCTTGGTTGTGCGTCTACGAGGCGGCGGTGTAGTTCTTCGGCCTCGGCTTGGGTGAGGTCGTTGGCCTCAATTTGAGCCTCCAAGAACGGCTCCTCGTGAGGTTCGAGGTAGGCGGTTTCAAGAAGGTCCAACAAGCGGAAGCGGAAGGTGTCTTGTACCTCCCGCTCCCAAGAATCGAAGACCGAGTCCCACTCACCGTTCTCGGTGGACATCTTCGTCTTCCCCAAAGACCCCGTGTTCGTAGAGGTTGGTGAGTTTCAAGACCGCACGAGACAACGCGCGCTTCTCGGCCATCTCCACGAGGTGCTTGGACGTGCAATTCTCCGCCGTGGCACTCCCGAAGGTCTCGACCCTTCGCGCTTCGTCTCCCACCTTGCGGCCCAAGGCCTTCATGACGACGAAGTCGGGTTCACACTTGACAACCTCGAAGGTCACGTCAAGGCCTTGTTTCGCTTGGATAACCTCAATACCCGCGCGTGTCACAATGACGAAGTGACGGTGGGCGAAAATGTGGTCTTTGGTGAGGCCATTTGCCTCGAAGAGTTGGCGGAGTTCCGCTCGTTGGGTTTCGTTGAGTTTCATTGGTTTCGCATTAAGTCGGCGACGGCGGCTCGTAGCCGTTCGCCTTCGTTGTGTAGTTGTGTGGACCGCTCCTTTGCGGAGTCCAATTCGGCCGCCGTACGAGCGTGGGCGGCCTTCTCCAAGACGGAGTTGTGGTTGGCGATATTCCGTTGGGTCTCCAAGTCGTGAAGGGCCAACACCGCTTCGCGCAAGGTCTCCACCAACTCCTCCGTGTTTTTACGGACTGACTCGGGCGCGTCTGTTTTTTGTTCCAAGGCCAACTCCATCCGCACGGCACCCGCTTCGAGTTGGGTTCGGAGTAGAATGAGACCCAAGGGTGTCCACTCGTTGAACTTGCCGTTGGGGTTGTAGCGGCCCCGCGTGAGGTCGGTGAAGGTCATGACTCAAACTCCGAATACATGTTGGTCTTGGGGTCGTACTTCAAGCGGCACATACCCACCTTACCAATACCGCGGGGCTTGGCCTTTTGGACAAGGAGCCACGTTTCTCCAAAGACCGTTTCGGCCTTGTGCTTGCCGACGCGGAAGGAGTCGGGCGCGGGCGGGCGGTACACGAGGAGCATGACGAAACTTCTTCGAAACCACGTTTGGCCTCCCGCCCATTCATACGGCTCCGCGGGAGCGGCGAACCGCTTGCCCTTGTCGGAGACGTGTTTCGAGTGTGGCGCGGCGATATGGGTGACGACAATGTCCACGCGCTTGTTGACCCTTGACGAGTCCCGAACCGTCTTCAAGGCGTCGGCCAAGAAGAGGTCTTCGCGCCCTCCCTTGGAGTTGAGGTCCATTTGTAGGTCGTTCCAAGGGTCTACGACGGTGGTGTCGAACTTCACGCCTCTCTCGTCCTCGAAGGCCTTGACCCACGAGAAGAAGGTGGCAATGTCAAAGCCGCCCACGTCGGCCTCGTCGGGACTGACAAAGGCGAAGTGTTCGTTGACCCACAAGAAGGCCGAAGTGAACTCCGACTCCGTCATGACTCCCTCGTTGTCCGTGCCGTCGTCGTTCTTCATTCGAGACGGCTTCCCAACGTAGAGTTCCACGAAGTCCAAGGTGAGGTCTCGGACCTCTCCTTCTTCTCCCAAGTACACGCAATGCCGCCACCCGTGAAGCTTGGACAAGTTGACCAACAAGGCCTTGGTGAACTGACTTTTGCCCGCATGGGGAGACCCCGCAATGAAGAGGGGCGCGCCACGCTTTACGGACATGTATTCGTCGAGCGTCTCCCAACCCGTGCTCACTCCGCGACGTACGGAGGTGCGGCGGTGTTGGTCAATGGCCAAGGACTTGTCTTCGGCCTTGAAGATTGGTACAACGGCTTCGGTGGTGGCCGTAGGTGTCGAGGTGAATGTTGGGGAAGGAATCATTGAAGGAGAAGGCGTAAAAAGGGGGCCGAGGCAAAGTCCCCGACCCCCGTGACGAAGGGTTGGAAATTGGCCCGAAGGCCTTGGGCAATCATGGCACCGTTGGGAACATTAAAACGGCATTCCGTCGTCGTTGCCCATGCCCGACGGGAGTGACATTCCGCCGCCTCCTTCGGCCTTTGCTTCGAAGAAGTTGACGTCTCCGACAATCGGTCCTTCTTCGGCATTCTTGCCGAGGTATTGGACGACCATTCCGTCCGAGTACTCGCCGCTACGGAAGACCGCGTCAAGGGTCACATACTTCCGTCCGTTGTACTCGTAGGCCGCGGACATGTCAAGCTTGTCCCACTTCACCTTCAACTTGAAGTCCTTGTCGCATGGGGTACCCTCTCCACGGTGCTTGCCGTTGCCAACCTTCGGGTGGTCGGTGTTACCCGCGCCGAGGTATTGGGTTATCATGTAAGGGTTGTACGGTGAGTTTGGGGTGGCCTTGGCCGTGAAGGAAGCGTACAAGGCTTTCTCGCCTTGGTAGAAGACGCTTTTGTCAAGCTTGCCGAGGTCCAAGGAGAAGGACACTTTTTTCATTTCTGACATATTGAGAGGTGTTTGAAGGGTTGGTTGTAGACGGTGAGGGAGGCCGCTTCCGCGGCTTCGTAAACTTTGAAGAAGTAGGTGGAGGCGGTCTTTGGGTGCTTCAAGAACCACTCAACCTTTGACACGGCATTCATGACGGAAGCGTGGTCGCGGTGGAAGAACGCGCCTACTTCAAGGAGTAGGTATTCGCGCTCCTTCCGTGCGAAGGCTTGGGCCATGTGGCGGACGGTAACAATTCGAGAGGGACGCGCGCGCCCCATGACTTCGGAGACCTCGACCCCTACGAGGCCGCACAATACGGCGACGTAGTGGGACAACATCGCGTCGTTGGAGCCGACCACCGTTTCAATTGGTGGCGGTCCGTAGTGGAAGCCCGCCGCCATCAAAGGCCGCGGTTTTGCCACCACAAGGAAACGAGGCGGAAGGTTGAGACATTGGGGAGGGAACGGAAGACCTCGACCAAGAATTTGTCGTCGGCGTTGAGTTCGTCCGCCACCTTGCCTGTTGGAGCGTATTGCAAGACGGGGTCTTTCCCGCGGCGTCCCCACTTGTACTTCAACTTCTCCATTCTCGAACCGTACTTCGGCGTCGAGAGGTTGTTGAGGGTACATGCCACCGTGTGTTCCGTTATCTCGCGGTGGTCTCGGTACTCGAAGCCGTGGGCGACGAGAAGTTGGTGGTAGGCCTTGGGGGTGTACCCTTCCTTCTTGAAGGAGAAGAACCAAGGACGCTTCCCAAGTTCAACCAAGGCCTCCTCGACGTTGCGGACGTTCGGGAAGTCGGGGTGTTCGACAAGGGTTCGACGGGTGCGGCGCGCTTTTGGCGTCGGCTTGGGGGCGTTGGCCCCGTTGAATAAAAAGTAACTCATGTTTACGTTGGTTTAGACGTTTCGGTGTTCGGGTGTCGGAGGTAGGCCGACGAAAGCGGCGAATGACGCCATCGGGATGCGGTAGGAGCCGCGCTCGCCGAGTTGAATGGCGTGGAGGTTTCCGCGCTTAATCATGTTGCGAACTGTTGCGGGTGTGACCCGTAGTTCTTGGGCGACCTCCTCAACGGTAAGGTGGGAGGGTCGATTGGTAGGAATTGGTTGTAGCATGTCGTACTTTTGTGTCGTTTGCGACCCTTCGTTGGGTCGTCTCACGGCTCAAAATTACGCAAGGAGAACAAAGAATGGCGGTTCTTGCGACCTAAAATTGTCCACATTGGCCAAGACGCCCGTATTTTGAGGGGTTTCGCATCTTGGAGGCGTAGAAATTCGCTTCCCTCATTGTTGAGACACGCACAAAATGGCGTATGTTTGCCATGTCAAACTTCAATTCACGCTTCCCATGAAGTTCCCATTGTACTCGAAAGCCTCGAAGAAGGCGGCCGTTCAAAGCATGACTCGACTTGAACGAGAACGGGCGGTTGCGGCCAACGAACACGTCAAGCTTCTCACCGTCAACAAGGGGGTGTTGCGCGACTACGCCAAGGAAGCCAAGCGCGCGAAGGCCGAAGAATTACGCAAAACCCAATTCCTCATGCGCGCGGCGTGGGTGCGGTGCTTGTTGGACAACCTCAAAGAAGAAGAGTTCTTCGAGGGTCGAAGCTTGAAGTGGGAGGAGATTGAAGAAGCCTTCACCAAGCGGAGGCAAACGTGGATGAAGGTTTTTCGAGCGCATTGGGAGACCGACACGAAGAGGGAAGTGTGGTACACCGACAACGGAGGCACGAAGCGGAAGCGCGTTCGTCTTTACACGGGGCCGTCCTACGACATCACCGACCACTTCATCCACGACGTAACGACGGCAATGGAGGCCGAGGGCTTCACCATTCGGACGAGGGAATTGGTGGACGCGGTCTCGCAAGGTGTCGAGATTCACGAGAACCCCGAAGTACAATTCATGGCCGACCCCGCGAACCCCGCGTGGCGCGACATCGACCCCGAGAAGCGCGCCGAGAAATTCGAGGAGGCGAAGAAGAAGTACGAGAACGGGGGAGACGTTTGGTACTTGTGGACCTCCACCGAGGACATTGAGTGGTTGGACCGCTTCCCCCTTGTCCGCTTCGGGGTGAGTGACGAGGCCCGTACCGAACACTCCGACCTTGTAGAAGAGTGGTGCATGGAGTTTGAAGGGTTGAAGTTTGGGGTAGGTAGCGGCCGCGGCCGTGTTACCCAACGAGTCCTTCAAAGGGAAGCCGAGGACAACGAGAAGGACGCGCGGGAGGCCAAGCGGCAAAAGGAACTCGAAGAACTGTTCGAAGCCAAAGCCAAAGCCGCCGAAGGTGTTGTCATGCCCGAACCCGAACCTGAAGTTGAAGTGGTCGAAGACGACGAGACCCCCGAGAACTTGTTGGAGGTCATTAAACTCCACCAACCCCTTGTCGCGGAAATGTTGGACGACAACGGGGAGTTCACGGTGTCCGTGACGGTGAAGTACAAGAACCTCGGCACCGACGAGAAACCCATGTGGGTGAAGGGTCCAAGCCGTGTTCACATGTCGGGCTTCGACTGACTCGGCACCAAGTAACACCCAACACTCTCCACACTTGTCGAGGGCGACTCCGTCTTGTGTAGACGCGCGCCCGCGGTATACGGTCCTTATACCGTAAACGGTCCTTGTCCCCCTTAAAGGGGGACGAGTAAGGACCTTGTACGCGGACTTTGGGAAAACGGCGGCCAAGGTGGGCCGCGCACAAAATTACACCCACCCCTCTCCACAACCGTAATTTGACGCGGACGAGGTCGCACCTTTGCGACGTGCCGACCTTCTCATGGAAGAACCCACGAAGACCTTGGGTCAAAGACGACCCAAACCACAAAAGCGGGGCGCGTTCACCACACGCCCGAGACCCGCGGTACAATACCGCGCGGTGGCGTCGTCTTCGTCAACTCGTCCTCGAACGGTCGCCACTTTGTAACTCATGTCAAGACGCGGGGCGGGTTCGGCCCGCCCGCGTTGTTGACCACAAACAACGAGTCCGTGACGGCGGAGGGTTTTGGGACTTCTCGAACCTTCAAAGCCTTTGCGACTCGTGCCACAACAAGAAAAGCGGCCGCGAATCCCACGGCCACAAATAACCCAAGGGGGGAAGGGGGGTCACACATCGGACGACCGTTTGAAGGAAGACCGTCGCGTGTCATCTCGTAAACCCCGCCAAAATCCCGAAGGGGGGAGTATCACATGAAGAACGCGACTTGGTGTTGGGAATGGACAACCGACACGACGGAAGACCCCGTTGAGGTGGTGTACGACTACGACGCGGGAGACGCGGGTGTCATGTACTACGCCGACGGGAGCGGGTGTCCACCCGAACCGCCGTCCGTTGAACTTCTCCGAATGAAGTACAAGGGCGTAGACGTGACCAACCTTTTGTTCGCCGTCCTCGGTGACGAAGTGTTCGAGGAGTTGGATTTGGAGATTGTCGAATACATCCAAGAGGGAGGCGGCTACGACCCCGAGGACTACCAAGAATAAAACATGGCCCGACCACCAAAGCCCAAACAACTCAAAGCCCTCCAAGGCACACTCCGCCCCGACCGTGACATTGCCGTCAAGCCCTCGACGGTGGACAAAGCCGAGTTCCCCCAACCCGTCCTTGAACTCAACCCAAGGGCGCGGGAATTCTACGACTTGACCATTGAACACCTCAACGAAGCCGAGGTCTTGCGGAAGGTGGACGCCGTCTTGTTGTCGGTACTCGCCAAAAACCTCGACCTCCTCGTGACCGCGGCCAACGACATCCAAACACTCGACGACGTTGTCCAAACCTTCGAAAGTGGGGCCACGAATATCTCGGGGACGTACACCGCCTTCGAGCGCGCTACCAAAGCCGTCCTCACACTTTCGTCGAAGCTTGGGTTGTCTCCCGCCGACCGTGAGAAACTCATGGCCTTCGCCGAGACCAAGTCCAAAGAAGTCGACCCGTACGAAGCCCTCAAAATGTCAAGCATGGGGTGACGAAGCCTTGGGACAAATACGTCGAAGAAGTACTCGACGGGACCATCCCCGCGTCTCGTTGGGTTCGCCTTGCGTGTCAACGTCACCTTGACGACCTCGAACACGGAGCGGAGCGCGGGTTGTACTTCGACGAAGTCGAGGCCCTCAAATTCATCGCCTTCTTTGAACGCTTCTTGAAGCACTCGAAGGGGAAGTGGGCGGGGCAACCCTTTTACCTTTTGCCGTGGCAACAATTCGCGGTCGCGTCCTTGTTTGGTTGGAAGAAGGAAGACGGCTCCCGCCGCTTCTCCACCTTGTACACGCAAGTCGCGCGGAAAAACGGCAAAACCCAACTCCTTGCGGGAATCGGTCTCGCCATGTTGGACTTTGACGGCGAACCCGCCGCCGAGGTTGTTTTTGCCGCAACCAAGAAGGACCAAGCCAAAATCGCCCACGACGAGGCGACACGAATGGCGAAGAGTTCGCCCGCACTCTCGAAGCGTGTGACCGTGCTTCGCAACAACCTCACGGTGAAGCAAACCGCCTCCCGTTGCGTCCCCTTGTCAAGTGACCACAACTCCCTCGACGGTCTCTCCGTCTCGTGTGGTGTTCTCGACGAGTTCCACGCACACAAGGACGCGGGGTTGTTGAACGTCTTAAAGTCGGCCACGGGCGCGCGAACGTCGCCTCTCATTGCCGTCATAACCACCGCGGGGTTCAATGTCGACGGACCTTGTTTTCAACTCATGCGCTCGTCGTGTGACGTCCTCGAAGGCAAAGCCAAGGACGACTCGTTGTTTGCCCTCGTGTACACCCTCGACGAAGAAGACGACTTCGGCGACCCGTCGACATGGGTGAAGGCGAACCCGTCGTTGGGGGAGACAATCTCCACCGAGTACCTCCAAAAAGAACTCAACCAAGCGCGCATCTACGGGGGGAGCATGTTGACCAACTTTCGAACCAAGCACCTCAACGAGTGGGTGAGGAGTTCGGCGGTATGGATTCAAGACGAGACCTTCTTGGTCAACCAAAGCGAAGAGGAGCCAAGCCCAACGGCCAAGTGTTGGGGCGGCCTCGACCTTGCCTCGGTTTCGGACGTGACCGCCTTGAACCTCGTGTGGCCAACCGAAGACGGTGGGTACTTGACGCGGTCTTGGTATTGGTTGCCCGAAGAGGCCATCGCCCGCCGCCTTGCCACAAGCGGTTCTCACATATACGAGTCCTTCGAAGCCCTCGACAACGTCTTCGTGACCGAAGGCAATGTCACCGACTACGACGCCATACGACGGTTTCTCACGGGCTTCCACATTGAAGGAGGTGTGGTTGGGTACGACAAAGACGCACTCGCTACGAGGTACAACGTGGAGGCCATCGCGTTCGACCGTTACAACTCCTCCCAACTCGTCCTCAACCTTGCCGCCGACGGTCTCAACCTCCAACCCTACGGACAAGGCTTCGTCTCCATGTCGACACCAACAAAGGAAGTCGAACGCCTCATGGCCGAAGGGAAAATCGCCCACAACGGAGACCCCGTCTTCCGTTACATGTTGGGGAATGTCACTTTGAAGACGGACCCTTCGGGCAACATCAAACCCGACAAGGAGAAGTCGGGAGACAAAATTGACGGGGTCGTGGCCCACGTCATGGCCATCGGCCAAGCCATGACGGACCAAGCAAAAGCCCCCTCCAACATTCCCGACAACTACAACATCCGAACCTTGTGACGTACCAACCCAAAGACCCCAAAAAACTCCTCGAACTCGCCTCCAAAATCTCAACCCGAGAAGGGTTCGTCGACGAGTACTTCAAACGACTCCCCAACCACTCCAAGAACGGGGAGGCGTATTGGTCGGTCGAACATGACCACATGTCCATCTTCGGCCGCACTCGGTACAACGGCCACGAGGTATTCGCCACCGTTCTCTCCAAATGGAATAAAAAAAGGAGGTTGTGAACCTCCTTGATTTCAATTCGAAAAGGTTAGCCCTTATTTGATATATGCGCTATCGTAACAATTGTTTTGGCCTTTTAGTTGACTAAAATCGGCGGCCGTCAATTTTGAGTACATACACTCCCGCTCACCCATTGTATTAATTTCCAATGAATTTGGCACCTCATCCGACGAGGATACTTGCACTAACCCATTCTTCTGAATTTCTTGGAATGCGAACGAAGATTTCAATTGTTCCTCATTGATATAAATGACGTTCAACTCTGATGCGGCGGCGGTATTAGTGTTCGATTGCCAAGCGATGGATGAGAAGTGGTCGTCATTGGCACATGCATCTGTTGCTTGGGTCAAAACCACGTACGTTCCTTCTAACCAACCATCTCCGCCCCTTTCAAATCCACCAAGTAGTTTATGGGTTGTCGTTGTTGGGATATCTGGTGTTGTTGACGACCCACAAGAGGTCAAAACCAAGCAAATGATGGGGATAATGAATGATTGTTTCATGTTCAAAAGAGTAGCGATATAGATTTAGTGTTAGGCAAATAAAAGGTAGAGCGGTTCGTTTTGCAAGTCACAAACTTGACGACGTCAACGCCTCCGCGAAGCGGGTGTGGGAGTTTCGCGCCATGCGGTTCTCCCTCGAACTTGACTTTCTCCAACGCTTCCGCCGTCCAAACAAGGACGCCGAGGAGCGGCACAAAGTACCCCACCACCCCTTCATGGGTGTATTCGGTCGCAACACCCACTCGGGCGTTCATGTAGACGAAGAGGGGGCCTTGTCCCTTTCTTCCGTGTACGCCGCGGTAAACAAAATCTCCTCGACGCTCGCGTCCTTGCCTCTCAACCTCTACCGCGAAACGGTAGACGGGAAAAGCTTGGCCAAGGAACACCCCGCCTTTGTCCTTCTCAACTCCGAACCCAACGAGGACCTCACGTCCTTCACGTTCGTCGAGCGCATGTTGTCCGACGCCCTCATGTATGGGTGTGCGTACGCATCAATTGAACGGGGTTCGGTAACGGGTCGCGCGGCGGCCCTTCACCCCCTCGACCCCCTCGCCATTGCGCGGGACACCTACGAAGGACAAAGAATCTTCCGCGACAAGGACTCGGGCGCGGTGTACTACCCCGAAGACCTCGTGGTCTTGGAATGTTTCCGCGGCAAATCCCCCATCCGTCTCCACATGGAGAACTTGGGTATATCGGCCGCCGCAATGGAGTACGGCGCGCGGTTCTTTGGAACGGGCGGGAACATTGGCGGCTTTCTCATGACCGACAAGTCCTTGACGGACGAACAATACCACCGCCTCAAAAACACATGGAGCGCGCAACACCAAGGCATTCACAACGCGCACGAGACGGCCATACTTGAACACGGACTCAAATTCGAGCGGAGTACCATTCCGCCCGACGAGGCGCAATTCATCGCCACGCGGAAGTTCCAAGTGGAAGAGGTCGCGCGAATCTTCAATATCCCGCCAATTCTCATTCAAGCGGAAGGGAACACGACGTACAACAACGTCGAACAAATACTCATCGCCTTCGCCCAACAAACGCTCATCCCTTGGGCGCGCCGTTTCGAAATGGAGTTGGAGCGGAAGGTATTGCCCGAACGGGAGCGCGGCGAATACAACATCCGTTTCGACATGCGCTCCTTGTTGCGCGGTGACCTTGACTCCCGCCGCGAATACTACGCCACCGCCCTCCAACACGGCTTCATGAGCGTGAACGAAGTACGCGCCCTCGAAGACCTCAACGGAATCGGTGAAGCGGGTGACCTCCACTTGGTGCAAGTCAACCAAATCCCACTCAACTCCGCCGCGGACTACGGCGACAAACTCACGTCCGAAGCTTGACCGACTACCCCACCAAAGGCGAAGACAAGGCGGTCTCTCTCCGCAACTCGAACCACCGACAAAACGACCACAACATGGAACGAAGATTCTTCACCACATCCATTGAAGCGCGGTCGGACTCACCCGAAGCAAAGGACGAACCCAAGATTGAAGGGTACGCCTCGGTCTTCCACGGCGAAGCCGACCTCGGCAACTTCACCGAAACCATTGACCCCAACGCATTCGCCGACGTCCTACAAGACGACGTCCGAATGTTGTTCAACCATGACCCCAACTTCCCCTTGGCCCGTTCTCGTGACGGCGAAGGCACCCTCTCCATGAGGGTCGACGAGAAGGGGTTGTTTTTCTCCTTTCCCGTAGGCCCTCAAACCTACGCGAAGGACCTACACCAAAGCATTCTCCGCGGCGACGTCGACCAAGCCTCGTTCGCCTTCACCGTGGACGCGGACGAGTGGGAGGAGCGTGACGGTAAACCACACCGCCACATCACTCGCCTCGGTTCGCTCATCGACTTGTCCGTGACGACGTACGGAGCCTACCAAACGACCCATGTGGCCGCCCGTTCGCTCCCGACACCGCCACAACAAGAACCTCAAATCGAAAACCAAGTCGAGGAAGGGAAGAGGTACGACCGCGTCAAGTGGTCACGGCAACGACTCGCCCTCGCAAAACTCAAAACAACCAACTCATGAAGAACTCCAAAAAACTCATGGAGGAACGCGGCGCGTTGGTGGAGGAACTCGAAACCCTCCTCGACAACGTCGCAACCGAAGAACGTGACTTCTCCGAAGCGGAGAACGAACGCCAAGACGACATCCACGCGAAAATTGTGGACCTCGACGAAGCCATCCAAAGGGCTAAGAACAACGAAGCCGTGTTCGCCGCCAATGCGGGGAAGAAGGCCGTGGCCGTTGACATGAGCGCAAGCAAAAGCGACGCGCGCGAAATGGACAACATCGCCAAGCGTCACTCACTCACGGAGGGAATTCGTAGCCTCGCCCAAGGGCGTCCGCTCGAAGGTGTACTCCGCGAAATGGATGAAGAAGCACGGAAGGAAGCCAACGAAGCGGGTATCTCGCTCCGCGGTGAATTCAACATCCCCGCGTCTTTGACGTATGGCAAGCGGACCGCCTACGGTGTTAGCTCCGCCGACACCAATATCCACGGTTCAAATTCAAGCGGCATCATTCAAGAATTGAGCACACCAATGGGCCTCTCATTGCAAGCCAACTCCGTCTTGACGGCGGCGGGCGCGACGCAGTTGAGCGGGTTCGCGGGTGACGTGCAATTGCCTGTTATGCCCGGGAACCCTGTGGTGTCCGACGGCGGCAACGGCGACAACTACGAAGGAGACGAAATTGGCGTCGGTACCGCCGACTTCCAGTCGACCACATTGAAGCCCACGCGGTTCGCGGGTGCGGTAGACATCTCCAAGCACCTCATGTATTCCATGAATGGCCAATTGGACGACCTTTTCGGCCGTGACTTGGGCAACGCCATCGCCGCACAATTCGACAAACACGTCTTCGACAAGGTTGTCGGACGCCTCGAAACCGCGGACCGTATTGCGGTGGGTTCACAAGCCACACCAAACGCAACCGCCGCGGCCACGGACTTCGCGGACGTCGGACGCTTGGTTGGTAAGTACCTCGCGGGCAACCCCGACGACCTCAACCGCGCCTTCTTCTTGACTCCCGAATTGTACGGACACCTCCTCGGCCAAACCGCCGACGCGGGTGGAATGATTCAAGCGGCCAACTTCCAAGAACAACTCATGGGACGCCCCGCCTACATCACGAGCCAAATTCGAGACGAATCAATTTTGTCGTCCGAAGGTTTCGGCGACGCCGACGCCAACGACACGTTGACCGTGTCGCCAATTATTTGCGCGGACGTGTCGGACATCTTCGTGTGTACTTGGGCGGGTCTCTCCATCAATGTCGACATCTACACCGAGGCCCTCAAAGGGGTCGTCCGTGTCATTGCCGACGGCTACATGGACGGCAACATTCGCCGCACGGGGTCGGGTGCCTTCTTGGGCGGCTTGACCGCAAACAAGAACTACACCACGGTCTAATTCTTAAACGCACGAAAAAGGGGGCGGACAAAGGGTTCGTCCCCCTTTTCACTTTGAACCCTTCGTCATGACGCAACAACAAGAAACCTTCCCAAGTCCTCTCGACGTCGTTTCCTTGGCAACGGCGAAGGCTCATTTGAGGGTGGAGAATACCGACGACGACGCCTTGATTGAAACGTACATCGGCGTCGCCTACGAACAAGTACAAGCGTACACCAACACCTACCTCGCCGAGACAAAGGTGTCTCACCACTTCGACCACCTCCACGAGTTCACCAACATACACGTCGGACCACAAGCGAAGATTGACACGGGAGACCGTGAAACCACGGCGGGCGTGTCCTACATCAACACGGCCGACCGAAGAACGTATCTCGACGCCACGGACTACGAGTTCGACGGCACCTCGTACCCCGCGCGTCTCCGCATTCTCAACGAACCCACGGACGTCAAGGACACGTTGAACGCTTGGAGGGTCGACACCAAAAGCGGCTTCACGGCCACCACAAGGCCCGACGCGCTCGTGTCGGCCATGTTGCTCATTGTCGGCCACTTGTACGAGAACCGCCAAGACGTGACCCCGTTTCGAGTGTACGAGACGCCGTTGGCGTCGCGCTACCTCATGAACCCCCACCGCCTCGTCTCGTTCGCATGAAAATCGGCAACCTTGACAAGCGCGTCTCCATTCTTGTACGAGCAAACACCGTAGACGCTTGGAACCATTCGGTGGTCACCTACACCAACCGCTTCACCGTGTGGGCGGAGGTTCAATACAAGCGTGGCACCGAGAAGAACGTGGGCCAACAAAGGGTCAACGTCGACCAAGTACACTTCGTGGCGCGGTACCACCGCGACTTCACACCGTTGAACCGTGTGTTGTACGACGGTGACCAATACGACATCCACTCCGTGGAGGTCATTGGGCGCAAAGAAGGCGTCCGCGTCATTACCACCAAACGCGACAACAATGTCTCGGAGTGACGTTCAATTCTACGGGGTCGAAGCCTTGGAGAAACGGTTGAAGACGTTGTCCGACAAGGTCGCCCGCAAAGAGGCCGTCAAGATTCTCAAAAAGGGCGCGCCTCCCATTAAGCGGGAGATGAAGCGTTTGGCCCCGAAGAAGTCGGGCGCGCTTCGTGACTCCATTGTCACACGTCGAGGCAAGAAGCGAAGGGACCTTGGGGAGACCGTTTTGATTGGCCCCAAGGGTGGCCGAGGTAAGAAGGCCGCACCACACGCGCACCTCGTCGAACTCGGGACACGAGGAGGCACCTACACGGCCAAGTCGGGTTCGTTTACCGTCTTCAAAAGTGGAGGAGGTGTCGTTCGTGCCAAATCCATCACGCGGCGCGGCTCCAAGGCCGTCAAGTACATCCAACGGACGTTCTCGTCGAAGAGTCAAGCCGCACAAGAAAAAATCTTCACCGCCGTCCGAAAACTCGTCGAAGCATGATTGGAGAAATAATTGACATTCTACAAGCCGACCTCGGTGTGTCGACACTCGTGGACGCCGCCGACATGTTCCCCATTCAACGCAAGCAAGGGAGCGGGCTTCCGTGCATTGTGGTTGACCTCCTCGACATAAAGACGAGCGAAACCAAGCACCGTTCGAGCGACTTGGACTTTGGTACGGTTCAAGTTGTGGCGTACGCCAAGGACCCCCGCACGTCCTACCAAATCGCGGAGGCCGCGCGTTCGCAGTTGGACAAGTACGAAAACGTCATTGGAGAAGAGACCTTCGAGATACGCTTCGAAGACCTTGAAACGGGCGTCGTTGAAGAAGACGAGACCTTTGTGACCGTGACGGAATACACGGTAATTGTATCGCGCGAATCTTCGGGCGGACATACTTGACAACGTCAACCCCTACGGGTGGCCAAGTCGGTTTCTTCGAACCGTGAAACTCCAAGTCATCCGCACCCCCGAGGGCAAAAAATGGCCCATCGGACACACCCTCCTCGTAGACGACCAAGACGTGGCCGAACGCCTCATTGAAGACGGCTTCGCCATTGTACACCCAACCGTCACCGACCCCGCGCCGACTCACCCTTGTCCATGTCAAGACAAGGCCGAGCCGTGCGAAGAATGTGACGACAACCACGAAGAAGAGGTTGACGTGTTCGAAGAGGTGGAAGACGAAGAACCCTCCTCCAACTCCAACGAATAAAAACTCGAACTCATGGCAACAACAACGGGAACCGTAAAAGGAAACCTCGTCGGCGTGTACATCAATGACGGCGGGACGTACGACCTCGTCGCGTGTGGTACCAACGCCACTTTGAACATCTCCAACGAGATGATTGAAACCGTATGCAAAGACAACGACGGCGCGCGGACGGTCCTTCCAGGGCAACAATCCGTTACAATGACCGTCGAAGGTCTCACGGCGTACGACAACGTAGGCCGCACCGAACTCATTGACGCGGCAATCGACAAAACCCAACTCACCCTCCGCTACGGGTCGGGTGTCGTGGGTGACCCATACATCCAAGTCGACGCCTACATCACAAGCTTCGAAGAGACCGCGCCTTTGAACGACTCCACCTCGTTCAACGTGTCCTTCGATTGTAGCAACCTTTCCGAAGGCACCTTCGCCTAATTCTTAACCAATGGCCAAAGGCAACACACTCCGCGGGCAAACGTCCGTCACACTTGGAGGACAAGAACACGAAGTCCTCCTCAACATGAACGCCTTTCGACTCATGACCCAAGACCGCGGGATTGAGTTGGGAGACCTCGACGACTTTGTCTCGAAGAACCCGTTGGAGTTCGTGCCATGCGTGGTTTTTTGGGGCATCATGAACGCCGCGGACTTCGCGGGCCAAGACCGTCCCGAAATCAAATTCGACCACGTCGCCGCCGCCGTTTGCGCGGACATGGACAAGTTCAACATGTTGTCTTCGTCCATTGGTGAGTCCCTCGGTGTAGAAGTGGGGGAGACGGAGGGAAACGAGTAAGAGGGGGCGAAGACGAATTCGTCCCCTCAACTCTCAATTCTTGGGCCGCCTTGTACGAGGTCGGCTTGGGTCTTGGTCTACGCCCTCGGGAATTTTGGGACCTCACGTTCGCGGAGTTCGCCTTTGTCGTCAAGGGTGAGAACGACCGCGACCGCCGCTTGTGGGAACATACTTCGAGCGTCATGGCACTCATGGCCAACTCGAACCGTGACCCGAAGCGAAGGCCCCAAGCCTACACGGTCGACGACTTCAACCCGTACCACATCGCCGAAAACAAAACCTCCCGCGGTCATGAAGTGACACAAGAACAAAAAGACCTCATTGCCCAATGGCACGTCAATCCCTCCTCTCGGTAGTCCTCGGCCTCGACTCTCGGCAATTCGAGCGGGGGTTGACCGCGGCACAACGTAAAGTCCGCAACACCGCCAACACCTTGTCGAGTGTTGGTCGTGGCCTCTCCGTAGGTGTTACCGCCCCACTCGTAGGTATTGGGGCTTCTTCGTTCAAGGTCGCCGCCGACTTCGAGTTGGCAATGAAGAAGGTGAAGGCCGTGTCGGGTGCGACGGGCCAAGAATTCGCCGCCCTTCAAAAGAACGCCCGCGACCTCGGCTCGTCCACGGTTTTCTCGGCTTCCCAAGTTTCAAGCCTCCAACTTGAATTCGCCAAACTCGGCCTCTCCTCGAAGGAGATAACCAAGGCGACCGAATCGACCTTGGCCCTTGCCCAAGCATTCGGACAAGACCTCGGACCAACGGCGGAGGTGGTTGGCCAAACCATTGCACAATTCGGCCTCTCGACCGACGACGCCTCGTCCGTCGCCGACATCATGGCGGCCTCGTTCGCGTCTTCCGCGCTCGACCTCGACAAGTTCTCGGAGTCCATGAAGAACGCGGGACCCGTTGCCAACGAGTTCGGGTTCTCGTTGGAGGAGACGACCGCCCTTCTTGGTGTCCTCGCCAACAATGGCATCGCGGGAAGCGACGCGGGAACCAAACTCAAAATGGCGTTCTCCGAACTCGCCTCCGCGGGCGTTGACGTCAAAGGGACCTTCACGGGTCTCATAAACGGCTCCCTCTCGTATACGGACGCCATCAACGTACTCGGGAAGCGCGCCGCCATTCTCCAACCCATCTTCGGAAAAAACCTCGAAGACCTCGAAGACCTTGGAAAAGAACTCCGAAGGAGTGGGGGACGAGCGAAGGAAATGGCCGCCGAAATGGACGACACCGCCTCGGGTGGTCTCGCCGCCATGCGTTCGGCCGTAGAGGGCGCACAAATCGCACTCGGCAACGCCTTGGCCCCAACGGTCACGAAGGTCGTGGACCGTATTCGAGACCTCGCCGACTCCTTCTCACGGTTGTCTCCCGAGACCCAACAAAGCGTCGTCAAGTTTGGGTTGTTTGCCGCGGCCCTTGGCCCCGTCACCTCGGCCATTGGAGGCATGATTCGAGGCGTACAAAACTCCATTCGAGCCTTCAAAGCGGCCTCGGTCTTCTTGACCACCAACCCGTACGGCGTCGTCATTGCGGGCGCGTTGGCCTTGGGTGGTGCGTTGTACTCCATGTCTCGGGACTCGTACATCGCCAACGACGCGGTGTTGGACTTCAACGAGACCATCGAACTACAAAACGGCCTTCTCTCGGAGGGGGTCAAACAACTCGCCGCCCGTGCCGCCCTACTTCGTGAGGCCTTCTCCCTTGAAGCGGAAGGTGAGACCATTGGCGCGCTCCAACAACAAACCCGCGCCCTTCGAACCGAACTCGAAAACATCTCCCCCGAGGCGTTCGAGAAGTTCAACGAAGCCGCCATCGAAGCCGCCAACAATGACCTCCTCGCCCTCGAACTCGGACTCGTTCCCGTGTTCGACCCCGCCACGGGTCAACTCGACGAAGCCGCGCGACAAATAAACCTCGGCCTCCTTTCGGAGTTCGCGGGCGTCGACTTCTCAACCTTTACCCTTGACCTCATCTCGTCGTTGGACCCCTTCGGCGACGGAGTAGACCCCCAAACCGCCTTCGAGGAGGTCGAAAGAATACTCACGGCCGAACTCCAAAAGACCCAAGAAGCCCTCGACGAGAAGTCCGCCGACCTTGACTCCAAAGTCAACGTGGTCGTGGACGTACAAGGAGGTGGTACGAAAACCACCAAGACCCTCGAAAGCATCCAAGCCGAACTCCAAAAGACACTCACCGACATCGGGGAGTTGGAGAACGTCTTGTCCAAGGACCTCTCGTCCGACAAGTTCTCGGCCATTGAAAACGCCATCCGCCAAATTGTGGAGGGCGACTTCGAAGGGTCGGAGGCCGCCTTGGGTAACCTTGTTACCCTCATGGGTGAGTTCGCCGCGAAGGGCGAAGAAGTCGAGACGCCGTTGTCGCAACTCGAAGAGACCCTCCAACGTCTCGCCGTTCAACAAGGCCTTGGCATTACCACGGACCTCCAAACGGCACAAGAAGCCCTCTCCGCCCTCGACCAAGCGTTGGCCGACTCCATATTGGCCGACCCCGAGTTCGCCAACACCGAGAAGTTCGCCGAACTCATGGAACAAGCGGAGGCCTTCCGCGCGCTCCTTGCCGACACAACCGACCAACAAAAGGAAGCGAACGAAGCGTTGTTCTCCGCACAAGAAGCGGGCGCGGCCGTTGCGGACCTTGTTGAACTTGGGTTCAAGTCGGCAACGGGTGAGGTGGGCAACTTCGGACAAGCGGCCACCCAAATGTTGGGACAAATCGCCATGCGCGCCATAAAAGCGGCCATCGCGCAGGCGGTCATGAACGCCATGTCCCCGACGCCCGACAACGTCGCAACGGGTGGCGCGGCGGGCGTGGCCAAAGCCGCGGCCCTCAAAGCCGCCATCGCTTCGCTCATGACGGGAATTCCAAAGCTTGCCCGCGGTGGAATGACCCTTGGACCAACCCTCGCCCTCATTGGTGACAACCCCTCGGGGCGTGAAGCGGTCATCCCCTTCGAACGTATGGGGCAATTCGTGGGCCAAATACAAGGCCAAGGCCGCAACAACATGAACGTGGCGGGACGAATCCGAGGAGCGGACATTGTCTTGGCACAAGAACGAGCAAAACGAAACCGAGGACGCTAAAACATGACCGACTCACCCATCTCCCAAGCCCTTAACACTACGACGGGCAATTGGCGCGCCCGCATTTGCGGGGAGTTCTACGACCAAACGGGACGCCATTGGCGGGTCGAATTCATCGACTCGGACATCAACGGGTACGGCGACTTTGGGTTGTCCTCCGTAGGGTGTCACGAAGCGGACCTCACCGAAGAGGGGTTCACCCTTTCGTGGGACGGTCCCACCGACCACATTGGGGCCTCCGTTATTCCTTCGTCTTGTGAAGTCACCTTCGTAATTGACACGGCGGGCCTTGAACTTCTCAAAGGTGCAATCCGTGACAACGACGACGCCCGCTTCGGGTTGGCCGTCTACTACGACGACGGTGGAACCCATTGGAAGCCGTGGTGGGTGGGTGTCTTGAACCACGAGGCCATTGAGTACGAGTTGCAAGACCGCCCGTACTTGTTCACCGTTCGCGCTTCGTGTGGCCTCAACCGCCTCCGCAACATCCCGTTCAACAACGCGGGGGACGCTTACTTGGGGAAGAAGACAATGGCCGAACTCGTGTCCATTTGCCTCAACAAAATCCCGACCGCCAATTTTTGGTTGGACGCCGAATTTCAACTCAAAGAGGTCGTCGACATCTTCAACGCTTCCCACGCCGACGCGGACTTCACTTCGACCGAAGGAGACCCGTTCCCGACGACAATGTTGGAACAAACCTTCACGACGGCGGAAGCATTCTACACCACCAACAAAGACCGCGAAGACGACTTTGGGAGGCGCGCACACTACCCCGACAACTTCAACTCGTGCTTCGACGTTCTCGAACAAATCACCACGGCCTTCGGGGGTCGAATCTTTCTCAACGACTTCGCCTTTTGGTTCTTCCCTCCGAACGCCTTGAATTGGTCGACCACGTTGGCCGTTCAAAAGTGGCCGAGGTTCAAGGTGGCGTCCGAGTCCATCCGACGCGCACAAAACGGAAGCAACTACTTCCCCACGGCAACGGCCGAAAATGTGGACTTCAAAACGGACATCGAAGTCGACCACGCCTTGGCCAATGGGTGGGCCAACTCGTACTTGTTGCCCATCAAACGGGCGTCCATCACTCACGACGAAGCGGGAAGCCAAACGGTGTTCGGCTCTACGGGAAGCTTCTTTTATATCGACTATCCAAACAACGGGTACTCGGGGCGAACGTGGACCAATGACGACCTCGTCGTGTCCGAAGGGCAAACGCTCAACCTTCGAGGGTTGTACGACACGGGTGAACTCAAAAGAGAATTCGGGAGCGCATTGACGGGAGCCGCGTACAACGACCTCGGCATTGACCGAATCGGCGCGCGAATCATACTTCGCTTCAAGGTGAAGGTGGGGAACTTGTACTACGTCTCCGAACATTCAATGGACTCGGAGAACACCAACATCGACTTCCCCGTGGGTACACAACCCGACGTCGCATTCAATGAAGTAAACTTCCCAAACCCCGTTTGGACCACGGAAGAAGGGTTCTACGAAGTCGCCGTCCCTTGGACCAACTCGAACCCCGAAGCGTCCGTCGAGACGTACGACGGTTGGAGCCGTGTGGGAGGCCTTCACATTAAGGCCACGGGCAACAACGAGTTCGAATACCGCGTCAACCAAACCCAAGACCGACGCTTCGAACAACAATTCGACTTCACAACGGCACCCCTTCCAAACACCTCGTCCTCGTACGAAGGTGTCGAGGTTACGGTGGACCGTATTGTCATCACAAGAATTGGAGGGGTGCGACAAACATTCCCCGAACTCGACAAAATCTTCTTCGCCTCCTACGCCGTCCAATACGACCACAACGGAAACAACATCGCGCCCAACTACCAAAACGCGCCCGCCGACTTCGTCACGGGTTTCCGTGTCACGGTGGACTCCACCGACGAGGACGCGGACGTGTTGTACTTCGCCGAAGGTGACGAGAACACCGAGTACCTCGACCTTGGGTCGACGGTCTTGGGCGTCTCCGAAACCGAAGACGGACTCCCCAACGCCTCGGGAGCGTTGTACACCCACGACAACAACGTCTCGCAAGTGGTGACCCTTTCGGGTGAGGCGTGGCACTCCATCACGGACACCGTGGACCAAGACCACGACGGGGCGCACAACCTCCAAGTGGTGGCGCGTGAAACCTTGTACCAACGAGGGCGGCCGCTCATGACGCAACGGGGGACCATTGTTCCAAAGTGGGACGACGAGAACGTCGACGACCCGTTGGACTTCACCACCGCCTTCGCTCACAATTGTAGCACGGTGGGAGACGTGGAAGACGTCTTGGTCCCGTTGGCCTTGACCTTCACGGCGGGGCCATGTACTTACGACCTCGACGCCGTTGTCTTGTCGCGGACTGTTTTGTCTCACGACGACACCGTCGTCCCCACGGGCTTCACATACGGGGGTTCGACGTCTTCTTCGGACAACAACGGAGGCGGCAACGGACAAGGCAACCCGCACGGCCTTACCAACTACGTCTCCGTATTGGATGCGGTCGAAGAGGTGAACGACGAGGTGACCTTGGTACAAAGCAAAACGGACCTCATCTCCATCACGCAAGCCGTGGACCTTGACAGCGTCGAACGGTTGGCCAACAAGCTCACGAGCCTCCCCAACTCCACGTCCACCCCGCGCCTCATTGCGCTCCAAACCAACGGCACCCTCGACGAAATCCCCGACGGCACAAGCGGCCAAGTATTGACGACGGACGGGAGCGGGCGGTACACATTCTCCACACCCGCCACGGGTGGTTCGAGCGTTGTGAACCTCGGTTCTCATTCCGTACGAACCAACCTTCAAAAAGGGCGGTCGTACTACTACGGCAACCGAACCGAAGGGTGGGCAAGCGATACATGGGACGCGACAATGTCTTCGGCGGCCAATTCAATCCAAGCGGACACGGCCGCCGCGGGCTTCATTCTTCCGACCAATGCCACGGACCTCACGGTGAAGGCCCAAGTGTTGGCGGAGGTGTCACGAGACGACCTCATCATGTCGGTGTGGGGTGGCCGTCGTCCAAGCGGTAGCACGAACGCCATAACACTCACCCGACTCGGTACCGTCTCCACTCGAAACTTGGTTCAAGGTGTGTTCACCGACCTCGACTTGAACGTCACTCGACTCACACTTCGAGCGGGCGACCTTGTCTTCATCATGTTGGGCCGCGTGTCGACTACCAATTTGAGTTCGGCTCCGACTCGGTTTTCGTTCGCATTGTCGGCTTCGTAAAGTCCAAAACTTGACGAGGTCAACCCGTAGGGCGGGGCGACTTGGCACCTTGGGCGACATGGACAAGTTGGACCAAATCTTCGCCACGGTCGCCCGTATTGAAGAGAAGTTGGACCACCACGCCGAGACCATCAAAGGCCACGACAAAGACATCGACGGCTTGAAACAAAAGTGGTGGAGCGGGGTGGGGGCTTTCTTCCTTGCCGTGGGGTTGTGGCTCAAACAACTCGTGGCCTCATGAAGCCCTCCAAAATTGTCCTCCATTGCTCCGCAACCGAGAAGGGGCAACACGTCACCACCGAGACCATACGACGGTGGCACACAAGCGCGCCGCGCAATTGGTCGGACATCGGGTACCACTTCGTAATTCTCAACGACGGACGCGGCACCGTGGAGCGTGGACGCCCCGTTTGGCGCAAAGGCGCACACACCAAAGGCCACAACGACGCCGTGGGAGTGTGCTACGTCGGCGGGGTACACAACGGAGAACCCGAGGACACCATGACCGCCATACAAGAAGCGGCCTTCTTCGAACTCGTGGACAAACTCCGCGACGTCTTCGGGCCGTTGTCCATTCATGGCCACCGTGAATTCGCGGCCAAGGCTTGCCCTTCGTTTGACGTCGTCGAGAAGTGGGGTTCGACATTCACCAAAAGAGACCGTGTCGAGGCGTAAAAGGACACGACACAACCGCCACGGCGAAGGGAGCGAATACGACATCCAACGACGCTTCGCCGAGTACCTCGACACCCAACACCCGAACGTCTTGTGGTGTGCTTCCGCGGGAGGCGCACGGACGAGCATGAGGGAAGCCGTACGCCTCAAAGAGACGGGGTACAAAAAGGGCTTCCCCGACGTCTTCATCTACGAACCCCGAGGAGGCCACCACGGTCTCGCCATTGAATTAAAACGGGACAAGGGCGGGAGGGTGTCGGCCTCACAAAAGGAATGGAAGGAGCGGTTGGAGGCGCGTGGGTACCGTGCAACGGTGGCCAAAGGCTACGACGCGGCAAAAAAAATACTCGAAGAGTACCTCGGGGAACCCGCGTAAACATTGGGACTTCGAAAGAAAAAGACAAAAATGGGTCTTTTTTTTGTCGAAATGTTTGGAAAAAGACAAAGAAGGGGTGTATGTTTGTCATGTCAACGGAAACAACAAAAACAAACGACATGTACAACTCACTCAACAACATCGCCAACGGCATCGAAAACCACGGACCAAGCGGAAGCGTCTACGCGACCAAGATTCGCAAGGCCATCGAAGTGTCGAAGAAGACCAACGAGAACCCCGCACAACTCGCCCTCGACATGTTCGCGCACGACATCGCAAGCGCGAAGGACCAAGGGTACATCGACCACGCCCGCTTCGGTGAGTGGGTCGCCAAAGAGTTGTCCTTGTACGTCCGCGTCATGTCCGCGGGCTACAAGGCCGCCATGAACGACAAGTACAACGCCTAATTCCTACGCCATGCCAACCGCCGCACAAGCCCGCGCCACGCGCCAAAAAGCCGAAGAGTACATCGCCTACCATTGGGGGGACAAGTTGGAGGGGTTCTCATACCTCCCAACTCACCTTCTCGCGTGGTATGTAACCGAAGAAGGAAGGGACGACGCCGCCATCTTCAACCAACGAGAAGTTCAAAGCATGGCCGACAATTGGGAGCCAAAAATGGCCCGCACGGTGGACGAGGAGGGGGGCTAAAACCCCCCGCCACCACTACGAAAAGAACAAGGGAGACAAAAATGTCTCCTTTTTTTGTCGTTTTGTTTGGAAGTAGACAAGTAAAGGTCGTATGTTTGTCATGTCAACACGGAAGAACAACACAAAACACACGAACAATGGAACTTTGGAAGGTCGAAAAAATGGGGTCTCACTTTTATATCACTTGGGGGACCGTCGATTGTGGCGACATCATGCCACGCCGCTACGCAACCGCAACGGGCGCACAACGCGCCGCCGACAAAATCAACCGCCAAGCGGGTCTCGTCAAGTAAGAACCACGGGGGCTTCGGCCCCCACAATACACCAAGCCATGAACCTCGAAGCAATCAAACAAGAAGTCCCGACCAAAGCCCAATTCGAACTCGCCCTCAAAGTGGCGGTCGCCGAGTACACACAAGCGGCCATTGACGAAGGAGTCACCGCGGACAAGGCCCAACGCCTACTCATGAGCCGCCAAGGGTTGGAACTCATTGCGAAGCGCGCCGCGCTTTACCTCTAAAAATTGACGGGGACGGGTGACAAACACTCGTCCCTTCTTTGTTCCTTTGTGACATGAGTACCTCCCGCGTTGTCATATACACCCGCACCACCGAAGAAGGTGAAACGGTCGAAGCTTTTACAAGCGTGAAGGCGTTGTTGAGCGTCCACGAAGTGGCCCCGTACAACACCCTCATGAACCACTTGTCAAGGCATGGGAGGCCCTACGAGAAGAACGGACACAAGGTCCACCGTGTAGACCTTCAACGCGGCCGTGACTGACTCGTGGCGGCAATGACAAGCGCAACGAGCGCGGCCACGCTTCCAACGTAAAGGACAACCCCCACCCATAACTCCCACGAGGACGGGTCGGGGTTTTTTGCGGTGCAAAAGCCGAGGTAATTGAGAAGGAGGGCGGCAATGGCCAAGAGACGGGTGGAGGCCATGTCACGGGCCAAAATCCAATTCCAAATTCGGGTCATGTTGTTCGGTGTTAAAGGAGGACGCCGCGTTGTATGCGACGGTTGTGAACCTTGAAGGAGCCGCCGTTGTCGTGGTCAACTTCGACAAAGGCCACCCCGTGGTTCCACTTGTTTATTGGTCGGTATTCGGGCGACAACTCGCAAAGGCAACCCACCGACCACGTTGTGGCGACTTGGCCGTCAATGTTTGGTTCGGTGTGTTCGCTTGTTTGGTGGTGGTGGCCGCACATTGCGGAGGCCTTGGAGCGCATGTACAAGCCTCGGGCGGGGTTAACGGGGGAGGAGGCCCCACCGCGTCCGAATTCGTGGCCGTGTACAAGGTTTAAACGCCCCGCCTTGGCCACTCGTTTCCCGTCAATGAGTTCGCACCGTATGGCGTCGAAGTTGAGGAGGTGTTCGAGCCTCCATTGTTCGACGTCGAGGAGTTCGGGAGCCTTGACCTTCATGTACCGCTCGAAGCGTTCTTCGTGGTTGCCGAGCATGTAGAAGAACCGAGCCGCGGGGAAGTTTTGCCGCAACACCTCCAAGACGTTGCGCCCCATCTCCAACTCCTCCTTGAAGCCTCGCCGCCTTGGGTCTTTCTCGAAGGTGGACAACGAGTAAAAGTCAAGGAAGTCACCACCCAAGAAGACGGTGTCGGCGCGCATGTCGAGGCCGTATTGAATGGCCGCGGACAAAGCGTCCACGGAGTGGTACGGGACGTGGACGTCGTAAAGACACAAAATTCTCCGACACTCGGGGGGCAACTTGTAGGGGAGGTACTCAACCTCGTCGGACTCGGGGAGGCCGAAGGGGTTGAACGAGGACACCTCGAAGTCACGGGCCAACCGTTGGTCGGCGTACTTGCGGTTCGCGTCTCCAACGGCTCCTCGGAAGTACCGAATGGCACTCCGCGCGGCTTCGACCGAGGTGAACAAAGAAGGGTTCTCCTTTGCGACCTTCTTGGCCAAAGTGAGGGACGGGGTGTTGGGGAAGCGTTCGAGAAGGTCTCGGACAAAGGCCCAAGACGGGGACAAGGGGCGGAGGCTCATTTGTTGGGGCGTTTGTCAAACACGGAGCGAAGGGTGAAGTACCCTCCGACGGCCGTGACAATGAGAACTTCGTACAACGTCACCCACGACTCTCGAACCTCGAAGGCAATGTCGAGGGAGTCGAGAACAATGAAGACGAAAAGGACACCGACCAAAGCCAAGACAATGAGGGGGCGCGTGTTCTTCGACAACCATGAGTCGGAGTTGGCGTCCGCCTCCCAACGCTTCGTTCGTTCGGCTTCCAAGGCGACCCGCTCCGAAGTGACAAGGCGTTCAAGTTCCAAGCGGTCCTCGGCCGACATGTTCGGCTCCAAGTCCACGAGGTTTTTGACGACACCCAACACACCCGAGTCGGGGAGTACATCCCCAACCGCGTCGAGAATGGAAGGGGCCTTGGTTCGTAACCACGCCCCAACCTTCGTTTCACGGAGTCGGCGTTTGTCTTTCGAAGGAGTCAACGGGGCGAAGGTCTACTCCGCACAATGTGAGGGGGTTGACGGCGTCAAGGTTGTATCTTGACAACACACCAACGACACACGAGGCCCGCCAAAAAACGACACACGAAACGACACACGGTCATGTGGACAACCTCGCAAAGTCAACAAGTACGGGGCTTTTGAGGAGTTTACGTTGGCCCCCTACGGGCTACACCATCAAATCCCCGCTTCCCCCAAGGAGCGGGGATTTTGCTTCCAGACCCCCCGAAAACGCTGTGGAAGCCTTGTGCAATGTGGAAACAATGGGGAGTGATTTTCGCCGTTTAAAACAACGACGAAACGAATTTTGGAACATCAACGGGAACATCAATCCCGCCTTCCAAATTCATGAACATCTCCGTCCTTCTCCTCCGTCCTTCCAAGCCCGAATGTGGCACCGTTGCATCCTTCCAATTTGGGGGTGTCAAACGGCGTAAAGGACTCGGTGTGACGGTGCCCACGGAGAGGTGGGACAAGAACCGCCAACGCATCAAAGTCCTTGGCTCTTTGCACCGAGACGAGCGGACTCGGTTGATGGGATTGAACAAGCGAATCGAGCATCACGTGAAGGCCATTCAAGACACGGTACATACGCTCTCTTACGAGCTTGAACGGGAGCCGACGTGGGAGGAGTTGAATGCGGCCTTGGACCGCCTTCAAGAGGGGAAAGAGAACATCAACGAGACGACCCTCACCTTTTACCAATGGGTGGAGGAGTTCATCACGGAGTCCGAGGAGCATAGAACCAACGCCAAAGGGCAAAAGCTCCACGCACGGACCATCGCCAAATACCGCACCGTGCTCACGCAACTCAAGGACTTTGCGCGAGGCCGTTTGGGACGAGGTATGAAGTTCGAGGACTGGAACGAGGACCTCGTCAATCGCTACAAGACGTTTCGAGCTTCCCAAGGGTGCAAGGTGTCCACCATCGGCAAGGACCTCGCCGTGATCAAGGTGTGGCTCAAGAAGGCCCACCACCGCAAGCTCCACGACAACCGTTCCTACCTCGAACCATACTTCGTGCCACCCAAGCATCGCGGTTTGAAGGTTCATCTCACCATCGATGATCTCGAGGTGTTGGAGCTTGTCGAGTTGCCGTCCGTAGGCAAGAATGGCAAGGAGCTCAAGGCGCTCCATGCCGTGCGTGACCTCTTCGTGGTGGCGTGTTGGACGGGTGTGCGGTATTCTGACCTCAAACGCTTTCCCGAATTGTTGGAGGCCGAGTGGATGGCAAACAAGGGAGAATGCCCTTCGGAGCTTGCGTTCATCCAAGACAAGACCGACGACCGCGTTCGGGTGCCCATCCTTGACCCCGTGAATCGCATCCTCACCAAATACAACGGGCGCCTTCCCAAGGTCATGAGCAACCAAAAAATGAACCGTGTCATCAAGGAGGTTTTGGCCCACGCGGGCCTCACGCGTAACGTGGAAATGGCTTCAAGCGATGTTCGAGATACCCGACCTATCAAGCGGCCATTCAACGAGCTTGTGACCCTTCACACGGCCCGTCGCACGTTTGCCACCAACATGTGGGAGCTACAAGTCCTTTCAGCGGGTGAGTTGCGGTCCTTGACGGGGCACGAGTCCGAACAGGCGCTTCTCCTTTACCTCAACGTGGATCGGGAGAAGGTCGCTCAACGGGCAGGGGACAAGATTCGTGAGGCGCTCCGCATGCGGGCGTGACCAACCTTTCCACATGTGGACAGTTTCCTTGACGCCGTCAACCCATCGAATGGCGATTGAGTCCGAACTTTGCTCGTAGACGTTGGAAACGTTAACGCGGACCTCAAGCGGGGTCCGTCCCACACAAGCTTCTCGCACCCTTTGAATGCGCGGCCCTATCCAAATGGGCCGCGCGGGAAAGAAAGACCAAAGCGCACGAATCCTCTTACCGCAAAGGTCGGATTCCGATGAGGGGCACCCTTTTTGCCTTGATTTTTTGAAGGGGGAAGGGGGGCGAAAAATCGGTAGATGGAAGAAACGAAGACCGTCGAGTGGTCTTGCGTTCACGCCGTCAAAATGTATGGGAGGGGGTTAGGCCTCGTTCAATTCTTCCGCCAACACCTCGGCTTGGTCGAGGATGCGGTCGATGGCGAGAAGTTCCATGTCAGGCGGGTACCCGTAGCGGCGAAGAATGCGCTTCACGGCGATTCGCATCTTGGCCTTGACGGAATCACGGATCGTCCAATCGATGGAGGCGTTGTTGCGAACGGTTTCGACAAGTGCCACCGACAAGTCCCGAAGGGCGTCTTGGGTCATGACCTCTTGGGCGCTCTCATTTTCTCCAACGGCGTCGTAGAAGGCCATCTCGTAGTCGGTGAGGCCCAAGGCCTCTCCACGGGCTTGTGCGGCACGGACATCCTTGGCGAGGCCGATGAGCTCGTTGATGACCTCGGCGGCGGTGAGGACCTTGTTTTGGTATTTGCGGATGCTCTCCTCAAGCATATCCTTGAAGGATCGACTTTGAACGAGGTTCGTTTTGCTCCGCGTCTTGATTTCATCGTTGAGCAACTTCCTCAACGTTTCAAGGGCGAGGTTTTGTTGTTGCATCCCCTTGAGTTCCAAAAGGAACTCGTCGGAGAGGATGGAAATCTCGGGTTTCTTGATGCCCGCGGCATCAAAGACGTCGACAACCTTTTCAGAGACGAGGGCTTGATCAATGACTTGACGGATGGCCGTTTCCATCTCCACGTTGGAGGTGAAGCCTGGCGCGTCGAATTTGGCCAAGCGCGCCTTGATGGCGTCGAAGAAACCGACTTCCTCCTTCACCGCCATTGCCTCGGGATGGGGAATGGCGATGGAATAGGCCTTCTTCAAAGCATTGACCTGGTTGAGGAACCGCTTCTTCCCGTCCTCAAGCCCAAGGATGAATTCTTGGGCGGCGAGGATGATCTTGAGCTTGGTGGGCGTGTCCGCGTCGTAGAAGGGGGTGTAGTCGAATTGTTGGGATGCGGTGACGTAGGCCACGGAGGGTTCGGCGGCCAATGACGCCAACTCGGGCGAGAAGGCTTGGGCGGGTCCCTCACAGAACATTTGACCGACCACCTCCAACTTCTCTTTCATGATGGCCACGGCTTGCTCTTGAGCTTCTGCGGGGTCTCCTTTACCGCCGCTGTCCGAGTAGAACTGTAGTGCCTTCTTGAGGTCCGCGGCAATCCCGAGGTAGTCCACGACCAACCCGCCTTGCTTGTCCTTGTACACGCGGTTCACGCGGGCGATGGCTTGCATGAGGTTGTGCCCTTTCATGGGCTTGTCGATGTAGATCGTGTGCAAGCAAGGAGCGTCAAACCCCGTGAGCCACATGTCACGGACGATGCAAAGCTTAAGCGGGTCATCGGCCTTGCGCATGCGGGAGGCAAGGCGGGTGCGTTCGTCCTTCGTGGTGTGGTGTTTGGCCATGAGGGGGCCGTCGGATGCCGACGAGGTCATGATGACCTTGAGCGCACCTTTCTCGAGGTCTTCGTCATGCCAGTAGGGGCGAATCTTGATGATCTCCTCGTAGAGCTCCGCCGCGATGCGTCGGCTCATGGTCACGATCATCGCCTTGCCATCAAACACCTCTTGGCGGGCTTCGAAATGGTTGACGATGTCTTGAGCCACGTTGGAGAGGCGGCTTTCGCTTCCCACCAAGGCCTCAAGTTGGGTCCATTTGGCTTTGGCCTTTTGTGCATCGGAAAGGGATTCCCCCTCCAAGCGGTCGTCCAACTCCTCGACGAGTTTTTGGCCCTCATCGGTGAGGGCAATCTTCGCCAAACGGCTTTCATAAAAGATACGGACCGTCGCGCCGTCTTCCACGGCTTGAGCGATGTCGTAGATGTCCACGTAGTCGCCGAATACGGCGGGGGTGTTTACGTCGTCGCCTTCGATGGGGGTTCCCGTGAATCCGAGGTACGTCGCATTGGGGAGGGCGTCGCGGAGGTACTTGGCAAAACCGAATTTGATATCGGTTCCCACGACTTCGCCGTCTTCGTCTTTGGCTTCAACCGTTTTGGCCTTGAAGCCGTATTGGGTGCGGTGGGCTTCGTCCGCCACCACGACCACGTTACGACGCTCGGTGAGTGTGTCGTAGACGTTGCCTTCCTCGGGAGAGAACTTTTGGATGGTGGTGAACACCACACCACCTGAAGCGACCGCCAACAATTCCTTGAGGTGGCCACGGTTGTCCGCTTGGATGGGGTCTTGACGCAACAAATGGCGTGAACCCGCAAACGTACCGAAGAGTTGATCGTCGAGGTCATTTCGGTCCGTGATGACGACCACCGTAGGGTTGTCGAGGCGTTGAATGATTTTCCCCGAGTAAAAGACCATCGAAAGGCTCTTTCCCGACCCTTGGGTGTGCCACACGACACCGCCTTTGCGGTCTCCATCCATTGCGGCGGCTTGAGAGGTGCGCTCCACCGCTTTGTTGACGGCGTAGTACTGGTGGTATGCCGCAATCTTCTTGATGGACTCAACGGTCGTGAGGCCTTGTGCATCGACGCGCTTGATCTTTTCAAACACCGTGAAGTAGCGAATGAGGTCGAGGAGGACCTCGGGCTTGAGTTGACCCTTGATGAGGGTTTCAAGCTTGGGGGTGAGGTTGCTCGACTCCGTGACACCATCCGAGGACTTCCATGCAAGGAAACGGCTCCAATCCGCCGTAAGGCTTCCCGAGCGGGCATCGAGCCCATCGGAGACCACTAGGAGGGTGTTGTAGGTGAGGAGATTGGGGATGTCGTGCTTGTACGTTTGGAGTTGCTTCCAAGCCGCCTGAACGGTGGCGTGTTCGTCTGTCGCCCGCTTCAATTCGATGACGACCAAAGGAAGGCCGTTGACGAAGAGCACGACGTCGGGAATGCGCTTTCCGCGCTCGTCCTTCACCTCGAGTTGGTTGACCACAAGGAGGTCGTTCTCATCTGACTTCTCGAAGTCAACCAAGCGGACAATTTCCCCTCGTGTCTCGCCGTCTTTGTGAAGTTCGACCTTGACGCCGTCCGTGAGAAGCATGTGGAACTTCTCATTGGCGTCCTTGAGGTCGTTGCCCACGATACGCATGACGGTGTTCAAAGCTTCGTCTCGTTGCCGAGCGGGAATGTCGGGATTGAGGCGCGCAATGGCGCTCTCAAGCCTTCCACGAAGGATCACATCCGAAAGGGACTGACGCTCGGGAGAAGCCCCCTCGGGGAGGAGCTCCTTGCCGTGGAGATACGTCCATCCTTGCCCGACCAAGAGGTCGCATGCGTGTTGTTCGATGTGGTCTTCGAGGAGTCGAGTCATGTCAATCCATGTGAACACGGACTTCGCCGCTCATGAGTTTAGGAAGGAGGGTGTCGCGTTGAGCTTCGAGCAACGAGATTTCATTGAAGTTTGCTTCCCATTTCTGAAATATTGGACGGCAGAGATCTCGCCATCTCGAAATTTGTTGAACGTCAGGCAGTGGCATGCCGAACTCCTTAAGTTTCTTGACGCTTAAATTTTGTTGAGCAGTTCCCGAAGCGAGTAGGTTTAGCTCTTCACGTTGATTTTTAAGAAGGGTGAAAATGAACTCATGGCCAATTTCCTCTCGGGCAACGAATCCACAAGTTGCTTGATTGAAACATCCATTTGAGGTCAAAATCCCCAACCTACCAACTGTAGGGGCCGCATAAATGGCCATCATGATTGTGTGCTTCGGGAAGAGCTTTGCAGCCGATTCATTCACGGCCTCTTGTGTGATCATCTTTACGGATGAGATGCTGAAGTTGTCTTGTAGCTCTTTTGTTGCGAACCAATTTATGCTTCCCTCGTAGTACTCTTTTACTTTTGTTGATGGCGTGCCACCAGAGCCCATCCGTAGGCACATTTCGGGAAGGAACATTACATCCCAATCGTCTTGGGCCTCTTCGATGAACCATTGGCGGAAGAGGGCCTCGGCCATGCCCTCAAGGGTGTTGTTTTGGCGCTTGAGGAGGTCGATTTTGTCATCCAAACTGCTCAACACCTCGGCGATGGCTTCTTGTGCGGCAATTGGTGGAAGGTGGAGAGGAAATGATCGGATGTCTCTCATGTTGAGGTGGTCCACAACGCTACCCGTCGCCCGAATTTTTAACTCATGCTTCACGAGCCGACTCCCAAAATAAAAGTTCAAAAACTTTGGGTTGACCCGTGAATCTTTGACTTTGATCAATACCGTCCTTTGCCCAAGGGCGACGAGATTATCCTCGGGGATGATTCCAACCTCACCTACTGGAGCCTCTCTCGCGAGGATGAGATCATTTTTTTCGGGCTTCCCACGCTTGGTCCATTCCTTGTACGTCGATTCATCAATTGGATTGGCATTTCCAATGTTCAAGACGCCGTTCGAAATATCCGTAGTTCGAATACTTCGGAATTTCCCTCCGCTACTCGATGGAGCAGTTTTGTGCTCGCAATCGATTACCTCGGCGACTTCTGAAAGATTCACGTCAATCATCCATTCGGATTTTGTCGAGGTTGGAGAGGATGCGTGCATTGAGTTCGGCTTCTTCCTTCAATTGGGACTCAAACTCGGCGCGAAGTGAGACGAAACGCTCCTTGAAGTCGAAATCATCCTCCTCGTCCGCAAGGCCCACGTATCGGCCAGGCGTAAGAACGTAGTCGAGTTCCGCCACCCGTTCCACGGGAACCGCGGCGCAAAAGCCTGCAACGTCCTCGTAGTTGCCGCCGTCGTTGCGCCAATTGTGGTAAGTCCCCGCAATTCGTGCGATGTCGTCGTCGGTGAGTTCACGAAGGCGTCGGTTCACCATCTCGCCCGAGTCGCGGGCGTCTATGAAGAGGATTTCGCCATCGGTGTTGCGGAATCCCGCCTTTGGACGAGAGCGCTCTTTGCGCATGAACCACAAGCACACGGGGATTTGGGTATTGAGGAAGAGTTTGGATGGGAGGTTCACAATGCAATCGACCAACCCTTCGTCTACGAGCGCTCGGCGGATGTCATCTTCTCCACCCGTCTTCGTGGTCATCGAGCCCTTGGAAAGGACGAATCCCGCTTGTCCTCCTGGGGCGAGGTGGTATAAGAAGTGTTGAATCCAACCGTAGTTGGCGTTTCCTTCGGGAGGCACCCCGTAGGTCCACCGTGCATCGTTGCGCAATTGGTCACCGCCCCAATCATCTTGGTTGAAGGGCGGGTTGGCAATGATGTAGTCGACTTTGATGTCCTTGTGGGCGTTGTTGAGGAAGGAGCCTTCCGCGTTCCATTTGACCTGTGTGCTGTCGATGCCGCGAATGGCGAGATTCATCTTGCACAAGCGCCACGTCGTTTGGTTGCTCTCTTGCCCGTAGATGGAGATGTCACTCACACGACCGCTGTGCTCGGTGACGAATTTTTCGGATTGGACAAACATGCCGCCCGATCCGCAACATGGGTCCATCACTCGCCCCTTGAAGGGCTCGAGCATTTCCACAAGGAGTTGGACCACGCAAGGGGTGGTGTAGAATTGTCCGCCCTTCTTTCCTTCCGCCAAGGCGAATTCTCCGAGGAAGTATTCGAAGACTTGTCCGAGGACATCGGCACTTCGGGATTTGGCATCTCCGAGGGCGATGTTGCCGATGAGGTCAATGAGTCCACCCACGCTCGCCACGTCGAGGTTCTCCTTGGCGTACACCTTGGGAAGAACCCCTTTCAAACTTGGCGATTGCCGCTCGATGGCATCCATCGCTTGGTCGAGAAGCCGCCCGATTTCGGGATTGCGAGCTTGGGCTTGCAAAGCCGCCCAACGGGCTTCTTGTGGCACGAAAAAGACGTTTTCCGCCTTGTACTCCTCCGCATCCTCGGGGTCGGCATATGGGGTCTCTTGAAGCTTTTCAAAGAGCTCGTCAAAGGCATCCGAGATGTACTTGAGGAACACCAATCCGAGGACGACGTGCTTGTACTCGGCGGCATCGATATTCTTGCGAAGCTTGTCCGCCGCCTTCCACAATTGCGTCTCGATGGGTTCTTGGGTGGTTTGTTTGGCCATTGGTTGTTGTGATGCGTTCAGCTCTTGGATTTGAGCGTGCGGACGTGTTTTCGGATGGCCGATTCCATCTTGACTGCGCCATGCTTCATGTGCTCGATCATGGCGGGCCAATCTTCGCGGTTGTTGAGATCGACATCCCGCTTTTCGAACTTGATGCGGCTTGTGATTTTGTCGTCCATTCGCTCCCATTCAAGGGGCGCTCCGAATTCGGTCTCAATGACGTCTCTTCGATCTGCGAAGTAGTCAAATACGCGCTTGTTTTCGTCGATGTCTCCTCGGTTGATGTAGACCTCCGTGCGGGCGTAGTTCTTGCTCACGACGCAGTTGACACTTACACCACTCCATCCCAAGGCGATTCCCAACCAATTGTCTTTTCCAGGACTGAGGTTTGAGCACAAGTTGTTGGAGGTGTTCATCTCGTCGATGAATTCTTTCCAAAACTCCAATCGCACGTGGTGCCGTTTGGCAAATGCTTTTTTCTCCGCGCCGATTTGCTTGCTCTCGACACTTGGTCCTTGGACGATGGTGAATTGCGGCGCAGCTACGGGATGGTCACCAATTCGGATGGCCTCAACCTTGACGAGGTAGAAGGTGATGTCGTCGGGTGTGATTTCGTTCAGCCACTCGATTGCCCGCATGTGCTCTTCTCGTGGTTCCTTGGCAATCCAAACGGCACGGTTGGCTCCGAGATTGGTCAAGTAGGTGATGACCTTCCCCAAATGGTCGTGATCGGTGCGCTCGAGTTGGTTCTCGATGATCACACGTTGTCCGAAGTTGTCTTCCCCCCACAAGTCCACGCGAAAAGGGCCAACGGCTTCTTCACGGGATTCCACGGAAATGTCAAACTCAAAGATGTCGTTGAGGTAGTCGATGTTCTCTTCGAGCCAAGCGGAGAAGTCCTTGTCTTCTCGCTTCCAAATCTCCCGCAAAGGGACCTTGTGAATCTTCGCGATTTGCATCCCGACAAGGTCGGAGATTTTTGATGCCGAAGCAATTCAAACACCATTTATGAACAACGTCAAGCGGGCTGTGGAATGACGTCAAACGTGGTTCGAAGAACGGGACATCATCGGGAACATCAATTGCGTGAAAACGTCGGAACCCGAATGAAATCAAGGGGTGAGGGAATCCCCTACGGGCTACAAGCAAGAAGGCACCCAATTGGGTGCCTTTTTTGCGCTCAAGCCGAGATGTATTTGCTTTGAATTTACTCGTGGCTTGTATGCCCTTGAGGCTGTTCAAAAAGGAGCAATCGCAGTGCGTTCAACGGGGCTTCCATCACGTTCTTTGAGTCAAATGAATCCAAAGACCATGAAGAATTTCCTGTGCGTTGCGTTTTGGGCTGCATTGGCCCTGCCTCAATTGACTTGGGCACAAGCCGAAATCGAAGTTTTCTCAGAAATGGGAGAGACCTTCACCATGTACTTGAATCAGAAGCAAGTCAACGAGGCTGCTTCTGCACGAGTCCTCACGACGGTGGATCCTGGCTACTACATGCTTCGGATCGCCTTTCAAGAACCGGGCAAGCCCGACATCTTGAAGAAGAATTTTGGCGTGGAAGTCGGCATGCGTTCCACCGGGAAAATCACGTTGAATCGGAAAGGGGAATACGTGGTCAGGCCCTTTGGGTACGTGCCCATGTCTCAGGCCTCGCCAGAGCCGGTGACCGCTTCGCCTGCCACCCAAACGCCTGGCGCCTCCATGAACACGGGCGTTCACATGACGGTGACGGAGACCACGGAGGTGGGGGCACCGGCGCAAGGCACGTCCGACCGTGTTCAGATGAGCATGAATGTGGGGGGCGGTCTGATTCCCGGCGGTGTGAGCATGAATGTTGACATGACAGCCACGTCGTCTGTGACCTCGACGACCAGCACGACAACCACGACGACGACCAATGCGTCCAATTGGGGTGCATTTCCGAGCGACGATGGAGAAACCGGGGGTGCAGTTGCGAACAATGGCATGACCGATTTGGATTTCCGCGATTACCTCGAAAGCATCAAGGCCAAGACGTTTGAAGACAGCAAGCTGGCGACGGCCAAGGCCCCACTTCAAAGCGGGGTCATGTTGACTTCTGCCCAAGTGGCGCGAGTCATGGGTGCCATGACCTACGAGGACTCAAGGTTGGAATTTGCGATGTTTGCCCATCCCCGCTGCGTGGACCCACACAATTACTACAAGACGCATGGGGCGTTCGAATACGAATTGTCCATCGACGATCTGAACGACGCCTTGGGTCAGTGACCTTGCCTGGGTAGGTTCAACCTTGCCGCATGAAAAAAGGCACCCACCTGGGTGCCTTTTTTGTGTTCAAGCCTTGGATTCAAACCACCCACGGTGACGCTTCCAAATGCGGAGGTATCGGTAGAAAGGCACCGAGGGGAAGATGTGGTGCACCTGGTGGTAGTTCTGGGACAAGAAGAAGGCGAGCGTTTGGCCTTCGATGTTTCGTGTGGCCAGGAGCGGGTTCTCGTGCAGCGGAACTTGGTGCGGCCGATGGGGGAGTTAATCTAAGAGGAAGGCGAGCATGGTGTTGGCCAGCCGAGAGTCAGAAGCCATGTCAGCTTGCCAGCGCTTGGTCATCTCCATCTCGGTTGCTTGACGCTCCGACATCAGCAGTCGCTCGAACTCCATTCGGTCTTCGTGTGACATCGCAGGTTGGCGGTCAACGAGGTTCTTGACAACGCCGAGAACCCCCTTGTCAGGCAAGACTTCGCCTACCGCGTCAAGGACGCTGGGGGCCTTTTCGGTGAGCCACGAGCCAAGGGCCGTGTCACGGAGCTTGCGCTTGGGTGTTTTTTGGGTATTCAACGTGGCGAATGTCCCGTCTTTCAGCACTTTGCGGGGTTAACCTTGTCAAGAACTCGAGGGTGAGATAGCCTTGTTGGGGCTATTTATTACGACCCCCAACGCGACCCCCAAGAGAATTCGAGTTGAAGGAAAGTCAGCAATGACAATGGTTTCAGAGCGGGTGGGTTAAGTCCCCTACGGGCGACAAGCAAAAAGGCACCCGGTAGGGTGCCTTTTTTGCGTTCAGACCGGCGCTTCATCACGCATGCCCGAATCGGTGGTTTTCTCAACATCTAAATGCAAAATCGCTCGATTCCGCCAAGTCAGCGGAGACAACCACAGGGTCAACAAGCAAGAAGGCCTCCCGTCAGGAAGACCTTCTTTTTGAATGGACAGATTGGTAGCTCTGTTCAAGCAGATGTTGTCAATGGGTGTTGACCACGAGTTTCTCGTTGACTTTGGCGTGTCCATTGACCAGGACTAGGACCAAATAAGTGCCAGGTTCCAAAGCAGAGGCATCCACTTCGGCGATGTTTTTTCCTGGAATCAATGTCAATTCTTTGGATTCAATAACACGGCCTTGCGCATCCAAAACTTGCATCGTCCCCAATTCAACTGATGGGCTGTTGAACACGAGCGTTGTTGAAGCGCAGGTTGGATTTGGATAGAGCTTTGACTCAGACAATGCGGCGATGGGCTTCTCCACAGATGAGGCTTGCATGTCGTTGATGCCAGCACCCAAACAATTGACGATTTCCCCCGTTTCTCCATCAATCAGGAGCGCAATGGCCCTCATTTTGGTTTCGTCGTAATCTTCTGAAATGAAATGGTTGGGGAACACGTATTCATATTGGCCTTCGGCTTCGACTGAAGCTGGCAGGCTTTCTGGTTCACCGTCGTACGAAGGGAGAATGGCACGTGCAACGTGGCGGAACGTCATGAATTCTGAGCCCACCACAGGGCCATGTGCATTGAACACAACAGAGGAAGAAGCCATGGGTACATCCGAAGCGTCGCCGTTCTGGAAATTGTAGGCGTTCGTTTGTCCATATCCGTTTTCACCAGGCCTGTGTACGCTGTCCTCGGTGAGAACCACAGCCAAACGGAAGTTTTCTGCGTCCACCGCAAAATGAGCGCCAACCGCCACAGAGAGGTTGCGCGAATTGGGTTCAAACACGGTTTCAATGGTCAAGTTGGCATAGCCAAAATCCTCGGCGACTCCATCGAACTTTGTAGGCAAGATGGTTTCTGTCTCGTAGCTGGCACCATCTTTTCGGTCGACCAAAAAATGCGGCCAACCTGAGACAAGTGGTGTATTCACAGCGGCATCGCTGTATTCAGGCAGGTACATTGCGTCGAAATTGTTGAAGCCAAATTGATTGGCACCTTCATTGCCGTGAATGCAAGCCACCTCGTAGCCTGTGTTTTCAGAATCGAGCATGAAGTCTTCGAGGTAGACGATGCCGCGGGGACTCCACCACCCGAACCAGGCCTGACCGATGGTGTGATCCTCGATGAACACGCGTTTGACGGGGGAGAAAGTTTGTGCTTGACACACAGAGAAAGTGAACATCGCTCCGAAAGCGACTGCAAGGATGATAAGCTGCTTCATCACAGAGGGTTTAATTTTTATGTTCGGCATGAGGGTTTCAAAAGGCACTCCGCAGGGTGCCTTTCGTAAAATGTGTCAATCTGGCTTCACTCGTTGGTCCCGATCGGGATGCGGTCCGTCGCCATCAAAAAGATGCCGACCAGGGGAAGCGCTGCGAGGATGCTGTGGTAGGTCGCGGCGATCGTTTTGGTGCCCTCCGTCAACTCCAAGCTCGCCGGCATGGACTGGATGAGAAGGACTCCAAAGAGGTTGACGATGCTCAACGTGAGAAAAACCTTGATGGCAAACGACTTGAACACCTTGGAACCGTCGTAATTCAGTTTGTTGGGAAAGGCCACAATCGCTTGGCAAAACCAAATCGCGGCGAAGGCCAAATGTTGAATATCCCCGTTGCTCGCGTAGGTCGTGAGCTCGTTGGGGATGACGATCAAGGCGTACAGGAAGTAGCCAAGCAGAAAAAAGAAACGGTTGCGGCGAATCACGCCAAACAAGGCCAAGGCCGTCGGAATTCCGGCCACGATTACCAATGGATTCATGGGAAAAGGGATGAGGTTGAGATCGGTTATTTCGCCTTGACCAATCCAAAGATGGCCAGCGCGAAGAACACCATGTCAGGTGCGATCATTTCGATGCTGAAGTTCATCAGCTCGCTCTGACCGAGGACCATGTTCATCACCACAAACATCGCGGCGATTCCGATGAGGTAGGCGATGAGGATGGTTTTGGCCACGTCGATGCCGGCCTTCCGAGAGGCGAGCAAGAGAATGCCAATCATGAAGAAGGCGTGCCCGACGCCCACGTGCATGTTGGTGGCCAGATGAATCAAGTTGGCGTCGCTGTGGTAGGCTTCGGCCAAGGCCATTTCGCCCATCGAGGACGCGAAGAACATGGCCATGCAGCCAATGAGGGTTTGGTACACACCGAGGATGGTGAGTGTCGTCGAAGTTTTCATGAAAAAGAACGTAAGGGTTTGGCACAATGTACCTTAAAGCTTCATCCCCCATGTCATGGCAAGATGAAGTTTTCCACAGCCTAGACGCGTTCCTTGGACTCAAACCACCCGCGGTGGCGCTTCCAAATGCGGAGGTATCGGTAGAAAGGCACCGAGGGGAAGATGTGGTGCACCTGGTGGTAGTTCTGGGACAAGAAGAAG
>CBFHQO010000028.1:0-16057 GCA_965658045.1 uncultured Flavobacteriales bacterium | reverse complement strand
ATTCCACCGCCCAATTTGTGGAGGAGATGGACGCCGTGTCTCGAGGCCTCATCGCCTTGGGCATGCAAGCCGAGGACAAGGTGGCCCTCATCAGCCACAACAACCGCTGCGAGTGGAACATCATGGACCACGGCATCATGCAAGCCGGCGGCATCGACGTGCCGATTTACCCCACCATGACAGAGGAGGATTACAAATACATCCTCACCCACAGCGAGTCCAAGTACTGCTTCGTCAGCAACGAGGAACTCTACAACAAGGTCATGGCGGTCAAGGCAGAATGCCCCGCCCTGGAAGAGGTGTTCACGTTTGAAGACGTGAAAGGCGCACGCCATTGGTCTGAAGTGGCCAAGGCCGGTTCCGACGCCCAACAAGCCGAGCTCGATGCCCGACGCGACGCTGTCGATCCCGCCCAGCTCGCCACCATCATCTACACGTCCGGCACCACGGGCCTTCCCAAGGGCGTGATGCTGTCGCACAACAACGTGGCCAGCAACGTCTTGGTGGCGGAGCCCCGCGTGCCCGCCGTCGACCCCAACATGGATTACCGCGTGTTGAGCTTCCTGCCGGTGTGCCACATTTTCGAGCGGATGCTCCACTACTTGTACATGTACATGGGGGCCCAAATCCACTTCGGCGAAAGCTTGGAAACCATCAAGGACGACCTGAACCACACCCAGCCCATCATGTTCACGGCCGTACCTCGCTTGCTCGAGAAATTCTACGACGGCATCGTGGCCAAGGGCCGTTCAGCCGGCGGCGTGAAAGCCGCCATCTTCAACTGGGCGGTGAACGTGGCGTTGGAATGGGAGCCCAACAAGGGAGGCCTCTACCAGGTGAAGTTGAACCTGGCCCGCAAGCTGGTCTTCGGCAAGGTGAAAGAGGCTCTCGGGCTCAGCGGCATTGAAGCCGTGGCGTCAGGATCTGCGGCCTTGCAACCTCGTTTGGCACGCTTCTTCAACGGCGCCGGCATCACCGTGTTGGAAGGCTACGGCCTCACGGAGACCTCGCCCGTGGTCAGCGTGAACACCACCAACGGCGACAACATGCTTCGGATCGGAAGCGTGGGCAAGTTGGCGGACGGCGTGAGCGTGAAGATTGCGGACGACGGGGAAATCCTCGTCCAAGGGCCCAACGTGATGATGGGCTACTACAAGGACCCCGAGAAAACCGCAGAGGTCCTCAAGGACGGTTGGTTCCACACCGGAGACATCGGCGTGATCGAGGACGGCTTCCTGCGCATCACCGACCGCAAAAAAGAGATTTTCAAGACCTCAGGCGGCAAGTATGTCGCCCCGACGTTGTTGGAGAACGCGCTCAAGGCGTCCTTGTTCATCGAGCAGGTCATGGTGGTTGGCGAGAACCGCAAGCACCCCGCAGCCTTGGTTGTGCCTGACGCCGTGACGGTGGAGGAATGGTGCAAGCGCCACGACCACACCTTCCCCGGTTTGGGCGGCATCGCCAACGACGTGGTGATTCGCGAGCGTTTGGAAAAGGAAGTGGCGGAGCTCATGGCGCCGTTTGCCAAGTGGGAACAGGTGAAGAAGGTGCACTTCTTGCCCGCGCCCCTGTCCATTGAGGGCGGCGAATTGACGCCCACCCTGAAGCTCAAGCGCAAGCCCATCATGACCAAGTACGCCGAGGCGATCGAGGGCATGTACGCTTGATGCTGGACTGGCTGATCGACATCGACACAGCGTTGTTTTTGGCGCTGAACGGCGCCCTGCCCTGGCTGGACGGGCTCATGTGGTGGGTCAGCGTGCCCTGGATTTGGGTGCCCTTGTACCTCTTCATGCTTTGGCGTTTGGCCCAACGTCACCCCAACTGGCAACCTCGGGTCGCCATGGTGGTGGGCATCGCCTTGTGCGTCACCGCCACGGACATGGTGTCGGCCAAAGTGCTCAAGCCCTCCGTGGCGCGCCTGCGCCCCTCCCATGAACCTGCCCTGGCGGCCGACATCCACCTCCTGGAGGAGCGGCCGGGCCAAACCTACACCGGCGGACGCTACGGCTTCGTGTCCTCGCACGCCGCCAACCACATGGGCATCGCGGTCCTCATGGGCTCCCTGCTCGGGGGCTTCTGGTTCCGCGGCTTGGTGCTTTGGGCTGTGTTGATTGGTTGGAGCCGCATTCATCTCGGCGTACACTACCCAGGCGACGTCCTGTGCGGCTGGCTTGTGGGCTGGGGACTGGGTGCGGCTGCGCTGACGTTCGTTCGTCGAACCCTCCATCTCTGCCCCACCCCATGACCCCCACCCTCACCACCTGGATCGCCGTGTTCCTTGGCGGCGGGCTCGGAAGTGTCTTGCGCTTCGCGGTGGGTCAAGGGTTGGCTTCCATCTTGTCGCCTTCCGACACGGCGTTTCCTTGGGCCGTCCTGGCGGCCAACGTCTTGGCGACGGGACTTCTGGCCTGGACCTCCGTGGCGGGGGCCGACGCCTGGGGCAAGTCCTCGGCCATGTGGTTCTTCCTCACGGTGGGGGTCTGCGGCGGGTTTAGCACCTTTTCCACGTTTGCTTGGGACACGTTGCGCCTGATGCAACAAGGCGGCTTGGGCCTGGCCTTGCTCAACATGGCCATTTCTGTGGGAGGGTGTGTCCTCACCGCATGGTGGGTCGCCAAGTCGTGCGCGACTTCCTGACGGCATCTTGACGGGGCCCGACGGGTCGAGGTTATCTTGGGCGCACGATGAACATTCGCCTCCTCACCGCATGCCTGCTCATGGCGGAATGCACGGTCCAGACCGACGTCCGAATCCAAACCCAAGACACCCCAGCCCGCCCCAAGTTGGTGGTGGGAATCACCGTGGACCAAATGCGTGCCGACTACCTCACCCGCTTCGGGGCGTGGGACGACGTCGACTCGCCCGCGACGTTCGGAGAGGGCGGCTTCCGACGCATGGTCGAGGAAGGGTTTGCGTGTCGGGACCACCACTTTGGCTACGCCCCCACCTACACGGGGCCGGGCCACGCCTCCATCTACACGGGAACAACCCCCGCCGTGCATGGCATTGTCGGCAACAATTGGTACGACCGCGCCGCCAAGGAAAGCGTGTACTGCGCGTCGGACACCTCTGTGCGTGGCGTGAGCAAAGACGGGGTGGATGGAGACGGTTCTGCCCTGGGAGGATCCGGCAAAATGTCGCCTGCCCGCCTTCTGTCCACCACGCTCGGCGACGAACTCAAGGTGGCGACAGGTGGGGCCGCCAAAGTCTTCGGGATGAGCATGAAAGACCGTGGGGCCATCCTGCCGGCCGGACATGCCGCGGATGGCGCGTTTTGGTTTTACGGCAAGGACCGAGGTCAATTCATTTCGAGCAACCACTACGGCGAGGCTTTGCCCGACTGGCTGCTAGACTTCAACAGCGAAGGGCGCGCCCAGGCGCTGATGGACGAAGGTTGGAACAAGCTTCATCCCGACGACGTGTATGCCCAATGCTTGCCCGACAACAACCCGTACGAAGGGGCGTTCAAGGGGGAGCTCAAGCCCACCTTCCCTTACGACCTGAATGCCCTGGCCGAAGAGAACGGCGGATTCGACGTGCTCAAAGGCACACCTGGCGGCAACACGCTGATTGTGGATGTGGCGCTGGCGGCCGTCAAAGGGGCTGAGTTGGGCCAAGACGACGTGACCGACTTGCTGGCGCTCAGCTTCAGCGCCACCGACTACGTGGGACATCGGGTGGGACCGCACGCCCAAGAAACGATGGACATGTACCTCCGGCTGGACGCCGAATTGGCGCGGTTGTTTGACGCGCTGGACGACTTGGTAGGCCCAGGTGCATGGACGGCCTTTTTGTCCGCAGACCACGGCGGAGCCAACGTGCCTTCCCACGTGGCTTCCCTTGGCATGCCTGCCGACTACTGGAAGCCCGGCAACCTGATGGACGAGGTGGAAGAGCTTCTGCAAGACCGCTTTGGATTCACCCCCCGAGACCAACCTTGGATCCTGCGCCAGAGCAACGACCAAGTCTTCTTGAACCACGACTTGTTGCACCAGCGAGGCATGGACAGAAACACCATGGCGCGTTTTGTGGCCGAGCGCTGCGCGCCCCATCCGGGCCTGAGCAAGGCCATCGCGGCATGCGACGCCCCGGCCTTGGCCGCCACCGACCCCGTGGTCGAGCGTCTGATCCGAGGACACCGCCCGGGCCATTCAGGCGACGTGTTCCTCGTGCCCCAGCCAGGTTGGATCGACTACGGCCGCACGGGCACCACGCACGGATCGGCCTTCGCGCACGACACCCATGTACCCGCATTGTTCTTGGGGTGCGGGGTGCCTCATGGCGAGACGTTCAACACGACGTACATCCGGGATTTGGCCCCCACGGTGGCGCAACTCATGCAGACGCCCTACCCCAACGGCACCACAGGCACGCCGATCGCAGACTTGCTCAACACCCCGGGTCGATGAGCATTCAAGTCACGGTGACGCGCGATGTGGTAGCCCAAAAACTCCACTTCGACGCCACGTTCCCAGCCGCGTCAGCACCTTGGACGCTGCAATTGCCAACCTGGCGGCCAGGGCGATACGAGCTCGCCAACTTCGCCCAGTACGTGATGTGGGTGAAAGGCGTGGCGGCGGATGGCACGGAAACGCGGCTGTCCAAGGCCGACCTGCACAGCTGGCACGTGCCGGCTGATGTGAACAGGGTGTCGTGGCTGTTTCACGCCGACATCCTCAACGCCGGATCGACGTGCGTTGAGTCCGACCTGTTCTACGTCAACCCCGTGAATTGCTTCATGTACGACGCCAGACGTCCGGACTTGCCTTTTGAGATTCGGCTGGACGACTTGACGTTGGCGGAGGACAAAGCGTCAGGGTGGGGCTTGGCGACGGCGTTGCCTTGGACCTTGGAGGAGGGCACCCCTGTGATGCGGGCACGCGATGTGCAGCACGTGATGGACGCCCCATGGGTGGCTTCCCCAAAACTTTGGCACGACAGCTACCGCGAGCAAGGCGTGGATTTCCACGTGTGGGTGCACGACAACCTGCCCGCCGACCCCGCGCGGTTCATGTCGGAGCACGTGGCGTTCACCCGTACACAGCTCAGCCATTTTGGGTCTTTTCCCACCGAGGAGTACCATTTTCTCTACCTGTTTCCTGACCGCGACGTCCGTCACGGCGTGGAACACGAAGACAGCACGGTCATCGCCTTGGGGCCGGCCGAGCGCGTCAAGTCGGAGGAAGGCCACATGGAAATCATCGGCATCGCCAGCCATGAATTGTACCACGCTTGGAACGTCAAACGCATCCGCCCTGCAGAGTGGATGCCCTACGATTTCACCCAAGCATGTCCCTCTGAATTGGGGTACATCGCTGAAGGCGTGACCACCTACATGGGCGATTTGTTCCTGTTTGAAGCAGGGGTAATCGATTTGGAAGGGTGGTGCGGCTTGATGACCAAACTCCTGGAACGGCACCTGAACAACCCTGGCAGGCTCAACATGAGCGTCGCCGCGTCGAGCTTTGACACTTGGCTGGATGGGTATCGCCTCGGCGTGCCTGGGCGCAAGGGCAGCATCTACGTCGAAGGCGCCGTCTTGGCCGTCCTGTGCGACTGCCGAATCATGGCCACCACCAATGGACGAGCTTCGCTGAGCACCGCAATGAAGTTGCTGTGGGAACGCTTTGGACGACCTCGCAAAGGACTTGTAACCTCTGAATACTGGAACGTCCTGGCGGAAGTCGCGGGCGAACCGCTGGACGACCTCCGACGCGACCACGCCGAAGGCACCGAGGACACGTGGACGCCACTTGTGGACGCCATGGCGACGCAAGGCTTGGTACTGTCGAAGCGTTTGGACGACAAGGGCCTCACGCGGGTGAGCTTGACCCCTCAGAGTCCCCCCGCCCCGCCCATGGCGTAACGGATCAGGTTGGCCCCCATGCGGAGGGCCTCTAGCCGCACTTCTTCAGGATCGCGGTGCACTTGGTAATCTTCCCAGCCGTCGCCGAGGTCGCATTCGTGGTCGTAAAAACAGACCAACCTCCCTTGGTGAAAAAGGCCAAATCCGCGCGGCGGCAAATCGTCATGCTCGTGGATTTTGGGCAAGCCCTGGGCGAAGTCAAACTGCTGGTGGTAGACCGGATGGTCGAACGGCACTTCCACCCATTCCGCGTCTGGAAAGACCTTGGCCATCGCGGCGCGCACGTACACGTCCATGCCGTAATTGTCGCTGATGTGCAGGAACCCTCCCGCTTGCAAGTAGGTGCGCAACTGCTCCGCTTCTCGGTTGGAAAACAGCACGTTGCCATGACCGGTCATGTGCACCCAGGGGTGGTTGAAGAGGTCAGGCGACCCCACCTCCACGTAGGGCACCTCGTCGCTGAGGGACATGCCCATCTCGGTGTTGCAGAAGTCCACAAGGTTGGGCACCGCCGTGGGGTTGGCGTACCAATCGCCACCACCCCGGTACTGCAGCACGGCCAACTGGACGTCTGCAGAGGTTTGGGCCAAGGCCGCTTGCATGGCTCCAGCGTTCCACACGACAAGGACCATCACCCGCACCCAAAAACCTCGGCTCCGCGTAACCTTTTGCATGCCACGAAGGTATGCTTTTCGCGCGCCGCGCCTGGATTTTTTGATTATATTCGCGCACCTGAAAATGAACCCTAGCGATCATGCAGAATAAGAACATTCTTGTCGTCTTCACTGTGCTGTTGGCCTTTGCGACGTTGTACACCCTGTCCTTCAACTGGGTGGCGAGTGGATTTGAAACCACGGCAGATGAATACGGAGCCTACGTGGCCGACTCCTTGGAAAGTGCAGGCGCACTCGGAGACCAAACCTTCGACGAAGCCGCGGCCCAAGCAGCCCGCGAGTTCTTGCGCGACAGCGCCACCGCGGAGATCTACCCGGTGTTTGGGCACTCGTACCGCCACGTCAAGGAGCAAGAGCTCAACCTCGGCCTCGACCTGAAAGGCGGCATGAGCGTCACCCTGGAAGTCAGCTTGCCTGACCTCATCGTGGCCTTGTCCGACTACAGCGACAACGCGGACTTCCGCGGCGCCCTGGCCGACGCCAAGGCCCTGCGCAAGACCACGGGCGACGACTTCGTGACGTTGTTCGAGCGTGCTTGGACCGAGCGCGCGCCTGAGGTGGAGTTGTGGCGCATTTTCCACAACATGGAGAACAAAGACCTCTTCCCTGCGAAGAGCTCGGACGGCGAGATCTTTGAAATCCTCCGCGCGGAAGCCCAAACCGCCATCGACAACACCGAGAGCATCATCCGCAAGCGGATCGACCAACTCGGCGTGGCCCAGCCCAACGTGCAGAAACTCCAAAACGGCCGCATCCTCGTGGAGTTGCCTGGCATCGACGACCGCGAGCGCGCACGCAAGCAGTTGAAGAGCACGGCCAACCTTGAATTCTGGGAAACTTACTTCAACGACGAAGTCATCGGCCGCCTCGGCGCCGCCAACGAAGCGTTGGCCCAAGCGCAGAGCCCTGAGCTCTTCGGTGAAGACGCGCCGGCAGACTCGACCTTGACCCAGGACCAGCTCCGCGCCAAGAACCCACTCTTCTCTGTCCTCCAACTCGAGTTGGGACGCCGTTCTGCCGTGGTAGGTTACACCTTGGCCAGCGACACCAACCGCGTGAACGACTTGTTGAGCCAGCCCGCAGCCCGTGAGGCCTTGGGCAGCGACCTGCGCCTCTTGTGGGAAGCCAAGCCTGCCACCAACGTGGCCCAACTCTTCGCCATCAAGGACCCATCAGGCAAAGGCAAGGCGGAGTTGAGCGGCAAAAGCATCGTGGATGCCCGCGTCAGCTACGACGAGATTGGCGACGTGGTGGTCAGCATGACCATGAACAGCGAAGGTGCTGTGGCTTGGGGCCTAATGACCGAGCGCTGCGCCAACGAAAACAACCGTGCTGTGGCCGTCGTGTTGGACAACCTCGTGTTCAGCGCCCCCAACGTGCAAACCGCCATCACCAACGGCCGTTCCCAAATCAGCTTTGGTTCTGGCCAGTCTGCAGAAGACAAGTTGGCTGAAGCAGAGGACCTCGCTGGACTCTTGAAGGCCGGCTCTCTCCCCGCCCCTGCCCGCATTGTGGACGAGGTGAGCGTGGGACCGCAGCTCGGTGAAGAGAACATCAACGCCGGCTTGAGCTCCTTCGTCATCGCCCTCTTGGTGGTGTTGGCCTACATGATCTTCTACTACCGCGGCGCCGGCTTGGTGTCCAATGTGGCTTTGATCGCCAACCTCTTCTTCTTGATCGGAGCGTTGGCCTCATTGGGCGCTGCACTGACCCTCCCGGGCATTGCAGGCATCGTCTTGACCATCGGCATGGCGGTTGACGCCAACGTGCTCATCTACGAGCGCATCCGCGAGGAGATGCGCGGTGGAAAAGGCCTGATGGTCGCCCTGAAAGAAGGCTATGCGAAGGCGTACAGCGCCATCATCGACGCGAACATCACCACGTTGCTCACCGCATTTGTGTTGTACAGCTTCGGAAGCGGCGCCATCCGCGGGTTTGCGACCACGTTGATCATCGGCATCTTCACGTCGCTCTTCAGCGCAATTGTGTTGACACGCCTCATCTTCTTCTCTCGCCTTGAGAACAAGAAGGGCATCAGCTTCTACACGGAGGCCACCAAGAACTGGTTCACGAACACAGCGGTGAACTTCATTGGCAACCGCCGCCGATTCTACGTGCTGAGCGCCATTGTGATCGTGGCTGGCATCGGCTCCCTGACCACCAAGGGCCTCAACTACGGCGTGGAGTTCTCTGGAGGCACCACCTTCGATGTGAGCTTCGACGAGGCCGTCGACGCTGAGGCCGTGCGCGGCGCCCTGTCCGCCGCCTTCACCGAGGACGGCGTGCCTGGCAACCCCCTCGTTCAAACGAAAGATTCCCCCGAGAAGCTTCGCATCATGACCAACTTCATGATTGACAGCGAGGCAGAAGACGTGGACGAGCAAATCAACGCCGCGTTGGCCTCAGGCTTGGGCTCGCTCGGCACGGGGTACAGCGTGGACATGTACAACAAGGTGGACAGCACCATATCCGACGACTTCCGCAGCGGAGCTCAGAACGCGACCATCTTCTCTTTGATCATCATCTTCTTGTACATCTTCTTCCGATTCCGGAAGTGGCAGTATGGCCTCGGTGCACTCATCGCCATGGTGCACGATGTGATTGTGGTGCTGTCGGTGTTCTCCATCTTCTGGGGCATCCTCCCCTTCACCATGGAAATTGACCAGGCGTTCATCGCCGCCATTTTGACGGTCATCGGTTACTCCATCAACGACACGGTGGTGGTGTTTGACCGCATCCGTGAGTACATGGGGTTGTACAGAAGCAAGAAAGGCGACGAGGAGCTTATGAACAGCGCCCTCAACAGCACCTTGAGCCGGACCATCAACACCTCGCTCTCCACGTTCGTGGTGTTGTTGACCATCTTCCTCTTCGGAGGCGACAACATCAAGGGCTTTGTCTTCGCACTCATGGTGGGTGTTGTGGTGGGAACGTACTCTTCCATCTTCATCGCGACACCAAGCGTGCTGGATTTCAGCAAGCGCGCCACCAGCTAAAGACACGCTCCCATTGAAATTCAAAAACCAGCCCTTCGGGTCTGGTTTTTTTGTGCCCCAATGCGCTCTGGTTTTCAGCAACTTAGGGCTTGGAACCAGGCATACTCATCTTATCTTTATGCAGAATTATCAGGCATAATGAAACCTTCGTCGACAAAATGTCGTAAATTTATTATGTAACTCGACTGCTCAGCTTCGGCTCATGACCATTGACAACCACCAGATGATCGCGTTTGTGGCACATCCTAAATCGTGTTTGCATCGCCTCTCGGAGGCCTTGCTAGGCACGGTCCTGTGTTTTCTCGTGCATGTCCCCTTGGCATCGTTCGGGCAAGTGACGCCAGGCTGCACCGACTCAAGCGCGTTCAACTACGATCCCTCAGCCACAGAGGACGACGGGTCCTGCGTGTTCAACCCGTGCTTCAATGCCATGGCGTGCAACTTCAACCCTGACTTGGAATGGAACGAGGGCCCCTGCGTGCTTCCCGAAGAAGGCTATGACTGCGACGGCAATTGCATTGCGGACGTCAATGAAAATGGAATTTGTGACGCCTTGGAGTTGGAAGGGTGCACAGACCCAAGTGCGTGCAACTATGATCCAGCGGCCACCTTCGGCGACAACGCGGCTCTGTGCGATTATTCGAGCTGTTTTGTGTTTGGCTGCACCAACCCCTTCGCGTGCAACTTCAACCCCAATGCGGTCTACAACAACGGCTCCTGTGACTTTTTGTCTTGTGCAGGCTGCAACTTACCCTCAGCGTGCAATTACGACCCTGAGGTGACCATCAACAACGGCTCATGCGACTTCATCAGCTGCCGTGGATGCACCGACCCAAGCGCATCCAACTACGACGCCGACGCCCTCATCGACGACGGATCGTGTGAGATTCTGGGATGCACCAATTCTGGTGCGTGCAACTTCGACGTGAATGCCACCGTGAATGACGGCAGTTGCGACTTCTTGAGTTGCCTGCCGTCTGGCTGTTTGTTGATTTCAGCGTGCAACTACGACCCCACAGCTCTTGTGGCAGGTGGAGAGTGCCTCTTTCCAGAAAACGGATACGATTGTGACGGCAATTGTTTAAGTGACACCGACGGTGACGGGGTGTGCAATCCATTTGAAGTGCCGGGATGCGACGATCCAGATGCCTTCAACTACGACAGCAACGCCACAGAGAACAATGGATCTTGTGTGCCTGTCACCCTTGGGTGCTTGGACGATTCGGCCTGCAATTTCGCGCCTTTGGCCAACACCGACGACGGGCAGTGTGATTTCGAGTCCTGTGTGGGGTGCACACAATTTTTTGCGTGCAACTACGATCCCAATGCGACGGTGGCAAGCGGCCAATGCGTCTTTGCTGAATTTGGCTACGACTGCGACGGGGTGTGTCTGCTCGACACAGACGGTGACGGCGTTTGCAACCAATTTGAGGTGAATGGCTGCACCGATCCAACAGCCCTGAACTACGACCCAGAAGCCACAGAAGACAATGGTTCATGCGTGCCCGTCGTCGAAGGCTGCAGCACCCCAGGTGCGTGCAACTACGATCCAAATGCCAATGTGGACGATGGATCTTGTGAATCCACTTCGTGTCTGGGATGCACCATTTCGACTGCTTGCAATTTTGATTCAGAGGCCACTCAAGACGATGGCTCGTGCGAGTTCTTGTCTTGCTTGGGGTTTGGATGCACCGTTGAAGGTGCGTGCAATTATGACCCAACCGCCTTGATTCAGGACAATTCGTGCGACTTCACGTCTTGTCTTGGGTGCATGACTGAGGGTGCATGCAACTACGACCCCGAAGCCACCCTGCCCGGGATGTGTGATTTCGATTCTTGCACGGGCTGCATGGACCCAGACGCCTTCAACTACGACGCATCCGCCACCATTCCTGCATTCGTTGTTCAAGATGACGGAACGTCAGTGGATGCATGTTTGTATGCAGGATGCACCATTTTCTATGCTTGCAACTACGACCCGTTGGCCACTGTGAACGACGGCAGCTGCGAACAGCTCTCATGTGCTGGATGCCAAATTGAAACGGCATGCAATTACGATGCAGAGGCCACCCTTTCTGGGGAGTGCACGTTTGCATCCGACGGATACGACTGCGACGGAAATTGTCTTTTGGACTCAGACCAGGATGGCGTTTGTGACGACTTTGAAGTGGAGGGCTGCACTGAGCCTGAAGCGCTCAACTATGACGAAAGTGCCACGGAGAACGACGGCTCTTGCGTATCCCCCACCCCTGGCTGCCTCGACTTGACAGCCTGCAACTTCGACGATTCGGCAAACCAAGACAACGGCAGCTGTGAGTACGAGTCATGTTCAGGCTGTCTCAACCCCAGCGGTTGCAATTACGATGCTTCAGCTTTGTATGTGGGCCCCTGCGAGTTCCCCATTGCAGGTTACGACTGCGAAGGAAGTTGCCTGCATCCCTCCGCATACACCTACCAAAGTGGTGAAAACGAGGGTGCGGTCATTTGTGACGAGTTTGTGATTCTGGGATGCATTGATGACAACGCCTGCAATTTTGAGTCGAGCGCAAATGCAAACGACAACTCATGCGAGTACTTGAGCTGCCTTGTGTTCGATTGTGCCAACGAACTGGCTTGCAACTACAACCCTGAGGCAGACTTTGACAACGGCACCTGCGATTTTGAGTCTTGTGCCGGGTGCACACTGGAAGGCGCCTGCAACTACGACCCCGAGGCCACCATTGCGGCATTCTGCGAGTACACCAGTTGCGTCGGTTGCACCGATGCAAACGCGGACAATTACGATTCTGAAGCCACCCTCCCCGGGGAGTGCGTGTTCTTGGGTTGTACAGTGCCCACGGCATGCAACTTTGATCCACAAGCGACTCAAGATGACGGCGAATGCGAATACCTGTCCTGCGTGGGTTGCTTGAACGAAGATGCATGCAACTTCGACCCAAGTGCATTGTACAACGGAGGCTGCCAGTTCCCCTTCGTGGGGTTTGATTGCACCGGAGCATGTTACGATGACGACGAGGATGGAGTCTGCAACTTCGACGAGGTGGCAGGCTGCACGGATAGCGAAGCCTTCAATTTCGATCCTTTGGCCACAGACGAAGATGGCTCTTGCGTTGAAGCGATCGAGGGCTGCACACTTGCCAGCGCATGCAACTACGTGGCCTCCGCCAATGTCGACGACGGTTCCTGTGAGTTTGAATCTTGCGCTGGCTGCTTGTCTGAATCGGCATGCAACTACGAGCCCAACGCGCTTTATGCCGCAGAGTGTGTGTATCCTGAAGAAGGATACAATTGCGAGGGAATTTGCCTGAGTGACGCGGATCAAGATGGCATCTGCGATGAGTTCGAGACGGCTGGCTGCACCCTCATTTATGCTTGCAATTACAATCCGTTTGTGACCATCGACGACGGGAGTTGCGACTTCAGCTGCGTGGGTTGCACAGACATGAATGCATGCAATTTCGACCCCTTGTTCACCATTGACGACGGCTCGTGCGATTACCTCTCATGCCTGGTCTTTGGGTGTTCAAATCCCGTGGCATGCAACTACGATGAAGAGGTCAATTTTGACAACGGCAGCTGCGAATTTGTCAGTTGTCAAGGCTGCCAATTTCCCGAGGCTTGCAATTACGATCCAGCGGCCACCATCGCCGGCGTCTGTGATTTCACGAGTTGTGTGGGCTGCACCGATCCGGAAGCTGACAACTACGACCCCAACGCCACCTTGGATGGCAGCTGTGTGTATTTGGGTTGCACCATTCCAAACGCGTGCAACTTCGATGCCACAGCAAATGTGGACGACGATTCATGTGACTTCGAGTCATGCGTGGGTTGCTTGAACGAAGACGCATGCAACTACGATGCCGATGCGATCTACAGCGGAGTCTGTGAATTTCCTTTCGCAGGGTTTGACTGCGATGGCGTCTGCTTGGACGACGACGACGATGGGGTCTGCAACTTCGACGAAGTCTCAGGCTGCACCGATCCCAGCGCGATCAACTTCAACAACGATGCCACCGACGACGATGGAAGTTGCATCGCAGCGGTGCCTGGCTGTGCAACGGAGGGGGCTTGCAATTACAACCCGCTCGCCAACCTCGACGATGGAAGCTGCGAATTCGAGTCGTGCACAGGCTGTCTGATTGCTGGGGCTTGCAACTACCAACCCGATGCCGTTTATCCTGGAGAATGTGACTTCACCTCGTGCGCTGGGTGCATGGACGCATGCGCGTGCAACTACGACGCCACAGCAACCTTCGACAACAACACGTGCGACTTCGAGTCATGTTTGGGATGCATCTACCCGGGAGCCCTCAACTACAATGACGCAGCCACTCAAGACAACGGCCTGTGTTTGTTTGAGGGGTGCTTGGATCCAAGCTTCCCCAACTACAACCCCTCCGCCAACAGCAATTTTGACGACTTGTGCACCAACGTGCCTTCAAGTGCCGATTTCAACGGAGATGGCATCGTGCAATTGGAAGACCTCATCATCTTCTTGAACGTCTACAACACTTTTGCGCCCTTCGTAGATGCCAATGGTGTGCCCTTCGGTTGTGAAGCACAACCCATCGACATCGACATCTTGTTGACCACGGTCACCCCGTGTGAAGGAGAAGGTTGTTGCGGCGTGGAAGGATGCATGTATCCGGCGGCGATCAACTACGACCCTGCGGCCACTCACGACGAGGGCCTCTGCCTCTTCCCTGGCTGCACGGACGAGGCTGCCTTGAACTACGACGCCATTGCCACCGTGGACAACGGCACGTGCACCTACACGCCTTGCCCAGATTTCAACGGGGACGGCTTGGTCCAGATTGTGGACCTCATGAACTTCCTCCTCCTGTGGGGAACGACGAACTGACACCGGTCAGAGTGACGTACTTTTGCCCTTCATGGGCGCGACTGAACTGGTCTTCATCTTCGTGGTGTACCTCCTCCTTTTCGGAGCCAAGGGGATCCCTTCCCTGGCCAAAAGCATGGGAGAAGTCGTGCGCACCTTCCGCAACGCCACAGAAGACATCCAGCGTGAAATTCTCGCAGACGACCGGCCCAAGCGCGACCCAAGAGGGTTTACCAACGTGCAACAGTCCAAGGGCAACGCCGATGATGAGCCTCAAGCCAACATGGGAGATGGTCCGATGAACAACCCCGTCACCTCATGATGTGGCTGTGGTTCTTGGGAGGGCTTGTGATTCTCGTTCTGGGAGGAGAATTCCTGGTGCAAGGAGCTTCGGCCTTGGCACTCAAGGCGAACATTCCTCCTTTGCTGGTGGGACTGACCGTTGTGGCATTTGGCACCAGCACACCTGAGCTGTTTGCCTCCCTGCAAGCCATGTCAGCTGGGGACGGCTCCATCGCCATTGGCAACGTGCTGGGGTCGAATGTGGCCAACCTAGGCTTGGCATTGGGGATGACCGCCATCGTCAGTCCAGTGGTCGTGAAATGGGTCGACTTGAAATTGCACTGGTGGGTCATGATTGCCGCGTCGATGGTGTTCTTGGCCTCGGTGTGGGACCTCGTCATTTCTCCTGGTGAAGGTGTGGTGTTGTTTGCCGGGGCGCTTCTATACTTGGGGGGACAACTCCTTCGGGCACGCCGGCACGCCGACTCTGCACAAACCAAGGAGGCCGTGGAAGACATGATGGAGGACATGGGCGATGCAGGAAAGTCTTACGCCATGTTGGCTGGCCTCTTGGCCCTGGGCTGTGTTGGGCTCTACTTCGGGTCCGAGGCTTTCATCCGGGGGGCACAAGACATCGCCCTGAGCTGGGGCATCAGCACGCACGTGGTTGGGGTCACCGTCGTCGCGTTTGGGACAAGTGTCCCCGAAATTGTCGCCTCCCTGACTGCAGCCTTGCGTGGCAACGGTCCTTTGAGCATGGGCAACCTCGTTGGATCCAACATCCTGAACATCTTCCTCGTGCTGGGTGCCACGGCCACCGTCGGTGGCATCGAAGCCAGCCCTGTCGTGCCGGAGCATGACATCTGGTGGATGCTTGGGGCCGCTCTCCTTTTGGCGCCAATCATCTGGTTGGGCAAAGGGCAAATCGGCCGAATCGCCGGTGGCCTGTACGTGGCCATCTACGCCGCGTACGTTTGGCTTGTCGTCGTTCATGGCTGAGCTTTGGCCCCAGGCTTGCAGGGTCGTGTTGGAGGAAGACCTTCACAGCAAGCAGGCGTCTTGCTGGATTCAACCCCAAGAGTTTGAGCACCTCGACTTGGCGACATGGTGGGACTGGGTCGGCGAGGCCGGGTCAGGTTGGTCGCAGAACGACATTCGGGTGTTTGGGAAATGGCACAAGGAGCCTCGGCTGACTGCGTGGTGGGGCCCAGCCTATGCTTACGCCTCCGTACAATGGCCCGCACGCCCGTTGGAAGGCGCCATCGCCGACCTCGCTGCTGAGGTGGGAGAGGCCGCGGGCTTCGACTTCAACGCCGTCTTGGTGAACGGGTACCGCGACGGCCAGGACGCCATGGGGTGGCATCGGGACAACGAGCCGGAGATCGACACGTCGTGC
>CBFHQO010000027.1:0-12192 GCA_965658045.1 uncultured Flavobacteriales bacterium | reverse complement strand
GTCCATGACCGCGTCGTCGGAACAACCAATGTTGGTCGTGACATACACCTTGGCTTCATACTGGGACAACCCGTCGTACGTGTGGGTGGGTGCACGCTCATAAGCCACGTTGCCGTCTCCGAATTCCCAGACGTAGAAGTACGCCCCCTCGAAGGGCTCCACTGGGTCGGTCAAGACATCAAAGGCGTAAGTGTCGTCGCCAAGGCTCTCCCGCACGATGGTCGTTTTGACCGTCTGCACGTCCACCTTGGTGGACGCGAACTCCGAATAATCGCAGTTGTCGACCACCACCACTTCGTACTCCGTGCTTTCGTCAGGATCGACCACGTGAATCAATTCCTCGTCGTTGAAGTCGTCCCATTGGATTTGGTAGGGCGGTTGGCCACCTTGAATTTCAAGTTCCATGACCGCCGCAGCGCCATTGCACAACAAGGTGTCGTTGGGCATGGTCAGTTCAAGGGCGTCGTACGGCACTTCAAACAAGCCCTGGAGGTAGACCTCCCGCCCGCAGCCGTCTTCCATGTACACTTCCATCAACGAACTGGTCAACGATTGGTAGTTGACGCACTGGTCCGACCCGAAATCCACCCCGTTGATGGTCCAGTAATAATCCACAGGTGGATAGGCGTATGCCGGGTCTTGAATCAGTTCGATGCACACCTCCTCCGACTGGTCGCATGGCACCGTCACCAGTTCAGGCATGGTGGCCTCAAAGGGAGGCGTGTCGTAGATGATGATGGTGATCTCGCTCTCAATCGTCCCGCTCGTCACCTTCAAGTACAGCGTCTCTGTGCCTTCATCGATGTCGTCTTGGGGCACTTCGAACGTCAAGGAGATGCCGTATTCCCCCACAGGAATGGCCGCCGAAGATGGCAATCCAAGAAGGTCCTCGTCTAGGGTGGCTTCCGAGCCTGGCGCCGCCGTCAAATCGAAGGGGAACGGAAAGAGCGACGACACCGCGCAGGGCCGGCTGATGGTGATGGTGGCCGGGCCGCAATCCTCCCAGGCACAGTAAATGATTTGGTCGTCGTTGGGGTCAGGGTCGCACTCAGGAGCCGCTTGCGACTCGTACGTGGTCGGAATGGGCGACCCAAAGCTGCCTTCCTCCAAAATCACCACAGAATCCAAAATCGTGTCCGTTCCGTCGCCAATGGCCAACTTGATGTGGTACGTCTCCCCGCAAATGACAGGATACACCGCAGTCAACACAGTGGTGTACCCGTTCATGCAGACGTCGTCTGGCGCCTCGTTCAGGATGTAATACTCCGCATTCAGGGCGCCGTTCACAGAGCTGATGGTGATGGGCAGTTCAGGATCTGAATCAGGAACGCTTGCGATGTTGATGGCCTGACCCGGGAACGCCCCAGGTGCGTCGTAAGGCCCATTGATGCCGGCCCCCGAAAGGAAGAAGGCGAAAATGTCGTTGTACTGAGAGTTTTCCCAAGCCTCGTATTCACTGGACCCGAACACGTAGTTGAACGACACGTAGTCCCCAGCCGGGTCAAAATCGAATTCCAACACGCACAAGTCGTTGACACTGGTCACCGAGAACGCCTGACCAATCAGAGGTGGCACGCTGTTCGCAATGTCCAACAAGTCGTTGTCTGTGGGGTTGCCTCCGGTGCAATTCAAGCATCCTGCCCCGGCGCAAAAGGCGTCCGCGGCGTTGCCCGAACTCAACACCAGGCCGCCGTCGATGGGGAAGCCCACGTTGTCGCCTCCCGTCATGTAACCGATTTGCTCGGTGGAGCCGATGAAATTGATGTTGGTGGCACTGACCCCCTCTCCAAGCAACACGTCGTTGACGTACTGCTCGATGGTCAAGCTTTGGTCCACGTCCACTTGAGCCAAGGCCCCAAAGGACGACATGGCCAGCAAGGGCAACGCCAGAAAGCGGTTGAAATGTTCAAGCATGGCAGGTGGTCAACTCTGCCGTCAAGATACAAGAAGAAGCGGTGTGACGGGGCGCCTCAATTTTGGTAATCCACCAAAGAAGCAGAGAGCTTTTTGCGGGCGTGGAAAATGCGTGATTTCACGGTGCCCATGGGGATTTCCATTTCTGCCGCAATCTCGTCGTAATGGTACCCGTCGAGGAACATGGTGAACGGCTTGCGGAAGTCTGGCTTGAGCTCGTTGATGGCGCCAAGGATGTCGGACTGGTTGATTTCTGTGGTCACCGTGTCCACGCGATAATCTTGGCTCGCGTTGATGAAGTATTGGTTCTCCGTGCTGTCGAGCACCGTGTTCTGAAACTTCTTGCGCTTGTAGTTGTTGATGAAGATGTTGCGCATGATGGTGTACAGCCACCCTTTCATGTTCGTCCCCTCCTTGAAGTTGTTCTTGTACCGCAGAGCCTTGACCATGGTGTCTTGAACCAGGTCGTCCGCGTCGGCCCCGTTGCGGGTGAAACCGAGTGCAAAACCGCGCAGGAAGTCAGACTGGCTGACCAAGAGTTGATTGAATTCGAGGGTGCTCATCACAAACCGTTTTTTGTTTAACGAACTGGAGCAAAGATTAAACAAACCTTTCCTCGCGCCAACTTTTTGTTGAACGTTTTTCAAAAAACGTTGAACATTTTCTCAGGAAATCCTGAAAACCAACACATTAAACCTACTCCAAAAAAGATGGATCAGTGCAAAATCTTTTGCACAAGGCTCGCTCCATCGGCGTGCACGGTGGTGTTGGCGCCTCCAGCCGCCTTTTTGAACACCCCACCGCCGAGGTGAAACGTCACGTCCGATCCGGCAAACGTCCGGTCGATTCGATCCACGTAATCCTGGGCTTGATCCGCCGCAGGGGACGTTGTGCAATACGACACAAAACACACGTCCTCGAACTGGGCAGCCACGTTCGCCAAGTCGTCAAAAGGCACACTCTGGCCCAAGAACACACTTTGACGCCCCGCAGACCTGCAGAGGTGGTGGAGGAACAGCAAGGAGATGTCGTGGATCTCGCGCTCCGGCAAATACAGCACAATCACCTTGCCATTCTCTTGCCCCTCCGGAACGGGGGCGTTGTGGATTTCGGCGAAGAGCATTTGACGAAGGAGGTTGCTCATGAAATGCTCATGGGCAGGACAAATGGTGTCGGTCAACCAAAGCACACCCACTTCCGCCAAAAAGGGCAAGGCCACACTCAGCACCGCGCCGTCGAAGGTCAACCGGTCCACGCATTCTTGCATGGTGCCGCGAAACAGCGTCTCGTCGTAAGTCATCATGGCGAGCTTCAGCCGCTGCTTCGCCAGCGCCTCTCCGCCTTCATCCGCGACACTCGGACCTTCCGCGACCATCTGGGCCAATTGCTTGGGCGACAACCCTGCGATTTTGGAAATTTTCAGCCCACGCTCCAGGAGCAGTGCGACGTTGAGCAGCCTTTTCAAGTCCTCTCCGCCGTAGGTCCGGATGTTCGTGGACGACCTGTTGGGGTTCAAGAGGGCGTACCTCTGTTCCCAGGCACGGATGGTGTGCGCCTTGACCCCAGAGAGGTTCTCCAAATCTTTGATTGAAAATTCTTGCTTCACGCGGTCCTCCTGTACAATGTGATGCGGTGCAAAAATGTGAACACCCTTTTCGGGCCTTTGGTTCACATCATAAGTTTGCTCCATGGCAGATACAAGGTTCTTGGACAACGGTGATTCGGCCGAATTCTATCCATTGAACGCCCTCAAGGGGGTGCAAGAGCTTCATTTTGGAGTACGGACCATTGCAAAACAATGGCAAGAAGTCTTGCGGGACAACCCCCACATTCGAATTCATTCACGGCTCATGCCCACCCACGACAACGCGATGACCGTGTTGAATCTGTCAGATGGAGACGGCCTGACGCGCCAAGGCGAGCTGGTCGCCCTGCATGGTGCGGAAGCGGTGAACGTGCAAGAATTGCCGGCCGACGCCCCTTGGTTGAACGACGCCGCCCACCTCTTTGAGCTCTGCGGGTTGGGGTTGGAGGAGGACTTGTCCAGGCTTCAGCTCGCGTGGCGACTCCGCGCGTTGCAAGAAGAGGAGCGCGAAGCTTGGCAAGCCCAAGGTGTGCGCATCCACGGCCCCATGTCCAGCGTGTGGCTGGCCCCCGGGGCGGTGCTGCGGGACGTCAGCTTGAACACAGAACAAGGCCCCATCGTGGTGGGCCCCGGCGCAGAAATCATGGAGGGATGTCGCGTCCGTGGCCCCTTTGCCCTTGGGGAAGGGTCCCAACTGCGCATGGGCACCTTGGTCTACGGTGCGACCACTGTGGGCCAAGGCTGCAAAATGGGCGGCGAATTGAGCAACGTGGTCGTTCACGACTGGTCCAACAAGGCCCACGGCGGGTTCTTGGGCAACGCGGTGCTTGGGTCGTGGTGCAACCTTGGGGCCGAGACCACGTGCAGCAACCTGAAGAACACCTACGGGGTGATTGCCGAGTGGAGCGAGGACAGCCAGTCCTTTGAACCCAAGGGACGCCAATTCTGCGGCTTGTTGATGGGCGACCACAGCAAAACCGCCATTCACACCGCGTTTTCGACGGCCACCGTGGTTGGGGTCATGGCCAATGTGTTTGGGGAGCGGACGCCTCCTCGCCACGTTCCCAGCTTCCAGTGGGGCGTGGACGGCGACGACCAAATCGACCTTGACAAGGGCCTTGACGTGGCGCGAAAAGTCATGGCGCGCCGCAAGCAAACCATGTCCGCCAGCGAGGAACATGCCATTCGGGCACTCTTTTCAAAATAAGTCTGCCAAGCTGTCGCAACAAGTCAGGTGGCACGGCGTTTGACCAGTGCATGTCCACACACGCCCTGACCATGAACATCAAACTGAGCGACACCCAGGACCAAGAATTCATCCCCATTTTGACTGAAGAGGATGAAACGGCCATGCAGGAAACCGACATTCCAGAGGTGCTCCCGCTGCTGTCGCTTCGCAACACCGTGCTGTTTCCCGGGGTGGTGATTCCGATCAGTGTGGGGCGAGACAGGTCCGTGCGGCTGATCAAAGAAGCGAACAAGGCAGACCAGGTGATTGGGGTGGTGAGCCAAAAGGAAGACGACACCGAGGTGCCGGGGCCGGACGAATTGAACAACGTCGGCACGGTGGCCCGCATCATGAAGATGTTGAAGATGCCCGACGGCACCAACACCGTGATCCTTCAAGGGCAACAACGGTTCAAGTGGGACGAAGTCATCCAAGAAGAACCTTACCTCAAGGCCAAAGTCTCGGCGTACGGGGGGACTGAAGAGCCCCTGCCTGAAAAAGAGGGCCAGGCCATGGTGGAGAGCTTGCGGGATTTGGCCGCCGAGCTCATTGAAATGAACCCCAACATCCCCACGGAAGCTGCCGAGGCCATCAAGGGCATCAACCGCCTGGGGTTTTTGGTCAATTTCATCGGCAGCAACATGCAGGTGAAGGTGGACGAGAAACAGCGCATTCTCGAAGAAGTCGACCTCGGAAAACGCGCCCAAACGGTGTTGGAGTTGCTGCACAAGGAGAAGCACATGCTTTCCCTGAAGCAGGACATCCACGCCAAGGTCAAAACCGACCTCGACCAGCAGCAGCGCGAGTTCTTCCTTCACCAGCAGATGAAGACCATCCAGGACGAGTTGGGGGCCAACCCGTTGAAGGAAGAAATTCAGGAGAAGCGCGCCAAAGCGGCGGATAAACACTGGCCCGACCACGCCAGAGCGGCCTTCGACAAGGAACTTGGCAAGCTGGAACGGATGAACCCCCAGGGCAGCGAGTACAGCGTGCAGTCCAACTACCTGGACGTGATGCTCGAACTTCCTTGGAACGAGGTCTCCGACGACAACTTCGACTTGACCCACGCCCAAGCGGTGTTGGACCAAGACCACCACGGGTTGGAAAAAGTGAAGGAGCGCATCATTGAACACTTGGCGGTGCTCAAAATCAAGGGCGACATGAAAGCCCCCATCCTCTGCCTGTACGGCCCTCCAGGGGTGGGCAAGACCTCCTTGGGACGCAGCATCGCCGAAGCGCTGGGACGGAAATACGTCCGCATGAGCTTGGGCGGGTTGCGCGACGAAGCTGAAATCCGCGGCCACCGCAAGACGTACATCGGCGCCATGCCGGGACGGGTGCTTCAAAACCTCAAGAAAGCGGGCACGAGCAACCCGCTGTTCATCTTGGACGAGATCGACAAGTTGGGCAGGGACCACCACGGCGACCCTTCCTCCGCCCTGCTCGAGGTGCTCGACCCTGAGCAAAACCACACCTTCCACGACAATTACCTCGACTTGGACTACGACCTGAGCAAGGTCATGTTCTTGGCCACGTGCAACGACTTGAGCACCATCCAGCCCGCACTTCGGGACCGCATGGAAATCATCGACGTCAGTGGGTACACGCTGGAAGAGAAGGTGCAAATCGGCAAGCAGCACCTCTTGCCCAAGCACCTCAACGCCTCAGGACTCGCGCCTGCAAGCCTCAAGGTGCCCGTGGCCACCATTCAAGCTGTGGTGGAACAATACACGAACGAAAGCGGGGTGCGGGGCTTGGACAAGCGGCTGGCCAAACTCGTGCGTCACCGCGCCAAACAAATTGCCCTCGAGGAAGACCACGAGGTGAGCGTCGGCGCAGAGCACCTGCATGACATTTTGGGCATTGCGCGGGAAAAGGACAAGTACGAAGGCAACGACGTGGCAGGCGTGGTGACTGGCCTGGCTTGGACACCCCGTGGCGGCGACATCCTCTTCATTGAATCGTCCCTCACGCCGGGCAAAGGCAAGTTGACCCTGACGGGGAATTTGGGGGCCGTCATGAAGGAATCCGCGGTGATCGCGTTGCAGCACCTCAAGGCCCACGCCGATTGGCTGGGGTTGACCCCCGACGTGTTCGACAAGTGGGACATCCACATTCACGTGCCGCAGGGCGCCATTCCCAAAGACGGTCCGAGCGCGGGCATCACCATGTTGACGGCCCTCGCCAGCGCCTTCACCCAGCGCAAGGTCCGGAAGTACTTGGCCATGAGTGGGGAAATCACGTTGCGCGGGCAAGTGTTGCCTGTGGGCGGCATCAAAGAGAAAATCCTGGCCGCCAAGCGGGCCGGCATCAAGGAAATCATCCTGTGCGAGCGCAACCGCAAAGACGTGGACGACATCAACCCTCGCTACATCAAGGGACTGAATTTTACCTACGTCACGCAGATGCGCGAAGTGGTGGACAGGGCCTTGCTCGGACAACAAGTGGACAACCCCCTGCACGTGGTCGCCTCGTAACTTGCCAGCATGACCGCCCACTCCTGCCTCCGAATGGTGTTGGTGTCCAGCCTGGCGCTTGGACTCCACACGACCTGGGCGCAAGACGTCCCCACCTCCCTGGCTTGGGACGTGGCCGCAGCGCCTCGCCATGCCGCATTGGGTGGCTTGGACGTGGCCCCTTTGGAAGCCGACGGGTGGTCCGTGGCTGTGCATCCTTGCGCGTTGGATTCCGCGGTGGAGCGCGACGTGTACACCTCTTACCTGGACTACTTCGCGGGGATTCGCTCTGGTGCCGTGACCTGGCCTTTGGCCCACCATGGCAAGCGCGCGTCCCATGTGGGCATCCGGTTTGCCTCGTTCGGGACGTTCGAAGGCACCACTGCTGCGGGCCTCGAGGCAGGGAACTTCTCTGGAGGCGACTACATCGCCCAATACGGCACGGCTTGGGCCTTGGGGCCACAATGGACGTTGGGCGCCACAGGATGGACCGGGCTTCGGAACCTCGCGCAGGTCAATGCCGGCGTCTTGGGCGTCGACTTGGGGGCACTTCGGCGCACCCGCAACAGGATGGGCGCCCTCGGCTTCGTCGTGAGCAACCTGGGCCTTCAGGAAGACTTTTCAGGCATCATGCCGCAAGGGCGGTTGCCGCACAACGTGCAGGTGGGCTGGACCCAAACCTTCCCCAACGCCCCCTTCACCTTCCACCTTCGCATGCAGCGGCTGAACACCTGGGAGCTTGCCCCAGAAGGCACGTACGACGACGCCTACGACCCGCTGACCGGGGAAGTCATCCCCAACGACCTTTGGGAATGGGGAGACCAATTCGCCCGGCACTTGACCGGCGGGGTCACACTGAAGCTGGGCCCGCAGTTGACGGGGCACTTGGGCTACAACCACCAGCGCCAAAAAACCATGGTCGCCGCAGGACGAACTGGCCTGAATGGGCTGTCTCTGGGGCTTCAAGGCCAGTTCAAGGCGCTCCGCTACAGCGTGGCCAGAAGCGTGTACCACTTCGCGGGAACCTCCACGCATTTGGCCTTGGCGATTCAAGTGCCTCAACAAGGCGATGAATCTGGGGCAAATCGGCCCTGATTGTTGCTTGGGGCAAGTTATCTTCGACGCATGGGTCGCAGTCGCATCAACATCGCCATTGACGGGCACTCAAGTGCCGGAAAGAGCACCATGGCCAAAACCTTGGCCAAAGAACTCAATTACGTCTACATCGACACGGGCGCGATGTACCGCGCGGCGACCCTTCACGCGATGAAAGAGCGCAGTGTCGTCGACACCGAAGTGAACGAGGTGGGGTTGCGCGCAGGGCTGGAGCGCATGTTCCTTGCGTTCAAGTACAACCCCAAGACCGAGCAATCAGAAATCCACCTGAACGGCGTGAATGTCGAGAAGGAGATCCGAAGCATGGACGTGGCCAACAAGGTGAGCCTTGTGGCACGCGTGCCCGAGGTCAGGACCAAACTTGTGGCCATTCAGCAACGCATGGCCGAAGCCGGCGGCGTGGTCATGGATGGCCGCGACATCGGCACGGTGGTGTTGCCCAACGCGGAACTGAAGGTCTTCATGACCGCGGACCCAGAGACGCGCGCCTACAGGCGGTTGCGTGAACTGCAGCTGGCGGGCAAGGACGTGTCGTACGACGACGTCTTGGACAACGTCCTCAGCCGAGACCGCATCGACTCTGAACGTGCCGTGGCGCCTTTGCGTCAAGCCGACGACGCGGTCGTGGTGGACAACAGCGACTTGACGGTGGAAGAGCAATTCAACTTCTTGCTCTCCCTGGCGCGAACCCGCATGGCGGATCGCACTTGATGGCCCGGCTTGCGTTGACCCTGGGGGCGTTGTTTGCCTTTTGGGGATGCCACTTTGGCCAGCACCCCTCCCCGACTTCCTCCCCCAAGTCCCCCGCGTTCCTCGACGGTCCCCATGAAGTTGTGGACAGCGTGATGGCCACACTCACCATGGAACAGCGCGTGGCCCAACTTCTCATGGTGCCCATCTACGCCCGCACCGACACGGCAGGCTGGGCAGAAGCCGAGCGTTGGACCCGCGACCTCGGGTTGGGCGGCGTGATCTGCATGCAAGGCGGGCCCGACCACCAACGCGTACGATTGAAGCGTCTGCAAGACTTGGCCTCAGTCCCGTTGATGGTCTCGTCCGACGCCGAATGGGGGTTGGGCATGCGCCTGGACAGCATGCGTTCTTTCCCGCGGGCCATGACGCTGGGTGCCACACGCAACGAAGCGTTGGTCAGGATGTTCGGGCAGGTGGTCGGACAAAGCCTCCGCGCCACGGGCGTGCATGTCAACTTCGCCCCTGTGGTGGACGTCAACTCCAACCCAATCAACCCGGTGATTGGCAGCCGCAGCTTCGGGGAGTCTGTGGAATGGGTGTCCAAGTTGGGGCAAGCCTACGCCGACGGCCTCCAAGACCAAAGGGTGCTTGCCACCGCCAAGCACTTTCCAGGTCATGGCGACAGCGACAGCGATTCTCACGCCACCCTCCCATCCATTTTGCACGACCGCGGGCGTTTGGATTCTGTGGAATTGGCCCCGTTCCAACACGCCTTCGACCACGGCATGGGCGGGGTGATGGTCGCCCACCTGGACGTGCCGGGATTGGACAGCACCGAAGCCCAACCCTCCACCCTTTCCCCAGCGATTGTCGACACCCTGCTGCGGCAAGAGATGGGCTTCGAAGGCTTGGTGTTCACCGACGCCATGAGCATGAAGGGGTTCGCGGACTTTGCCGGGGAACGGCGGCGCATTCGAGACGCGCTGAAAGCCGGCAACGACATTTTGTTGTTCCCAGGGGATCCCGTAGAGGCCATCGACGAGGCCATGGCCTCTTTGGCCGACGGCACCTTGGACACCTTGGACATCGACGAGAAGTGCCGCCGGGTGCTGTTGGCCAAACTTTGGACCGACGCCAGCGAACCCGTGCCCGCCACCAGAACTGCCTGGGAGCCCAAACACGCCGAACTGGTGCACCGAGAATTGCTCGCGCAAAGCCTGACCATGTTGCCAGGACACACGTCGTTCCCCAAGACATGGGCAGCCACGCAAGGCCACGCGGTGATGTTGGATTTGGCCAACCACGCCAAGTCCTGCGCCCCCCTCGAGGCTCAACTCGCCAAACACCTTGGAGAGGGATGGACCGTGTCAAGGCATGTGGTTGGAAAAGACGGAAGTGGCCTGGGCAAACGCGACGTCCAGTCGGCCTTGGCGCAAGCCACCCACGTGCTCGTCACCGCCACCGAGATGAGCCACCGGCCCTCGAGGAACTTCGGAATTCAGCCTGAAGGGTTGGCTCGCATGGCCGCCCTGCTTGAAGAACGCAACCTCGACCCCAGAAACGTCATGGTGGTGTGGATGGGCAACCCGTATGCCCTGCACGAATTCGTGCCGCTTCAGCCGCACGTCGCGGGAATCTTGGTGGCTTACCAGGACGACGAACGCACCTGCCACGCCGTGGCCGACGCCGTGGCCGGCGTCACCCCCATCGGCGGAAAGCTGCCCGTCACCCCGTTGAACACGCCGTGGCACGAGGGCGACGGCCTTGACTTGGAGGGCGCCATGCGATTGGGACGTCCCGTGGGTGGGCGCCTGGCGTTTTGGGAAGAACCCCATGCGAAGGTCGACAGCCTGCTGCACCACGCCCTGGACAAGCGCGCCATGCCTGGTGCGAGGGTCCTGGTCGCCCATGCCGGTCAAATCGTGGTGGACCACACCGTCGGGACTTTGGACGGAACACATCCCACGACCCCGGATGCTGTGTACGATTTGGCTTCCATCACCAAGGTGGCCGCCACAGGCAACGCCCTGATGCACATGGCGGGGTTTGGGCTTTTGGAAGAGGATGGACAGGTGCACGACCTGTTGCCTGAGCTGAAGGGGCATCCTTTGGGCACCCGCTCCCCACGCGAACTCCTGAGCCACCAGGCCGGCCTGGCGTCGTGGATTCCATTCTACCGAAGCGCCCTGGAGGACACCACAGGCGCATTTTGCGACGTCCCGGACTCCTCTTGCCACGTGCCTGTGAGCCCGGGCATGTTCATGGAAGAAGCCTATTTGGACACGATCTGGAACACCATTTTGGATGCCGAGCTGGACGCCCCTGGCGACTACCGATACAGCGACCTCGGCTTCTACATGTGGGACAAAGTCTTGACCACCTGGGGCATGAACATCGAAAACTGGGTGGCCAACCACGTGGCCGGCCCGATGGGATGGCAAAGCATGACGTACCGTCCGTTGGACAACGGCGTGCCTGAAGCGAACATCGCCCCGAGCGAATGGGACCGAGAATTCAGGGGACGCGAAGTGCGCGGCACCGTGCACGATCCTGGCGCTGCGATGATGGGCGGTGTGGCTTGCCATGCCGGGCTCTTCTCCAACGCCTACGACCTCGCGGAGCTCGCCGAGACGTGGCGCCGAGGCGGGGTGTTCAAGGGCATTCGTATCGTGCCGGAAGACGTGCTCGACCAGTGGACCAGTCGGGCATTTGCGGACGACGACAACCGCCGAGGACTGGCCTTCGACAAGCCGGCGTTGGAGCCCGACTCAGGTCCCACCTGCGACCTCGCGTCGTGGGAAAGTTTTGGCCACAGTGGATTCACGGGCACGTTGGTGTGGGTGGATCCGGCCTACGATTTGGTCTACGTGTTCTTGAGCAACCGCACTTACCCGGACGCGTCCAACAAAGCCTTGCTCCGACTGGACACGAGGACGGAGATCCAACGGGTGGTGCTCGAACATTTGGGGGCCACAAGCCGTTTTTGAGCCATGACCGCTGCCCCACTGCGCATTGGAATCGTCTGCTACCCCACCTACGGCGGGAGCGGCGTGGTGGCCACAGAGCTTGGCAAGGCCTTGGCGGACCAAGGGCACGAGGTGCATTTCATCACGTACACCCAACCCGTGCGCTTGGGGTCGTTTCACCCCCGCGTGTTCTACCACGAGGTGGAGGTGTCCAAGTACCCGCTCTTCGACTAC
>CBFHQO010000026.1:0-29579 GCA_965658045.1 uncultured Flavobacteriales bacterium | reverse complement strand
CTGAATCCAAGGCCAATACGATGGCCCTGGATTTGACCGACGTGCCTGTGGAAATCGTGACGGCCCACTTTGAACCCGTCGAATTCCACATGTACGTGCCCAACGCGTTCACGCCAGACAACGACGGCGTGAACGACGCGTTCCACCCCTTGGGGTCGGGAAACGAAGGCGAGATGTTCTGGTACGGCATTTTCAACCGTTGGGGGGAGTTGGTCTTCGAAACGACCGACCCTGACGTGTCTTGGTACGGACAAGACCAGCGAGGCGACGGCACCCATTTTGTGCCCGACGGCGTCTACGGCTACAGCGTCAACGTGAAAGGCTTCCACGACTTGGTGCCCACGTTCTTGCGTGGCACAGTCACGGTGGTGCGGTGAGACGCGGCCTGGCGGCCATGTTGGCCTCGGTGGTGCTCTACACGAGCGCCAACCTCTGCGTGAAGGAATTGGCGGGGTTGGGTACGTTTCAATTGGTCTTCCTCCGGTCTGCGCTGTCGTTGGTCGTGTGTTTGGCCTACCTCAAGGCCCACAACCTCCCCATCTTTGGACACAACCGGATGTGGCTTGTAGTCCGCGGACTTGCCGGCATGGTGGGTTTGTCGGGGTTCTTCCATACGGTGCGGCACATCCCTTTGGCCAGCGCCACGGTCATTCAATACTTCAGTCCGGTGTTCACGGTGGTGTTGGCCTTGCTGTTCATGGGGGAGAAAGTCCAAAAGAAGCAATGGCTTCTCCTTGGCGGCGCCTTGGTGGGCATCGTCATGGTCAAGGGGTTTGACCCCCGTGTGTCTTGGGGCATGTGGGGACTTGGGCTGATGTCGGCAGCCGCAGCCGCCGTGGCGTACTTGGCCACCATGAAATGCCGCGACTCCGACCACCCGGTGGGGGTGGTGGTGTGGTTTCACCTGTTGGCGTTTCCCATCATGGGGGCGCTGAGTTTGCCCCAGTGGATCCCCATGACCACGCCGATGTGGGGGCTGGCTGCCTTGGTGGGCTTGCTGAGCATCGCCGCCCAGATTCTGATGACCGTGGCCCTTCACCAAGAAGACGCAGGCATGGTCATGCCCTTCAAATACTTGGGCGCAGTGATGGCGTTGTCGGCCGGATGGATTCTGTACGGCGAAACGATGTCCTCGATGAGCCTCCTGGGCATGGGGCTTGTGGTGGTGTGCATCGCCACCAACACGTGGCTCAAATCGAAGTCGCGTCCGGCGTCTTCCTGATTCTCAACCCCATCCAGAAGCTGAGCCCCAGCGTCGCCGCAGTGGTGGCCAACGCCAGGACCGTCCAAGGGGCCGGGTGGGGGACCCGCCACATGTCGAAAACCACCCCCAACCCCATCAAGGCCCCAAATGCCAGGCCATCTCGCTTGGCTCGAGGCGTGTTGACCGTGAGAAGAGCGGTAGCGATTGCCAAGCCCAGTGCATGCCCAGCCAGTCGGGCCGCATGGGCTTGCCACGGCAATTGGGTCAGAAACACATGGAGCGCTTCGGGATTCAGGGAGGTGGGGCGCGACACCTCAGGCGCCATCCAATCTTGCGCGCCTTGACCCAACCACCATCCGAGCCCGACGGAGATCAGGGCGCACAAGGACACCCAACCAGCCGACTTCAACCAGGTCATGGTTGGGGCAAAGGGGTGAAGGGGATGTGAAGCGCGTAGGAGTCTTGGAGCGCTTGGGTCACCGGTCCAGGAGGTGTCCCAGGTCCGGTCCCAATGGTTCGACCGTCCACTTCCACAATGTGGGCCAACCCGCCCATGGTGCCAGTGGTGAACGCTTCGTCCGCGGTGTACAGTTCGGTCAAGCTGAAATCTCCCTCTCGGACGTCGATGCCCAGTTGGCGCGCGAGGTCCAAGGTGTAGCCTCGGGTGATGCCTGGCAAGCAGGCGTGGCCAAACGGCGTGCACAAGACCCCGTCGCGCACCAGGAACAAATTCGTCGCATTGGTCTCGGCCAGGAATCCGCGGTCGTCGAGCATCACCGCGTCGTCGGCGCCCGCGTGGTTGGCTTGGATCTTGGCTAGGATGTTGTTGAGCAGGTTGTTGTGGTGGATTTTGGAATCCAAGAACGAGGGCGCGTTCCGACGAATGGCGCTGGTCACAAGCTTCAATTGGCCTGAGCCGTAGACGGCGCCTTTGTATTCCGGCAGCACGACGAGGGTGCTCCCAAACACATTCAACCGAGGGTCCATGCCCGACGTGGATTTCATGCCGCGGCTGAGCGTCAGTCGGATGTGCACGCCGTCAGTCATGCCGTTTTTCGCGAGCACGTCGAAGACGGCCTGACGAACGTCTTCCACAGTGGGGATGTCAGCGAACTGCAGGGCGTGGGCGCTGTCCACCAAGCGCTTCAAGTGCTCGTCCATTTGGTAGATGCGGCCGTCTGCGACGCGCAATCCTTCCCACACGGCGTCGCCTCCCTGGACCACGCTGTCCAGAACGCTCACTTTCGCGTCTTCGCGCCGGACGAGTCCGTTGACCCAGCACCAGGTGCCTTCGTTTCGTGGGTCGGGTTGGTTGAATTTGGCCATGTCAAATGGAGATTTCGAGGTCTTTCAAAGCAAGGTAATGCGACGCGCATTCCTCGCGCAACGAGGCCAAACGCGCTGGCACTTCGCCGCGTTTCAACGTCCGGGGTTCCCATCCCGAGCTGGCATGGACGCCGTGGTACCAGTGCTTGGCCCACACCCCGTTTTCAGGCCGGGCGCCAGGCGTCCAGGAGAGCATGCGCGCGTCCCAAGGCAGGTCGAGTTCCTTGCACAGCGCTTTCAACGTGGCCTCGGGCTTGGCTTGCAGGGATTCGGCCGTCACGACCAAGACGCGGTTGGGGATGCGCTTCACCAGGTCGAGCTGATGGGCGTAGCCCAAATCCAACATGGTGGGGTGGCTGATGTGGGCGCCGTAGGAGGGAAGCACGCCGTCGGGGTGGCGGGTCAGCACCACGTGCATGTGACGCGGGCCATCGACGTCACTCCAATCCAACCCTTCGAGGTGGTTGGCCATGTGCTTCAGGAACAACACTTGGTCGCCGGAACGCGGGGCGACAGCAGCCAGGGCGTCGTCGGCCGTGACAGGCATGGTGCGCAACACGTCTTCGCGGGAAGGGCGGTCCACCCCCGTGAAGGCCAAGAAGTGCCCGAACAGGGGCTCGTCCATCACGCGGGTGTCCACGCGCTGGGCGAAACTGTACATCAGGGCGGTGCTCCCGTTTCTGGGGCCGGCCCACAAGGCGACGGTGCGGGCGGCCATCCAGTCAGACGTTGGGGCCTTTCAAGCGCAGGACGAGCATGGCCCCCAACCACCCCATGGGCAGGTACAGGGCGACGTCCAAAATCATCAGCCAAGTCGGCTGGCCTGGGAGCATGAACGCATTCATGGCGCCACCCAGCAGCCCAAACCCGCCCAGGACCCAACCCGACGTGGGTTTGGGAGAAGCGGAGATGAGTGTGGCCAGCGCAGCCGCCAGAAACGTGCCGCCCCAATGCGCCGCAGAAGCCGACAGCAGTTCAAAGACAGAGAGGCTTTCCATGAAGGCTTGCCAAACTTCCGGCGCCTCTTGTAGAGAGACGGTGGGGGCTTGGGACACCCCAGCGGAGGCGAACAATCCGTGTCCGAGGGTGACCAGGACTGGAAAGGACACGCACCCCGCCACAATGCCGAGGACATTGCGGGCGGGACGAACCCAGGTGGGGGAAGAATCGTGAGGCATGGCGGCAAGATACCCTGCCGTTGGTTACATGTTTCGGCGGTAGGCCCCACCCACGTCGAACATGGCGTCGGTCAATTGCCCCAACGAGCAATTCTTGGTGGCTTCCATCAACACGTCAAACATGTTTTCGCCCGAAGTGGCTGCCTTTTGCATGCGCGTCAACGCTTCTGAGGAGGTACCTTCCGCCATGTCGTGCAAGGTCTTGAGGTTGCCGAGCTGCCGTTGCTTCTCTTCCTCGGTGGCGCGGATGATTTCTCCAGGCACCAAGGTGGGCGACCCTTCCTTGCTGAGGAAGGTGTTCACCCCCACAATGGGGTATTCGCCAGTGTGCTTGAGCATCTCGTAGTGCAAGCTTTCCTCTTGGATGCGCGAGCGCTGGTACATGGTTTCCATGGCGCCCAGCACCCCGCCGCGTTCGGTGATGCGGTCGAATTCGCTGAGCACGGCTTCCTCGACCAAGTCCGTCAATTGCTCGATGATGAAGGCACCTTGCAGCGGGTTTTCGTTCTTGGCCAAGCCCAGCTCCTTGTTGATGATGAGTTGGATGGCCATGGCCCGGCGCACGCTGGCTTCGGTCGGCGTGGTGATGGCTTCGTCGTAGGCGTTGGTGTGCAACGAATTGCAGTTGTCGTAGATCGCGTACAGCGCTTGCAACGTGGTGCGGATGTCGTTGAAGTCGATTTCCTGGGCGTGCAGCGAGCGTCCGGACGTTTGGATGTGGTACTTCAACATTTGCGCCCGGGCAGAGGCCCCGTATTTCTCGCGCATGGCCTTGGCCCAAATCCGACGGGCCACACGTCCAATCACCGCATACTCCGGGTCGATGCCGTTCGAGAAGAAGAAGCTCAGGTTGGGCCCAAACTTGTCGATGTCCATGCCCCGGCTCAGGTAGTACTCCACGTAGGTGAATCCGTTGGCCAGGGTGAACGCCAATTGGGTGATGGGGTTCGCGCCGGCCTCGGCGATGTGGTAGCCGCTGATCGAGACCGAATAGAAGTTCCGGACGTTGTGACGGATGAAGTGGTCCTGCACGTCGCCCATCAACCGAAGCGCAAACTCTGTGGAGAAGATGCACGTGTTTTGGGCTTGGTCTTCTTTCAGGATGTCCGCTTGCACGGTGCCCCGCACACTGGACAAGGCCTCGGCCTTCAGTACGTCGTAGGTGGCCGCGTCGAGGACCTCGTCGCCCGTGCATCCCAAGAGCAACAACCCCAACCCGTCGTTGCCTTCTGGCAAATCGCCATGGTAGGTGGGGCGGGCCAGCCCGCGGTCGTCCCATTTCGCTTTCAACACGGCCTCAACCTGGGCTTCCATGCCGTGCTCGCGGAGGTGCTTTTCGCAGCGCTGGTCGATCGCGGCGTTCAAGAAGAACCCAAGGAGCACCGGCGCAGGGCCGTTGATGGTCATGGACACGCTGGTGTTGGGCGCACACAGGTCGAACCCACTGTAGAGTTTCTTGGCGTCGTCGAGGCAGCAGATGCTGACCCCGGAGTTGCCTACTTTCCCGTAGATGTCGGGCCGGACGTGGGGGTCGCGGCCGTACAAGGTCACCGAGTCAAAGGCCGTCGACAACCGCTTGGCAGGCATGCCCAAGGAGACGTAGTGGAAACGCTTGTTGGTGCGCTCAGGCCCACCTTCGCCGGCGAACATGCGCGTGGGATCCTCGCCCTCCCGCTTGAAGGGGTAAATGCCCGCGGTGTAGGGGAAGGAGCCGGGCAGGTTTTCCTGCAGGTGCCACTTGGCCAGGTCGCGCCATCCCGTCAGAGAGGGGAGGGCAACCTTGGGGATGTCTTGGTGGGAGAGGCTCTTGCTCGAGGTGGGGATCTTGATGTCCTTGCCCCGCACTTGGAAGACGTACTCGTCGGCTTCGTAACGGCCGCGCAACTCAGGCCAGCCTTCGAGCCATTCTTTGAGGCGGGCATCCAAATCCAGTTGGATGTGCTTGCTCCGGTCGGCCAAGGCATCAGCCGCGTCTCCGTCGACCAAGTCGGCCGCGGTGGACAGGGCCTGAAGTTTGCCAGCCAAGTCGGCTTGCTTCTCGGCCCACCGGTCGTAAGCCCGGTTGGATTCGGCGATTTCGCTGAGGTAGCGCGTCCGGGCAGGGGGGATGATGAACACCTTCTCGCTGGTGCCTTGGTCCGCCGCGAAATTGGACGACAGCGCCGCGCCCGTCTTGTCCGCCAGCGTGTTCATCATGCGGCGGTAGAGCTCGTTGGTCCCTGGGTCGTTGAATTGGGACGCGATGGTGCCCACGACCGGGAGCTCGTCGTCTGAGGCTTCCCACAAGTCGTGGTTGCGCTTGAACTGCTTCCGCACGTCGCGCAGCGCGTCTTGGGCGCCTCGTTTGTCAAATTTGTTGATGGCCACCACGTCCGCGAAGTCGAGCATGTCGATTTTTTCGAGCTGCGTCGCCGCCCCAAACTCGGGGGTCATCACGTACAGCGACACGTCGCTGTGTTCCATGATCTCGGTGTCGCTTTGGCCGATGCCGCTGGTCTCCAACACGATCAAATCGAACTCCGCGGCTTTGAGGATGTCGAGCGCTTCCTGCACGTGACGCGACAAGGCCAAATTCGATTGGCGCGTGGCCAAGGAACGCATGTACACCCGGTCCGAGTGGATGGCGTTCATGCGGATGCGGTCGCCGAGCAGCGCCCCGCCGGTTTTCCGCTTGGACGGGTCGACGCTCACCAGCGCGATGCGCTTCTCGGGGAAATCGATCAAGAACCTCCGCACAAGCTCGTCCACCATGGAGGATTTGCCCGCCCCGCCGGTGCCGGTGATGCCGAGCACGGGGACGACGGGAAGGTTGGCCTTGACGTCTGCGAAGGCGGCGCCGAAGGCTTCGGCGTTGTTCTCCGCGGCCGTGATGCACCGGGCCAAGTCTCGCACGTTGCGCTGGGCCAACCTCGTGGTGGCGCCGTCCAAGGCGTCCAGGTTGGGGACCGTGTTGAAGTCCGCTCGTTGGATCAGGTCGTTGATCATGCCCTGCAACCCCATGGCGCGTCCGTCGTCGGGGTGGTAGATGCGTTCGATGCCGTAGTCGTGCAGCTCCTGAATTTCTTCCGGAAGGATGGTGCCTCCGCCGCCGCCAAAAATGCGGATGTGCCCTGCGCCCCGCTCGTCCAGCAAGTCCTTTATGTATTTGAAGTACTCCATGTGCCCGCCCTGGTAGGAGGTCATGGCGATGGCTTGGGCGTCTTCTTGGATGGCCGTGGTGACCACTTCGTCCACGCTGCGGTCGTGCCCCAAGTGGATGACTTCGCATCCGGTTTTCTGCATGATCCGCCGCATGATGTTGATGGCGGCGTCGTGGCCGTCAAACAGGCTCGCGGCGGTGACGATGCGGACTTTGTGCTGGGGCTTGTAGGGGGCTTGTTGTTCCATGTCGTTGCGTGGCTCCACGCGAAATTAGCCCAAACCTGGCGCCGTCCTGGACGCGTCCTAGGTCACAGTCACTCCATGCGTCCGGGGCACGCCAGAGAGGTCGCCCTCCCAGGACCAGCCGTCCAACAACGCATCCCACCCTGCGGGCACCGCGGCCTGGGCATGAAGCGTGCCGCGCTCCCCTGGGAGTTGGACCGTGAGCCTGCCGGCATGGAGCATGAGGGTGTCGGTCCCGGTGCCGAAGGCCACCGCGCGGTTGTGCCGTTTGTCGCCGTAGCGAGAGTCGCCAACAATGGGATGCCGAAGGTGGCGAAAGTGAAGCCTGATTTGGTGGAATCGTCCGGTTTCTGGGCGGCATTCAACGAGGCTGTAGCGAGACGTCTCGTACGGGCCCACGGGCACCTTCAATTCGGTCCTGGCCAGCGTGGTGTACCGGGTGACCGCCTCCTTGGGTTTGGGGTTGTGCGCCGTGGGGAGCGGTTTCTCGACCACGCCCTCGTCTTCCGTCCACCCCCGAACAATGGCCCAGTACACCTTGGTGGTCCGCCGGTGCACGAACTCAAGCTTCAAGTCGTTCAGGGCGTCGCCTGGGGCGGCGAAGAGGACAATGCCGCTTGTGGGCTTGTCGAGGCGATGCACCGGCTGCAACCAAGCCTCGCGGGCGCGCGCCTCATTCACCAAGTCCCGCAAATTGTGTGGTTCGTGGAAGTCGATGTCCGTGCGGTGCACCAACAGACGGTTGGGCTTGACCACCGCCAAGACGCCTTGTTCCTCGAACAACGAATCAAATCTGGGTTCTGCACGGGGGGAGGTTGACTCCATGTGTTTGGGCGGGTTGAACAAGCGCTGAAAACCGCTAATTTGCAAGCCAAATCGCGAAAACGACGCATCCTGCATGAAGCGACATCTACATTTTCCTTTGGCTGGTCTCGTCCTCTTGATGGTGGGCATGTTTTGGTCGGCCTTGGCGACCGCACAAATGACGGGTTTTGTGGTGGAAGTCGACACCGTCTTCTACGGCGCTGACACCCCAGCACCGGACGACACCTTCGACCCTGATGGTACATTGGACGGATACGCCTCGTTCATAGTGTACGCCGAGTTCACCAACCCAACTGACGTGTTGTCGGCCGTGTTTGCCGACACGGGTGCGGGCTCTTCGCCCATGGGCATCGACGCGCCTTGTGGGTGCCACAACCCTGTGGACGGCGATTTCGCCATGAATGCGACGAACACCGAGTTCCTCTGGGATTTCTTCCCTTTGAACCAATACGACACGTTTTGGACCATTGGCATGCTCAGCGGAGACGCGACGTTTGGCGGGATTCCAGGTGTGAATCCGAGCAAAATCGGAGACACCGACGGCAGCGGGGCGGGCGCCAACATTTGCGCCCATCAGGTGAACAACGGCTCGCTGTTCGTCTTGCCAGTGTTAAGTGGGATGGACGTGGTGGGCCCCCCCAACGCCGTGGCTGGCGACGATTTAAGGGTGGAAGTGGCCCGTGTGACCACATGCGGCGACTGGACGTTTTCCGCGAATTGCCAGGTGTTCGTGAACGGCGACCAAGGTCAGGAACAACAGTGGTTCATTCAGGAACAAGCCCTGTCTGGGGCCATCGAAGTGGCTCACCCGTGCTTGGATTACGCCTCCGAGCAAGCCAACGTGTCTGGGGTGCTCACGACCTGTCCCGGGGACAACGCTGAGGTTGAGTTGGAGTTCCTCGGCAGCCCTGACGTGCCTAGCACCGCGTACGACCTCTACGCGTTCCCCGACGGGTTTGCCTTTTCGGATGTGGAGGAAACCATCTTGGATTTCACCGACGTCGACCTGGTCGCCCAAACCGACGTCAACAATTTTTCTGACGTCGAGCCCGGGGATTACGCGGTGTTGGTGCTCGACGCCTTCGGTTGCATGGACACCACCCGATTCACGGTGGTCGCACCGGAGCCCATTGAGGCGTTGCCCAGCATCGGCAACCAGAACTCGTGCTTTGGCGAAGCCGACGCATCCATCGTCATCCCAGACTCCTTGCTCGTGGGCGGCACGGGCGACCTCAGCGTGACGGTGTTGAGTCCTGTGGGCAACCCCATGGGCGGCGGCACCTTCACCGACGACGGATTTGAATTGTCAGGCCTGGTGTGCTTGAACGGGGACGGCACGTACGAGGTGACCACCACCGACGACAACGGGTGTTTCCGTGTGGACACGGTGTACGTCAACTGTCCGGAGCCCATTGAATGGACCGTGGGATGGACCGACGTGGTGTGTGCCGGCGCTTCGGATGGAACCATTGTGGCGGAGGCCTCAGGGGGCTCTGGCGGAGAACTTTATCTGACCAACAACCAATCTGCGCCTGTGTTGCTTTCAGCTGCTTCGGACACCCTTCCGTTGACCGCGTCGATTGGCGACCTCGGTCCCACGCTCTACCAAGTGTGGGTGTTCGACGCGTTGAACTGCACGTCAGACACGGCCTTCATCACGGTGGAGGAGCCCGCGCCGCTTGAATTGATTGTGGGCGACGTGACCAACCCGTCTTGCGGGTTGGACTGCGACGGAGCTGTGGACTTGACGGCCATTGGAGGCAGTGGAGAATTGACAGTTGGGTATTTCAACCAAACTTCAGGCACCTTCTTCACGGACAGCCTCGGCTTGTGTGCTGGCGAATATGTCGTCACGGTCACGGACACGTCGGCTTGCGAAACCGCCGAGCTGTTCACCATTGAAGCCCCCGATCCTTTGGGCTTCTTGATCTTCCCATTCAACGCCACATGCACTGGGATGAGCGACGGTTCAGTCGACATTTTTCCGAAAGGCGGCACGGTCACGTTGGGCGAGTGGGATTGGTTTGTGCTGGACACCGCAGGTCAAGTGGCCAACCTGAACAACCTGAGCGAGATGACCTACACGGCCCACGTGACGGACCAAGTGGGCTGCACGTATTCCGAGACGTTCGACATCGGAATCGACTACGTCACCGACATGGAACTGTCCACCTTGACCTCGCCGGTGACGTGCTGGGGTGCGGCCGACGGCACAGCCACGGTCAGTGTGAATGGGGGAGAAGCGCCGTTCACCTTCGAGTGGAGCGACCCCTTCACCCAGACGGCGTCCACCGCAGTGGGGTTGACGGAAGACACGTACACTGTGGTGGTGACCGACGCGCTGGGTTGCCGACGCTCGACCTCCCAATCGGTGGAGGCCATTGAGGGTTGCCTGTTCATTGCCGACGCCCTGACCCCCAACAACGATGGCAAAAACGACGATTGGATCGTTGGCGGATTGGAGGACTTCCCGCAGTCGCGGGTGGTCGTCGTCAACCGGTGGGGGCAGCGTGTGTTTGAGACGCAAGGCGGGTTGGAGCGCTGGGACGGCCGTTTCAACGGCCAGCGTTTGCCTGTGGCAGATTATTACTACACCATTGAGTTGAACCCTGGTTCGTTGCCCATCCGTGGCACGGTCACCATCAAATACTGAGCAAGATGAAAAAGTACTTGACCAGCCTGGCGTTGGTGGCGTTCTCTGCAGGATCGGTGGTGTGGGGACAACAGCAATGGCGTCGCTCCCAATTCATCACCAACACCTACTTGGCCAATCCAGCTGTGGCCGGCACCGAGCCTGGCACCGTGTTGTCTTCGAGCTACCGCCAACAATGGGCGGGCTTCGACGGGGCGCCGACCACCAAGTTGTTGAGCGGCCACCAAGCCATTCCTGGCGGCGGTGGCGTGGGCTTCGTGCTCTACAACGACGACATGGGGGGCGCCATCAAGCAAACAGGCATTGAACTGACCGGGGCGTACAGCGTGCTCCTCAGCAACCAAGACGCCGTGTCGTTTGGCTTGAGCATGCGCGGCAACCAATTTGTGTTCGACGGCACCGGCTTGAACGTGTGGCAAACGGGAGACCAAAGCTTGCCCCAAACCATCGAATCCACTTTCGGTGTGGACTTCAACGCGGGAATGATGGTCTACGGCAAGAACTACTACTTTGGGATGTCGGTCTACAACCTGTTGGAAGACAAGCTGAACCTGAGTGGGGTCGACGACGACGCCAACCGGATGTTCCGCCACTACAACTTCATGGCGTCCTACTTGTACAAGGTGACGCAGCTGTTCTCGTTGCAGCCCAGCGCGTTGATGCGCATGACCGAGGCCACGCCAGGTCAGTTGGATTTCCACCTTCGTGCCATCTACAACGGAACGTATTGGGCAGGGATGGGCCTGCGGCCGCAGGATGCCTTCGTGATCGGCACTGGCATCAACTACGGCGCTTTCACCTTGGCGTACAACTACGACATCACCTTGGGCGACAACTACCTCAGCGCGCATTCACATGAATTGTCGTTTGGGTACTTCTTGCCCGTCCGCTCTGCGTTCCGGAGCCGTCCTGGCAGTGGACGCAAGGCCCGCGCCAACGACCGCATCTTGAAATAACCCACTCTGAATTACCTTAGAGAACATGAAGAATTTGAAAAACACAGGTTTGGCCCTTGCGGCATTCTGCATGGCTTCCGCTGCGATGGCTCAGTTTTCTCACTTGGAGGTGGACTACATCGACAACGGTGGGGTCGTTCCTGGTGACACCTACCGCGTTTACGCGGTGATGGAAAACGAGGGCGACATCCTTGACGCCATCTACGGCGAGAAGTCCGCCCCCATGAAGATCACGTCCACCAAGCCGTTCTTCCAGCACTTGAAAGGTGGCCCATTGTCTGCGGACATCCAGCGCTACGACACCACCACAGACCCCACCTTGTTGTACGACTCGTGGGTGACCATTGGGGCCGAGGACAACTACATGAATGCCGTGTCAGGTTTTATTATGGATTTTGAATCGTTTGATGCTGGTGGAGGCATCGTGACGGACGACGGTGCGTGGTTCGTGACCCCAGACAAGCGTCAGGCTGCGGCTCCCCCTTCAAAGCGCATCTTGCTCATGCAATTGACCACGGAGGGTGAAGTGGAAGGCGTGTTGAATGTGCACGGACGTACGCGTCCATTGACCGACGCCGACGGCAACGTGATTGGAGGCCAAGAGGTCATCCAGAGCGAAGGCCTCACCTTCGTCTGCAAGAAGCCCAAGCGCTGATTGACAGATGCACCCACAAAAAAGGCGTCCATCACGGACGCCTTTTTTGTTGCGCGACAGTGAAGGTCACCTTGTGGCCTTCTTCAGCAGGATGTCCACGCTGTCCCGAGGCACGAAATCCAACGCCACGCTGTTGATGCAGTATCGCAGGCCGGTGGGAGGGGGGCCGTCCTCAAACACGTGGCCCAAGTGGCCGTCGCACGCGGCGCAGACCACCTCCATGCGGCGCATGCCGTGGCTGAGGTCCATGCGGGCGTCGACCGCCGTGTCGCCCGCGGGTTGGAAAAAGCTGGGCCAGCCGCTGTTGCTTTTGAATTTGGTTCCGGAGTCGAACAGCCGGGCGCCGCAGCTCATGCAGACGTAGACGCCGTCCTCGTCGTGCAGCCAGAACTCGCCCGAAAACCGTGGCTCGGTTCCTTGCTCACGGAGCACACGGTACGCGTCGGGGCTCAATTCGCCACACCAACTTGAGGCGCGGCTGCTGTCCTGCGGTTCTTGCGCTTGGCAGCTTGCCGCGAGAAGGACCCAGGAGACGAGAAAGAAGGTGCGGATCGTCATGTGGCAGAAGAGAGTTTGGGGGCGAGGTGTTTGCCGGTGACAGATGGAGGGCATTGGGCCAAAGACTCGGGTGTTCCGGCGTGCACGAGTTGGCCGCCGTGCTCGCCGCCGCCCGGACCGAGGTCGATCACCCAGTCGGCGCACTTGAGGATGTCCAAGTGGTGTTCGATGACCACGATGGAATGGCCTTGGCCGAGCAAGGCGTGGAACGAGTCCAGGAGCTTGGCCACGTCGTGCACATGCAGGCCTGTGGTGGGCTCGTCGAACACGAACAGCGTGTGCCCTTGCCGGTCGCCCCGGGCGAGGAAGGCGGCCAGCTTGATGCGCTGGGCCTCGCCGCCGCTGAGCGTGTTGGAGCCCTGGCCCAAGGTGATGTAGCCCAGGCCGACGTCGTGGAGGGGTTGCAGCTTGGCCAGGAGGCGCCGGATGGCGGCCGGGGGCTTCTTTTGGTCTTCAGGGGCGAAGAACAACAGCGCGTCGTCGACCGTCATGGACAAGATCTCGTGGACGTTCTTGCCCTTGTAGGTGACCTCCAGCACATGGTCCTGGAAACGTTTGCCGCCGCAATCTTCGCAGGGCAGTTTCAGGTCCGCCATGAACTGCATGCCGACGGTGACGTGGCCTTCGCCTTCGCACGTCTCACAGCGGCCGCCGGAGATGTTGAAGCTGAAGTGGGAAGGCTTGAGTCCGCGCGCCTTGGCGTGGGCGCTCTCGGCGAGGAGCGTGCGGATTTCGTCGAAGGCCTTGACGTAGGTGACGGGGTTGGAGCGGGAGCTTTTGCCGATGGGGTTTTGGTCGACAAACTCCAAATGCTCTAGGGTGCCCAGGTCGCCTTCGAGGGCCTCGAAGCCCTTGGTTTGGCCGCCGAACCCGTCGAGTTGGGCCTGCACGGCAGGAACGAGGATTTGGGTGATCAAGGTGCTCTTGCCTGAGCCGCTCACGCCCGACACCGCCACCAGGCTGCGCAGGGGCACGTCCACGTCGAAGCCCCGCAAGTTGTGGGTGTGCACGTTGCGCATGGACAGCTTGTCTTGGGACGTGCGGCGTTGCTCCGGAACGGGGATGGCCATGTGTCCGTTTCGGTACGCCGCGGTCAGGGAGGGGTGCGTGTCGTCGCATTGGGACAGGCCATCTTGCGGGCCGCTGAAGACCACTTCGCCGCCGAAGGAGCCCGCTTGAGGCCCCATGTCCACCACGAAGTCGGCGGCCGTGACGATGTCGTCGTCGTGCTCGACGACCACCACGGTGTTGCCTTGGTTGCGGAGCCGTTCCAGGACCGAGATGAGCCTTTGGGTGTCTTCCGGGTGAAGCCCGATGCTGGGCTCGTCCAGCACGTAGGTGCTGCCCACAAGCGCGCTGCCCACGCACGTGCTCAAGGCGATGCGTTGGGATTCGCCGCCGCTCAGGGTGGGGCTGCTGCGCATGAGGGACAAGTACCCCAGGCCCAAATCCATCAAGCAGGTCAGCCTGTGCTTCACCTCCCACAGAAGCCGCTCCGCGATGGCGTGCTCTGCCTCGGTCAACATCAGGCCGTCTTGCCACGCCAAGGCCTCTTCCACCGTCATGCGCAAGACGTCGTGGATGGTGACGCCGCCGACGAACACATGTCGTGCGTCTGGGCCGATGCGCGTGCCATGGCACGTGGTGCACTTGGTTCGGCCGCGATACCGGCTGATCATCACCCGGTTCTGAATCTTGTAGCTCTTCGCTTCCAGCATGTCGAAGAAGGCGTGGATGCCCTTGAAATGGGCGCATCCGTTCCAAACCAACTCCCGCTGGGCGTCGGTCAACTTCTGCCAAGGCGTGTGCACAGGAAGGTCCGCGGCACCGGCGGCCATGACCAGCCGCTCGCGCCAACGTCCTGTGCGCTCGCCGCGCCACGGGGCCACCGCACCATCGTAGAGGCTTCGGGTCGGGTCAGGCACCACCTTGTCGGGGTCGATGCCCAGCACGTGTCCGTAGCCTTCGCATGTTCCGCACGCCCCGACAGGGCTGTTGAAGTTGAACATGTCTGGGGTGGGCTCAGGGAAGACCATGCCGTCCCGTTCGAAGCGGTCGTTGAATTCCACGGATTCGGCCTTGCCGTCCTCTGAGGTTGTCCACACTTGGCAGCGCCCGCCACCTTCGAAGAGGGCCGTCTCGACGCTGTCCGCCACACGGCCTTCGTCCTCGGCGGCGGATTGTGGGGAAAAGCGGTCGACGACCAGGCCCAGGACGTCGTGCTCGTCGAGGTTGTCCATGCGCATGGCGCCTTCCGCGGTCCACACCCTCGTGTACCCCTGCTGCTGCAACACCCGGAGTTGATCTTCCGGGCTGCGGTCGTCTCGGGGCGCGAGGGGCGCCACGAGCATCATGCGCTCTGCACCGCATGTGAGAATGTGGTCCACCACGTCCGTCACGCGGTCTTTCCGCACCACCTCGCCGGAGATGGGGGACTTGGTGATCCCGATGCGCGCGAAGAGCATGCGCAAGTGGTCCATGATCTCGGTGCGTGTGGCGACTGTGGACCGAGGGCCGCCCGAGGCGCTGCGCTGTTCGATGGCCACGGCAGGGGAGAGTCCGTCGATGCGGTCGACATCGGGTTTGTCCAAGCGGCCCAAGAATTGGCGGGCGTAACTGCTCAGGCTTTCCACGTAGCGGCGCTGGCCCTCGGCGTAGAGGGTGTCGAACGCCAAGCTGCTTTTTCCCGACCCGCTCAAGCCTGTCACCACCGTGAGTTTCTCCTTGGGAATGCTCACGTCGACGTCCTTCAAGTTGTGGACTTTCGCCCCGTGGATGTCAATCTTCATTGCAGTTTTTAACAGCGTGAAGGTACCTGAGGTTTGGCGTCCATGAGGAAAAGCGCTATTTTAGTCGGAGTTGGATTTCAAACAGACGCGCATCGACACATTCTACCCTTGTTCCATTTCATGAAGCCTTGAGCCGGGAGAGTCCCGGAGGAGAGGCGTGAAGTAAACAGAGGTGTCATGCGAGCTTCTTTGTCCGACCGCGACTTGATTCGTGCCTACCGTGAAGGCGACGAACGCGCATTCGAAACGTTGTTGAACCGTTACCAGTCTGGGGTCTTCTCCAAGATTGTCTTTGTGGTCCGTGACCACGAGGTGGCGAACGACCTGTTCCAGGACACGTGGATCAAGGTGGTCAAGGTGCTCAAGTCGGGCAAGTACGTGGAGGAGGGGAAGTTTGGCCCCTGGGTGATGCGGATCGCCCACAACGCGGCGATCGACCACTTCCGGCGCAATCGGAAGAAGCGCATGGTGCGCCCGACCGACGAGTTTGACATTTTCGACACGCTCGCCCACGACGCGCCCAACGCCATGGATACCATGGTTCAGGAAGAGGTGCTCGCGGAGTTGCGTCAGTTGATCCCTGCGCTGCCTGAAGAACAGCGCGCGGTGGTCAAGATGCGCTTGGAGCAGCAATACAGTTTCAAGGAGATCGCGGAGGAGACGGGGGTGAGCATCAACACGGCCTTGGGCCGGATGCGGTACGCCTTGATCAACCTCAGGCGCATGGTCGACGAGCAGCAGCTCGTGCTGACCACCGGCTGACGCGCGACAGGCTCAAGATGAAAAAACGAGAGGCGGACACAATAGGGTCCGCCTCTTGTCGTTTCAGGGGGGAACAACACACCTCCACTGCATGGATTCATTCGACCCTCTGACGTTTTCTTGCCCCGATTTCACCACCGTTGAACTGCTCCCCAAGCCTTCCACGGTCCAAGCCATCCTGGCCTTTTCCAAAGCCACCGCACACGTCCCCACCGGCGTGGGCGACGGTTGGGTGAATCAGAATTGAGTGTTCGTCACATCGCCGCAACCCAAGTGAGGTTGGAGGCCATCTCCTCGCGCAATCGGGCGTCGAGGGTGGACGACGGCGCCACCGGGTGGAGTCCAAACGACAACGCCTCCAACCGTTCCTGACCCTCTGACGAGGAAAGGTCGCCGTGGAGGTCGTCGGCTTCCACGAACCCGTAGCCGACCACGTGTCCCTCGCGGACGGCGATGAAGCCGCGCTCGTCGGGCGTGCGGCCGCGTTCACAAAACCAACCTGAGGGCGCTTGCTTCCAGGCCTGCATGGCTTCCGGGAAGCGGGCTTCGTGCTCCTCGACACTCACGGTTTCTTCAGGGACCAGCGCGCCCAATCCGAGCAGGTCAAACCGCAGACCGTGGTCTTGCACTTGCTGGTGGAGCCACTTTCTGGCCGAGGCCTCGCTGTGGAAGGTGCGAAGGGCGCCGCGTGTGCCTTGTTGGGTGCGCACGGCAAGGCGGTTGCGGCCTTGACGGTCGACGTAATGCACGATGGAGCGGTAAGCGCGCGGTTGTTTCTGAGCTCGGTTGAGGGGCGGCCAGTGGGCCCGAATGCGGACGTCTTCCATGACGGCGGCCATCCATTCGCTTCCGGCGAGTTCATGCTTCAGGCTGCGCATGTCGCGCATCAGGATTTGGCGCTTGGAGGACGCGGTGGTGCCAGAGAAATGGCTGCGCACCCGCTTTTGGATGTGGATGCTCATGCCGATGTACAGGGGCTTGCCCGCGGCGTCCATGAACCAATAGACCCCAGGTTCGTCGGGGAGCACGTCGAATTCCTTGGCGGGCACGTGCTGGGGCATCCACTGCTCACGGGTTCCGCGCTTCAACGCGTCGGCCACGGCGAGTTGGCCGCGTTCCGAGGCCATGATCTTGTGAAAGAGGACCGCAGTCGCTTCGGCGTCCCCAAGCGCCCGGTGTCGGTCGGTGTGGGGGATGTCCATGGCGTCGCACAACGCCCCGAGTCCGTAACGGGGGAGGCCGGGGAACGCCTTTCTGGACAGCCGTACGGTGCACAGCTTGGGCCGTCGAAACGAGATGTCCATGGCTTCGAAGTGCCCGCGCAGGAACGCGTAGTCGAACCCGACGTTGTGCGCCACGAACACGCAGTCCTCCAGCTTGCCCATGAGTTCTTCGGCGACTTCGTCGAAGCCCGGCGCGTCTTCCACCATGTCGTCGGTGATGCCGGTCAGGGCGGAAATGCGGGGGGGGATGGGCTCGAAGGGGTTGATCAGGGAACTCCACGTGTCCACCACCTGTTGCCCGTCGCTCACCACGACCGCGACCTCGGTGATGCCACGCGATTTGCGGGTGCCTCCGGTGGTCTCGATGTCGACGATGGCGTACTTCACTCTGCGAAGATGCGGCTAAGTTTGCGCCATGAACAAGGTTTGGTTTTGGGGCCTAGCGTTGGGGGCCATGGTAGGATGCGGAAGCGAATCCGAGGCGCCAGGGACACCCGCGCAGGAACCCACCTCGCAGACGGAAAAGACCCCCGCAGAGGTGGCTGTCGACGAGCGTGTGAAGCGGCTTGTGGCGTCTGAATTCCCCACCCTGACCAACGAGAATGCCGCGGACTTTTTGGCGGAGTGGGGAAGCACGGTGGAGGAAGACCGCGTCGTGATGGACACCAAGCATGGCCGAATTGTCGTCGAGCTGTTCAAGGACGTCCCCGTCCACCGGGCCAACTTCCTGTACAAGGTGCACCGGCGGTACTTCGACCCGGCTGAATTCACGCGCGTCGTGCCGGACTTCGTGGTGCAGGGCGGCAACAGCGAGGAGGAGCGCCCTCAGCAACTGAGGTTCTTGATCGGCCAGCACACGTTGCCGGCAGAATTTGACCCCGAGCACATCCACACCCGCGGCGCCTTGGCCATGTCGCGCAGCTACAACGACAACCCGGACAAGCGCTCCTCGGGCTACGATTTCTACATCGTCACCGGCCGAAAGATTGGCCCGCAGGAGTTGGGCAAGGTGCAGCGAGACCGCGGCGTGGATTACACGGCGGCCCAGGCCCAGGCGTACGCCACGGAGGGCGGGGCGCCGCACTTGGACGGCGAGCACACGGTGTTTGGACGCGTTGTGGAAGGCATGGACGTCGTCGACAAGCTGGCCGCCACCCCCAGGGACGAGAGCGACTGGCCGCTGACCAGGCTGGAGGTGCGCATGGATTGGGCTGGCGATTCTTTCCGAAATTGAACCCATGATGAGACAGGCGACGATCGGGATGCGGCAGGCCGTGTTGGCCCTGCTGACTTTGGGATGGGCTGCGACCGCCGGAGCCCAAATGACCGTGTACAGCGACGAGGAAGATTACACCTACGAGTCGCGGGAGGGGGTGGAGTTTGGGCTCAACATCGGGGTGTACCGGGGCTACCCGCTGGCAGCCTACTTCTACGACGGCTCCGGATTGAACGAGCTCGGGGCGTCCAACGTGAACGCCCAAGTGTGGAGCATCGACGACCGCCTCCGCCAACTCCAATCTCAGCAGCAGAACCACCCGGTGTCGGGCATCTTGAACGAATTCCCCAACTGGCAACTCGAGAGTTTGCCGCTCATGCAGTACAGGCCGGCGATGTTCTTTGGGCTGAAGACGGCGAAATTCTGGAACCCAGAAACGGCCTTGGTCCTCCACGTCGACGCCATCCAAATGACCGCCGAGGGCGCATGGACGATGAGCACGGGCCTGCTTCCCGACCAAGGGCAGGGCAACCTGGACATTCGGACGTACCCCATTTTGGGCAAGGAGCAGCGGTTGAACGTGGCCTTGGGCTACCGCACGTCGGTGTACTTGGCCGAGGGCGCGTCTTGGGGGCTTGAGCTGGGCGGCATGGCCAACGCGGTGTCGATTGAAGAGAACTACGTGGTGTTGACGCCGGCGGTGGGCAACAGCCGCTACGAAGTCGACCTGCTGACGTCGGTGGGCGTGGGCAGTGGGCAACTCACGGCGGCCAACAATTTGCTCACGCAGTGGGGCATGGGCTTTTACGGAAGCGCAGGCATCGATTTGGACTTTGAAGAAGGCGGGCACATCGAGCTGAACGCCCGCGTCAGCCGCGACAACTTGATGCTGGGACTCAACGAAACCCGGGGCTTGAACATCGCGGTGTTCTTGACCTGGATGATGCCTTCGGAGTTCGGCAACTTCGCCCGGGCGTCCTTCTGAGGACAAGATTCCATTCCGACGCTTCGAAGCAGGCCGGGGACGTTTTAAATTGTCCCCATGCAGACCCCTTTTTTAACCCGCGTTGCGGTGGCGTTGTGCGCCGTGACCTTCTCGGGCTCGGCCCTTGCCCAGTCTGAGGATGCCCCGGTGTACCAATTCAAGACGTTGGCGGATTTGACCGCCACCGAGGTGAAAGACCAGTGCCAAACCGGCACATGCTGGAGCTTCTCCACCACGAGTTTCCTTGAATCTGAGGTGGCCCGCATCTCAGGCAAGGTCGTCGACCTCAGCGAGATGGCGTCGGTCCGCCACACGTACCCGTTGAAAGCGGAGATGTACCTCCGCCACCACGGATTGCACCAGTTTGGGCCCGGCAGCCTCTGCCACGACGTGCTGAACGCGGTCCGCGATTACGGACTGGTGCCTGAAGCCGAGTACACCGGGTTGGACGAGGGCGAGACGGAATTCAACCACGGCGAATTGGACGCGGTGTTGGCCGCGGCCGTGAAGGCCATGAGCGAGCAGCGTGTGCTGTCCGACGATTGGAGGGATGCGGTGGACGGCATTTGCGACGCCTACCTCGGTGAGTTGCCGCGCTCGTTCACGTTTGAGAACAAGCGTTACACCCCCGAGTCGTTCCGAGACATGTTGGGCATTGACGCCAACAACTACGTGTCCATCACCAGCTTCTCCCACCACCCGTTCGGGGCAAGCTTCGCCCTGGAAGTGCCGGACAACTTCTCCCGTGGGGAATACCTCAACGTGGCGTTGGACGAGTTGCGCCGTATGGTGCGCGGGGCGTTGGAGACGGGCTACACCGTCGCGTGGGACGCCGACGTGAGCGAGAAGGGATTCAGCTTCCGCAACGGCATGGCGCTTTTGCCTGTGGAGGACGACAAGTCCAAGCTTTGGAAGGAGGTCGTCCGTGAGCAGAAGGTGACCCAGCGCACGCGCCAGATCGGGTTTGAGAACCACACCACCACCGACGACCACCTCATGCACATCGTGGGACTCGCCCAGGACCAAAACGGGGAAGAGTACTTCGTGATCAAGAACAGCTGGGGCCAAGACAACCCCTACGGCGGCCGTCAGTACATCAGCATGGCGTACTTCGACGCCAAGACCATTGCCGTGACCATGCACCAAGGTGCACTCAAGTCCAAGAAGCGGAAATGACCCCGTTCGACGTTCCATCCAAAGACGTCCAGCGCAGCTGGCGCGCCGACCTGTTCACCCACCTCGATGGGTTGGCCTTGTGCGGCGTGGTCCCCGTGTTGGCCAAGGGTGGGATGTTGGATGAAGTCCTCTCCGTGGGAGGGGATGTGGACGACTTGGCGGCGGTGTTTGGGGCCAACGCAGGGTACCTCAACGTGGGCTTGCGCATGTTGTGCTCCCAAGGCATCCTCCAGGCTCATAGTGGCGAGGACAAAGTGAATTACATGCCGCGTCCTTTGGAGGACGTGGGCGATTGGGTGGAGCAAAAGGACCTGTACGCCCTCGGCCGGGCGTGGATGGAGCATGCCGTGGGCATGTGGAACGACCCCGAGACTCCGTTGTTTCAAGAGGCGCAGGACGCCCTCGCCCAATTGAAAGACGCGGTGGTTGCGCTGCAAGGCCAAGACGCGCCGTGGGCTCGTCGCGTGCGCACCCATTTGGAAGGGGCCTTGGTGGCGCCTTGGCTCGTGGCGCTTGGCACCCTGCACGGGACAGAGCCGTTGACGCATTGGGAAGATGTGGACGCCGCTGTGGCGCAACTGCACCCCTCCAAGCAGAAGGCCTGGCACGAAGTCGCGGCAGCCTTGGCGTGGGACCGGTCGTTGCGCGGGGGATTCTTCCTGCGCAGGGCCTCAGCGTACGGGGTGACCACCTCGTACACCCAAACCTTCCTGTGGGCCAAGGAACTTCTCCTTGGCGAAGGCAACCACTTGTGGCGCACGGAACCCGGCGAGGCCGAGATCCACGTCGACCGCACCCTCAACGTGTGGGGCTCCGGCGGCGCGCACAAGGCGTACTTCACCCATTTGGACAATGTCGTGAAGGAGGTGTTCAACAAGCCGTTGGACCAGCAGCCCTTGGGCTTGTGCGACATGGGGTGCGGCAACGGGGCGCTGTTGTTGCACCTGCGGGATGTGATTGCCACTGAGACGTTGCGCGGCAAGCATTTGGACAAGCATCCTTTGATGCTGGTCGGGGCCGACTTCAACCAAGAAGCCCTTGTGGCCACGGCCGACCACTTCATGCAAAAAGGGGTGGAGGGGCATTTCATTTGGGGCGACATCGGCGACCCCGACCAACTGGCGATCGACCTGTATGAGAAGCACGAAATTCGGTTGTCGGATCTCATGAGCGTGCGCTCCTTCCTGGACCACAACCGCATCTACAACGAGCCCATCATGGAACGTCCCGACCATCCCGCCTCCACAGGGGCGTATGCGTTCCGAGGGAAGCGGCTCAAATTGCGCAACGTGGAGCAGAGCTTGAAGGAGCACTTGATGAAGTGGTCTCCCTACGTCGCAGAGCATGGGTTGCTCGTCATCGAGTTGCACACGGTGGCACCGGAAGACGCTGAGCAATTGCAGGGCAAACTCCCAGCCACTGCCTACGACGCGACCCACGGATTCAGCGACCAGTACATCCTCGAAATCCCGGTCTACGACGCCATGGCCCAAGAGGCTGGGTTGCGCTCAGAAGAGGCGGTGGGCAGGAATTTTCCTTCGAAGGGTGCGGCCACGGTCAGCCTCCGTTACTTCCGGGCCTGACCGTCAATTGCATTTTCTTGAAGCGGGGCTTGGTCAACAAAAAAGCCTGCCTATCTTTGCCCCCCGATTGGCCGCGAGGTCGGGTGGAACGGCTCTGTAGCTCAACTGGATAGAGCATCGCACTACGGATGCGAAGGTTTGGGGTTCGAATCCCTACAGGGTCACCGAGAATGAAACCCACGTCCCCCACGGCGTGGGTTTTTTCATGCCTGAAACCCCCGTCATTGCTGTGAATCACGTGTTGATGGTTGCGAAAAGGAGAAAAACCACGTACCTTTTCAGGTTGTAAAACAACCCAAAAACGACCCACAGGACGACCCACGAAATGGGTGACCCTCCGTGACCCGTCAACATCGAACCTCATGAAAAAATCATGGATTCCGTTTTTGTCCATCATTGTGGCCACGGTTCTTTTGGTGGCCGCGAATGAGTTGACCGAATGGGGCGTCGTGCGCGAATACGCCTTTGTCGTCATTGTTGCCGCGATGTTTTTGGGATTGTGGTTTCAAAAACGCATTTCGCAAAAAACGAGTGAGGTGGTTGAGTGACGACCCACACGACGACCCACAAACGTTTTCGTGTTTCGCAAACCCAACAAAATCAATGGATTGGGACCAAAGTGAATGACCCCTACAGGGTCACGAAAGAAGCCTGGTTGCACAAGCAATCGGGCTTTTTTGTTTTCGCACAAACCCTCGCCTCACGGGCAGTCCTCCCCAAAAATCGTCAGCAGCGCCAAGATGTCCGACACGGTCACCGACCCGTCATCGTCGAGGTCTGCCTCGCAAGTCACGTCACAACCAAACTCCGCCAAGAGAAGCAACATGTCGGGCACGTTTAAAGAGCCGTCGCCGTTCAAGTCGCCTGTGCAGGCTGGTTCTGGCTCGGGGCCTAGGCAGGTGTTGCAGGTCCCGTAACAGACAGGATCAAGCATGTCGTCTTGGCCTGTCGTGGTGTAGAAGCGGTCGATGCCGTCGGCGCATTCGCCGGGCACGCTTTCGTCCATCCCCCAGGCATCGCCGTTGATGAATTTGTATTTGAGGTAGGTGCCTGGGAGGAACGCCGCGGTGTACGCCCAAACTTCTGTCCCGGCGACTTGCGTCATCGGTGTGGCTGCGGCATCCCATCCTTGCCATGTGCCCGCGATGTGGACGCCTTCGCTCGGCACACTGAGTCCTTCCATGTTCACCTGAATCGTCAGGGAGTAGGGGGTGTCTGTGCCACCCCCTCCGTTGCTGTCGCACACGTCGCATGTGCCAAAACACACCGGGGCCATCGTGGTGCCTTGGGTAAGATCCCAAGTGATTACGCGGTTGTATCCGCCGACGCCATCGTCGGTGCCGCATGCTGCGGGCACGGTTTCTTCAGCACCCCACGCATTGCCGTTGATGAACTTACATTGGAACCCGCCGACAGGCACTTCCACAGTGGCGGACCAGATGCCGTTGCCGTTCTCAACCAAAGGCGTGGACCCCGCATTCCATCCTTGGAATTCTCCAGCGATGTGTACGCCGTCAGGGGACACGGAGGCGACGCCAGTCATGTCCACTTGCACGGTGAAATCGTACACGCACGAGCCGTCGTCCACCAGGACTTCCGCGTCGTAGTTGTTGGCCGTGTTGTCGAGGCATCCTCCGCCTTCAATCGCGCAACCGTTGCAATTGCCGACGTAAACGTGTTGGATGTCCGATTTGTGCACGTTGCCAAACGCGTCCGTCACTTCGACGTAGTAGTCCACGAGCTGGTCTTCGATGCCGGTGATCGTGGCGTGGTAGAGGTCCGCGATGACGTCCGGCAGGATGAAAAAGTCCACGTCCCCGTTGTTGGTCACGTTGCCTGTGGGCACGTTCGCCACCTCCATGTCGAGGTTTTCCCAAGGACCCACGCCAGGGCCTCCGGCGTAGGTGTCGTTGTCGGTGTCGGTCAGAGGGTTGACCCCGTCGAGGTCGACACGGTATTTAACCTGGGCAGATGAAACGCCATTGACGTCGTAGGCAAACGTCCACACGGCGAAGTCGCTCGGGTTGACGTGCTGTTGGTATCCGTAATGCGGCCCAAAGCCCACCCCTCCAGGATTCCATGGGTAACGCTGAGGCACCAACACGCTGGGGGCGGTGTTGTCCACCCCAGGGGAAGCATTGATGACTTGGTCGGCGTAGGGCAAGGCGTTGTTGACCGCCAGGGTTTGCTTCACTTCCATGTCGATCGCCGTGCCGTAGTACATGTAGCCACTGGTGTAACCTGGGAGCAGGAAGTGCCACGCTTTTTCTGCAAGGGTGCTGGACGCGGACGGGTGCACGAGGTCGGCGACGTCCACAGGGCTGGACAAATCTTCAGCCATTTGGACGTGGTTCTCGCCTGCGGTCAACACCGCCCAGTTGCGGGCATCTTCCGTCCATCCGTTAGGATTGAAGGTGTAGTCGTTGTTGTCGTAAAGTGGCCAGAACCAATTGATGAACTGCGGATGTCCCCAATCGTTGGCCGCGTTGAACCAAGCCCCATCCTCGACGTGAACCAAGTCGTTGGCCGGGACAGGATGGTCGTCCAAAAACTGCTGAACCGTGGTGGGGACATGCCCTGCGGACGCCGCTGCGTTGGCGAACCCAGGCACGGAGTTGGCGTAGTAATCGTAACCACCTCCCCATGCGTTGTCGCCGTCGTGGGCCATCAGCACCAAGCTCGGGTGGGCGGGGTCGTCATGCGGCGCGATGTGGGCGTCAATGTCGCCGGTGCCCATCGTGGAGAAGCCGTTTTGGTAGGACAACAAATCCGCCATGGGCACCACGACAAGTTGGTCGGCCTCGCCCGTTTCTGGATCGATGTGCTGGGCCCGGTGAGCCTGGTAGCAGTAGGGCGCCGCAAATTGCCCGCCACGGCCGTCCAATTGCCCGCTCCACCAATGGTCGCCGGTGGTCGGCACGATGTCCGCGGGGTTGGGCGGGTCGATGTTGCACCCGTTGGTGCCAAACACCAAAGGGTAGTCGCTCAACGTCCGAGCGAGGTGGCTGTTGGCCACGACACTCCACTCCAGGCCTTCTTCGACAAGGACTGGGATGATCCGCTCGCTGAATCCACACTCCGCAGGCCAGAATCCCTTGCTGTACCCAGGGCCGAACGTTTCCTCGTAGATGTGCCGGTGCATTTGGAGTTCTTTGCGAAGCACTTCTTTGCTGACGAGCGGCGCCATCACGTGGTGAAACCCAAACCCCGTGATGTCCATCCGACGGTTGCCGCTGGACGTGGTCCAATTGCGTGCCGTGGTGAATTCATTCTCCCACCCGTTGTAATACCCCCACTGTCCTGCATTCGCCAGGCTGTTGACGTTTTCAATCAAGCATCCACTGTAGTTGACGCAGGCCCCGCCTTCAGGGTGGTTGAACAGGCTTTGAACGGCGTCTTTGGGTCGGTACTGGTAGGCCGCTTTGCGGTCGTCGTTGCCAAAAATGCTCGCCAAGTCGTTCAAGGGATGCGCAAGCCCATCGCTGTACACGTTGCCTCCGGAAAATTTGAGCTGGTGCGATTCCCAGGCCGTCTGGTAACGGTGCGGGTTGCTCGGGCTTTGCTCAGGCCAATAAATCGGCTGCTGCATGTGCCACAAGTACGTGGTGTGGACTTGGCCCAGGGCTGACGTCAACGAAAGCAAAGTCAACAAGAAAACAAATGGTCGCATTCACGAAAACTAGCACGAATCTGTCCAACAAGCCAAGCCCAATTGGGGGACGGTTGAAACTCAATCCAGCAATCCCTCCAGCAACGGGTCGAGTTGGCCTTGGACGTGGGCCATGCCTTCGCACGACAAATGGTGGAAATCGAAGAAGGCGGAGTTGGGCAAGGTGTCCCACCCCATGTGCAGGTAGTGCACGTGGGGCGCTTCAGCCGAGGCGTGCATCAAGTTGAGGTACGCATCCAGGGAAGCCTGGTTCGCCATTTCGAGGTAGCTCGGGTGCAGTGGGTTTTCCAAAATGACCAGTTGCCACCCCGCGTCTTCCACCACATCCAGGATGGCCGAGAAGGCCCACGTGGACAGGTGGGCGTCTTGGAACCAGTCGGTGTGCTTCACTCGGTCGGACAAGGGAGCGGCGTAGTCGTCGGCCAAATTTCCGTCGCGGCACACCCAGCCCATCATGTGACGGACGGACTCCAATTGCGCGCTGTGCAAGAAGAGTTGCCACTTCAAACGCCAAGGCCACTCGGCCCTGAGGAAGTCCTCCAACCCAAGCAGGGGTCCGGCTTTGCCCAGGACCGATTGGTGCCAGCCGTCAGGTTGGATGGCGCCCGACATTCGGTCCTCCGCCAAAGGACCAAATTTCATGGGCCACAGGGTGAGCACCACCACCTCCACTTGGCTGTCCGGACCGTGGGCGTCGGCGAGCGCACGCATGCGGAGCCATGTGCTGACCAAGTCTTGGGCTTGGCGGTTGAACCGCGGCACCCCACGCAACGGCACGTCGTTGCCGTGGCTGTCTCCAAAGACGACGACACGGGCGTCGTGGGCGGCCTGAAATTCACGCTGGGTGAATCCCTGCAACGCGCTTCGGAGCAGGAGGAAGCCGAGGACCACCAAGGCCACCGTGCACAACGGACGGAGGATCAAGGCACGCATCAGAAGGCGAAGTAGATGAATTCTTGCGCCGCATGACGCGTCCCAAACACGAGGGCCAGCAGGAGCATCAAGGCTTCCAGCCAAGCCCCGCGCCACACGCCGCGCCACATCCAGCGCACGCCTTTCCTGAATTGAACCCACTCGGCGACCAAGAACCCAGCAAGGGCCAAGTGGAAGACGAGCTGTTCACGGAGGACCCAGCCGAAGGGCATTCCTTTGGGGGCCTGTTCCCAAAATTTCATCGCGGAGGACCAAGAGGGGTGGTCGCCGCTGGAGGTCCAACCGCACGCCATGCGGGACAACACGCCGCAGGCATGGTCGAAGTTGTTGGCGCGGAAAAAGACCCAAGCCAAACACACCATGGTGAACGTCCACAGCGCGGACGGCAATTGGCTCCAATGCCATGCTCGCTCAGGCTGCCTATTGCGCCCCAACAGGAACAGCGGCACGAAGCAAGCGGCGTGGATGGCGCCCCAAGTCACGAATTTCCAATCGGCGCCGTGCCACAGGCCGCTGACCAAGAACACCACCACAACATTGAGCAAGGAACGTCCGCGTCCCATGCGCGACCCGCCGAGGGGGATGTACAGGTAATCGCGGAACCAGGTGTTGAGGGACACGTGCCAGCGCCTCCAGAACTCACCCAGGTCGCGTGAGAAGTAGGGGAACCTGAAGTTGGACCGCAATCGGATGCCGAAGAGCCTCGCCGTCCCGATGGCGATGTCGGAGTACCCGCTGAAGTCGCCGTAGATCTGGAGCGCGAAGGCCACCACCCCGAGCACCATGACAGGGCCGGCGACGGCGTCGTTTCCGAAGGCCGCGTTCGCGTACATCGCCGCGGAATCGGCGACGACCACCTTCTTGAACACGCCCCAACAGATCAGACGCCACCCCACCCGGACCGAGATGGCGTTCAGCTTGCGCTCCTGCAGCATTTGGGGCAGGAGCCGCGTGGCGCGCTCGATGGGGCCGGCCACGAGCTGCGGAAAAAACGACACGTATGTGGCAAACGCCACGAAATCCCGACAAGGTGGGATTTGCTTTCGGTACACGTCGACCGAGTAGCTCAACGTTTGGAACGTGTAGAAGCTGATGCCCACCGGCAGGATGATCTTCCAGGTCATCGGGTCCATCGTCACGCCCACGGCCGCCCAGCTCGAGACCCACTGGTCCACCAGGAACCCAGCGTATTTGAACCAAACAAGCATGCCCAAGTTGAACGCCAACGACACCGCCAACCAAGCCCGTTGCCTCGCTTTGGTGGCGGCCTTGCTCAGGCGGATGGCGACGACGTAGTCCACCACGATGGATGCCCCGATGAGGGACAAGAACCGGGCGTCCCACCACCCGTAGAAGACGGCGCTGGCGGCCAACAACAGAAGATTTTGAAGCTTCCACCTGCGCCCCAGGGCCCAGTGCAACAGCAGCACCGTCGGCAGGAAAATCCAGAATGCGGTTGAGATGAAATGCACGGCGCCGCAAGGTTCAAAACAACGCGGCGAAAGCCAACGCAGTCACGTGCGATTTTCAGCGATTTGTCCTCCGAGTTGGTGGAGGCTGTCGGACCTTGCACGTGTCCAGCTTGGAGGGCGTCGTGGCAAGGTCGTAAAATGGTCTTTGTGACGAACATGACGCCATCCATGTTGTTTTGAATGCAACTCATGCCTAAACGATCCCTGCCATGAAAAACATCCTTCGCGTCTTTGCTGTCATGATTGCCATGCTGGTGTCCCTCGTGTTCATCACCGTGCAGACCATCGCCCCGGACTATGGGTTTGACCTCGCCGTGGATGGCGTGGAGTCGGAGGTTGAGGTGTTGTTCGACGACATTGGGGTGCCGCACATCTACGCCCAGTCGGAGACGGACGCCATGCATGCCTTGGGCTACGTGCATGCCATGGAGCGGTTGTGGCAAATGGATTTGTTGCGCCGGGCCGGGGCGGGGGAGTTGTCTGCGCTGCTTGGGCCGGACATGGTGGAGAACGACAAATACCTGCGGACGCTGGGCATGCGGGAAGCGGCCACCCGCACCGTCGACCAAATGGACGGGCAAGCCAACCCGCACATCCTGGAGGCCATGACCGCCTACCTCGACGGCATCAACACCTTCATCGAGGAAGGGGAGTTGCCGCTGGAATACCGGTTGATCAATGCGAAGCCCGAGCCCTTTGACGTGCACGACATGTACTGCGCCACGGGCTTCATGGCGTACTCCTTCGCCATTCACTTGAAGACCGAGCCCATCCTGGATTGGATGCACCACCAACTGGATTCCGCGTTGGTGGCGGACTTGGCTTGGGGCCAAACAGGGTTTCAGCACATCCCCAGCGACGTTGGGGCCGAGGACATTTCTGGGCTGGCATCGGCCGTGCATGGGTTGGACGACGTGCGTCCCGTGCCGCAGTGGCTGGGAAGCAACGCTTGGGTGCTGAGCGGCGACCGGACGGCGTCGGGGGAAGTCTTGTTCTGCAACGACGCCCACATCGCCTACGCGTCCCCCTCG
>CBFHQO010000025.1:0-29956 GCA_965658045.1 uncultured Flavobacteriales bacterium | reverse complement strand
TGGCCGGTGACGGGTGTGGCTGAATTTTTGGCCCAAGAGGAGGCGATGCGTGCGTACAAGCCGGAGTTGACCCCAGAGATCAAATACGAGCCAGAACCCGTGGTGTACCGCGTGAAGAGCGGCGATGTGTTGGGGACGATCGCGTCGAAGCACGGCGTGCGCGTGTCCCAATTGAAGGCTTGGAACGATTTGAATTCGTCCATGATCCGAGTGGGCCAAAAACTCATCATCCATGCCGACCCCAACAAGATTTAACCGGCCCGGAACGTGGGCCCTCGTCATGGGGGTGTGGTTCGCTGTGGCGTCCTGTGCGGGCGACCCGGCGCGCGTGGCGTTGCCGGGCAAAGTTGGCGCTGCCGGGGAATTGGTCGTGGTGGCGGATGTGGACGTCTGGAACGGGGCGGCGGGCGACACGCTTCAAGCCGTCATGGCGCAGCCGTACCCGGTGCTGCCCCAATACGAGCCGCTGATGGACGTGGTGCACCTGGAACCGGAGCTGTTTGACCGGTTTTGGAAGCCACACCGCAACATTTTGGTCTTGGAGGTGGCCGACCGCATCGACACCCAAGAGCCGGACTTCACGTTCTACCGCAACAAGTACAGCCGAGGCCAAATCTACATGGTGGCCAAGGCGCGCTCAGCCGAGGCGTTGGCCGAGGTTGTTGCGTCGCGCGCCGGCGAGATGGTCAGCCTGTTGCACGCCGAGGAGGCCAAGCGCTTCGCCGACATCGTGGCGCTGTCCCCCAACGAGGTGATCGCCCGGGAGGTGGCAGGGAAGTGGGGCCTTCAGGGCTTGTGGCCCAAGGACGCGCGCGTGGCCAAAAAGACGGAAGAATTTTGGTGGGTGGACCGTCAACTGACCCGGCTCAAGGGCGGGGACAACCACGACATCCAACAAGGCTTTTTCATCCACAGCGAGCCGTACACCAGCCCCGACCAACTCAGCCTTGAGCACGTCTTGAACCGCCGGGATGCCCTCACCAAGACCCACGTTCCGGGCCCGACGCCAGGCAGCCACATGGCGACGGAGCGACGGTTCTTCCCCTCGTACGAGGAGGTGGAATTCGACGGCCACTTCGCCCTCGAGGTGCGCGGCTTGTGGAAGATGGAGAACGACTTCATGGGCGGCCCGTTCTACAGCCTCACCATTGTGGACGAGGCGCGAGGCAGGCTCCTCACCGTTGAAGGCTACGCGTACGCGCCTTACTTCGACAAGCGCCCTTACATCCGCGAATTGGAGGGTGTCGTTCGTCGGTCCACGCTGTTGCCACTCAGCGCGACGGCCCCGTGACGACGACGGAGGACGTCCAAGTTTGACCTTCTGAACCTTCCACCACCAAGGTGTGGAGTCCAGGCGCCCAGGTGCCGACGGCGATCCGGTCGGTCCATGCTGAGCTGTGCCAAACCTGACGGCCTGCCGCATCGAAGGCGGCCATCCGCGCGATGCGGTCGGGCGTGAATCCAGGGAGGTGGATCTGTAGGTCGATCATGTCCGAGGCCGGGTTGGGCCAAACGTTCAGGTCCATGTCATGGGCAAGAAGGTCAGATTCATCCAACCCGACGGAGACATCGCCTTTGGCGAAGGCGTATTGGCCCTTCAACAGCTTGGCGATTTTGAACACGCCGCTGCCGTTGGCCAGGGAGCCTGCTTGCCAGGTGTAATGCGGATGCTGGACCCACGGCGCGCCCGCCCGGGGACGCCAAGCCAAGAATCCGCCCTCTTCCGTGTCGCCATACAGTCCGTGGTCGAGGTCGTTTTCGTCGTTGCCGACGTAGGTGAGCCGGGCGTCCAGGTGAGGGGCTGCAGGGGTGCCGTCTTCCCACGTGCCGTCCACGACCCAAAAGTGGCTGTCGCTCAGCGCCTCCACGTAAGGGGCGGCAGGACCTTCGTCGGGGGCAGCCCAATGGTGTTCCACCCGTACCAAGACGCTGTCGCCTTCGGGAATGGCGTCGCATCCCACACGCATGTCCACCCAAGGCACGCTGGTGAGGCCCGCGGGCTCGGTGATGGCGAAGGTGTGGTCCAGGCGGCCTTGGTTCAGCCTGCCGTCGGCGTTGAGCCCCAGCAGCACGTGGGGTTCTTCGTGCCAAAACGTGATTTGGTCAAACTCTCCACCGACCCGGGCGTGCACAAGCGTGGTGTCCCAGTTGGCGTCCCAGACGGTGAGGTCCAAGGGCTCGTTGTCGTGAAACCCAGTGCATGCGCGGAGCTTTTGGTGCAGGTGAAGGGTGGTGGCGAAGCATCCGTTGTCCGGCGCGGAGATGACGCTGTCCACGACCCACGTGCTGAACCCCGGTTGCAAGACCTGGGCGTCGAAAAAGGGTGTCAAATCCTCGCCACTTGCCTCTTCAAGCAACACCTCGAAATCGGTGACGTCCATGTGGCTGTCGAATCGCGCGGCGATGACGTTTTGCATGGACTGTCGGTACAGGGAATCGCCGAGATAGGCGCGCAGGTTGTGCAAGATGCTTGCCCCCTTGTAGTAGGTGTGCCGGCCATAGATCTCGGCGTCAGGCATGGGCGACAAGGGGTGGAATCCCTCGTCCTGGATGTGGCATTCTTCCAGGACGAATTGTTGGTTGTCCTTCACCACGTCCACAAACGCTTCGTGGCCGTCTTTCCACTCCACAAAGAGGTGGCTGCTGTACTCCGCCGGCCCTTCCTTCAGCCACATGTGGTTGTGGATGGTCGGGGCCACCAAATCGCCCCACCAGTGGTGCCCCAGTTCGTGCGCGAAGAGGTCTCCGTTGGCGAAGAGCCCCTGCTCAATCATGGACCGGGGGTAGGCGATGTTGGTGGGAATCTCCAGGGCGCCGTCCGTCGTGAGCACGTAGCCAATGCGCTCCCAGGCGTACGGACCCCACCAATGCTCGCAGGCGTCGATGGCGTAGGAGAGCTCCGCGAATTTGGTCTGCATGAGGTTGGAGTCGCCGGCCTTGGACGTGAGGCGGACCGGGATGTCGCCGTACGCCCCAGTGTGCACGTAGTCGTGGTCCACGTACGGGCCCACCGCGATGGCGCTCAGGTGGGTGGGGATGGGGTGGTCCAAGGCCCAGGTGGAGCGCAACGTGTCGCCGCCGAGTTGGACTTCCTCCACGAGGTGGCCTTGGTTGTGGGCGCGTCGGCCGTCGGCGCTTTGGATGTGGTAGGTGTACGTGGCGCGTTCCACGAAGTTGTCGAAGCACGGGTACCACACCCGGCCGTAATTCGGCGGGATGGAGGTGAGCCCAATGCCCAGGTTGTAGACCAAATCGCTGGCGTAGTACATCCCGCCCCAGTACGGGTCGTCCCCGGGCTGTCCGCTGTACCACATGTCCAGGGTCACGGCGTCGCCCGAGGTCATGGCTTCCGGCGCGTCGATGTGCAGCTCGTCGCCCCATCTGGAGAACCCGATCGGGCTGCCGTTCCACGTCAAGCTGTCGACCTCCAGCGCGGCCATCAGGTCCCACCACACGCGTGTGCCGCCGTCTTGCAGCACGGTGAAGTCGATGGTGGCATGGGCGTCCAAGTGTTGTCCGGCGTAGTCGGTGACGTCCAAGAAGAGCTCGTAGTGCTCGACGTCGAAGCTGTCGCTTCGGGCGATGCTCGGCCCCATGTCGTAATTCTGGGCCAGCGGAAGCACCTTGGTGCGCGGGCCGCCCTCGTGGCTGCACACGTCGGCGTGGCACCCTTGAACGAGGAAGGGCTGCCGCCCCTTGGGGTCCATGTCGTGGAGTCGGGGAAGGGTTTGGTTTTGGGCCAACACAGGGCACATGAGCGCCCCGAAAGCCAAAGAAGTCAGCAGCGTTTTCCAGTCCATGCCTCGAAGTTAGCAGTACTTTCGCACCATGAAAGAAGTGCAGCCAGGCGTTCAGGTGGAAGTGGCTTACACCTTGCGGGCAGACGGCCCAGAAGGGGAAGAGCTCGAGTCGTGCAATGAGGAAACACCCTTCGTGTTCACCGTGGGCCAGGAGGAGGCGCTTGAAGCGTTTGAGGCGGCCTTGATCGGCAAGCGCGTCGGGGAGCCGTTCGAGATTCAGATCGCGTGCGACGACGCGTACGGCGACGAGACCGACGACGCGGTGGTGGCGCTACCCAAGGCGACCTTCATGGTGGACGGAAAACTGGACGAGGAGGTGATGCAGGTGGGCGAAGTGGTGCCCATGAGCGACGACGAAGGCCAAGAAATCGTGGGCGTGGTGGTCGACGTGGAAGCGGAATTCGTGCATGTGGATTTCAACCACCCGCTGGCCGGGTTGGACCTCCATTTTGAGGGGGTGGTTGTCGGCATTTCGGGGTAAACGCCTCTTTTGGGAGGCAACAATTTGGCAACCTCCCGGTGACGAAACGCCAATTCGGGGTTGACAAGAGGTTGGCATTGACAGCGGTTCTTTGGCCCATGACTGCACCAGATGCGGCGGGGACCAACTTGACCCATTGCCCCAGACTTGTTGTGATGGATTTGCTCGGCACCTTGGTGGAGCACGACCGAGCCGTGCGTGGGGCGCTGGCTGCAGCGTTCCAGGCCCACGGCGAAACCATCGACGAAGACGTGGCGAGCATCGCCATCGGATTTCCTGGACTTGTGGGGGTGGAGCGCATTTTGCGATGGCTCCACCGCTCGGAACCGCCCCACTGGGGCTCGGTGCAATCGATCCACGACCTGGCCGTGAAGGAACTTGTGCGACTCGTGACGTACGCGGACGGCATCCAGCCCTCGCATGGGGTCGAAAGGTTGTGCAGGATTTGGCATGCAGTGGGGATTCAAGTGGCCGTGACCACCACCCTGCATGGCGACGTGGTCAAGCCGCTGTTGCGACGCTTTGGTTGGGACGAAACACCGCCCTTTTCGGCCCTGGTGTTGTCTGAAGAAGTGGAGCGCCCCACGCCCGGGCCGGACATGATTCTGGAGAGCATGAGGAGGTGTGGTGTGGGTGGTGTGCATGAGGTGGCCAAAGCAGCCAGTCGCGCCATTGGCTTGGCGGACGCCAAGAACCTTGGTTGCGGCTGGACGGTCTTGGTGGACGACGGCACGTTGACGACCGACCAAATCGCCGCCCTCGGCCCTTCGGCCATTGTGGACCAAACAGAAGACTTGCTGGACATTTGGACGTTGCCCAATCCCCTGGACATGGCCTTGGATGACGAAATCGCCAAGGTCATTCGGGGCTGAGCCCAGCCCGGTCCGTGGCGTACCTTCGCCGCATGGAACGCACGGAAATCAGTGACTTGGGGGAGTTTGGCTTGATCGGCCGAATGACCAAAGAATTGACCCACCAACAACCTTCCACGCTTCGTGGCGTCGGGGACGACGGCGCGGTGATTGACCCCATGGGCAAGCGCGTGGTGGTCAGCACCGACATGCTGTGCGAAGGCATTCACTTCGACTTGAGCTACGCGCCCCTGAAGCACTTGGGCTACAAGGCGGTGGTGGTGAACCTGTCCGACATCTGTGCGATGAACGCGGTGCCCACCCAGGTCGTGATCGGCTTGGGTCTGAGCAACCGGTTTTCTGTGGAAGCGGTGGAGGAGTTGTACGCCGGCATTCGCTTGGCTTGCGAGGTCTACAAAGTGGACTTGGTCGGGGGCGACACCACAGCCACCTCGTCGGGCTTGACCTTGGCGGTGACCGCCATGGGCCTCGTGGAACCAGATGCTGTGGTGGGACGCGACGGCGCAGGCGACGGCGACCTGTTGGTGGTCAGCGGCGACCTCGGTGCGGCGTACATGGGTTTGCAGATCCTGGAGCGGGAAAAGACCGTGTTCCAAGCGGCCCCCACGGCCCAGCCTGAATTAGAAGACTTCGCGTATTTGTTGGAGCGTCAGCTCAAGCCGGAGGCGCGTGTGGACGTCGTCCGCGAGGTGGGCGATTTGGGCTTGAAACCCACGTCGATGATCGACATCAGCGACGGTTTGGCCAGCGAAGTCATGCACTTGGGCACGTCCTCCGGTGTGGGCTTCAAGGTGTACGAAGACAAGCTGCCCATCGACCCCAAGGTGTATGAGACGGCGCGCGAGTTCAACCTCGACCCCACTTTGTGCATGCTGAGCGGCGGCGAGGACTACGAGCTCCTTTTCACGATCAAGCAAGACGATTACGAGAAGGTGAGAAACCACCCCAAGCTGACCGTCATTGGCCACTCTGTGGCGGCCCCCGACGCCTTCACCCTCGTCACCAAGAATGGCCCTGAAGTGCCCTTGCAGGCCCAGGGTTGGGACGGGATCAAAGGCCGGTCTGAGGACCAGCCCACGTCCTGATCCGCGCACATGGCAGGCCTGGCCGGCATCCACGGATTTGAGTCCTTTCAAGAATTGGAAGGCGTTCGGCGCTGCTTGTCCAAGATGGCCTCAGGCAAGGCTTGGGACGACGGGACGTGCGCGGCGTTGGGCCCCCATGCGCACACTTGGGCCGAGGACGCCCTCGTCGTGCACGGCCACATCGACAACGCCCCCGAGGTGCGACGCGCGTTGGAAGCGGAGGGGCTTCATCGATTTGAGACCGACGCGGGTGCGGAAGTGGTCCTGGCTGCGTTGCGGTGTTGGGGCCTGGAACCCGCCTTGGCCAAGCTCCACGGGGCCTTCGCCTTGGCGTGGTGGGCAGGGCAGGAGAAGCGGTTGATCCTGGTGCGAGACCGCATGGGCGTGGTGCCCTTGCATTGGCACCAAACGCCGCAAGGGTCTCTCTTGTTTGCCACAGAATTGCGCGCCATGCTGGCGTCGGACGTGGTGCCGCGACGGTTGAACACGGACGCCTTGGCGGACCAACTCATGCATGGCACCGTTCACGCGCCCAACTCGGTCGTGGCGGGGGTTCGGCAACTGGGCCCAGGCGAATTGTTGGTGGCCCAGGACGAAGACGTTCACGTTCACGTGTGGTGGGACCCGGCGGACGAGGCGCTGGGGGTGGACGACATGCCGCCAGATGTGCGTCGCGCCCACCTTAGAGAGGTGATGTTGGACGCGGCGGCACGCCAACTTCGGACGCCGTCGGAGGTGGGCATGTGGCTGAACGGGACGTTGGCCAACAGCGCCTTGGCAGCCCTCTCCGCAGAGGTGTCGCACGCCCCGTTGAGCACGTTCAGCTTGGCGTCGGACTTGCCTGAGCTCGACGGCACCGAGCCGGCCCGTGAGGTGGCCCGCCACGTGGGTTCAACCCACCATGAACTCCGAATCACTGGCGAGGACGTGGAAGGGGCGCTCCCTGGTTTTCTTGACGCCATGGACGTGCCTGTGGCCCATGGGTTCAAGTCATACGTGGCCCAATCGACCCTTCGCCAGGCTGGCGTGGAGGTGCCGCTGGGGGCGTTGGGCGGCGACAGCATGTTTGCCGGCGACCCGATTTTTCAGCGCAGTGCCCAATTGGCCAAGCTGAACTGGCTGGCTTCTTGGCCCAGGGCGTTGCGTCGGCTTGTGGGGCGCTTTCACGTGAGGTCAAAGCCGGGCTTTGAAGCGAGGAAAACGGCGGAATTGCTGGGGGGTCACTACTTCGACTTGGCCCACACGCATCCGATTGCGAGGCAGCTGTTTCTCAAGGACGACCTGGAGCGCCTGCTGGCCAAAGGCGTGCCCAAGCGCCACGACGTGTTTCAGGCATTGGTGCGGGAGTTGGCGCCGGGACGAAAGTCGTTTGGCCTGCCGTTCTTGAGCCAGGTGACGGTGGCGGAAATGAGAAGCCATCTGGGATCAAGCTTGGTCCGCAGCGCCCAACACAGCGCGACGGCCTTGGGTCTGGGCATGCGCTTGCCGTTCCTGGACCACCGCGTGGTGGCTGCGGCGTTGGCGACGCCCGATGCCGAGAAGTTTCCGTCCTCACCCATGCCCCTGCTTGTGGGGTCGCTGGAGGGGTTGGTTTCTGAGACGTGGGGAGAGACCCATGCTCCTCCGCCACCGTGGCCCATGCGAACTTGGATGCTGGGTGCATGGTGCGAAACGACCTCGAAGGGCCTTCAAGTGCTGAAGGACACCCGCGGGATGAACAGGGACGCACTCGCCGCGTTGGAATTGTCGTTCCAGCAAGGCCGCGACCCTGAAAGGTGGCGCCACATGTGGTCGTTGATGGTGTTGGGGCTCTGGCTGGAGCGCCACGGGTTGACATGACGCGGGAGGACCGCGACCTTGGAGGCATGAAGACGAGCAACCGGATTTGCGATTTGTTGGGCATCGAGGTGCCGATCATCCAGGCGGGCATGGTGTGGTGCAGCGGTTGGGAATTGGCGAGCGCCGTGAGCGCGGCCGGGGGACTCGGCATTTTGGGCGCAGGCAGCATGTACCCTGAAGTCTTGAGAGACCAAATCCAAAAGCTTCAAGCCGCCGCCCCGGGCAAACCGTTTGCGGTCAATGTGCCGCTTTTGTACCCCGCCGTGGAGGAGCACATGAAGAGCATCGTGGAATTCGGCGTGCCCGTCGTGTTCACCAGCGCGGGGAAACCCAAGACGTGGACGTTCCATTTGCAAGAACACGGCATCAAGGTGGTCCACGTGGTGAGCAGCGTGAAGTTTGCGTTGAAGGCCCAAGCGGCTGGCGTGGATGCGGTGGTGGCGGAGGGCTTTGAGGCGGGAGGCCACAACGGCCGTGAAGAGACCACGACCATGTGCCTCGTTCCCGCGGTGTCGGACGCGTGCGACGTGCCGGTCATCGCGGCGGGCGGCTTGCACGACGGCCGGTCGATCGTGGCCGCCATGGTGCTCGGGGCGGACGGTGTTCAGCTCGGGTCGCGCTTCGTCGCCACCCCAGAAAGCTCGGCCCACGTCGCGTTCAAGGACGCGGTCGTGGCGGCCGGCGAAGGGTCCACCAGCCTTGAACTCAAATCCGTCACCCCGGTCCGCCTTCTTCACAACGCCTTCGCCCGACAAGTCATCGAAGCCCAGCAACGGGGCGCCACCCCCGATGAACTTCGGACCCTCCTCGGCCGAGGCCGCGCCAAGCAAGGCATGTTCGAGGGGAACTTGGACGAAGGGGAACTCGAGATCGGCCAAATCGCGTCCATGATCGACGGCCTCGAGCCGGCAGGCGACCTCTTGCGCAGGCTGGCGCAGGAGTGCCGTGATCTGGCAGGTCCGCGCCTTGGCGGGAAGTTTGAATTCTGACCCGACCTCAGGCCTCGCTCCCGTGGAAATGCACGCGGATGGCTCGTGCGACCTTCAAGTTCACCACATTCAGCAGCTGCTTCTCGGACGCCTCTGAAATGGCTTTCACGTCGCCAAAGGCCGCCATGAGGGCGGTCCGGGTCTTGGGCCCAATGCCGGAAATGTCATCCAACTCGGAGTGCAGGAAGGCCTTGCTCCGGCGCTTGCGGTGGTGGGCCAGGGAGAACCGGTGCGCCTCGTCTCGCATGTGTTGCACGACGCGCAGAGTGGGCGAGCGCTTGTCCAAGTAGATGGGCACGCTGTCGCCGGGGAAGTACAATTCTTCGAGCCGCTTGGCGATGCCGACAAAGGCGATTTGCCCGCGCAAGCCCAACTCGTCGATGGCCTCCATGGCGTGCGAGAGTTGGCCCTTGCCGCCGTCGATGACCACCATCTGCGGAAGCGACTCCCCTTCGTCGCGCAGCCGTTTGTAGCGTCGGTACACCGCCTCTTTCATGCTTGCGAAGTCGTCCGGCCCCTCCACCGTGCGGATGTTGAATTTGCGGTAGTCCCGCTTGGCCGGTTTGCCGTTTCGGAAGACGACGCAAGCTGAAGCCGGGTTGGTGCCGTGGATGTTCGAGTTGTCGAAGCATTCCATGTGCACGGGATGTTCCTTGAGGCGCAGGTCGTGCATCATCGTTTCCATCAACCGGTCGCGCGCGGCGTCCGGGTCGACTTGCTCCAATTGGGCGTGCTTGTCGCGCAGGGCAAACTGGGCGTTGCGCAACGCCATGTCGAGCAGCTTTTTCTTGTCCCCCCGCTGTGGCACCAAACACTCCGCCCCCACGATGTCCACTTCCACTTGGGCCAACACGGTTCGGCTCGCGACGTTGAACCGGTCCCGAACTTGGGGGATGGCCGCGGCCAAAATCTCGTCGTCAGGCTCGTCGAGGCGGCGGCGGAATTCGAGGGTTTGGCCTTGGACCACGGCTCCGTTGTGGATGCGCATGAAATGCACAAACGCGGACTTCGCGTCGCTCACCAACCCGTAGACCTCCACGTCCGACACGGTCGGGTGGACGACGGTACTCTTCGCCTGGAACTTGGACACGGCCTCGAGCTTGAGCTTCAAGCGCTCCGCTTCCTCGAACCGGAGGCCCGCTGCGGCCTCGGCCATGGACGCTTTCAGCGTGGTTTTCACGATGCCCAAGTTGCCCTTGAGCACGTGGCGTATGGCGGCGATGCTTTCGGCGTACTCGGACTCGGTTTGCTTGCCAACGCAAGGGCCAAGGCAATTGCCGATGTGGTATTCAAGGCACACGCGGAATTTGCCCGAGGCGATGTTCTCCTCGGTGAGCGCCAAGCTGCACGTGCGCACGGGGTAGAGCTTCTTGCAGAGGTCCAACACCGCGTGCATGCCCTTCACGTGGGAGTACGGTCCGAAGTACTCGCTGCCGTCGCGCCGCACCTGGCGCGTGGGGAAGATCCTGGGAAAGCGCTCCTTCTTCAAGACGATGAACGGGTAGGTTTTGTCGTCCTTGAGCTGGATGTTGTAGAGCGGTTTGTGCTCCTTGATCATGTTGTTCTCGAGCAACAAAGCGTCGGCTTCGCTGGCCGTCACGATCCACTGGATGTCGCGGATTTTTCGGACCAGCAACATCGTCTTTCCGTTGTGGTCGCCCTTGGTGAAGTAGCTCGAGACACGCTTCTTCAGGTTCTTGGCCTTCCCGATGTAGAGCAGTTTGCCGTCGCCGTCGAAGTGCTGGTACACCCCCGGTTCGTGCGGCAATCGGTCCAAGATCGCTTGGATGTGTTCGGAGGCGGCCATGGTCGAACGAAGGTAGCCCCCGCAGTACTTTGCGGGCATGAATTTGGTCACGGGCGCGACAGGCATTGTGGGCATGCCAATTGTGGTGAAGCTCCTTCAGCAAGGCCAAACCGTCCGCGCCCTTCACCGCCCCTCCAGCCATCGCCAGCGCGTCCTCGATGCGGTGCAAGAGGCGTGTCCTGAAGCGCTCGACCGGTTGACGTGGTGCGAAGGCGACGTGACCGACCAAACGAGCTTGGAAGACGCCCTGGACGGGGTGGACACGGTGTACCATTGCGCGGCCCTCGTGTCGTTCCACCCGGCTGATGCCGCGGCCATGACCCGCATCAACGCGGACGGCACGGCCCACTTGGTGAACGCCATGCTCCATCGCAACACGCCGCGCTTGGTGCACGTGAGCAGCGTCGCGGCGTTGGGACGCAAGGCCGGAGAGCCCACCACGGAGGACACGCTGTTCGAGGAACAGCCGGGCACCACCGCATATGCCCGCAGCAAGCACCGCGCAGAAATGGAGGCGTGGCGTGGCGGCGCAGAAGGGCTGGAAGGCGGCCTGGTGGTCGTCAACCCGACCGTGGTGTTGGGCCCTGGCGACTTCAGCCGCAGCTCGGGCGCGTTGTTCCGCCACATCGACAAGGGTTTGAAGTGGCACCCCACGGGCAGCAACGGCTTTGTGGCCTCAGAGGACGTGGCGGAGGTGTGCGTGCGCTTGGGCATGAGCGACGTTCGGGACCGGCGTTTTGTGTTGTGCGGCGACCAGTGGCCGTACCAAAAGGTGATGGACCACATCGCCGACGCGCTGGGCAAACCCCGCCCATCACGTCCCGTGCATCCTTGGATGCGCGGCCTGATTTGGAGGGTCTTCGCTGTGGCGGAATGGATCACGGGCAAGCGCGCCGTGGCGACCCGCGAAAGCATCGGCAACACCGGGGCCAATCACACCTACGACGGCAGTCGGGTGGTGGAGGTCATGGGCACGGTGGGCCCACAGTGGAATTACACCCCGCTGGAACAAGCCATCCAGGAGACGGCCGCGGCGTACCTCGCTCAGTTGGGCAATTGATCGCCGCCCTTGGGGCTGGCCTGGTCAGGGCTTGGTGGGCGGAACTTGGCGGATTGGCCAGACACTGTGGTGTCGTTGCGGTTGAGCTCGGCCTCCATGTCCTTCAACTGGTCCACCACATTCCGCAAGACCGATTTCATGGCGGCAGGCTGTCCCCACCACCACGCGTGGCTGCGCTCAAAGCGTGCGGCACTGACGCCGGTTCTGGCCCACACGTCGTTGTATGCCTCGGCCAACCGTTGCCGTTCGTTGTCGTTGCGGTAGGTGCGCAGTTGGGCGACGCCTTCCACAAGTTGGACTTCCGCAAGAACCAGGACAAAGCTGTCCTTGGGCAGGACCCCTGAAGGTGGCGTGGGGTCCACGGGGCCGTCCACGGGCGGGGTGGTGCATCCTGGACCAAGCGTCATTGCGCTCAACAGGACAGCCCAAATCAGACGCCCGGCCATGTCAACGCGCGAAGGTCAAGCGTTCCCCCACGTGGTGGCCGTGGGTGGTGGTGATGCGTTGGCCGTCCCACACTTGGGTGCCGTTCACCCACGTCTCGTGCACACGGCTCTTGAACGTGTGGCCTTGGAATGGGGACCAGCCGCACTTGGACATCACGTTGTCCTCGTGGACGGTCCACGGGTCGTTCGGCTGAACCACCACCAAGTCGGCCTTCATGCCTGGGCGAATGAAGCCCCGGTCGGCCATGCGGAAGAGGCGCGCCACCCGATGGGCCATCAGGTCCACGACCTTTTCGACAGGGAGCAACCCGTCGTGCACCAGGTCGAGCATGGCCACGAGGGCGTGCTGGACGAGGGGCCCACCTGAGGGGGCCTTGAAGTAGCTGTTGTTCTTCTCTTCCTTGGTGTGAGGCGCGTGGTCGGTGGCCACCACGTCGATGCGGCCGTCCAAGATGGCCGCGCGAATCTGTTCCCTGTCGTGGGCCGTTTTGACCGCGGGGTTCCACTTGATGTGGGTGCCCTTGTCGGTGTAGTCGGCGTCACTGAACCAAAGGTGGTGGATGCATGCTTCTGCAGTGATGCGCTTGTCCTCCAGTTCCTTGGTCCCGTCGAACAGGTCCAGCTCACGGGCTGTGCTGATGTGCAGAATGTGCAGCTGCGTGTTGAGCTTGGTGGCCAATTCCACGGCCTTCGACGAGCTGCGGTAGCACGCTTCGGCGCTGCGGATGAGGGGGTGCTGGTCGATGGGCACGTGTTCGCCGTGGCGCTCCTTCGCCGCGGCGCTGTTGGCCCGAACCGTAGCCTCGTCTTCGCAGTGGGTCGCCACCAAGGTGGGGGCTTCTTTGAAGATGCCTTCGAGCACCTTGGATTCGTCGACCAACATGTCTCCGGTCGAGGAGCCCATGAAGACTTTGATGCCGCAGACACGCGTGGGGTCGGTCTTGAGGACCTCGTCCAAGTTGTGGTTGCTGGCGCCCATGAAGAAGCTGTAGTTCACAGGGCTGACCTCCGCGGCCCGGTCGTACTTGTCTTGAAGCAATTCCTGCGTCAGCGCTTGGGGGACGGTGTTGGGCATCTCCATGAACGAGGTGATGCCCCCTGCTGCGGCTGCCGCCGATTCGGTGGCGATCTCCGCTTTGTGGGTCAACCCAGGCTCACGAAAGTGGACTTGGTCGTCGATGCACCCTGGCATGAGCCATTTCCCCGTGCAGTCGTGCACCTTGGCTTGCGAGGCGACGGCCTGGATTTCAGGGTCGCTGGCGCGTTGGGCCAAATCCACCCCTACGGCCACAATGCGGTCTCCCGAGATGAGCACATCCTGCACCTTGACGGCGCCTTCGTTGACAACGTGGGCTTGGCGGAAGAGGGTGGCGTTCATGGATTCAGGAAGGTTTGTCGGACGGATAGAAGATGCGTTGGAAGCGCATTTGGAGGACCCCCAAGAGCGCTTCTCGGAAAATGTTCATGCTCATTTTGGACGTGCCCAACTCTCGGTCGACGAAGGTGATGGGCACCTCTTGGATGCTGAAGCCGTTGCGCTTGGAGCGGAGCTTCATTTCAATTTGGAACGCGTACCCGACGAATTGAACGGCGTCGAGGTCGATGGTTTCCAAGGTCTCTCGGCGGTAGCATACAAATCCGGCGGTGCTGTCGCGGACGCCCAGCCCCAGGACAAAGTTCACGTAGAACGAGGCGCCGTAGCTCAGGATGAGTCGGTTCAAGGGCCAATTGGCCACGCCGCCGCCTTTGACGTAGCGCGAACCCACAGACATGCCTGCACCCCCTTCGTCGCATGCGGAGCGCAAGCGCAACAAGTCCTCGGGGTTGTGCGAGAAATCGCAATCCATCTCGAAGATGAACCCGTAGTTGCGCGCCAAGGCCCACTTGAACCCGGCGATGTAGGCTGTGCCGAGACCCAGCTTGCCTTTCCGTTCGAGCAGGTGAATGCGTTCGGGGTGCTTGGTTTGGGCTTCCTTGACCAACGCCGCCGTGCCATCGGGAGATCCGTCGTCCACCACGAGGACGTCGAAAGGGAACGCCAGACCCATGACGGTGTCCAACATCCGCACGACGTTTTCCTTCTCGTTGTACGTCGGAATGATGACCAGGCTTGGGTTCATGTGGTCATCCTCAGCAGGTTCAACTCGTCGTCGGTCAGGTGACGCCAATGGCCGCGGGGCAAGTCCTTCTTGGTGAGGGGCCCGTACACCACGCGGTCGACCTTCACCACTTTGTGGCCCAGGTGCTCGAACATCCGGCGCACGATGCGGCTCCGGTTGCTGTGGATTTCCATGCCGATTTCGTGCGGGTCGTTCTTGACGAACGACACCTCTTTGGCCTTCACAAAGCCCTGGTCCAGCACGAAGCCTTCCAGCAGCTTTTCCAAATCTTCAGGGGTGGCCTTCTTGGCCAAGGTGACGTGATACAATTCACGGAGGGCCACTTTGGGGTGGTTGAGTCGCTTGGCCATTTCACCGTCGTTGGTGAACAGGATCAAACCTGTGCTCTCCTTCTCCACGCGGTCCACCGGGGCGATGCGTTCGCGGCACGCGTTCTTGATCAAGTCGCCAATGGTGCGTCGGCCGCTGGGGTCGTACTCCACCGCCAAGAAGTTCTTGGGCTTGTTGACCAGCACGTAGCGCATGGTCTCTGGACGGATGGTGTCGCCTTCCACCTTGACGGTGTCTTTGGTGGGGTCCACCTTGAACCCGAGCTCGGTGATCACCCTGTTGTTCACGCTCACCACCCCGGCCCCGATCATGACGTCGGCTTCCCGGCGGGAGCAGACGCCGGCTTGGGCGATGTACCGGTTGAGGCGCATCGCGGCCCTCGAGTCCGGGACTGGGGCAAACTTGAGCTTGGGGCGCTTGGCGGCGCCAGGTCGTCCACGGTTGGGACGAGCGTTTGAAGGTTTCGCGCCGGGGGTGGACTTACGTCGTCCGGTACTTCCCTTGCGGGCGCCTCCTCGGCGGCCTTGGTCAGGGTTGTGTTTCATGATGCCTCAAAGGTACGGCCTCCTTCGGCGGCTTGCGCCTTGGATGACGTGGGGGTCAAACGCGTCCGGGAAATGCGTGGTTCTCGAAGAGGCCGACCCTGTCTTCACGGACTCGACGAGCCACACGTCGAATCGCAACCGTCTGGGGGCGCCGGGCTGCTGTCGCACGAACGCATGCGCCGCTTGAACGAGCCGGCGTTGCTGGGCGACATGGGGCCACCACGCCCGATTCACAGGCGAGGGTCGCGGATTGAGGGCTGCGGGGTCAGCGTAGGACCAGGTCGGTGGTGCCGATGACCTCTTTGCCTTCGAGGATTTCCACGAGGTAGGTGCCGGCGTCGAGGCCCAAGGTCGCGTTGCCGTCTGCGCCGTTGTAGAAGATGCAAGCGTCGAGGCGCTCGCGCGCGTAGTCGATGGTGCGGGAGGCGCTGAGCTCAGCATTTCCTGATTCGTCGGGCAGCACGCGGCCGGTGGGGTCTGTGATGCGCAGGTGCAGGGTCTTGTCGCCGACAGGGGCGATGCGGTTCTCCAAGATGGTGAAGCACACGCGCAGGCTGTTGCACCGGTCGGCGCGGTCGGTGTCCCGCTGGCGACCCGAGGAGAGGACGCGCACGCCGGTGGGAAGGAATTCGGCGACCTGGAGGGTTTGGCCCGCTTCGAGCATGTCCTCCATGTTTTCCTGCCGCTCCACGAGGTCGGCGTTCTCTTGCGACACGGCTTCCATCTGCGCCTTCATGGCGAGGTTTTCGTCCAGGAGGGCGATGTTCAATTGGTTGAGCGAATCGATGGTGCCGATGTAGCCCTTCATGATGCTCCGCAGCGTCTCGGCTTCCTTCTTGGCGCGGGCGACTTCCCAGTAGCCGTTTTTCACTTTCGTCAGCAAGCCGTCGATGCGTTCCTGTTGGGCGGCGAGTTCCGCCAGCATCATGGAATTCTCGGTCTCGAGCGTGTCGTAGGAGAAGCGCATTTTCTCCAGGTCGAGCACCAGCTGGTCCTTGGCGAGGCTCAGTTCCGCGTTGTCGCTGTGGAGTCCGCCGATGACGTTGTTTTGGTCTGCCACTTGGTAGCCCAAAAAGGCAATCACGAGGACCAGAGAAGCGACAACAACGAGCCAGGTTTTTTGGGACATCTCAGGCATGGGGGAGCTTGAACGGATTGAAAATGCAACCCAAAGATGCAACAGGGCTGGGTGCATTCCGCTGGTGCTGTAAAGATTGGTTTGAAGACAGTGGTTTGCCTCATCTTTGTAACGAACTGAACCTCCGTCAGATGAAAAAAAGAAATCTGCTTTCTATGTTTTGGGCGATGGTCCTGATTCCAGTGTGCCCTCCTTCTGCCTTTGCCCAGTGCGACAATGGGGCGGACGAGATTGTCGTTCGCGTCACCACGGACAATTGGGGCTACGAGACCAGTTGGGTGTTGAAGCTTGGAGGTGACACGTTGGCACATGTGCCAACGGGCACGTACGACAACCAAACCACCTATTTGGATACGTTGTGTGTGAGCGCAGGTGAATTTCCTTGCCTTGAATTCACAATCATGGACAGCTTTGGCGACGGCATCTACTGCAATGCAGTGGACAACACAGGGGGGTATGAGTTGTGGATGAACGGCACTTCTGCGATTGAGGGCTGTGGAGACTTCGACTACGACGCATACCACACTCTTGGCTGCCCACCGGGCTCGACGTGCGACGATGCGGTGGACCTCGTGGCGGTGGGGCCTGTGACCTTGACACAGGCGGAAAACAACTTTTGGCACAAGCTCACTCCAGAATCCAACGGAATGTATGAGTTCAGCTCGTGTGGTGCGGATTGCAACACGACGCTCTACATCTACGATTACTGCAGCATGGGCAATTTCGACGACACGAATGAGGGGTCCATTTACTACGACGACAACCAAGGAGGTTGCGGAGAAGCTGCAACGTTGACCGTCTTGCTCGAAGGAGGTCAAACTTATTGGGTCCGCTGGGCCTCCCTGGACGGAAGTTGCAGCGGGTTCGATTGGACATTCAACTACGTTGGACCCCCTTCGGGGTGCACGGATTCTGGGGCGTGCAACTACAACCCCAGCGCAGAATTGGACGACGGGTCTTGCATCTACGTTGGCGACCCCAACTGCACTGGACCGGACTTGATCGTGTTGGCGGACGTGGTGTCCAGCAGCTTGTACTCCACCACCATGAACGTGAGCGAGACGGATTGCTACATCGAGGAGGGATGCTTGAACGGGTTTGGCCAGCGTGAGCTGATCCGATTCACCACGCACATCAAGAACATAGGGGAGCTGGATTACTACATCGGCACCACAGCCCAAACCAATCAGACGGGCCAGTTTGAGTGGGGCAATTGCCATAGCCACTGGCACTACAAGGGCTATGCGAAATACGACCTCTTCACCATGGACGGAGCGTTGATTCCGATTGGCTTTAAAAACGGGTTTTGTGTGATGGATTTGGAGTGCAGTGACGGCGGCTCGTTCACCTACGGCTGCTCCAACATGGGGATTTCTCAAGGCTGCGGCGACATTTACTCAAGCGGACTGAGCTGCCAGTGGATTGACGTGACGGACGTGGAGGACGGCCAGTACCGCTTGGTGGTCCGCGTCAACTGGGATTACGACCCGGACGCCTTAGGCCGGTACGAAACCAACACCGAGAACAATTGGGCGGTGGTCTGCATCGAGCTCGACCGTTCTGTTTCGGATGAAAACCCCGATGGTGACTTGATCACCACCATCTTGCCCGATTGCCCGACGTTCACGGATTGTGCGGGCGACGCGTTTGGCACCGCGCTGTTTGACTGCAACGGCGAATGCGGCGGAGTGGCCATGATCGGCGACTTGAACGACGACCTCGTCCAGGACTTGACTGACGCGCAAGCCTACGTGGAGGGCGTGCTTGGCGGCGACTTGAATGTGGCCAACTGCACCGACATCAACACCGACGGGGTCATGAGCCTGGCCGACGCGGCCTTCATGGCGGATTGCCAGTGGTGGAACGAGGCGCACACCGACCCCGACAGCACGGGCGTGCACAGCCACTGCAACTTCCCGGTCAACGACATCACCAACCCGTACGACACCACGCACTTCAAGATTGCGGAGGTGAACTGGGAGGAGAAGTACTTGGACGTCCACGTGAAGAACCCAGACGCGCGCATATTCGGGTACCAACTTGAGTTCGACGGGCTGCAAATCAGCCAAACCGAGAGCTTGCTCGGCGCCGCTTACGGATACACCGGGGCGCCGTCCCATGCGCCAGGAGGCCAAAAGGTGGTGACCTTGAGCTACGACGGCAGCACCGCGCCCAAGAACACGTCGTACGTGCCTCTGCTTCGCGTCCACTGGATTGGAAGCGCCAACGGCATGGTGTGCTTGGAAGGTGCCCAAGAGGTCATGAACGACTTCTTGCAGAAGACCCTCGTCAACCTCGAAGTGCCTTGCCAAGAACAAAGCGCCAGCGCCTGCCCCGGCGACCTCAACGGCGACCTTCAGGTCACGGTTGGGGACATCCTCGACGTTTTGAGTGAATTCGGCTGTGAGGCTGGCTGCAACAACGACGTGAACGGCGACGGCGCGGTGAACGTGACCGACGTGTTGGCGGTGCTCAGCGCGTTTGGCACCGTGTGCAGCTGAGGGGTCTCAGGCCTTGATCAGCGGCTGGTACTTGGCCCAGTTCGCGTACACGAGTGCGGCGTTCAGGAGGAAGATGATGCCCATGATGAGCAGGTGGCTGGGCACCATGAACAGCCCCCACATGAGCATGCCGACGGCGTATGGGAACGCCATGGCGACGCCCAATTGCTCGCGTCCGGGCAGCAACATCACAACGCCTGCGATGAGCTTCGCCGTGCAGATGAAGGGCAGCAAGAATTTCGTGTCCAAGACGGCGAGGACGAAGGCCGTGGCTTCAGGCTCCGGGTACCCGGTGGCCATGATGGTCGGGTCGGCGACGTAGATGTTGTAGAGGTGCTTCAGGCCTGATCCGAGCAAGAACAGGGCGTAGACATATTTGAGGCCGGCGTGGAGTTTCGCGTTCATGGGTGCAAGGTGGTGATTTTTCGGTAGGCGGTCTTGAAGAACGCGTCGTCGAACCGCGTGAACCCCAGTTGCGCCGCTAGGTCGTCGTAGCGCCGTTTCCAGGGTTGTCGTTTTGGGAAAAGCCGATGACCAAGCACACAACGGCACATGTCCAGGAAGTCTCGGTGAAGGATGTGCGTTTCTTGGAGGTCGAATTTTTGAAAATGCATTCGGGCACCCAGGAAGTCCCCTTGATAGGTCCGCCTGATGCACTTCAAAAGGCGTTGGGTTTGCAACGCCGAGTGTTCATGTTTTTGGGTGGGCAAGTCGGACACCTGGAGGTCTTCCAGGCACCATCCAACGAGCTCTGGGCCGTCGTAGATGGCCGCGAAGAGGTAGAGCTCGTGGGCGAACTCGAGGTTGACTGGAAACAGATCGTCCCCACCAAAGCAGCGGCGCCATGCCTCGTGGGGAGAATCGTGGTGGCCGGCCATCACGTGACAAGAGAACAACCGGCCTTGAAGAATGGGGTGTAACGTTCGGTTTTGTGCGCCTTGGGGAAAGCGGGTCCGGATGGCTTGGCCCGTTAAGAAGCAGCGAAGCGCTCGCACGCATTCCACAAACAGCTGGAACTCTGGGGCATGGGCCCTTTCAGCATCCAATGCGTCAATCTCTGCCCCGTAGTAGCCAGACAAATTCGGGTAATCCACGAACAAAGAGTGCACCACGCGTTGATAAGGGTGATGGTTGATCAAGCCGCTGAACGAGGACAAGGTGCTCCGGGCGATGCCAACGGAGTTGCCCACATGAACCACCTCGGAATAGGGAAGGTTGTCCAGGAGGGGCTCTGTCTTTTCGAGCAAGGAAAGCGCCCGGTCGGTGTTCCCAGAGACGAATGATTCTCGGCACATCTGAATGATCAAGTCTGATCGGGCAGTGCTTTCTGGCATGGTGCTCAGAAGTTGAACGGCCTGGGAATCTTTGCCTTCGGCGAAGAGCAGGTAAACCTGTTCTTTGGTTCGTGTGGAGTACAGCCGTGGTGCGCCGCTGATGAAATGCACGTAGCTGTCGAATCCGACGAATTGGCTGAGGATGTCCAAGGACCCTCTGTTGGGCTTGACGGGCTTGGCCAAACCATACATGCGTCTCAGGGTGTTGTAGTTGACCACCTTGCCTGTGCGCTCTGCAATGATTTCGCTCAAGGTGTGGCAGTCCCCAGATGTTCGAATTTCGACGCCTGCGGAGGCGACCACTTCGTTCAGCAAGCGAGATATCATTCTGAAATGTACCAATTGTGTACAAGCTTTCCTCTGAGCATGTCGGACTTTCAGTGCACCAACCCTAGCCGAACCCGCCATGACGACTTTATTGACCAACACCTTCGATGCGCACTGTGTCCAATGCAAGGACGGTTGCGGGAACGGGCGTGGGCGCTCGCCACAGCATCGCAGCGTGCTCAAGCACATCATTTCATGGTGTCTTGCGGCCCTTTTTGCGCCCAGCTTCATGTCCCAGTCGGACATTTCAGTGGAAGTCCAACAGCCCGAGACGGGTTACATCACGGCGCTCAGTGCAGAGGTGACCCTGACGTCATCAGATTCGCTGACTGCGGGTCAATGGGACGTTCATTACGATGCGGATCGGTTGGAATTTCTGGATGCAATGGCGCCGGCATCGCTTTCGGGGGATTTGCAGTCCATGGTGCAACACATGGGGCCAGGTGTGCTGAGGGTCATCTTGTTCAGCGTGACGAATCACCCCGCCCTTCCGCTGGAGGAGGGCTGGACGTGGACTTTGGATTTTGAAACCAAATACACCCACGGCCCGGCCCCGTTTTCCATTCAGAACAGTTTGTTGGTGGGGACGTCTGGCGAGAGCTTGGCCCCGACCACCCATGGAGACGAAGGGCTGGTTGTGGGGCCACTTTTTGACTTGGTGACGTCGGAAGTCGTGTTTGGCGATGTCCCCATGTTGTCAGCAGCGACTTTGGGCGTGGAGGTCTCGAACGCGGGCAACGCGCCCTTGACCCTTGAGGCGTTGGACATCGCTTCTCCGTTCACCTTGCTGGAGGAGTTGCCACTCGTTGTGGAGTCTGAAGCCACAACGACCCTGACGGTTGCGGTGTCCACGGAGGCGAAAGTGGACGCCTCAGCGCAATTCAACGTGGTCAGCAGCGACCCCGCGCCACTGCGCACCACCCAATCCTTTGCGGCTAGCGCCAACGTGTTTGCAGTCAATGAGCTCCGTTTGGACGGGGCAAACGCAGTGCTGGGCGAGCCCTTTGAGGTCAGCTTGGCGGCCAACAACATGGAGCCGTTTTCTGCCTTCCAGCTCGATGTGGTGTTGCCGGAAGGTGTTTCGCTGGTGGCAGACAGCGAGGCGTGGTCAGGAAGAGAGGCCGATCACAGCCTGGCCCTTTCACAGGTGGGGCCAAACACCGTCCGGCTTCTTGGGTTCTCTCCCACCAACGCGGAGTTTCTGGGCGTTGACGGAGAATTGTGTTCGTTCCAATTGGTGTCCAATGAGTCGGCAAGCAGCTTGGCACTCGGCGTGTCTGGCGGGTTGATGTCCAATGTGGATTTGGGCGACGTGATGTCCGAGGCGTTCGGGACAACCGTCAGCCAGGCGTACCCCACCTTGGCTTTCCAGAGCACCACCAATTTGGGCGTGGTTCCAGAAGGGGTCGCCCAGTTCTTCGTGTTGACCTTTTCGAATTTCGGGGGAGCTCCCTTGGTGATGGAAGACCTTCAAGCGCAGACGGATGACGTGAACGTCATTTCCCCCTTTCCAAGGACTGTCCTGCCTGGGACTTCTGCCGACGTTCTCGTGTCCTACACCCCGTCTTCGGCAGGCGAGGTTCTTGAAGAATTGGCCCTGACACACAATGCGGAAGGAGGGTACTCGGAAGTGTTTTTGGAGGCCAGCGTCATCAGACCCAACTACGTGTACTTCCAAGACGACTTCGCGCCAGTGGGAGGCACGTGGTCCTCGGAGATCCACCTGTCCAATTTGGATGCAGTCAAGGGCATGCAGTTTGACCTTGAACTGCCCCAAGGCGTGACGGTGGACGCGCAAGACTTCAGCATCTCTTCGGCACTCCCCAATTTTCAGTTGTCTGCATCGGAATTGGGTGACAACGCTTTCCGTTTGATTGTGTTCAGCTTGTCCGGGGCATCGGTCCCGGCAGGGGATCACCCGTTGGTGACTTGCCAAGGCGCCGTGGCGTCGGACATGATTCAAGGCGCATACGACCTGCCTTTCACAAACGTTATCCTGTCGGACGTGTCCAACGCCAACGTGGCCACTGTGGCCTTGAACCTGGGCCAGATGACGGTCAACTGCGCTGAGGACCTGGATGGAGATGGGGTTTGCGATGGTTGCGCAGGAGACTTGGACGCATGTGGCGTGTGCAACGGCCCTGGCGAGGTCTACGACTGCGGCTGTGAAGGCATTCCAACAGGCGACTGCGACTGTGAAGGCAACCAGCTCGACGTCGTGGGCGTTTGCGGGGGAGGATGCACAGCAGATGTGGATGCAGACGGCATCTGCGACGACGTGGACGACTGTGTGGGTGCGTTTGACGGTTGCGGCGTTTGCAACGGCCCAGGCGCCATTTTCGATTGTGGATGTTCTGGCGTCCCTGAGGGCGATTGCGATTGCAACGGCAACGTGCTGGACGAATGCGGCATTTGCAATGGTCCTGGTCCAGCGTTTGAGTGTGGGTGCACGAACATTCCCTCGGGCGACTGCGACTGCAACGGCAACGAGCTCGACGCTCTTGGTGTATGTGGTGGGTCCTGTGCTCAAGACCTTGACCAAGACGGCGTTTGCGACGACGTGGACAGTTGCGTGGGCACGTTGGACGCCTGCGGCATTTGCAACGGTCCCGGCGAGATTTACGAGTGCGGCTGTGGGAACGTCCCCGCCGGCGACTGCGATTGTGGTGGCAACGAACTTGACGCCTTGGGTGTGTGTGGTGGGCTTTGTGCCCAAGACGTTGACAACGACGGCATCTGCGACGATGTGGACGGGTGCATTGGCAGTGTGGATGTCACAGGAGTATGCAACGGCGCGTGCTTGTTTGACCTGGACGGCGATGGCGTTTGTGACGACGAGGACAGTTGCGTGGGCACGTTGGACGCCTGCGGCATTTGCAACGGTCCTGGCGCGATTTACGCTTGTGGTTGCACAAGCCTTGATGTTGGCGCCTGCGATTGCTTTGGGAATGTGTTGGACGCCTTGAGTGTGTGCGGCGGCGACTGCATGTCGGATGCGGATGGCGACGGCGTGTGCGACGACGTGGACACCTGCGTGGGCGCCTTGGATGCCTGCGGCATTTGCAATGGCCCTGGCGCAGCCTACGATTGTGGGTGTTCCGGAATTCCTGCGGGCGATTGCGATTGCAACGGATCCCAACCTGACGCCCTGGGCGTGTGTGGCGGTTTGTGCGAGTCGGACGCGGATGGCGATGGCGTTTGCGACAGCATTGATGTGTGCGTGGGGGTGGTGGATGAATGCGGCGTTTGCAACGGCCAGGGAGCTGTGTACGATTGCGGTTGTGCAGCCATAGCTTATGGAGATTGCGACTGCAATGGCAACCAATTTGACGCCCTTGGCGTGTGCGGTGGCACATGCATTTCTGATGTGGACAACGACGGCGTCTGCGATTACTTGGACGATTGCATCGGCATTGTGGATGAGTGTGGGGTTTGCAACGGCCCAGGGGCAGTGTACGATTGCGGATGTTCTGCGATTCCCGCTGGGGATTGCGACTGCAATGGCAACCAATTTGACGCCCTCGGCGTGTGCGGGGGAAGCTGCACGGACGACGATGGCAACAGCTTGTGCGATCAACACGAGGGCTGCACCTATGCTCTGGCCATCAACTACGACCTGGAAGCTCTTTTTGACAACGGGTCATGCGTCTTTGGGATAGACCAAAGTTGCCCCGCGGATTTCAATGGAGACAACGCGGTGGGCTCTGCGGACCTCTTGATATTCTTGGCAGAATTTGGATTGGAATGCCCATGAAACCAAGCACATACAGTTCAAGTTCACTGGAGTTCCTGAAGCAGCTGGCATTCACGGTGACGTGTCTTGCGTCACAGAGCGTGCTTTGGGCCCAAGGTGTCGAGGGCAATTACCTGCACTTCGAAACTGTGACGGCCTCCGTTGGGGAAGCGTGGACCTCTGAGATTAGGCGGGTCAGCGAAGAGCCCATCAAGGGCATGCAATTTGACGTGACGTGGCCTGAGGGTGTGGCGTTCGACATGGACGCGATGGCCTTGAGCCCTGAATGGGGCGCCTTTCAATTGTCGGTGTCCGCGTTGGGTGAGAACACGTACCGCGTGCTCGTTTTCAACTTCGCCGGGGCCACGGTGTCTGAAGGCGACGTGGGTGTGGCGCAAGTTTCGGGAACGATGTCCGTGGATGTGGCTGCTGGCGCACACGCTGTGATTTTGTCGGAAGTGATCCTGTCCAACGGCAACAACGAGAATGTGGCGGAAGACCCCTTGGATGAGGGGGCGATTGTGGTGACCTCGGCGGGTTGCCCTGCCGACTTGAACGCCGACGGGGCCGTCGGTTCCGCGGACTTGTTGCTGCTTTTGGCCTTGTTCGGCTGCACAGAAAACTGCGGACACATCGACTTGAACGGCGATGGCGTGGTGGGTGTCGGCGACTTGCTTGACTTCCTGTTGGCCTTTGACACGCCTTGTGGCTGACCCTTGAACAGAAATGAAAAATCAAACAACTATCAATACTATGAACCGAATGTTACTCCTGTTTGGAGCGCTGCTGGGAGCGGCGCTTCAAATCCAGGCTCAAGGGCACTCTGTGCCTGACGCCGTACTCGAGGACCACCGCCGTGTGGTGCCAGGTGAAATCGTGGTCAAGTTCATCGACGACGCCGATTGCGACGTGGTCTACGACAACATGGGCAAAGCGCTGAGCGCCTTTGACGTGCAGGCGTTTTTGCCTGAAGGCGTTGTGGTGGCCGAGAGCAAGGTGCTGTTCGACAAGAAGAGCATCGACCGAAGCCTTGACCACAAGGCCGAGCTGGCAGCGAAGTCCACCAAGACCCCTCAAGAAATGTCCATGAAGGGCATTTCCTTGAAGAACGTGTTCCAAGTGAAGTTGGAATTGCCAGAGGAAGGGGCAGGGCCTGACCCCACCCGTAACGTGATTGCTGCGTTGAGCGAGAACCCCCTTGTGGAGTACGCCGAGCCCAACTACATCTACGAGTTGGACGACTTCGAGGTGGGCAAGACGTGGACCGAGGCGGAGTTGATCGAAGCGATGCCTGCCATGCCTGTTCCTCCTTCGAGCGAGGCCCCCAACGACCCGTTGTACGCGAACCAACCGCACTTGGAGCTCGTGCACATGCAGGATGTGTGGGAGAATTACACGACAGGGGACACTTCACAGGTCATTGCCATTTTGGACACCGGGGTGGACTACTTGCACCCCGATTTGGCGGCGAACACATGGGTCAACGAAGCGGAATTGAACGGCATCGAGGGCTACGACGATGACGGCAACGGCTACATTGACGACTTCCACGGTTGGGACTTCATCAACGCCGACAACGCGCCTCTGGACGACAACGTGCACGGAACTCACGTGGCAGGCATCGCCGCGGCGGTGACCAACAACGAGATTGGCATTGCGGGCGCGAGCTGGAACGCGCGCATCATGCCCATCAAGGTTCTGCAAAGCACGGGCTCTGGCAACGCTACAGACGTTGCGGCGGGGATCATGTACGCGGCCAACAATGGTGCCACAGTCATCAATCTGAGCCTAGGTTCCTACGGTGAGTCAAGCATCATGTTGTCTGCCCTTGAAAATGCGTATGCAACTTCAACCATCGTGGCTTCGGCTGGCAACGACGGCATCAAGATTGGGCCATGCATTGGTTGCGCTCCTCATTACCCTTCAGCATACTCATTTGTAATGGGGGTGGAGGACTCTCCTAAGCCAGACGCTGGATACACCAATTGGGACCAAGATGGTCCGGTTTTCACGTTGTATCCCAACCTTTTGAACTACGAGGTGACCACGCCGGGTACGCAGATTTTGAGCACGGTGCCCAACGGAGGGTACGCTCAGCTTACTGGAACGAGCATGGCGGCACCTGTGATGTCGGCGTGTGTGGCGTTGTACCAGGAATTGAAACCTGGCGACAGCAAAGAACTGATGTTCGGGTCGTTCATCAACACGGCCGATGCCGACTACGTGAACATGCTCTCGGTGATTGAGACAGAGCCTACGCCACGATTGCAGGTGCTGTCTGCTGCATTCCGCGACACCATCGCGGGACAGAATGGAAACGGGTACACCGAATCCGGCGAGATCATTGAAATTTTGCCTTTGATCAAGAATTACTGGGGCCCATCTGACGACATCCGGGTTGGCATCGCGTTTGCGCAGTACGAGGACACTTCCAAGGCTGACATTTTGATCTCCGAGGCGGCGCTGGGAAGCGTGACAGCTTATGCCACACTCCAAAATCTGGACGGAGGACTTCAGATTCAACTGGACGAGAACGTCAACAACAATGTGGACATTCGCTTTGACTTGAGCGTTTGGTCAGGTCCTGACTCAGCCTACCTCAACACGGAGGAGATTGTGCTCAACGTGAAGAATCGAATTTTGCTGTCTGGTTTGCTGTCTGAAGACTTCACAATGGAATCCGGCAAAGAGTACCTCATTGTAGACAATTTTGCCGTGGGAACAGGGACCACCTTGTTGATTGAGCCTGGGGTCAAAGTTTACTTTTCCGATGGCAAAAGCATGGGGGTTTTGGGCACGATAAAGGCAAATGGAACCTCCGAAGAGATGATTGAATTTCTCCCTGAGAATGTGTTTTGGGATCGAGTTTCGATCACCAATGGCCTGCCTCGAGATAGCGCACAATTTCGGCACTGTTATTTCCATCGTGCAGAACATGCCATCGACGGCAACGCCATTGTTGAGAACACCACCTTTTTCGATTGCACGGGTGCAAACGTGGGCACCGGCTCTCTCTTTCGGTTCAACAATGTGATTGAAAGCATCTACCCAAATGATTTCAGCATGAACTATGGCTGGGGAGGCTATACGGGAACCCATGAATACAACAACATCACGAACAATGCTCGGATTAAGTTTTACGATTATTCAGGGAATTCACAAGCGTACCAGGGGTTTGCGCATAACAATGTGTTTAACAACTGGTTAAACGTTCCTCCGCCGAGTTTGCCAGTGTCCGCTTATGCAGACCATGGAAATACACTTATCCCGCATCCCAATTACTATGGTTCTAGCTCAGAATCGGTTGTTGCATCGGCGTTGGTCGACTTTTTCGAAGTGGGGTCAGGAATTCTAGAAGTCAATGCCTCTTCTCAACCATCACCTTCCGCCCACGGAATCGTGTGGAAGGTGCTTGTCAATGGGTTGGATGCCCAGGACCAGTACGAAGCGTTGGATCCGATTGGGGTTGGGGAGCACGAGTTCCAGATCTACTTCAACCGCGCGATGGACGTGTCGGTGGCGCCAAAGCTGAGCTACGGCGTGACCATCCCATACAACCAGCGTCAGGTGTCTGAGGAAGGCACGTGGAGCGCCGATTCGACCGTGTACACCGTGACCCACGAGGTGGGCATCGGCGCGGCAGACGGGATTTCTCGGATTCGCGTTCAGGATGCGGTGGACAACGAGGGGTGGACCATCCCTGTGGAGGACAGCCGCTTCAACATGCTCGTGCAATCGGCGGGCTCTGCATCGACAGGGTTCTTCGCGACGCCTGGTTTGGGCAAGATTGAGCTCAACTGGGAGGCGCCGAGCGAGGAACTGGTGGGCGACCTTTTGGGCTACAACATGTACCGCTACCAAGTGGACACCGCCGGCAACGAGCTGGAGGTGCAGCTGCTCAACACCGCGTTGCTGACCGACGAGACGTTTGTGGACTTCGACGTGGAGGAAGGCGAGCAGTACTTCTACAAGTACAAGATTTTGCGCACCAGCTTCCAGGAAACGGACTTCTCGTCTTCTGTGACGGCCAGCCCATTGACGGCGCTTCTCGGGGACAGCAACGGCGACTTGGCGGTGAATGTGATGGACGTGATCCACGACGTGGACTACATCCTGGGCATGAACCCTCAGCCGTTCATCTTCAACGCTGCGGACGTCAACAACGACCTCATGATCAACGTCTTGGACGTTGTGGGCACGGTGGACATCATCCTCAATCCTGTGACCGGAGGCGCCACCGTCAATGCCATGGCGGGCCCCAACTACTACCCCAACACGCCGGTGGGCGAAGTGACGTTGACGTGGGAGAACGGCACGCTGGTGGCCGAGTCTCAGCACGCGATCGCCGGGCTCCAATTGGCGCTTGAAGGGACCCACGAGGTGACCTTCCCTGCGGCGTTGGCTGGCATGGAGAAGATGGTCTACCAGCAGGAAGGCCAAACCATCGTCCTCCTCTTCAACTTCGCCAACCAAGGCTTCGACGCAGGTCGCACCGAGCTGTTCAGCATCGCAGACGGCGAGGCCGAGCTCGACCTGACCCGCGCGTCAGTGGCCAACGACGGCGGCGCGCCGCTCACCCCGGTCTTCCGTTCGGAGGTGTTGCGCCCCAACACCTCGCCTGCCCAAAACGACGGCAAGGATTGGCTCGTCTCGTTCCCCAACCCCGCCTCTGACGCGGTGCAGTTGGAGTACTGCTTGCCGCGAACGGTGGAGCAAGTGGATTTGGTCGTGTACAACGCCCAAGGCGCGGTGGTCGCCCAACAAAGCAACCTCCGCAACGTGCCTGGCATCAGCGCCCACACCTTGGATGTGTCCGGCTGGCAGTCAGGCAACTACGTCGTTGTGCTTCGCGGCATTCAAGGCCGCCACGTCGTCTGCCACCAGGTGGAACGACTCGCTGTTCGGTGACCGACTTAACCCCCCTACCCAAGCCCTCCTTCCCCAGCGGAAGGGGGGCTTTTTACTGGCAGTAACCGTCAAACTGGGGCAAAAACACCAGCAAATCCAGCACGTCCACGTGGCCACTGCCGTCGATGTCCGCCGGGCAGTCGCTGATCATGGCGAACTGGCAAGACCCGTTGTCGAAGCTCGCTGAGGAATTGTAGTTGATGGCCATGGGGTAGGTGCACCCTTCGTCGACGTCGCAGAGGCCGTTTTGGTCTGCGTCGGCCACACAACTTCCCCCACACTCGCCCACCGCGTCCGCCTGGTTCCCGCCGCAATCGCAATCACCGGACGGAATGTTGGTGCACCCACACTCGTAGACCTGTCCAGGCCCGTTGCAAACGCCGCAGGCGTCGTAGTGCCCGACACAATCGTCTTCGACGTCACAGGTGCCATCGCCGTCCGCATCGGCCAGGCAGTCGCCTCCGCAGACGCCGAGCACGTCAAGCTGGTTCCCGCCACAATCGCAATCGCCGGCTGGAATGTTTGCGCACCCACACTCGTAGACCTGTCCAGGCCCGTTGCAAACGCCGCAGGCGTCGTAGTGCCCGACACAATCGTCTTCGACGTCACAGGTGCCATCGCCGTCCGCATCGGCCAGGCAG
>CBFHQO010000024.1:0-120270 GCA_965658045.1 uncultured Flavobacteriales bacterium | reverse complement strand
ACGTCGCGCTCAGCTACGACCACCGCATTGTGGACGGCAAGGAAAGCGTCGGCTTCTTGTACATGGTGAAGGAGATGATCGAGAACCCGGAGCGCATGCTCTTTGGGGGAAAGACCCCAACCGAAGTGCTGCTCGGACTCTGAGTTTCCAACCCTTCTGAAACAACAAAGCGGGGCTCCCAGATGGGGCCCCCGCTTGCTTCAACCTGAAGCGTCGTCAAACCAAAATCTTCTCGTGACGCTTCTCTCTTCAATTCATAGACCGTGCCAAACTCCGCTCAATAGCGGGCGAGCGACGGATCAATGTGTTCTTGCCAACCCAGGATGCCTCCACGGAGGTTGACCAAGTTGGTGTAGCCGTGGGCGTCTTCAAGTTGCCGGATGGCCTTGGCGCTTCGCACGCCTGAGCGGCAGTGAACCACCACGGGCACGTCCTTGGGAATCCGCGCGGTGCTCTCGACCACGGTGGCCAAGGGCACCAAGTCGCCCCCCATTTCTGCTATGCCAAATTCATAGGGCTCCCGCACGTCAATGAGGACATGCGCTTTGCCCTCGTCTTGCCAGGCCTTCAAGGTGTGGACGTCGATTTCTTGCACGTCGCGTTCTTGGGCCGCCGGCACCCCCACGCCGCAAAACTGCTCGTAGTCGATGAGGTCGGTTTGGGTGGGGTTTTCCCCGTTCAGCGGGTTGCGCGGGTCCTTCCGCACCTTCATCGTGCGTGTGGTGAAGGTGGTGGCGTCAAACAAAAACAGCCGGCCGCTCAGCGTGTCGCCCACGCCAGAAATGACCTTGAGCACCTCCAGGGCTTGGAGCGACCCCAAGATGCCTGGCAAGACACCGATCACGCCACCTTCAGCACAGCTCGGAACAAGGCCGGGAGGGGGCGGCGAGGGAAACAGGTCCCTGTAGTTGGGCCCCCGGCTCCCGTCGGGCAGGAGTTGGTTGAACACCGAGGCCTGTCCCTCAAACCGGTAGATGCTGGCGTACACGTTCACCTTGCCTTCCAGCACGCACGCGTCGTTGACAAGGTAGCGGGTTGGAAAGTTGTCCGTCCCGTCCGCCACGACGTCGTATTGCCGAACCAATTCACGCGCGTTGGCGCTTGTGAATTTGGTGTTGTGCACGTCGATCTCGATGTGCGGGTTCAAGGAGGCCAGCCGTGCTTTGGCGGCCTCCGCCTTGGGCTGCCCCACGGACTGCACCCCAAAGAGGACTTGGCGTTGCAGGTTGCTGGCGTCGACCGTGTCGAAGTCCACCACCCCGATGCGTCCCACGCCGGCCGCGGCCAGGTAGAGAAGCAGGGGGGAGCCCAACCCGCCAGATCCAATCACCAGGACGCTGGAAGCCTTGAGCTTGCGCTGCCCTTCGATGTTGAACTCGGGAATGATGAGGTGCCGGCTGTAGCGCTCGAGCTCCTCTTTGCTGAATTGCACGTGGTCCATCTCGGTCAGGTCAAAGGATGGAACGGCCCACGCCGCCGGCAATGGCGGGAATGATGCTCACGTCGTCCCGCCCGTCCAGCGGGGTGTCCTCTCCTTGAAGGGCGTGAATGTCTTCGTCGCCGACGTAGACCCGGATGAAACTGCGCAACGCGCCAGAGTCTTCAAAGAGGTGTGGCTTCAGTCCTGGATGCGCTTCCGCAAGGCTGGCCAGCAGGGATTTGACGGTGTCCGCCGGCGCCGAGAAGGTGCCTTGGCCGTCGGTGAATTTGCGCAAGGGGGTGGGGATGATCAATGTGGGCATGATGAATGGGTTGTCAGGTTGGGGATTGCAGGTCAAACGCGCCACGCTTCGGGCAGCGTCACCATGGGTTCTTCTTGAAAGGTGCGGGAGTCGTCGAGTTGCCAACTGCGCACGTGGGCGGTGCCCTCCGGTTGCACGCTGACGATGAGGTAGCTGAAAAAGGGCATGGCCACAGCGAGGTCGTGTTCGCTTGGGATGGCTGGATGCAGGGGATGGCTGTGGTACACGCCCAAGAGGGTCAAGCCTTCCTTGGCCGCGTGTCGCTCGGCCTTCATGTAGTCCAAATCGGAGATTTCAAACCGCCTGCGTTGGTCGCCTTCTTTGTGGTTGTCCACCGCCGTGGTCGCCGTGATGACCCGCTTGCCTTCTTCCTCGGCGCCATAAAAGAAGCCGCAGCATTCGTTGGGGAAGGCCGCTTCCGCGTGGGAAGTCATGCGTTCCAGGACGTCGGGTTGGATGTCAAGCGGCAACATGGTCAAGGCATCAGCTGGTCCAACACGTCGCTGTACTTGGACGCGTCGTCGGCCAAGACGGTCACCACGACCCCTTCGTCCAGCGACTCTGCCACGCGAAGGGCCCCGGCAAGGTTCGCCGCCGCAGAAGGACTCAGCAACAGGCCTTCTTCTTTCGCCGCGCGCACAATCATGTCGTAGCTCTCGGTGGTGGAGACGAGCATGGTGCGGTCTTGGATGGTGTTGTCGTAGATCTTGGGCACGCGGGCGGTTTCCAGGTGCTTCCAGCCCTCCAGCCCGTGCAGGGCCGTTTCAGGCTGCAAGGCCACCAACTCGATGTCTGGGTTGAATTTTTTCAGACCACGACCTGTGCCGGTGAAGGTGCCTGTGGTGCCGAGGCCCGCCACGAAGTGGGTGATTTCACCGCGGGTCTCGTTCCAGATTTCAGGCGCCGTGTGTTCGAAGTGGGCCTTCCAGTTCGCTTCGTTGCTGTACTGGTCCACGTAGTGGTACTTCTCCGGGTGGGCCAAAGACATGGCCCGGGCCACTTCCTGGGCCCCGTCGGTGCCCTCGTACGGGCTGGTGAGCACGAGTTCCACACCCAGGGAGCGAAGGATTTGCTTGCGTTCTTTCGAGGCATTCTCCGGGACGCACAACGTGACCGGAATGCCTGCCGCCGCGGCGAAGATGGCGTAGGCGATACCTGTGTTGCCGGACGACGCGTCCAACAACCGGCGACCTTTGAGGGCGCCTGAGGCCAGGGCATTCCAAAGGATGTTGTAGGCAGGACGCGCCTTCACGCTTCCGCCGAATTGTTGCCATTCCAGTTTGGCATACACCTCCACCCCGGGCTTGGAGTTCAGGTGCACGATGCGGTGCAACGGGGTGTTGCCGACTTGCCAACGCAATTCGTCAAGGGCGGAAAGTCTGGGGTCAAGAAGTGTGGCGGTCATCGGAAAATGGAATAAAAAAAGAAGCCCCCGTTACGAACGAGGGCTTCCTGAGGTTGCGTTTTAAGTTGACTTTATCCACGCATGCGCAAGCGGCCCCTGTCCGTCGGACAGTTGCAGCAACAACACATGTTTGTGGTCATCGTCATGAAACGAAGATAGATGAATTTTTGAAAAACCCAAACGAGCAGGTCTTTATCGTCGACGAATCTCACCTCAAGACGGCGAAGCGCTCCGCATCCAACCGGAGCAGAATGCCCAGCAAAAGGGTGAAGCCCATCAGCGAGGATCCGCCGTAGCTGAAGAAAGGCAGGGGGATGCCAATGACGGGTGCCAGGCCGATCACCATGCCGACGTTGACCAGGAAGTGCATGAACAGGATGCTGGCCACCGCGTACGCATACACCCGGGTGAATTGCGACCTCTGTCGTTCTGCGAGGTGAAGGACACGCAGGATGAGGAACATGAACAACCCCACAACCCCGGCGCTGCCCAAGAACCCCCATTCTTCTCCCACCGTGCAGAAAATGAAGTCCGTTTCTTGCTCGGGCACGAAGCCGTAGGCGGTCATGGGACCTTGGGCCCAGCCTTTCCCGGTCCACCCGCCCGAACCGATGGCGGCTTTCGCGTGGCGGATGTTGTAGTCGGCATCGGGGTTGTCGACGTCGATGCCGAAGAGCACGTGGATGCGCTCGCGTTGGTGTTTTTTGAGCACCTGCTCCATGCCCAAATGCAAACCCGTGGAGAACGCCATGCCTCCCAACAGCAGCGCGACCCCCCAACGGGACACGGCCTTCCTTCGGCGCGGAAGGGTGGCGGCCCGCACGAGGAGCAGGGTCAGGGTGCCGAGCAAGGCCAGCGAAAGCAGGAACCACCAGAAACCCGATTCGTTGCCCAGGAAGGGGTACCAACTCTCTGAGGCGCCGAGCAGGATGGTGAGCACGGCCAACACCAGCATGCCCACCCCAACCAAGAGGACGTTGCCGCTCAGCCCTTCGCGGTAGAGCACGAAGATGAAGCCCCCAAAAACCAACACCGTGCCCGCGTCAGGTTGCAACAAGATGAGGCCCGCAGGCGCCGCAATCAACGCAAGGGTCTGCAGCCGGGTCTTGAACGTGCGCCAAGGGCGGCCATCTCGGCTGAGGAACCATGCCAGGATGAGGGCGGTGGCGGTTTTGGCGAACTCGCTGGGTTGGATGCCAAAGCTGCCCACCCCAAACCAGGAACGTGCGCCGCCGACCTTCTTGCCCACCACGAGCACGGCCATGAGAAGCAGCATGACCGCGGCGTAGTGCACCACGCTCGTTCGGATGTAGAACACCCCTTCCACCGCCAGCAGCCCGACCATGAGCACCGTGCAAACGCCCATCCAAATCAATTGCTTGCCGGCCTTGCCGCCCATGTCCCACACGACCTCGGCCTCGGCTGTGGCGCTGACGATGTTCAACCAGCCCAGCACCACCAGAACCCCCACGGTCAAGAGGGTGGTCCAGTCCAGGCGGGCCGCCACGTTGAGGGAACGGCTGCTCATGGTGCGTCTTGGGGTTCTGGGTCGCCAGAAGCGGCCTCGGTTTGGGCCAAGGTGGCAGGGTCCACGAAGGTGGGGTCCAACGGGTACGTGGCCCCCATGACCCGCGACTCTCTGGCCTTGTTGTCGATGTCGCCTCGGATGTATTTCTCCACCAGGAGGCCCGCAATCGGCGCGGCCCACTCGCCGCCCGCCCCTGCGTTCTCCACGTACACGCTCAAGGCAATTTGAGGGTTTTCTCGGGGGGCGAATGCCATGAAGACGCTGTGGTCGGGTTTGCCGGGGTTTTGGACGGTCCCTGTCTTGCCACACGTCGCAATCCCCGGGGTCAGGGCGCGACGACCGGTTCCTGAGGGGTCTTCAATCACGTCCTGCATCGCGTCCAGGATGGCCGTGAAATGGACCTCGTCCACGTCGACCTCCTGCCTGACTTGCAGCGCTTCGGGTTTGCCCTTGCCCCCGATGTCGCGGATGAGGTGCGGCTCCATGTACCACCCGCGGTTCGCCATGATGGCGGCGAGGTTGGCCATGTGCATGGGGGTGGCCAGCAGCTCGCCTTCCCCAATGCTGATGGAGTAGATGGTGCGGAAGGTCCAATGGCGCCGGCCATAAATGTTGTTGTAGTAGGTCGTGTCGGGGACCAAACCCGACCGCGTCCCAGGCACATGGCCTCCGAGGTCGGTGCCAAACCCGAAGTCCTTGACACGCTCCGTCCACCAGCCCAGCCCCAGCCTGGCGTTGTCGAATTTGTCCTTGTCCGGGTGCTGGTTGACCATCCGACGCATGACGTCGTAGAAGTAGGGGTTGCAGCTGTGGACGACCGCCCTTCTCAGGTCGTCTTGGGTGTGCGCGCCGTGGCAGCCAATGATGTCGCGGTTGCAGACGATGTGCGTTCTGGGCGAGATCACGCCTTGCTGCATGCCGATGAGGCCTTGGACCATTTTGAAAATGGACCCCGGACGGTAGGTGCCGCGGACCGCACGGTTGTACAGGGGCTTCCAGGGGTGCTTTGCCAAGCTGTCGTACGCCGCCCCCCGGCTCGTTCCGGTGAGCAGGTTCCCGTCAAAGGAAGGGGCCGACACGAAGGCCAAGACCTCGCCTGTGGAAGGTTCCAGGGCCACGACGGCGCCGCGCTTGCCGCGCATCAGGTCCTCGGCGTACCGCTGCAATTCGGCGTCCAACGTGAGCGTGAGGTCGTCGCCTGGGACAGGCAAGGAATCAAGCTCGGTCAAGGTGTTCCGCACGTTGTTGCGCACGTCCACAAGGTGGTGTCGGATGCCAGGGGTTCCGCGCAAGTCCAATTCGTGCAGGCCTTCAATCCCCGACTTCCCTTTGTAATCGCCCAACCGGTAGCGGGCGTCGTCGTTCATGTCTTGGCGGTCGACTTCGCGGTACTCTCCCACGATTTGACTTGCAATGCCAAAGACATTCTCTCGCACGGGCTTCGTCCGAATGGACAACCCCGGGTATTTCCAAAGTTCCGCACTGAGCGCCGCGTATTCCTCGGCGTTGAGCTGGCGAAGCAGCGGCGAGGCCTTGTACCTCGAGTAGCGTCGGGCCTTGTTGAGCCTGGCCACCAAGTTGTCTTTCTCGAGGGACAGCAGCGTCGCCAACGCCGCGGTGTCCACGCCGGCCATGGCCCGCGGCACCACCATCAATTCGTACCCTGGGACGTTGTTCACGAGCAACTCGCCGTGGCGGTCCAAGCAAAGACCTCGGGTGGGGTGAAGCAGTTCTTGTTCCTCGGTGAGGCGCTCCGCGCGGTTGCGGTATTCGTCCGTGGTGACCTGCATTTGGAACAGGCGGATGATGAAGACCAATCCGACGGCCAACACCATGGCGCCGACGATGCGTTGACGGCCAGAAAGGTGGTTGCCGTTCAACTCCATGGGTAGGCGCTTGCGGCCCCACCTGACGCACGTCCCGGGCGGTTGAACAAGCCCTGCAACAACAGGAACACGCCCACATTCAGGCCCGTGGACACGGCCGTTTCCGCGAGGGTTCGGCCCATGAGGCCCCAGCCGTTTTGCAGGCCAAACAACACCATCCAGTGGATGGCCAACCCAAAGGCCACGAACACGGCGTAGCGACCCCATCCGTCTTGGTGGGGGTTCATGACGTGCCCTTGCCGGAGGCCGTCCCGCGATTCCATGGCGGCGAGCAGCGACGGGTAGGCCATGCCCAAGGTGGTGCATGCCGCCAAGTGCATGCCTCCGGTGAAGCACACCACGTCCATGACGGCCCCGGTGCCTGCGGCCACCACGAGGTAGGCGGTGGGGGACCACCCCACAGGCATCCGAAACAGCGCGTAGAGGTGCACGGCCAACAACCCGTAGCCCTCCCAGAAGATGCCAAAGCGGAACAGCAGGACTTGGAACACGGTGGCCCACGCCAAGGTCCACAGAAGTGGGATCCCGGGGTTCATGGTTGCGGGGCTTGGGCGTTCAACAACTCGTCAATCCTGGCGTTGCGTGCAGATGCCAAGCACACCACGTGTCGGCTTGCGGGAAAATTGGCGCCCAGGGTCGCGGTCAGGGTTTGGAATTCATCGGCCCCGCTCCGCGTCACGTCTTCCACCGTTCCTACAGGGATGTCCGCCGGGAACACCCCGTCGTGGCCTGTGGTGAACAGCGTGTCTCCAGGCAAGACCAATTGGGCGAGCGGCACGTCCATCACCGCAGCGCGTCGCACGTCGCCCTTGCGCGCCAAAAGCCGTACGGCTTGCCCTTGTCGCCCCACGCGCACGCTCCATTGGGCGTCGGGGTGCGTGAGGGTGAGGACCAAACTTTCATGGGCGGTGGTGTCCACGATTTTGCCCGCGGCGTGTCCCAACGACAGCACGCCTGCACCAGGCGCCAAGCCGTCCTGTCCCCCGCGGTTGAGCACCATCCAAGGTGACCCCTGCCAACTTGGGCTTCGAAGCACCCGGGCATGGGAAGAGGTCCAGGGGGTGGCTCCGGGCTCGCGCAGCCGCTCCACTGTGGCCCGCAACCGGGCGTTTTCGAGCATCACCAGTTCGTTGGCCTCCACCAATTGGGCCCAGTCGCTCACCTGCCCGATTGTCTCGAGCCAGGAGCCTGAGGCGCGTAGCGACCACTTGGACATGGCTGTGCGTTGGTGGCTGTAAGTTGTGTTCATCCAGCCCAACGCGACCCCCCACAGACCCAAGAAGAGGAGCCAGCGGTGGGTTCGTGCGAGAAGGGCCAGGAGGTTCCGCACGGCCCTGGGATCAGTTGCGCATCAAGAAGGGGAAACGGTCGATGTTCTTCAGCGCGATGGCGGTGCCTTTCGCCACGGCGTGAAGCGGATCGTCCGCCACGTGCACAGGGAGTTTGGTCTTGTGCTGGATGCGCTTGTCCAACCCGCGCAGTTGGGCTCCGCCTCCAGCGAGGTAGATGCCCGTTTTGAAGATGTCGGCCGACAGCTCGGGCGGCGTGTCCTCCAGCGCGCTGTGGATGCTTTCCTCGATCTTGGAGATGCTCTTGTCAAGCGCGCCTGCAATCTCGGAGTAGGTCACCACGATTTCCTTGGGGATGCCCGTGATCAAGTCGCGTCCGTGAACGGCGTAGTCCTCGGGCGGGTTTTCCAACTCGGTGAGGGCAGACCCAACGGCGATTTTGATTTGTTCTGCGGTGCGCTCCCCAATCAGGATGTTGTGCTGGCGGCGCATGTAGTCTTCGATGTCGTGGGTAAACTCGTCCCCAGCGACGCGGATGTTGGTGTCGGTCACGATGCCGCCCAAGGCGATCACCGCGATCTCAGAGGTGCCACCTCCGATGTCGACAATCATGTTGCCCATGGGCTCTTCCACGTCAATGCCGATGCCGATGGCCGCCGCCATGGGCTCGTGGATGAGGTACACCTCCTTGCCGCCGGCGTGCTCCGCGCTGTCTTTCACGGCGCGCTTCTCCACGTCCGTGATGCCGGAGGGGATGCAGATGACCATGCGCAGGGTGGGGTTGAACCAAGACTTCTTCCCAGAGATGAGTTTGATCATCCCTTTGATCATCTGTTCCGCAGATTCAAAATCCGCGATCACGCCGTCCTTGAGTGGGCGGATGGTCTCGATGTTCTTGTGGGTTTTTCCGTGCATTTGTTGGGCCAAGCGACCAATGGCCACCACGTTGCCCGTCATTCGGTCCTTCGCCACGATGGAGGGCTCGTCCACCACCACCTTGTCTTGGTAGTAGATGATGGTGTTTGCCGTGCCCAAATCCATGGCAATTTCCTGCGTGAAAAAATCGAACAATCCCATACCCTAAAGGTAGACGGGTGGACCCGTCACGCCGCGCCCATTCAGGGCAATGTGCGCCGATGGTTGATAAGTTTCACTTTGGCCCCAACACGCCGGTGTCAGTTGCCAACGGGTGTGAAATCAGTGGCGGAAGTGACGCACCCCTGTGGTGTACATCGCAAGGCCACGTGCGTCGCAGGCGTCGATGCTTTTTTGGTCGTTGATCGAGCCTCCAGGTTGGATGACTGCCACCACCCCAGCGTCGGCCGCGAGCTCCACGCAATCTGGGAAGGGGAAGAAGGCGTCCGAGGCCATGCTCGAGCCGTTCAAGTCGAACCCAAAGTTCTTGGCCTTCTCCACGGCTTGCTTCAGCGCGTCGACGCGGCTGGTTTGGCCGGTGCCGCTCGCCAAGAGCTGGCCGTTCTTGGCGAAGACCACGGTGTTGGACTTCGTGTGCTTGACGAGCTTCAATGCGAACAACAAGTCCTCCGCGCTCTCGGGCCGGGCGGTCGCCGTGGTGCATGTCCAGGTGTCGGCAGCCTCCATGCCGTTGTCGCGCGCTTGGACCAAGTACCCGTTTAGGGCAGACCGCACGGTCGACTTGGGCAGATCACCAGGCTGGCGCTCGAGGAGGATGCGGTTCTTCTTTTGGGACAAGACGGCGAACGCGTCGTCGTCGAACCCAGGGGCAATGACCACTTCGCAGAAGAGTTCGTGGATGTGGTTGGCGGTGGCCAAATCAATGGCCCGGTTCGCGATCAACACGCCCCCGAAGGCGCTCGTCGGGTCGCCGGCCAAGGCGTCGGCGTAGGCTTGGGCCAAGGTCTCGCGGGTGGCGCATCCACAGGCGTTGTTGTGCTTGAGGATGGCAAACGTCGGCGCGTCGTCCTTGAATTCCTCCATCAACTGCACCGCGGCGTCCACGTCCAAGAGGTTGTTGTAGGACAACGCTTTTCCGTGCAAAGGCTTGAGCAGCCCGTCCAAGTCGCCGAAGTACTGGCCGGCTTGGTGCGGGTTTTCCCCGTAGCGCAGGGTGCGGCTTTGGGGCACGCTCAAGTTCAAGGTGTCCACGCTGCCCTTGTCGAGGCTCGACCCGCTGAGGTGGGCGTGGATCATGGTGTCGTAGTGCGAGCTCACCCGGAACCCGCGGGCTGCGAGGGCCTTGCGCTCTTCCAAGCTGGTCACGCCGTCGCGCTTCAAGATGTCGACCAACGTGCCGTAGTCGTTCATGGACGGCACCACCACCACGTCGTTGAAGTTCTTGGCCGCGCCGCGGATGAGGGCGATGCCTCCGATGTCAATTTTCTCGACGATGTCGGCCTCCGAGGCGCCGCTTGCGACGGTCGCTTCGAAGGGGTAGAGGTCCACGATGACCAGGTCGAGGTTGGGCAGGTTGTACTCCGCCATTTGGGCTTGGTCGCCTTCGTGGTCGCGGCGGTTCAAAATCCCCCCAAACACCTTCGGGTGCAAGGTCTTGACGCGCCCCCCCAAGATGGACGGGTAATCTGTCACCGATTCCACCGGCACCACCTCGGCGCCCATCGCCTCAATCGCGGCTTGCGTGCCCCCTGTGGAGTAGATCGTGACGCCCAGGCGTTTCAATTCGGCCACGATGGGTTCCAAACCGTCTTTGTGAAAGACCGAGATGAGGGCAGATTTGATGTGGCGGGCGTCTGACATGACCTGAGAAATGCGGGGTTTTTGAAAGGCGCAAATCTACGATGCAGTAGCTTCGTTGCATGCTGTGGTTTCGGTTGTTTCAAGAGAGTTTGTCCTTCGCGTGGCACGCGATTTGGACCAACCGCCTGCGCACCTTCCTGAGCTTGCTCGGGGTGATGGTGGGCATCTTCGTGATCAGCGCGGTGTTCACGGTGGTGGACTCGCTGGAAACCGAGCTTCGAGACACGTTCAACATGCTGGACGACGACGTGCTGTTTGTGACCAAATGGCCGTGGTCCGCCGGGGGCGACTACCCGTGGTGGAAGTACGTGCAGCGCCGCCCGCCAACCGAGCGTGACCTCGAGTTGCTGATGCCGCGTTTGACGCTGGCCTCGGCAGGCATGTACCAGTCCAAGACCTTCCTCGATGCGGAGGCGGGAAACAACCGGATGCCTGGGGTGGTCGTGGGCGCAGGATCGCATCAGTACGACCAGGTCATCAGTTTGAACATTGTGCACGGCCGCTACTTCAGCGCGAGCGAAAGCGCGGCCGGCAGCCCTGTGGCGGTGGTGGGGTATGAGGTGGCCCAGCAGTTGTTTGGACGCCACAATGCGGTGGGCCAAACCTTGAAAGTCCGTGGCATTCGCATTGAAGTCATCGGCGTGCTCGGCCAGGAAGGCGAAAGCGTGGTGTCCACAGGGCTGGACGAATTCATGCTCGTGCCGTCGGCCTTCGCGCCGCGCATTTACGATTCGCGTGCCGACGACAACGCCCAAATCGCCATCAAGGCCAAGCCCGGCGTCGACATGGCGGCCTTGGAGGACGAACTCGTGCAGCAGCTTCGGGCGGTGCGGCGCGTGCGTCCCGGACGCGAGGACGATTTCTCGGTGAACCGGATGGAAATGCTGACCGGCATCTTGGACAACATCTTCACCAACCTCGCGGCCGGCGGCTGGTTCATTGCCATTTTCGCCATCCTCGTGGGGTGTTTCAGCATTGCCAACATCATGTTCGTGTCGGTGCGTGAACGCACCAAAATCATCGGCGTCCAAAAGGCCATCGGCGCCAAGAACGCCTTCATTCTGATCCAATTCTTGTTCGAGGCGGTGACGCTGTGCGTGTTTGGCGCGCTGCTGGCGCTGCTGGCGATCCAGGTCTTGGTGTGGGGCGTCAACCTCGCCGAGGTGGGCATGACCTTGCACATTGCCCCCAAACGCGTGCTCATCGCCTTGGCGGTGGCCGTCACGTCAGGTCTTGTCGCGGGCCTTGCGCCCGCCCGTCAAGCCGCACGCATGCCGCCTGTGGAGGCGATGCGCACGTCTTAAAAGTTCATGGCCAACCCCACCCGCACCGAGTAGGGCGGAAGGGTCACCCCGGTCGTGGCGTTGCTCGTCACGGTGCCGTCGGGGCCAATGGTGAGCCGGTCCGCGTCGGCCACTTGCACCACGTTGCCCCCGTCCAAGTGACGCATTTCGCCGTACCGTGCAGTCAGGAAAGTGCGTTCGCCCATTTGGACGCGGGCCCCCAAGGCGAAGCCGTAGCTGAAGTTGGCCGAAAAGAAGGGCACGTCGTTCACCGGGGTGAAGTCGTCCGAGCCTTGCGCCGTGAACCGGGCGCCCAACAGCGACCCGCGGGCGCCCACGAATCCTTCGGCGAAGGGCTGAATTTTGGCCCGCTGAAACAGCGTGAAGCGCAGCAGGTAGTGGGCGTGAACCAGTTGGTTCCGCACCCGCAGTTGTCCTTCCAGCGGCGCTTTGCCGTCCTGCACCACAAACGCCGTGGTGTCGAACCCACCCATGGGTTGGAACCCGATGTCGAAGCCCCCGTCCAACAAGCCGTGGCGGTCGTGCTTCATGTACGTCAAGGCAAACCCAAACGTCGGGTCGTCCAACACCGAGTCCACCTCACCGCCTTGCCAGTCGGAAATCAGGTGGAACCCCACGTGCCTCCATTTGTCCAGCAGCAAGATGTCGGCCTTGGTTTCAGGAGCGTTCTCGGGTTGCGTGGCCTGGGTCTTGGCGACTTGGCCCACCATGCTCGACAGGCTTGCCGCCGCCATGGCACAGGTCAGAAAAAGGGCGCGTGTGATGTTCATGGAGGTGGTTTTTTGTTTCCGCATTAAACAGGTCAAGCACCGTGCCAAACCTAATTATTTACATAACTCTACGAGAGAGATTCGGAAGGGTTGCACTTCTCCCTGCATTTTTTGCGGTTTCTTTGACCCATGCAGGAGGGCGATCGCGCAACACGGGTGCTGGTGACGGGCGCAAGGGGCCAGTTGGGTTCTCGCTTGGTGGAATTTGGCATGCGTCGGAGAACCCTGCACGTTGTAGGTCTTGACCAAACAGACCTCGACATCACCGACCCATCGTCCATTCGGAATGCTTTGGCGAAACACACCCCCGACGTGGTGGTCAACGCAGCGGCGTACACGGCGGTGGACTTGGCGGAGCGTGAACCGGAACGGGCGTTCAACATCAATGGCCAAGGGGTGAAGCACCTGGCCGAGGCGTGCAGCCAACACGGAGTGGTTTTGATTCACGTCAGCACGGATTACGTGTTCGGGGAAGTGGAACGTGTGCCCTTGGCCCCGTCAGAGCCCACCGGCCCACTGGGGGTTTACGGCGCCAGCAAACTCGAAGGGGAGCAGGCGTTCATGGCAAGCGGCGTCCACGGTGCAGTGGTCAGGGTGGCGTGGTTGTACGACGCACGAGGAAGCAACTTTCTCACGACCATGCTCCGGTTGGCGAACCAACACGGCCGGTTGAAGGTGGTGAACGACCAACACGGGGTCCCCACGTCCGCCCCAGCGTTGGCGGAGGCGTTGCTCGACATGGCCGAGCGTGGCCAGGACATGCCGCAGGGCATCCGTCATTTCGCCCACGCCGGACACACCACGTGGCACGGATTGGCTTTGGCCATCGTGGGGCATGCCGGATTGGACGTTCCTGTGGAGGCTGTGACCTCCGAAGCGTTCCCCACCGCGGCCACCCGGCCGGCGTGGAGTGTATTGGACGGCGCGCCCTTGCACCAGGAGATGGGATGGACCTTCGAACCCTGGCAAAATGCCCTGGCGGCGTGCTGGGAATTGCGGGAGGAAGGCTGAACTTTGGGGTCCATGAACGACCAGGATCTCTTGAAGGAGGTCAAGGCCAAAGCGCAGGCCTGGACCCAAGCCCCCCACGACGAACACACGCAGCGCACGGTGCGCACTTGGTTGGACACGTGCGACCAGGACGACGACGCGCGTGAGGCGTTGATCGACGCGTTTTACACCGACTTGTCCTTCGGGACGGGCGGTTTGCGGGGTAAAATGGGCCCTGGCACCAACCGCATCAACGCCACCACGATCGCCTTGGCCACACAAGGTTTGGCGAACCACCTGTTGAAGATGCACGGCGCACCCACCACGGAGCAACCGCTCCGCGTGGCCATCGCGTGCGACAGCCGCCACCAGAGCCAAGAGTTCGCGCAGATCACCGCCGAGGTGCTCGCCGCAAGTGGGTTGGAGCCATGGTTGTACCCCAAGTTGCGTCCCACCCCACAATTGTCTTGGACGGTGCGCGAGTTGGGTGCAGTGGCCGGTGTGGTGGTGACTGCGAGCCACAACCCGTCCATCTACAACGGATACAAAGTCTACGCCGCCGACGGTGGGCAGGTGGTCGCCCCAGAAGATGCCCAGCTTGTGGCGGAAGTGCGGGCGCTGTCCACAGACCAGCCCGTGGCCCGAACCCAAGACGGCATTCACTTGCTGGACGCCACATGGGACGACCGTTACCGGGACGTGTTGGCCTCGTTCCGTTTGTCGCCAGATTTGGTGGCGAATGGGTCGGAGTTGACCATCGCGTACACCGGCTTGCATGGCACGGGTGCGCTCGCCGTGCCTGCAGCCTTGAAGGCCTTTGGATTCAGAAATGTCCATGAAGTGCCCTCCCAGGCGATTCCTGACGGGGCGTTTCCCACCGTACACAGCCCCAACCCCGAGGAAGGGGCGGCGCTTGCCGAGGCCGTGGCCTTGGCCAAGCAGGTCGGGGCGGCCATCGTGATGGGCACCGACCCCGATTCTGACCGCGTGGGCATCGCGGTGCCGGACGGCGACGGGTTTCGTTTGCTGAATGGCAACGAGACGGCGGCGCTCTTGGTGGACCACGTGCTGGCCAAATGGCAAGCCGCCGGCAAACTCGACCGCCCCTCGTTCGTGGCCAAAACGGTGGTGACCACCGACCTGTTGGCCGAATTGGCCAAAGAATACGGCGTGGAGGTGCGCGAGACGTTGACCGGGTTCAAGTTCATCGCCGAAGCCATCCGTCAAGAAGAGGGCAAGTTGCAGTACGTGGCCGGAGGGGAAGAGAGCTACGGCTACCTCGTCGGGGACGCCGTGCGTGACAAGGATGCGGTTCAGAGCTGCTGCTTGTTGGCGGAGCTTGCCCACGAGTTGGACCGTGCGGGCGAGACCATGTTGGGCCGTTTGGCCTCCATCCACAAGCGCCACAAGGCCTACAAAGAGGGGTTGGTCAGCCTGGTCAAAGAGGGCCGCAACGGCAAGGCGGAAATCGACGCCATGATGAAGGGGTTCCGCACATCTCCTCCCCAGGAACTGGCAGGGGAGGCCGTGGTCGAAATCTTGGACTTCCAAACCCGCGAAGCCCGCAACCCGCAAGGGGAAGTGCTCCGCGCGTTGCCCCAAGCGGCGTCCAACGTCATGCAATTTTTGACGGAAGAGGGGTCGCGCGTGACGGTGCGTCCGTCCGGCACCGAGCCCAAGATCAAGTGTTACGCGAGCGTTTCTGCTTCTTGGACCGACGACGTCTCTCACGACGAGATGATGAATCGTCTTCAGCGTCGGGTGGAGGCTCATTTTCAAGCCCTGGGCGTCCGTTGAGGTCCGGCACCTGAAGGTCCCTCACGTCAAGGTTGGGGGCCAGCATGGGCGCCACCGCTTCCACAGGCCCGAGCAAGACGCTCTCGCCGCTGCGGTCGGGGATCCAGCTTCGCGATCCCGTCACGCTTGTGACGAGCAGGATGACGAAGGAGAGGATGAGCCACATTTTGGCGAGCCCAAACACCGCCCCGGCCAACTTGTTGACGAACCCCATGGCCACAAGGTCCAAGGCCTTTTCAATGAGCTTGGCCACGAGTTGGACCACGACGACCACCGCCAAAAACGTGATGGCGAGGGACGCCATGTGGATGGAATTGGCCGACCACGACACGTGGGGGGCGAGTTGCTCTGCGGCGAGGTGAGATCCATGGGCCGCGGCGGCGATGCCTCCGGCCAAGCCGACCAGGGACGCCACGGAGAAGACGAGCCCTTTTGTGAACCCGCGAACGGCGCCGACCAACAGGGTCAGAAAAATCACAATGTCCAGGGGGACCAAGGGCAGGTTTTCCATGTGCAGGCAGGCGTGCCGCCAAGGTAGGGGGTAACTTCGCCTGGACGCCATGGCCCTTTCTGAAGATTCACCACGAGTTGTTGTTCGTTCTTGCGCCCCGTCGGAGGTGGCTGTGGTGCATGGACTCATCGTGGAATTGGCCCGGTACGAGCGCGCCGAGCAGGAAGTCGCCCTGACTGCGGAGACTTTGCAGTCGGACATGGCCCAGGGCCGTTTCGAGTGTTTCGTGGCCGAGGCGTCAGGCCAAATCGTGGGCATGGCCCTTCACCACGCGCGGTACAGCACGTGGAAAGGCTTGACTTGGTACCTCGAGGATTTGGTCGTCACCGAACCTTGGCGCGGCCAGGGTGTCGGCCGGTCCCTGTTCCTCGCCGTGGCCGCCCACGCGAGGTCGGTGAGCGCCAAGCGTCTGGAGTGGCAAGTGCTGGATTGGAACGAACCGGCGATCGGCTTCTACAAAATGTTGGGGGCGTCGTTGACGGACACCTGGCTCAACGGCCGATTGACCGACGAAGATTTGGCGACGTTGCCCTCGCCGTCCAACTTTGCAGCGCATGGCTGAGCACGTCCCACGTTCCACCCACAAGTTTGGCGGCGCCTCGGTGAAGGACGCCTCGGCCATCCGCCGGGTGGGTCAACTCTTGGCGAACCACCTGCGCCCCGAGGAGCAGGCCGTGGTGGTGGTTTCGGCGATGGGAAAAACCACCAACGCCTTGGAAGAGGTGTGGCGCACTGCTGGCCCCGAGCAGGAAGGACGTTGGGACGACATTGTGCGGGCGCACCTTGACGTGGCGGCGGAGCTTGGCCTCGACGTGGCCGACCGGATCCAAAGCGTGTTCGAGGCGTCGTTGCAGGAAGCCCAATCGGCCCAACACGACGGCCTCGCCGAAGCCGCCTACGACGCCTTTGTGTCGGCCGGGGAATTGGCCAGCACCACCTTGGTGGCGGCTTGGTGTGCGGCCCAGGGGCTGGACGCGGTGTGGTGGGACGTGCGCGAGACGGTGCGCACTTCCGGACCGCACCGGCACGCGAGGGTGGACGAAGCCGCTTTGGGGGACGCAGGGACGTCGCTTCGCGAGGCGTTGGCAGCGTCTCAGGTGGTCGTCACCCAAGGCTTCATCGGACGGCACGACAGCGGCCGGACGTCGACCCTCGGGCGAGAAGGCTCGGACTACAGCGCGGCCCTCCTGGCTGTGGCGGTCGGGGCCGAGTCGGTGACCATTTGGAAGGACGTGCCCGGCATGATGAACGCCGACCCCAAGTGGCATCCCGAAGCCCAAACCGTGCCCAAGGTGGACCATGCAGAAGCCCTCGAGTTGAGTTATTACGGGGCGAGCGTCATCCACCCTCGGACCGTCAAGCCCTTGCAGCAGCGGGGCCTTCCGCTTTGGATTCGGTCGTTTTTGTCGCCTGAAGGCCCGGCGACCCTCATCGACAACTTCCCGGATTTGGTGCCGGACCAGCCCATGTTCATTTGGCGCGATGACCAAGTGTGGGTGGAGGTGGCGACCTCCGACCAGAGTTTCTTGGCGGAAGACCACCTCAAGGACCTTTTTTCGGCCTTGGACCGTGCCGGGGTGCATGTGCGCATGATGCAACAGCACGCGACGCACTTTGGGTTGGTGACCGACCGCGACGACATCCGTCTCCAGACCCTGGAAGAGCTGCTGGGTCAGGCCTTTCAGGTGCGTCGAGAAGATGGGTTGTTGTTGCTCACCGTGCGCCACGGAGACGCGTCAGTGGTGCGCGAATTGACGGCGGATCGGGAGGTTGTGGTGGAGCAGGTGGCAGGGGTCACCACGCGTCGCTTGATGAGGAATTGATTCCCCATCGCTTGTTTTTCCCAAACATTTGATTCACATTGCCTCAGCCAAGGGATTGGTCTCCTTTGGCGCGGTAGGATGAACGTAAGTTCTTCCTAGTTCAATGTCAAGTGGGGCGGGACGCAAGTCCCGCCTTTTCTTTTGCCCCAAAATGCAGGCAATCGGGACGGTTCAGTACTCGTCCTCGTTGAAGAAAAAGTCCTCCTTGGAAGGGTAGTCGGGCCAGATGTCCTCAATGGTGTCGAACGACTCGCCGTCGTCTTCCAACTGTTGAAGGTTCTCCACGACTTCCAAGGGCGCACCGGTGCGCATCGAAAAATCGATGAGCTCGTCTTTGGTGGCGGGCCAAGGGGCGTCTTCCAAATAGGAAGCCAATTCGAGTGTCCAATACATGGCGTCTTGCTTCTGCGCGCAAAAATAACCGAATCTCAATGCGAGTCAAGCCCTAAGGCAACCAAGGCACGTCGCCTTCGCCGTCCTCGTGGGCCAGCCATCGTCCCAGCATGAACAGCGCGTCGGACAGTCTGTTCAATTGCCGCAACATCAAAGGGTCGATGGGTTCGGCTCTGTTCAAGGCCACGCAGCGCCGCTCGGCACGGCGGCACACGGTGCGAGCGACATGGGCGTCCACGGCCGACGCAGGCCCGCTGGGCAAGACGAATGTGGTCAAGGCCGGCAAGCTGGCCTCCATCTCGTCCATCCAAGCTTCGAGCTTGGCGTCCCCGTCAGGATCCAAGGCGGGCAGCTTTTCTGCAAAGGCAGGGTCGGTGGTGGCCAAGTGGCTGCCCATGGCAAACAGGTCGCCTTGGATGCGCGTGAGGTGTGCCGACCACGGTGCCACAGAAGGGTGGGTGCCCACACGTCCCAGGACCGCGTTGAGTTCGTCCAAGGTGCCGTAGGCCTCGATGCGGAGGTCGTCTTTGCCGATGCGGCTTCCCCCAAACAGGCCTGTGGTGCCGTCGTCTCCGGTGCGTGTGTAAATGCGCATGCCGCAAGCTACGACGGGGCGTACCTTTGGCCTTCATGGACGAGAAGCAACTGCGATACGACCAAGCGTACATGCGGATGGCCCACGAATGGGCTCAACTGTCCCATTGCGAGCGCAAGCAGGTCGGCGCGTTGATTGTCAAAGACCAAATGATCATCGCCGACGGCTACAACGGCACCCCGAGCGGCTTCCCCAACGTCTGCGAAAACGACGAAGGAGAAACCCATTGGTACGTGCTTCATGCCGAGGCCAACGCGATCACCAAGCTGGCCAAAAGCAGCAACAGCGCGCAAGGTGCCACCTTGTACATCACGCTGTCGCCGTGCCGCGAGTGCGCCAAGCTCATCCACCAAGCGGGCATCGTGCGGGTGGTGTATGCGAGCGCCTACAAGGACCCAAGTGGTTTGGAGTTTTTGAACCAAGCGGGGGTCCAAATCGTTGCTCTTCCTGAATGAAGAACTGGCAACCGTTGGGATTGGCGTTGGCCCTCGTGGTCGGACTTTGGTTGGGCCGGGGCTGTGGCGCCTGGGAATCGGGCCACGACTTGTCCCGCGGCCGGTCGTTCCACGAGCACATGGGCGGCTCTGGCGACCAAGCCCGGCTCATGAACGTCTTGCACCGCATCGAAGATTTGTACGTCGACACCTTCGACCGAACCCGACTTGTCGACGTGGCCATTGAGGCCATGCTGGACGAGTTGGATCCCCACACGGTGTACTTCTCGGGCGAAGAGCTTGCCTCGATGTCGGAAAACATGGAGGGGAATTTCGAGGGCATCGGGGTCGAGTTTTTGATTCAGCAAGACACCCTGATGGTGGTGGCCGCCATTCCCGGTGGGCCTTCCGACAAGGCTGGCATCCGCGCCGGCGACCGCATTGTGGCTGTCGAGGGCGAAGCCATTTCAGGCCCCGAGCTTGACAACAGCCGGGTCATGAAACTGCTCAAGGGGCCGCGCGGCACGGAGGTCAACCTCGGCATCGACCGACGGGGAGAACCCTTCCAGGTGCACTTGATCCGCGACCGAATCCCCATCCAAAGCGTCGTCGCGTCTTTCATGCTGGAAGAAGAAGTGGGTTACGTCAAGGCCATCCGGTTTGCCGCCAACACCGCCCAAGAGTTCGAGGGCGCGTTGTTCAGCCTGGCCGCCCAAGGTGTCACGTCGCTGGTGGTGGACTTGCGGGGCAACGGCGGGGGCTACTTGAACGCCGTGGTGGACATGCTGGACTTGTTCCTCGACGAAGGCCAAACCATGGTCTATACGGAAGGCAAATCGTCCCCCCGAAGGAACTACATCTCGCGTCGCCGTGGACCCTACGCGGACTGGCCTGTGGTGGTGCTGGTGGACGAAGGCTCGGCCTCGGCCAGCGAAATTTTCGCGGGGGCCGTGCAGGACAACGACCGCGGCTTGGTCGTGGGCCGCCGAACGTTCGGGAAGGGCCTGGTGCAAGAAGAATTCCCGGTGCCTGGGTCGGGCGCCCTGCGGTTGACGGTTGCCCGTTTCTACACGCCAACCGGCCGCGCCATTCAAAAGCCCTACGACGCCTACGAGGAGGACTTCGACGTGCGCTTGGCGTCCGGCGAATTGTACCACGCGGACAGCATGCCGCTGGTGGACTCGTTGAAGTACACCACCCCGATGGGCCGTGAAGTCTTCGGCGGAGGGGGCATCGCGCCAGACGTCTTCGTGGCCTGGGACAGCACGGGCACCAGCGGTTGGGTGAGCGAGTGGATTTGGACTGGAGTCTTGCGCGACGCCGTGTTCTCTTGGATGGACCGCCATCGGGAAGACCTCGAAACGTGCAACGAGGTGCGGGACATCGAGTCGCTCGACGCCTGGGCCCAAGACGTGGTCGCTGTGGTTCGCGAGGAGGCCGAGCGCGGCGGTTGGTCTTGGCGAAACCCCGACGGGGAGGAGGAGGCCAAGTTGCGCCACCGCTTCCTGGCCCAGGTGGTGCGCACATTGTGGGGCGAGTCGGCGTCGTACGAGGTCTTGATGGACGGCGACGAGGCCGTGGCCCGTGCGCTTCATGCCCTGACCGAGGAATCCAACTTCACCCAGGCGAATGGCGCAGTATCTTTGAATTCGACAACCTTTGAATCCAACCAAAACAACGAGTCTCATGGCTTTTGAACTTCCACAACTCCCCTACGCTTACGACGCCTTGGAGCCGCACATCGACGCGCGCACCATGGAAATCCACCACAGCAAGCACCACGCTGGATACACCAGCAAGCTGAACGCTGCCGTGGGAGGCACGGAGCTCGAAGGAAAGGACATCGAAACCTTGCTCCGCGACCACAGCGACAACGGCGCTGTGCGCAACAACGGCGGTGGTTTTTGGAACCACAACTTGTTCTGGGCCTGCATGTCCCCCAACGGCGGCGGTCAGCCCAGCGGCGCGCTCGGAGAAGCCATTGACCGCGATTTTGGCAGCTTTGACGCGTTCAAGGACGCCTTCGCCAAGGCGGCCGCGACCCGCTTCGGCTCAGGGTGGGCTTGGCTTTGCGTGAACGACGGAAAGTTGGAGGTGTGCAGCAGCGCCAACCAAGACAACCCCTTGATGCCAGGCGTCGGATGCGGTGGACACCCCATCCTGGGCTTGGACGTGTGGGAACACGCCTACTACCTCAACTACCAGAACCGCCGTCCAGATTACATCAACGCCTTCTTTGAAGTCGTCGATTGGAACGCGGTGGGTGCGCGCTTCAACGGATGAAGCAGTACGTCGTCATGGTCGCCGGGGGCACCGGCACTCGGATGCGCCGGACGACGGCCAAACAATTTTTGAACGTCAAGGGTCTGCCACTCATGTGGTGGACCCTTCGTCGTTTTCGGGAGGCCCTTCCGGACGCCGAAGTGGTGCTTGTGCTGCACGACAGCTTGTTTGCGGAGTTTGCCGCGTTGGAACAAACGCACGGCCCCGCCGGGGTCCACAAGGTGGTCGCAGGGGGTGCAGAACGGTTCCACTCCGTGGCCCACGGGTTGGCCCAATTGCCCGACACGGGGGTGGTGGGGGTGCACGACGCCGTCCGACCGTTTCCTTCGGTGGACACCATCCGCACGTGTTTCAAGACGGCCGCCGAGCACGGCAGTGCGGTGCCTGTGGTGCCCGTGAAGGACAGCCTGCGACAGGTCCAGTCCGAGCAAGCCAGCATGGCGGTGGACCGCAGCGTGATGCGTGCGGTGCAAACCCCACAGTGTTTCGATTTGGCCTTGCTCAAATCGGCCTTCAACACGCCGTACCAGGACCAATTCACCGACGACGCCAGCGTGGTGGAAGCCGCAGGCCATGTGGTGACGTTGTGCGAGGGCGACCCTTGGAACGTGAAGGTGACCACCCCGGAGGATTTGGTCATTGCAGAGGCCTTCGTGGAGGCGTCTTGGGGTCAGGCCTCAGAAGGCGCCAGGGCCGAAGTGTAAGCGGCGCTGTCGCCGCGACGGACGAAGGCGCGCAAGGCCCACGTCAACAAGGCCAAACATCCAGCAGCCTGCGCCCAATCCGTGGCTTCCCACGCCGACCAGGCCTGGGGCTCCAACCCTTGGTCCAGCCACTCAGGGCCCATCCATGCGGCCACCAGGACCACCCCGGCGTTGTTCACGAAGTGCCCGACCACGGCGGGCCAAATGCTCCCGCTGTACGCCACCAAATACCCAAAGAGGGCGCCCAGCAGCAACCGTGGCACGAAGCCAAAGAATTGCATGTGAATCGCGCTGAACAGCGCGGCCGACACCCAAATGGCCACATGGAGGTTGCCTGTGCCGCGGGCCAGGATGGGTTGCAGGGTGCCGCGGAACAGCCACTCTTCACACAGCGCAGGCAGCACGGCCACCGAGACCAACACAGCGACCAAACCTGGTCCGTGATCCAAGTCCAAAATGGACTGCGTCATGGCCATGGCTTGGGCCTCGAGCGCGCCAGCCCACGTGTGCAAGGCCGACCCAGGCACCAGCGCCCATTCGTTGAGCCGGTACGTCAGGTCCAGCACAGGGCTCATCCCCACGGCCAGGGCTGCTGCCAACCCCACCATGCCCCACGACGGTGCCCCGGTGAAGAACCGCCCCAGGTGGCCTCGACCGACCATGGCCGCGAACGCCCACGAGGCGCCAAAGAAGGCCAGGAGCTGGTTCAGGTTGTTCATGGCCAGCACGTCGGACCGGTCCAGGGCGTCCATGCCGGAGGTCGCCAACGACTGCATCGCGGCCACGTCGCCTTCCGCAGCCCACAGCATGCCTGCAAACGCGGCCACGGCCATCAGGGTCAACACCAGGCATGCGAGGAACACCACTTGGGCGGCGGGATGCATGGTTTGGAAGGCGCGTTGGATGAAGCTCATGGGCAAGGATTGAAGGCGGCTTCATGCCGCGCTGTAAATTTGCGGAAACTTCGACGAACGTGGCCCGCATCGGAAACATCGACTTGGGAGACTTTCCCCTCTTGCTCGCCCCCATGGAGGACGTGAGCGACCCGCCTTTCCGTGCCTTGTGCAAGGAATACGGGGCCGACATGATGTACACGGAGTTCATTTCTTCGGAGGGCCTCATCCGCGACGCGGCCAAGAGCGTGGCCAAACTGGACATCTTCGACTACGAACGTCCGATTGGCATTCAGATTTTTGGGGCGGAGATCGAGTCCATGCGCGAAGCGGCGGCGATTTCGGAGGCCGCAGGCCCTGACTTGGTGGACATCAACTACGGGTGTCCCGTGAAGAAGGTGGCGTGTCGAGGAGCGGGAGCGGGCATCCTGCAGGACATCCCCAAGATGGTGGCCATGACCAAGGAAATCGTCGACACGTGCTCCTTGCCTGTGACGGTGAAGACTCGATTGGGCTGGGACGACAACTCCAAGCACATCGTGGAGGTGGCCGAGCGGCTCCAGGACGTCGGCATCCAGGCCATCAGCATCCATGGCCGTACCCGGGCCCAGATGTACAAGGGAGAAGCCGATTGGTCGCTGATTGCCGCCGTGAAGGAGAACCCGCGCATGACGATTCCGGTGTTTGGCAACGGAGACATCGACAGCCCTGAGAAAGCCCTTCGTTACAAGAACAAGTACGGCGTCGACGGCGTGATGATCGGGCGTGCAGCGATTGGCTCGCCATGGTTCTTCCGGCAGGTGAAGCAATACCTCGCCACGGGCGATCCAGGCCCGGCCCCAGACATGGCGGAGCGGATCAAGGCGGTGCGCACCCACCTCAAGCACAGCTTGGAATGGAAGGGGGAGCGGTTGGGCATTGTGGAGATGCGCCGGCACTACGCGAACTACTTCCGCGGGTTGCCCCATTTCAAGGAGCACCGTTTGGCGCTGGTGACGTTGGACAAGCCCGACGAGATTTTGGAGAAGCTGGACCACATCGCCGAGGCGTTTGGCGACCACGTCTTCGCCTGAGCATCAAGGCTGGGTGTGGAGCCGCCGCAACAGCAGGCGCACCATGGAGGCTGACCCCAGCCCGCCCACAAACACCACCACAGCAAGCGTCCCCAACACGTCACCCCAGGCCAACCGAACGGGGTAGGCAGGGACCACAGATCCTTCCAAGGTCAACCACCCGTAGGTCGCCTGCCCCATGATGAGCAACGAGCCGAGCGCCACGCCCGCCAAGCCGCCGATCACGTTGATGGCCAGGCCTTGCAACGCGAACGTGGATTCCATTTGTGCTTGCGGCAACCCCATGGCGCGGAGCACCTGGAGGTCTTCTTTCTTGTCCAGGAGCAACATGGTCAAGGACGCCATGATGTTGAAGGCGGCCACAACCAAGATGAAACTCAAAATGGCGAACGTCGCCCACTTTTCAGCTTGGTTCGTCTGGGTGATGAACTTGTGTTTTTCATCGCGGGTCCGGACCCTGAACCCGTCGGCCTCAACGTAGGGCAATTGGGCCTTGAGGTGGGATTCCACGTGGTGGGCCAGGTCGTCTTGGCTCCAGCCCGGCGCGGCCTTCACCTCAAAGCGGGACACCTCGCCTTCCCTTGCAAGCAGGGATTGCGCATCCTTGAGGGGCACCATCAGGTAGCGGGTGTCCAAGTCGGCGTTGATGGAAAACGTCCCGCAGGCGTGCATGGGGATGGTTCGGAACGCCCGTTCACGGTAGGTGGACAACCGCCGTCCGCGGATCGGCGCAGACAAGGAGAACACCGGCGGTTCCAGTTCGTCGCTGGAGATGCCCAGCTCGGACCGCACGCCCAACCCGAGGCACGCGCACGACACGCCCAAGGTGTTGCCGCCCACCATGTACTTGCCTTCCACCACGGCTTGGTCAATCGGGGCCACGGAGGGGTAGTCCGCGCGGACGCCCAACAGCGAAGCCACCCTGACGGTTTCGCCGTCCCGGGCCACGCACTCGTCTTCCAGCACAGCGGTCCATTCCGCCACGCCTTCCAAGCTGTCGAGGTGGGCGCCCCAACGTTCAGGGAGCACTTGTCCGGTGACGGGCACGACCGCGAGGTCGGCGTCCAGGGTCCCAAACAGGGTTTTGACCAAATCCTCAATCCCGTTGAAGGCCGACAAAATGCAGACCATCGCCGTCGTGACGGCCGCAATGACAAGGACGGAGATGCCAGAAATGAGGTGCACCATCGTGCTGGACCGGCGCTTGACCAGGTACCGCAGGGCGAGGCGCAGGGGCAACCGCATGCCCGATCAGCTGTTCAAGGCGCGCTGGACCTCGTCCACAAAGTCCAGGCTGTCGTCGAGGTAGAAATTCAGCTCGGGCACGCGGCGAAGTTGCTTGCCGACCTTGCCGCCAAGGGCTTTGCGGACGCGCCAGTTTTCTTCTTCGACGCTTTTCAAGGCCTTCTCTTTGTCCGACACCGCCATGAAGCTGAGGTAGACTTTCGCGAGCCCCAAGTCAGGCCCAATTCGGACCTGGGTGACGGTGATGAACAGGCCGCCAAACCAGGTGTTGGCTTCCCGCTGGAAGATCATGCTCAACTCGCGCTTGAGGAGCTCGGCCACGCGTTCTTGTCGGATGGATGCCATGCCTCGAAGGTAATCAGTACAAGAATTGGTTGTAGGGGTAGCGCTTGACGTGAAGCTCCTTGACCCGCTCGTACATCACGCGGCGAAAGGCGTCGTAGCCTTCCTTGGTTTTGGCCGACAAGAACATCACGTCGTGGCCCAACGCTTCGAAGCGCTCCTGGATGCCGCGCTGCAAGTCCTCGCGGCTGCGCTCCCCCTCAGGGTCTTCCAGTTGGTCGACCTTGTTGAAGAGCACCATGGTCGGCTTGCTGTCGCTTCCGATGTCTGCCAAGGTGCGCTCCACCACCGCCATGTGGTCTTCAAATTGAGGGTGGCTCACGTCGATCACGTGCACCAAGAAGTCGCTTTCACGCGTCTCGTCCAACGTGCTTTTGAAGCTCTCGATGAGTTGGGTGGGCAGCTTGCGAATGAACCCGACCGTGTCGCTGAGCAAGAACGGGAGGTTGTCGATGACGACTTTGCGCACCGTGGTGTCGAGGGTCGCAAACAGCTTGTTCTCCGCAAACACATCGCTCTTGGACATCAGGGTCATCAGCGTGCTTTTGCCCACGTTGGTGTACCCCACCAGGGCCACCCGAATCATGGCGCCACGGTTCTTGCGCTGGGTGGCCATCTGCTTGTCGATGCCCGCCAAGTGTTTCCGCAGCAGCGCGATGCGGTCGCGGATGACTCGACGGTCGGTCTCGATTTCTTTCTCCCCAGGTCCTTTCATCCCGATGCCCCCTTTCTGCTTCTGCAGGTGTGTCCACATGTTGGTCAAACGCGGGAGGAGGTATTGGTACTGCGCCAACTCAACTTGGGTCTTCGCGTGGGCCGTGGCGGCGCGTTGGGCGAAGATGTCCAAGATCAAATTGGTTCGGTCCAGGATTTTCCGTTCTGGAATTTCCTTTTCAATGTTGCGCAATTGGATGGGGCTGAGCTCGTCGTCGAAGACGATCATGTCGATCTCCTCCTCCTCCACGTATTCTTTGATTTCCTGCAGCTTGCCCGACCCCACAAAAGTTCTCACGTCGGGCTTGTCCATGCTCTGGATGAACACGCGTTGGGTGTTGGCCTTCGCCGTTTCCGCGAGGAAAGCGAGCTCTTCGAGGTACTCTTCCAGCTGCTCCCGCCGTTGGTGCCTGGTGGCCAGGCCGATGAGCACGCATGTTTCGGCGGGTTTGGCGGTGGAAAGGGGCTTGCGCTTGGCCATGCGTCAGGGTCTAAATGCTTCGATGTACAACGCCAAATCTCGGATTTCCGCCTTGCTCAGCATGGCTTGGTGCGGTGGCATGGTCCCTTTGCCGTAAGCAATGATGGCCACACGTTCCTCCAGGCCCAGGGTGCTGGTTCGGAGATCCGGGGCCGTCAGCAAGACGGGCGCGCCGTCGGGACCGTGGCACACCGAACACTTCATGATGTAGTTGCGCGACGCCTGGGCGAGGTTGGGCTCGGCCTCGACGCGGACGTCCGCGTTGTCCGAGGGGCCATCGCCGCAAGACGTCACCAGGCACAACAAGGTGCCAAACCACAACGCGAGGGGCCGCATGGAAACGGGGTCAGCCGCGTGCTTTCCGAGCGTCGATGAAGCTCTTCACGAAGGTGGCCATGGCGTAGACGCCCAAAGCCAGCATCACGGCCACACGTCCCACAGCCGCTCTGTCTTCACGACCCATCGCGCCGGTCAAGGGCTTGATCAGCCCGACGACGACAAGCAGGGTCAACAGCACTGCAACGTGGGCGATGACCTTGTTTTCGTTCTTCACCCCGCGGTTCATGGCGAGGAGAAGCGCCCCAAACACCACGGGAATCAAAGCCGTGACCGAAGGGGTGTCGGAGGAGAGGTAACCGTACCCGCCCAACCCAATCAGGGCCAAGGCGTGAATCAAACTTGCAGTGTGCGCTTTCAACATGCAGCGAAGTTACACCACACCTTGGTCGAGCATGGCATCCGCGACCTTGACAAACCCAGCGACGTTCGCGCCCCGCACGTAATCCACGCTGCCGTCGTCGTTGGTCCCGTAGGAGACGCACTGCTCGTGGATGTCCTTCATGATGCGGTGGAGCTTGGCGTCCACTTCTTCCCGGGTCCAGTTGTAGCGGAGGCTGTTTTGGGACATCTCCAAGCCGGAAGTGGCCACCCCGCCTGCGTTGGACGCTTTGCCTGGGGCAAACAAAATGCCCGCTTCGCCGAACGCCTCGATGGCCTCCGGGGTGCTTGGCATGTTGGCGCCCTCAGCCACACAGATGCAGCCGTGGGCGAGCAGCGTCGCCGCTTCCTCGCCGTTCAATTCGTTTTGGGTCGCGCAAGGCAACGCCACGTCCACTTCCACGCCCCACGGACGCTGCCCTTCGAGGAAACTGGCGGAGCTGAACGCCGCGGCGTATTCCTTGATGCGGCCGCGTTGGACGTTCTTGAGGTCCTTGATGTACGCAAGCTTGTCGGCGTCGATGCCTTCGGGGTCGTAGATCGTGCCTTTGGAGTCCGACATGGTCACCACCTTGGCCCCCAACTGCAGGCATTTTTCCGCCGCGAATTGGGCCACGTTGCCGGAGCCAGAAATGGCCACCGTCTTGCCGTTCATGTTGTCCCCTTTGTGGTTCAGCATTTCTTCGGCGAAGTACACGCAACCGTAGCCCGTGGCTTCCGGACGGATGAGCGACCCGCCCCAGTTCAATCCTTTGCCCGTCAGAACACCGGTGAATTCGTTGCGGATGCGCTTGTACTGGCCAAACATGTAGCCAATCTCCCGGCCGCCCACGCCGATGTCGCCCGCGGGCACGTCGGTGTTGGCGCCGATGTGGCGGGCCAATTCGGTCATGAAGCTCTGGCAGAAGCGCATCACTTCGTTGTCGCTTTTTCCCTTGGGGTCGAAGTCGGACCCTCCCTTGCCGCCGCCCATGGGCAGGGTGGTCAAGGAGTTCTTGAAGATTTGCTCAAAGCCCAAAAACTTGAGGATGCTCAAGTTCACCGTAGGGTGGAAGCGCAGGCCGCCTTTGTAGGGGCCGATGGCGCTGTTGAACTCCACGCGGAACCCGCGGTTGACGTGCACTTGTCCGGCGTCGTCCGTCCAAGGCACACGGAACATCAAGACCCGCTCGGGCTCGACGATGCGCTCGAGGATGCGGGCGTCTTTGTACTTGGGGTGGGCTTCCATGAAGGGCACGATGGTCTCGGCGACCTCCTCCACGGCTTGCAAAAATTCGGGTTCGTTGGGGTTGCGCTCGGCAACTCGATCCATGAACGCCTTGATGGCGTTGTGGTGATCTGTGTTCATCGACGTATAGATTGACGTTCGAGCGACGAATGTAAGTCAGAGGCAGGGTGTTCGACCTCCGTCGACCGGCAAATTGATGCCGGAGATATACCCAGCGGCCGGTGAACAAAGGAAGGCGATGGCGTGCCCGACCTCCTCCGGCTGGCCCACCCGTCCGGCAGGCACTTTGGCGGCCATGCCGGCGAGGATTTCCGCGGGAGTTTGGCCTGTGGCGGCTGCCTTGGCCTCCGCCAAACCCGTCAACCGAGCCGTGTGGGTGGCGCCCGGCAACACGTTGTTGACGGTGATGCCGTGGGGCGCGACCTCGGTGGCCCAGGTTTTGGCCCAGTTCGCGACGGCACCTCGCACGGTGTTGGACACCCCCAAGCCCACGAGCGGGGCTTTCACCGAGGTGCTGATGACGTTCACAATGCGGCCCCAACCCGCGGCCTTCATGCCGGGGAAGACGGCTTGCGCCAGGAGTTGGTTGTTCACCAAATGCTGGCGGTACGTGTCTTCAAACGCATCCACGCCGGCCTCGGTGATGGGCCCGCCTGCTGGGCCTCCTGTGTTGTTCACCAAGATGTGCACGGGATGCGCCTGGACCACCGCGTCAACCGCACCGCGCACAGCCTCGTTGTCCGTGAAATCGGCCACCGCAATTCGGTGTCCTTCACCAAGCAGCGAAGTCAAGGCGTCCTTCATGCGAGATTCATTCCGGGCGAGCAACGTCAGGGTGGCGCCGAGGCCAGCGAGTTGCTGGGCCGCGGCCAAACCGATGCCTTGGGAGGCACCGCACACCAACGCGTGCTTGCCAGTCAAATCGAGCGGGAGAACAGAGGGGTCGTACATGCAGCCAAAGGTAGCTCAGGCCTAATTTGGCGGCATGAAGCGACTCGAACACCTGGGCATCGCCGTGGCCGATTTGGCCTCCGCGGAGAAAATCTTTGAGGATGTTTTGAACGTCAAGCCCTACAAGCGAGAAGAAGTCGCAGACGAAGGCGTGATCACCTCGTTTTTCCAAACCGGGGACAGCAAGGTGGAATTGCTTGAGTCCACCACCGAAGACGGCCCCATCGCCCGTCACATTGCCAAGCGCGGACCTGGATTGCACCATGTGGCGTTCTTGGTGGACGACCTAGAATCGGAAATTGCGCGCCTGGAAAAGGAGGGCTACCGCGTCATTTCAGGCCCCAAGAGCGGGGCAGACAACAAGCGGATTGCCTTCTTGCATCCTTCAGACACGGCCAAGGTGTTGGTGGAACTGTGCGAGGAACGCGGCTGATCAATCCAGCCAATCCTCCCGTTCTTCCAAGGCTTTTTTGAAGCCTGTGGACTTGGCTTTTTTGCCGCCTTTCATCTTTTTGGGGTCAAACAGCGTCTTGGACGCTTCGCTCCGCGTAGGGTTGGCGCAGCTTTTCACCGGCTTTCTTCGAAACAGGTCGTGCGTGAGGGTCACGCGCCAGGGCCTGTAGCCACCTTGCAGCCAGTTCAGCCCGCGCACGTCTGCATCCACCACCCGAACCACATCCGGCGTGCGTGCCTGGGCCAACTGCAACCAGTCGGCTTCCACGTGCAGGCGCAGCATGCGCCCGCGGTACACTTTGAATCCGACGCCCACGCCGGCGGTCCAAGCGACATGCCAGGCCGGCAAGGCGGCCGACTCAAAGAAGATGGGGGCCAACGTGTCGGATTGTTGCTGGAAGACCCACGCTCCGCGCAGCCCCGTGCTCCATTCCACAAAAGCGTCCGGTCCAGCGACCGCGGCGCTGAGCAAGTTGATCTGGCCATCCAGGGCCCAGGACGACCCTTCATTCAAGAGGAGTTCATCCACCACCACGAGGGAAGAGTCGGTGCCGTTGACTTCCTTGATTCTGCCGAGGAATTGCTCTTGCTTCACCATGCGAGAGACACCCACATCCAGGTGGAGTCGGTCCGACCACAACCAGTCGTCAAGCAGCCACAGGTGGCCGAGGCCCACACGCCATTGGGTGGACGGCAACGACGTCCAAAGCCCGTCGTGCAAGGTGTCCAATTTGGGCGCTGCGGCGGTGCCGTGGTTGAGCACCCAACTGGAATTCCAGGAGGTGGGCACCGCATGGGCACAGTTGGTGCCTGCCGACAGGGTCCACGCTTTGCTGTCGTGCGTCCTTCGCGTGCTTTCAAACGGGTCGTCCCACACGCCTTGGCCCCATGCGTTCAGCATGCAAGCGCAGGTGATTAGGGCAAGCAAAGGCGCCTTCACGCGGGATTGGCTTGGGTCAACGTGTCGAGGGCTTCCAAGACGGGGGCCATCCAACGGTCGTCCTCAAAATGCCCCCACGCCTCAGGCGCGTCCAGGACTGTCTCCATGGCCTGTTGCTGAAGGCGTCCACGTTGCAGGGCTTCGTGGTACGGGGTGTGGCTGAAGGTGACCAAGGAATACAAGGGCAACCATGCGTCGGGGTGCGCTTGTTGAAGGCGTGCCTCAAGTTTCTTCTGGAGCAAGAACCTTGGGTCGCCGGTGAGGTCGCGCATTTCGATGTAATTCTGGAGCGCGAGCTCCATGATGCCGTCGCCGGCGGGTTTCCGAAGGCGTGTGTATTCGGACAGGATGTCGTCCCAGTTCTCGTGCGCGCCGATCAGCCCGTCGAGCACCGTGCAATCTTCCATGCCGCTGTTCATGCCCTGCCCGTAGAACGGCACAATGGCGTGGGACGCGTCTCCCATCAAGGCCACTTGGTCGCCGTCGTTCCAGGGGTTGCATCGGATCATCACCAGCGACGAGGTCGGGTGGGTCTTCCAGTCCTCGGTGAGGTTGGGCAGCAAGGGCACCACGTCTGGGAAATGCGTGTTGAAGAACCGTTGCACGCTGTCGTCGTCCGTCAAGGAATCCAAGCCGTCGGGCCCTTCGTACGGGCCAAACAACGTGCACGTGAACGTCTTGTCTGGGTTGGGCAAGGCCATCAGCATGAAGTGGCCACGGGGCCAGATGTGCAACCCGTCCGCTTCCATTTGGAAGTCGCCGTCCGCACCAGGCAACATGGGCACCTCCTTGTAGCCGTGAGGCAGGTAGCGCTGCTCGAAGTCAAACCTGTCGTTGCGCGCCATTCGGCCGCGGACGGCGCTGAATGCCCCGTCGGTCCCAAACAGGCGGTCCACCGTCACGTCCAAAGGCGTTCCTTGGCGCTCCAAGTGAAGCGTCACGCCGCGTTCGCCACGGGTGTAGCCCAGGCTTTTGTGGTCAAATTCAAACCGAACGTTGGGCATGTCCTCGGCACATTCCACCAAGATGCGGTTGAGTCCGGCACGCGACACCGAGTAGATGCATTGCCCCTCCATGCCGTACGGCTGGTAGGTCCGGGTGCCGTCGACGGCGTGCATGCGGCGGCCGGTGATGGGCAGCGCAATTTCACGCACCGCATCGGCCACGCCTGCCAATTCCAGGGCTTTCCACCCTCGGTCGCTCAACGCGAGGTTGATGCTTCGCCCTGCAGACAATTTGAGGTTGCGGGGGTCTGGCCGGCGTTCGTAGACGACCACGTCGTGGCCGCGGTTGCCCAGCATGCGGGCCCACAAGCTGCCGACGAGTCCGGCACCGACCACGGCCATCTCAGCCACGGCCTGCAGTCGCTGCGGCCAGGGCCTGGTCCAAGTCGGCAAGCAAATCGGCCGCGTCTTCCACACCCACGCTCAAGCGGATCAGTCCGTCCGTGACGCCCGTTTTTTCGCGCACCTCTTTCGGGATGCTCGCGTGGGTCATGGTGGCGGGATGTCCGATGAGGCTTTCCACACCGCCCAGGGACTCGGCCAGGGTGAACAGCTTGGTGCTGGCCACCACGGCCTTGGCCGTGTCGAGGTTGTCGTCGGCCAGGGTGAACGCCACCATGCCGCCGAAGCCGTGCATTTGGCGTGCCGCAACGTCGTGTCCGGGGTGGTCTTCAAAGCCTGGCCAGTGCACTTTGGAAATGGCCGGGTGTTTGGCCAAATGACGGGCCACCGCCTCGCCGTTTTCACAGTGCCGTTGCATCCTAAGGTGCAGGGTCTTGAGCCCGCGCAGGACCAAGAAGCAGTCCATCGGTCCGGACACGGCCCCGCACGAGTTTTGGAGGGTGCCAATTTGTTCTGCCCACTCGTCGTCCGACGTCACCAAGCAACCCATCACCACGTCGGAGTGGCCGCCGAGGTACTTGGTCACGCTGTGCATCACCATGTCCGCCCCCAGGTCCAAGGGGTTCTGGAGCATGGGGGAGGCAAACGTGTTGTCCACCACCACGCGCGCCTCCGAGCCTTTCACCAGGTTGGCGACCGCCGCGATGTCCGTGATCTGCATCATGGGGTTGGTCGGCGTTTCAATCCAGACCAAGCGCGTGTGCTCATTCATCGCTGCTTGCACCGCGTCGAGGTCACTCAAATCCACGAATTGGAACGTGATGCCGTAGTGGGCGAAGACCGTCGTGAACAGGCGGTAGCTTCCCCCGTAGAGGTCGTTGGTGCTGATCACCTCGTCCCCGGGCTTCAACGTTTTCAGCAAGGTGTCCATGGCCGCCAGACCGGAGGCGAATGAAAACCCGTGCTTGCCGTGCTCAAGGGCGGCAAACGCGTCCTGCAACGCGGAACGGGTTGGGTTGTGGGTGCGGGAGTACTCGTAGCCTTTGTGGTTGCCCACGCCGTCTTGAACGTACGTCGACGTCAAGTAGACGGGGGTCATGATGGCCCCGGTGGTGGGGTCCGGCTCCACGCCTGCGTGCACTGCGAGGGTGCCGCGTCCTGGGGTGTTGGGGTTGTCGTTCATGGGTTTCGAAAGGTACGAGAGGGGGGGGCAGTTTGTTTCAACCAAACCGGCAAGGTCACGGCCCCCAACAGCACATACAGGTGGTACGTGAGCAGCCTCCACACCAAAACGAGTGCTGTCCAAGCGGCCGGAGCCAGCACCAACGGGAGCACCCCCGACAAGAACGTCGGCAACGCCAGCTCAGCCAGTCCGGCCGAGCCCGGGGTGGGGCTGATGAGCATCACTGTCCACAGCGAGAGCTGCCTGGCCCACACATCGAACTGAGACACCTCCGTCCAGTCCAACATGGGGGCGACGAACGCCAGCAACACCGCATTCAAGGTCAAGAACCGGGCCGTCCAACTGAGTGCCGTGGCGCCGCCGGCCGCGCACCATGTGGTCCACGGCAAGCCGCGCAAACCACGTGACGCCACCTTCAAATCCCCTGCAAAGGCGTTCACTCGGTCAGCCCATCGCCACATCCATGGCCGGGAGGCCAGGTGGAGGAGCGCGCGGTGGGTGGGGCCCGGGGCCCAGAACAACGCAGAGGAAAGGAGCACCGCCAGACCCGCCATGAACGCCACCCCACCGCCAAAAATGACCGGGATGGACCCCTCAAGCCACGCCGCCGAAGTCGGCAAGAAGGCGTCCCAGCCCACGGCGAATCCCACGATCGGCACGGCTGTCAAAAAGAACAGTTCGTCCATCAACGCGGTGGCCATGACGGTGGCCAAACTCCTTCCCCAGTTCAACCCGTTCCGGTGCAAGATGAACGTGGCCACCGCGCTTCCTCCCACCACAGAGGGGGTCAGGGCGGAAGAGAGCTCCCAGAGCAGGACGCTGGACACGGTACGACGCAAGCCCATGGCCCCCTCGGAGAGCGCGTGAAGGCGCCACACGTAACCCAAGTCTCGGAGCACGGCGAGCACCATGGCGACGCCCAGCCATGTGCCGTTCCAAGGCACGTTGGCCAAGGCGGTCCAGTCTCCCGTTTGCGAAAGGGTCCATCCGATCCACAGGGCGGTCAACCCCACGGTCCAGGAAATGAGCCGCCGAATGCGTGAAGGTTGCAGCCAACGCTCAGCTTGAACTTGTCTGTCGTCGCGAGATGGGGTGGGAGGTGGCGGCGTCGGGGCCATGTCAGAAAGGTACGTTCACGCTACCTTCGCTTGGATGATTCGGATTGGCAACGCCCTGCTGAGTGAAGATGTGTTTGAGGCCCATTTTGCCTGCGACTTGGCCGCGTGCAAGGGGGCCTGTTGTGTGGAAGGGGACAGCGGCGCCCCGCTGACCCAAGCGGAGGTGGGCCAGCTGGAAGAAGCCTGGCCACAAGTGGCGCCTTTGCTGTCCGAAGCGGGACGGAAGGCCGTCGAGGAGCAAGGGTTGGCGGTGCGCGATGCGGATGGCGATTTGGTCACCCCTCTTGTGGGCGGCAAGGAGTGCGCGTTCACCGTGTTCGACGCCGACGGCACGGCCAAATGCGGGTTGGAGCGCGCCTATTTCGAGGGCAAGACCCAATGGCGCAAGCCCATGAGCTGCCATTTGTACCCCATTCGCGTCAAGGAATTGCTCGACTTCACCGCCCTGAACTACCACCAATGGCACATCTGTGAGGCGGCGCGCCTGTGCGGCAAAGCCGAGAAAATCACCGTGCTTGACTTTTGCAAAGACGCGCTCGTGAGGCGGTTTGGGGAGGCGTGGTACGAGGAAGCGCAACAAGCCCAAACCTTATGGCAGCAGTCTCAGTCCTGATCCGGAGGCTGACGTGGTGCGTGGGGTTCGCCATGGCGGCGGGCGTCACGCTCGGCCAAGGTTGGGACTTGGACGACCACGTGGCTGTCGTGGGCGGCGACGGCGAGCGGGTGTATTTGACCACGTTGGACGGCACCTTGGATTGGGCGGAATCGTTGGACCAAACCTGGACCCTCCATTCGGCCCCCCAACTTGGTGGTCCGCTTCACCTTGAATCGCTCGTTCCTTTCCGTGCGCCGTCGTGGTCCTCGTTGGGCCACCTGCACCATGTGGCCATGCATCCGACCCGGCCCGTGGCCGTGATGTCGGCGGTCCGTGAAGGAGCCGACCACCTCGACCTGTTTTTGTCATACAAAATGTCCGACGAGAAGTGGTCCGCGCCCATGCCTTTGGACGGACTGAACACTGTGGAAGACGAAATTTTCCCTGGATGGTTGGGCGCAGACCTGGTGTATGCCAGTCGGGTGGAAGGTCGTTTTCGCCTTCACCGCGCTGCGGCGGCCACCCAGTGGCTTCGCGCCGAGCGCATGGCGCTCGAAGGGGTGCCCTACGTCCATGCCGTGGGGTTGCACGAGGCAGGACCCAACCTGCGTTGGGTGACGGTCGAGCAAGAGGGTGAAGGCCGGCTCAAGGTGGTGCCTTGGACGGGGTTCAACGCGTCGAAGAGCCTGGCGACCGGTTGGACGTTGTGCTTGGACGCCCCTCGATGCGAGGGCGCCACCCTCGAAATCCGAACGTCGACAGGGGCGTTGGCCGCCCAATCCCAGAACCCTTGCCTTGCCCTGGACGGGCTGCACATGGAGGACGTGTGGAAAGTGACGTTGGCGGGTTGCCTGGACAACACCGCGACGGCAACGGCCGTGTTGCGCGACCCCGAAGGGACCGAAGTGCGTCGCTACGGACTTTCTGCCCCGGGTGGGTGGACGTTCACCATGCTCCCCCTGGATCTGCTGGCCGGGTTGCTCAATCGGGTTGCTTCGGACGATTCGGAGTGGCCGAGGTCCACGTCCATGTGGGTGCACTTCGACCACGCCACATCCGACTTGACCCCTGAAGCGCTCGAGGCTTTGGACGGTTGGGTGAACGCGCTTGGCAACATGGCTGCGTCCGGGACAGGCCGCTGGCACGTGACGGGCCACACCGACTCGTCCGGGACCCCTGCGATCAACAAGACGCTGAGTCAGGCAAGGGCGAAAGTGGTGGCTGCGTGGTTGCAAACGCACTTGGGTTTGGTTCCCGCGTCGTTGGAGGTGCGCGGGATGGGAGGAGGAGCGCCTTGTTGCGAGGACGACGGGCTAAACCGGCGGGTGGAGGTCCTTTGGGTCCCCTCCCTGCAGTAATTTCGCGGCATGTTGATCAATGTGATGCGTGCCAAGCTGCACAGGCTGACTGTGACCCAAGCGGATTTGAACTACATCGGGAGCATCTCGCTTGACCCTGATTTGATCGAGGCGGCCGGCCTTGTCGAAGGGGAAAAAGTCCAAATCGTCAACATCAACAACGGGGAGCGCATCGAGACTTACGTCATCACCGGCGAACGCGGGACCGGTCAAGTGTGCCTCAACGGCCCTGCCGCACGCCGCGTTCAGCCCGGAGACGTGGTCATCGTGATCGCTTACGGCATGATGACGGAGGAGGAAGCCAAGGCGTTCAAGCCCACCGTGTTGTTCCCCGACACAGAAACCAACCGCCTCGCATGAACGCCAAGAAGGCCTTGACGTACTTGGCCTTCTTTGGCATCGGCATCGGCCTGTTTTGGCTTGCGATGCAAGGCGTGGAGGACCCCGAAGCGCTGAAGCGTGACATGTCCTCAGCCTCGTGGTGGGGCATCGCCGCGTCGTTCGTGATGGGTTACCTGGCCATTGTGTCCAGGGGGTTGCGTTGGAATTTGCTGCTCGCCCCCAACGGGCACAAGGCCTCTTCAGTTCGGAGTGTGCACGCGGTGGCGTTCTCTTATTTCTCGAACGCCTTTGTCCCGAGGTCGGGTGAATTGGCGCGTTGTGCGGCTCTGAACCAAACCGACGACATCCCCGTGGATTTGCTCTTCGGGACGGTCATCACGGAGCGCGTGGTCGACTTTGTCATGTTGTTTGGCCTGGTGTCGTTCGCCTTGGTGACCAACCTCGACGCGTTCTTGGAATTGATGCGCGAAGCCCAATTGCCAGCTGCGGCGTCTCTGGTGGGCTTGGCCGTGGCCGCCCTGGCGGGACTTGGTGGCGTGTACTGGGTGTCCCAGCAAACCAAACGAACCGGCGTGTTGGGCAAGGCCGCGGCGTTCTTGCAAGGCATTGGCAAGGGCATCCGCAGCGTGATGGACATGGAACGCCGCGGGTTGTTTTTGGCGCACACCTTGTTCATTTGGTGCATGTACTTCTTGATGTCGTACGTGCTTTTCAAAGCCATCCCTGCGGTGGCTTCGATCGGTTGGACCGACGCGGTGCTGGTGATGGTGGCTGGCGGATTTGGCATGGTGTTGCCTGCCCCAGGAGGCATTGGATCGTACCACTGGGCGGTGTCCCTGGGCTTTGCGGCCGTCGGTTTTTCCGGCGACGTGGGGTTCGCCGTGGCCAACGTGATTTGGTTGACCCAAACCGCCATGATCGTCCTCACGGGAGGCTTGGGCTACGTGTTGTTGTTCCTGCACAGGATGCGCCGTGGCTGACCGCTTCGCCATCTCTTTGGAAGCCTGCGCCTCGGCCGTGGGTCAATGGCAGTCGGAAGGCCACAGGGTGGTGCTCACCAACGGCGTGTTTGACATCCTGCACGTGGGTCATGTCGAGGTGTTGGAGACCGCGGCCGCTCAAGGAGACAGGTTGGTGGTGGCGGTGAACGCCGACGCGAGTGTCAAGCGCTTGGGCAAAGGAGATGCCCGGCCGTACAACCACCAAGAGGACCGGGCCCAAATGTTGGCGGCCCTTCGCTGCGTGGACGCGGTCGTCTTGTTCGACGAAGACACCCCGTTGAACGTGGTGCATGCCCTGCGGCCTGATGTGTTGGTCAAAGGCGGCGATTACGATCCCTCCGTTTCTGACCCGTCCAACCCCAAGTACATTGTGGGAAGCGCCGAGGTGCGTGCGTCAGGAGGTTCTGTGGTGGCGGTGCCGCTGGTGCCTGGCCGGAGCACGACCACACTCGTCGAACGCATCCAAGGCCAAGCCTGAAAACACAACGCCCGGCTCGAGGCCAGGCGTTGCAGGTTCAGACGTTCTCTTCTTCCAAGAACTTCGTGGTGAAGTCACCGTCTCGGAAGCGCTGATTGCGCATCAGCCTTTGGTGGAACGGGATGGTCGTTTTCACCCCTTCAATGATATACTCGTCCAAGGCCCGCTGCATCTTGGTGATCGCCTCCTCACGGGTTTGGGCCACCACAATCAGCTTGCTGATCATGCTGTCGTAGTGTGGAGGAATCATGTATCCTGCGTAAGCGTGGGTGTCCACTCGGACGCCGTGCCCGCCGGGCGCGTGGTAATCTGTGATGCGGCCTGGGCTCGGCGCAAAGTTGCGGTCCGGGTCCTCCGCGTTGATGCGGCACTGGATGCTGTGAAGCTTGGGGAAGTGGTTGCGGCCTGTGATTTTCTCTCCAGCCGCCAACTTGATCTGCTCTTTGATCAAATCGTAGTCAATCACTTCTTCGGTGATGGTGTGCTCCACCTGGATCCGGGTGTTCATCTCCATGAAGTAGAAGTTCCGGTCGGCGTCGACCAGGAATTCCACAGTTCCGACGCCCTCGTACTTCACCGCCTCAGCCGCTTTGATGGCCGCTTCCCCCATGTCTTCGCGGAGCTTGTCCGTCATGTAGGGAGAAGGGGTCTCTTCCACGAGCTTTTGGTGGCGACGTTGGATGGAGCAGTCGCGCTCGCTGAGGTGACATGCTTTGCCGCGTTGGTCGGAGGCGATTTGGATTTCAATGTGGCGGGGCTCCACCACAAACTTCTCCATGTACATGCCATCGTTGCCAAACGCCGCACCGGCTTCACGTCGGGTGGATTCCCATCCTTCAGCCAATTCCTCGTCGTTGTGGCAAACCTGCATGCCCTTTCCGCCGCCGCCGGCCGTGGCCTTCAGCATGATGGGGTACCCAATGTCGTGGGCACAAGCTTTGGCCTCGTCGAAGTCGGCCAAAATGCCTTCGCTGCCCGGGATGGTGGGCACCCCTGCTGCTTTCATGGTCGCCTTGGCCGAAGCCTTGTCCCCCATGGCGTCGATCATTTCAGGGCTCGCGCCGATGAACTTGATGTCATTCTCGGCACAAATGCGCGAGAAGTTCGCGTTCTCTGAAAGGAAGCCGTATCCAGGGTGAATGGCGTCCGCATTGGTGATCTCTGCGGCGGCAATGATGTTGGGGATGTTGAGGTAGCTCTGCGCGCTGGGGGCAGGGCCGATGCACACCGCTTCGTCCGCAAAGCGGACGTGGAGGCTGTCCCGGTCCGCGGTGGAATACACCGCCACGGTGGAGATGCCCATCTCACGGCAAGTGCGGATCACACGGAGCGCAATCTCGCCGCGGTTGGCAATCAGAATCTTGTTGAACATGCGTTCAGGATTGGATTCAACAGATCAAGAAGGGTCCACCAAGAAGAGTGGTTGGTCGAATTCCACGGGGGAATTGTCGTCGACCAAGATCTTGACAATCTTGCCTGAGACTTCGGATTCAATCTCGTTGAAGAGCTTCATGGCTTCCACCACACACACCGTGTCGCCTGGCTTCAACACGTCCCCGACTTCGCAGAACACGTCTTTGTCCGGGGAAGGTCGGCGGTAGAAGGTGCCGATCATGGGGGACTTGATTTCAATCAAGTTGGACGCCTCCTCTGCAGCGGGTGCCGCAGGCGCTGCAGGGGCAGCAGGGGCAGCAGGGGCAGCTGGTGCGGGTGCCGCCACGGGCGCTGCAGCCACTGGGGCCGCCACCATGGCTTGCGGCATGGCCGCAGGAACTTGGATGGTCTGCACCATGGCTTCGTCCTTCTTGCCACGTCCCTTGGGCATTTCAGACTTGATGGTGATCTTGAATTCTTTCTGTTCGATCTCAACTTCGGTCACGCCAGCGCGTGCAACGAACTTGATGAGGTCCTGGATTTCCGTCAGTTTCATGTCGGAGATTTTTGGTTTTTTCAGGGAGGAAAGGTAGAGAGGACTGGGTTGTCAGGCGAATTTGCTGCCGTCGTAAGCCCATTTCAGGTAGACAGAGCCCCACGTGAACCCGCCGCCGAACGCCGCAAGGATGAGGTTGTCGCCACGCTTAAGCTGGGATTCCCAGTCGTGGAGGCACAGCGGGATGGTGCCCGCGGTGGTGTTGCCGTACTTCTGAATGTTGATCATGACCTTCTCGTGAGGCAGGCCAGTGCGGCGTTGTGTCGCATCGATGATGCGCAAGTTCGCTTGGTGAGGCACCAACCACGCCACGTCGTCCGCGGTCAGGTTGTTGCGCTCCATCACTTCGTAGCTCACGTCGGCCATGTTGGTCACCGCGGCCTTGAACACGGGCTGGCCATCCTGGTAGATGAAGTGCTGCTTGGCGTCCACCGTTTCGTGGCTGGCCGGACGAAGGGAACCGCCTGCTTTCATGCACAAGAAGTCGCCTCCCGCGCCGTCGGAGTAGAGTTGGCTGTCGATCACCCCGCAGTCGCCTTCGTCTTGTTGCAGCAACACGGCTGCCGCACCGTCCCCAAACAGGACGCACGTGGTGCGGTCGGTGTAATCGATGATGGAGCTCATTTTGTCGGCCCCCACGACCACCACATTTTTGGCGGTGCCGTTTTCCACGAATTGGGCGCCGGTGGTCAACGCGAACAAAAATCCGCTGCATGCCGCCGACAGGTCAAATCCCCACGCCTTGGTCGCCCCTGCCTTGTGGGCAATGAGGTTGGCGGTGGAGGGAAAGAGCATGTCTGGCGTCACCGTGGCGCAGATGACAATGTCGATGTCTTCAGGGGCCAATCCAGACTTGGCGCACAAGGACTTCACCGCCTCTGCACCCATGTCGGACGTGGCCTTGTTGGGGTCCTTGAGGATGCGACGTTCTTGGATGCCCGTGCGGGTTCGGATCCATTCGTCGGTGGTGTCGACCATTTTTTCCAGGTCGAAGTTGGTGAGCTTGTCTTCGGGCAAGTATCCGGAGACGCATGTGATGGCTGTAGGCATCGGTGTTGTATTCAGAGTTGGCCAAAGGTAGAAGGCCCTTCTGAGGGGGGCAGTCCGTGAACGCGTGAGTCTTCAACGGGTTCCGTGGAAAAGTTGCGGCACGAAAAAAGGACTCCATTTGGAATCCTTTTTCATGTCACCCATACGTGACCAATGTGTTGGGGGAGTTACGCTTCCTCGCGCTCCATCACCACCTTGCCCTTGTAGTAGAGCTTGCCTTCGTGCCAGTGGGCGCGGTGAGACAGGTGTGCTTGACCCGTGGTTGGACAGGTGCTCACGTTGGGAGGAGTCAAAGCATCGTGGGTGCGGCGCTTGCGCGTGCGCGTTTTGCTCTGCCGTCTTTTGGGATGTGCCATGGTGCGTTAGTTGTCGAGTCTTTTCAATGCTGCCCAGCGTGGGTCGATGTCGTCGCCGTCTTCTCCATCTTCCGCAGAATCGTCTTGCCACTCAGTCATGCTGAGGTCGCAGTCGGTTTCCTGTTCGTGGATGACTCGGGAAGGTTTGGCCAGGTGCACCAATTGAAAAATGGCATGCGCCACGTCCAATTCGTACTCCTTGGTGCCAAGGATCCACAAGTCGTCTTCCAACACCGTGTCGTCTCCAAAGCGAATCGAAATTCGGTCGCTGCTGGTGAGCGGGATGTTCACGTCGTCCAAGCATCGGTCGCACGGGGCGGTGAGTTGGGCGTCGAGGTCCAGGCGGAGGGTCATGGTGGTGTCGAGTTTGTCCAACTCCACATGAACTTCGCCATGGACTTGGTCCACGTCGGAATGGGGAAAACAAGCAAAGAACTCCGGGTCCACACGCATTTGGAACTCATGTTTTCCAGGCTTCAAACCCACAAATGGGATGCGGTAATCGGCCATCAAATCCATGTCCTCCAAATTTTTGGGGAGTGCAAAGGTAGCCAAAGCGGGTGGATTTGGCAACCCCTGTGGGGGTCAACCCCGACCGCGCCCCTTGTATTCGGGTTTGGGTGGGGCGATTTCGAGCGGATTCCCAGCAAATTCGCGGTGTTCGAGGCGGTGTTTCCGCACGTCGCACGCCAAACGAATGGCTTCCCGAATGGACGCGCCTTGGGCTTTTCCTTGTCCCGCGATGTCAAAACCGGTGCCGTGGTCCGGGCTGGTCCGCACGACGGGCAGGCCGGCGGTGAAGTTGACCCCGCGCCCAAAGCTCAAGGCCTTGAAAGGGGCGAGGCCTTGGTCGTGGTACATGGCGAGCACCCCGTCGAAGTGCTTGAACGCCCCAGACCCGAAGAACCCGTCGGCGGCGTAAGGCCCCATGGCCTCGATGCCTTCGGTCTTGGCCTTGTCCAGTGCCGGGGCCAAAATGCGTTTCTCCTCGTCGCCCATCATGCCGTTGTCGCCGGCGTGGGGGTTCAGCCCCAACACGGCGATGCGTGGGGTGGGGATGCCAAAGTCACGGATCAAGCTGTCGTTCATCAACCGCAGCTTGGCCATGATGCGGTCTGGGGTCAACTGGGCACTCACGTCTTTCAACGCGACGTGGCCCGTGACCATGCCGATCCGAAGACCGTCGCAACAAAGCAACATGAGCACCTCGTCCACCCCGGCTTCGCTGGCCAGGTATTCGGTGTGGCCAGGGAAGGAGAACCCCGCCTGGCGGATGGTGTCCTTGTTGATGGGCGCCGTCACAAGCACGTCCACGGCGGTTTTGGCCAACTGGCCCACCGCGCGTTGAAGGCTTTCCATGGCCACGGCGCCGGCTTGCTGGGTCGCTTCACCTGGCTGGTGCGTGAACTCGGGCGCGTCGAAGTCGAGCACGTTGATTTGGCCATGGCCCGCTTCCGACGCATCACTGACCTCGCCCCAAGCGATGTTTTCAAAGGCACCCTCTGCGAGGGCGCGCGGTGCAAAGACCACAGGCACAATGCTTGCGAGGGTGCGCTCGTCGCGAAACGCGTCAGCCAACGCTTCCAACCCGATGCCGTTGGGGTCGCCGCAGGAAATGCCAACCCTGATTTTTGAATTCTTGGAGCTCATGGAGGTTGGTCAAAGGTAGCGACGAGTACCTTGGTCTTTCCATGACTTCACGCCAAAATCCCAACCCCCACGTCCCCCCACTCTCGGGGTGGCGCACGTGGGTGGCGGTGGTGTGGGCCATGGTCGTTCACGCCACCACAGGATGGGCGACCCACAACCGCGCGGGCGAGATCACCTACACCCACGTCCAGGGGTTGACCTACGAAGTGGTCATCACGACCTACACGAAGTCCGACGCCCTGGCGGACCGGCCCTTTTTGTTCTTGAGGTGGGGCGACGAAACAGGAAACGACCTGGACAGCCTGGCCCGTGAGTTGCCGGTAAGTCAACTCGGCGGAAACGTCCAAGTGAACACCTACCGGGGCACGCACACTTACGGTGGTCCTGGGGTGTACGAGCTTTCCGTGGAAGACCCCAACCGCAACGAAGGCGTGCTCAACATGGTGGGCTCGGTGGACACCCCGTTCGCCATTCGATCCTTGCTCATCGTCGACCCGCAAGCGGGCCACAACAACAGCGTCCAACTGTTGAATCCGGCCACGGAAAACGCGTGCCTGAACCAGCCTTGGATTCACAACCCGGCCGCCCACGACCCCGACGGCGACGTGTTGACCTACAGTTTGGTGCCGTGCCGTGGCTTCAACGGCGACCCCATTCCGACGTACGTCTTTCCGGACGAGGTGAGTCCCGGGGAGGACGAATTCACCATTGACCCAGAGACCGGGGACCTCACTTGGACCACCCCGCAGTTGGTGGGCGAATACAACGTGGCCATCCGCATTGAGGAGTGGCGGCCTGTCAACGGAACGCTTCGCAAAGTGGGCGAAGTGGTGCGCGACATTCAAATTGACGTTCAACTGTGCGCCAACCAACCTCCTGAGGTGGTGCCCATGGCGGACACTTGTATGTTGGCTGGGACCGAGTTGACGTTCGACGTGCTGGCCTCAGATCCCGACAACCATCCCGTGACCATGACGGCGGTGGGCGGCGCGCTCACCGAGGTCGACCATCCTGCGGACTTCACCTATTGGGGAAATGGCCTGGGCACCTTCGCGTGGACACCGACATGCGCCGAGGTCCGGGCCGAGCCCCACCAGGTGGTCTTCAAAGCCAAAGATTTGGCCAGCCCCATCCCCCTGTCCGACCTCGAAACCCGTCAAATCACCGTGGTGTCTCCGCCGGTCGAGGGGGTCGCCGTGAATCCCGAGGGGTACACCCTCCAGGTCATGTGGGCGCCCTCTGCGTGTCTGGACGCGTTGCCGACGGCTCAAGTGTCAGGAGGGTCGTACGAAGTGCACCGACGGCGGGCGCTGGACGAGACAGATTGGGAACCCGAGCTGTGCGAGACCGGCATCCCAGACGGGGTGGGGTACACCTTGGTCGGCTCAGTAGACGAGTTGGCGAGCATGGGGTGGGTCGACGAGGTAGGATTGAGTTTTGGGGTCACGTATTGCTACCGCGTGGTGACCCGGTATGCGGATGGCGCGTTGTCGTTGGCCAGCGGGGAAGCCTGCGGCCGAATCAAAAAGGACGTCCCCGTCATGACCCGGGCCTCGGTGGTCAGCACAGGGCCGTTGGATTCGGTGCTCGTGGGCTGGTCGCCGCCCACCGAATTGGACACGGTGGCTTTTCCGGGTCCCTACACCTACACCTTGCAAGGCGCCCCTGTGGATGGCACAGACAGTCCCAAGGACGTGCTGTGGTCGTCGGAGGCGTCTGAGGAACTCTTGGATTTGGACACCCTCGTGACGTTGGGTGGGTTGGACACCGAGTCCTCTGCATGGGAATTCGATGTCACGTTGGCCAGCACAGGCAACTCAGTTGGGGTGCCGCCTGCCGCGTCCACGCCGTGGCTGGCCTTCACCCCTGACGACAACGAATTGAGGCTGGATGTGTTTCAAAACGCGCCGTGGGCGGTGGAGCATTGCGTGGTTGAGCGTCAGGTGCCCACTGGGGGAGGGTACGTGGTGCTGGACACGGTGGCGACCTCCTTTTTTGTGGACACCAATTTGGTCAACGGCGAGACCTACTGCTATCGCGTCACCACCCTGGGTCGTTACGACGATCCCTCGACGGAAGCCCCGCTGGTGAACGTGAGTCAGGAAGCATGCGGGACCCCCTACGATTACACCCCACCTTGTGCGTTGAACTTGGACGTGCAGCCTTCCTGCGAGCATGAGCGCGACACGCTCACCTGGTCGCGTCCGGAAGGTTGCGAATCCGACGACATCGTGGCGTATCGGATTCGATGGGCCCCGTTTTTGGGCGACTCGCTTGAGGTGTGGAAAGAAATTGAAGACGTCGACATCCTCACGGACGTGTTCAACGAGGACAACGCCTTGGGCACCATTGCCGGGTGCTTCACCGTGACCGCCCTCGACAGTTTGATGCCTGGCCCCGACGGCAACCTCAGGCGCAACGAAGGGCCTGCGTTGGACACGGTCTGCGTCGACAACTGCCCCTTCTATTTTCTGCCCAACGTGTTCTCGCCCAACCAAGACGGCACCAACGACTCATTTCAAGCGTTCCCCTGGAAATTCATCGACAGCGTGGACGTACGCATCCACAGCCGCTGGGGTGAGCTGGTCTTCCAAACGAGCGACCCCGACGTGGGTTGGGACGGCACGCACATGGCCACAGGTGAGGCCGTGTCCGACGGGGTGTACACCTGCACTGTCACCGCCTTCACAAGGAGGTTGGAAGGGATTGTTCCTGAGCGATTCGTCCAGGAACTCCATGTGTTCAGTGGGACAGGGGTGACCACCGATTGACCCCCGCCGCCCGTAGCTTTGTTTCATGTTTACAGGCATCATTGAAGCGCAGGGAGAATTGGTGGGGCTCCGCAAGGAGGGCACCAACGTTCATTTGGACGTGAAGGCGCCGTTCACCTCCGAGTTGCAAATCGACCAAAGCGTGGCCCACGATGGGGTGTGCCTCACGGTGGTGCACCTGGACGGGGACGTCTACACGGTCACCGCAATCGACGAGACGTTGAAGAAGACGCACCTTGGCCAAATGGAGGTGGGGCATGTGTTCAATCTCGAACGCTGCGCCAAAGTGGGGGACCGCATCGACGGTCATGTGGTCCAGGGACACGTCGACACCACGGGCACGCTGAAGGCGGTCGAGGAACAAGACGGGAGCTGGATTGTGCGGATTTCTCATCCCGTGGCGCCGGAGTGGATCACCGTGCCCAAGGGCAGCATTGCGCTTGCAGGCATCAGCCTCACCGTGGTGGACAGCGCCCCAGGGGAATTTTCAGTGGCCATCATCCCTTACACCTGGGAACACACCAACCTGCACAGGACCCCGGTGGGTGCACCCATGAATTTGGAATTTGACGTGATGGGCAAGTACGTGGCCCGGTTGCTGGACGCACAACTCAGCGCGCGGGGCGTGGCCTGAGGGTGAAGTTTTGCCCGAGGTACACGCGGCGTACGGTGTCGTCGGCCGCCAGTTCTTCTGCACTCCCTTCCTTCAAGATTTTGCCCTCAAACAAGAGGTAGGCCCGGTCGGTGATGTGCAAGGTTTCTTGCACGTTGTGGTCGGTGATGAGCACGCCGATGCCCTTGTGCCTCAGCTGGTCGACGATGCGCTGGATGTCTTCCACGGCGATGGGGTCGACCCCGGCAAAGGGCTCGTCGAGCAAGATGAAGGCGGGGTTGGACGCGAGGGCTCGGGCAATTTCGGTGCGTCGCCGCTCGCCGCCTGACAGCACGTCGCCCATGCTTTTTCGGACTTTCTGGAGGTTGAATTCGTCCAGGAGGGCTTCCAGTTTGTCGGCCGCTTCGCCCTTGTCCAACCCTTGCAACTCCAGGATGGCCGCGATGTTGTCTTCCACACTGAGTTTGCGGAAGACGCTGGGCTCTTGGGGCAAGTACCCCACGCCCTTCCGTGCGCGGACGTGCATGGGATCGCGGGTCAAGTCGTCGTCTCCAAGGGTGACTTTGCCTCCGTCGGGACGAACCAACCCCACCACCGCGTAGAAGCTTGTGGTTTTGCCGGCGCCATTGGGCCCCAACAGCCCCACCACCTCGCCGGGCGCGACCCGGAACGACACGTGGTCGACGACGGTGCGTTTGCCGTAAATCTTCACAAGGTTGTGGGCGACGAGGTCGGAAGCCATGGTTCAAAGGTCGTGGAGCGCCGTTACAATTCGAACCCCAGTCCCACGCGCCATCCCCAGGGGTCGAGCATGCCTGGGGCACTCGGCGTGATTCTGCGGTGAAGGTCGAGGCGCAAGACGTTGAAGATGTTCTCCACCCCAAACACCGCCTCGCCGTACCAGCCGTCCAACCCCGTGGTGGTGGAAGGCATGGCGGTGACGGTTTCGTGGCGCGCATCCCATGCGCTTCGCACGGCTTTGACCCCCACCACCTCTCGGAGCCCCAACCCACGAATCAAGGGCACGCGCCCCAGCACCACACCTTCCCCGTGCCACTCGGCATACGACCGCCACCATCGGTCGCTGGAAAATTCCATGAAGCGCAGGAGGTTGAAGGCTTCGTTGATGCTCAAGGCGGTTTCGTTCGCCGGCTGCAATTCGGTCAAGAGCACGGGTGCCTTGCCGGTGTACATGCCCCCTTGGGTCCACCACTCAATCCTGCCCAAGGGGCCGAGCCTCCGGGTGCCTTCCGCGTCGAGGGTCCAACGCTGGTAGTTGAATTCGCTGCGTGCAATGTTGGGCAGGCCCAACGTCACTGTGGCGGTGAGGATTGGCCACCGCGACCCCAAGCTCATGCGCTCGAATGCGCCGGAGAGGAATTTCTCGTTCCTGGCGTACCGTGTTTGCAACGTCAGCTCGGCCGTCACCAAGGGGGACAACCCCGTGGGGTCGCTCTCTCGGATGAACCGCACCGTGTCGGTGGCGGCCACAGAACGGTGACGGAGTTCCACCGACTGGGTCCACCCGGAACCGAATTCGTGGAGCATGCTCATTTCCGTCCGGGTCACCTGGGTGAGTCGCGTTTGGTCGTTGAGTTGGAGGGCGCTGTTCAACCCGTTCCCTTGGTCGAAGAACCCCATCATGCCGAGCTGGTCCATGTCTCGGATGTGCTCCACAAACACCTCAGTGCGTGGGGTCTTGCGCAACACCCACTCTGCAAATCCGCCATACTTCCACCTTCGATCCAACGTCCCGTAGGCCACGAACGACCGCAGCCAAACCTTGCGGGAGAAGTCGTTGCTGGTTTGCACGCCCAAGCTGTAGCGCTCCCCCTCGATCAGGTTGGTGCTGTAGGTGTCGTAAAAGGGCCCAAACTCCACTGGACCGGTGACGATGTGCCCCGTGCCGGCCAGCATGGCAAACCCTTCGAGGAACTTGTATTGCGGCATGGTTTGAATGGAGTCGACCATCCAGTACGTGCGCTTGGCTCGGGCGGGAATCGGCTCAGGCCTCAAGTCTTGCCACGTGGATTCGAGGATTTCGTGGGAGCCTTTGGCGAAGCTCATGTCGCGACCACTCGTCCACACGGAGTCGGGCCAACTCGTGGCCTGTTCGAAGTTGTGGTTGACGATGGTTTGGTGGCTGTAAATCCCCATTCCACCCTCGCGAAGGCTGATGTCCGCCAGGTTTTCTTCACGGGCCAACACCCAGCGGTCCGAGTCGAGTTCATACGTCTGGCTCCACGCGTAATTCCGGACGAAGTTGATGTTGGCGCCTTCGCTGATTTTGGCCTCCACGTGCCTCAATCCAAGGCTCAAGGTGTCGATCCACATCTCCCCTTCGAAGGTCAATTCGCCCCGGCGCCTGGGCACAAAAGCCATGTGGAAGCAAGGCCGCCCCCCGCGGTCCAAGGTGTCCAGGATGTAATAGCGGTAGTGCACGTTGCCACGGTCGTGCAAGGGGCTTGTGAAGGCCCGATCCAACAGCAACAGTTGGTTCTCATAGAGGTTGATGTTGAGGAATTCGGACTGCACACTGGCCGTGTTCTCCCCGTCTTGCAGCCAGGTGGCGCGGGCGGCTTCAATGCGTTTCTCCCGTCGGCGCTTGGAGGTGCGCATGGTCCCGGACATTTCCGTGGCGAACATGGGCAGGGCCACCCGGTGTTCGCTCGAGTCCAATTGGTCCCAAACCCACGTGAACGGGCCCCACACCTTGCGCTCGGGCCACTTCTCGGGGTAGTCGTTCACGGCCACTTCCAACAACTCGTAGAAGTCGTACTTCAAGGCGGGGATGGACGAGGGATCGTTTTCCTTTTTGGCCTCCGCCACGCGCTGCATCAAAGGTTTGGCGGGATTCTTGGCCTTTCGGTCGGGCCGCACCACCGCCGCTTCGAGGTCCACGCTGCGCGCCTCCAAGGCCACGTTGATCACTTGGGGCACCCCGCGCTGGATGGGGATGGTCTGGCTTTGGTAACCGAGGGTGGACACCACCAGTTTGGTGACCCGTTCCGCGCCAGCGTCCAAGCTGTAAATCCCTTCTACGTCGGTCATGGTGCCGAGGTTGGAGCCGGCGAAGCTGACGTTGACGAACGGCAGGGGCAGGCCCGATTCGCCGTCAAAAACCCGGCCGGAGACCGCGGTTTGGCCCCACATGGGCAAGGTCAGCAACAGGGCGAGGCAAGAGGCCAGAAGTTGGGGCATTAGCGCGCGCGTCGTTTGTCTTGGCGGCGGGCAATCCAAATGCCCAACTCGTACAACAGAAGCACAGGGAGCGACACCAAGATTTGGCTTGTCACGTCGGGCGGGGTGATCACCGCGGACAAGGCCAAAATGCCCACCAAGGCGTGGCGACGGTACGACTTGAGGGTGGCGGCCGTCACAAGGCCGGCTTTGCTCAGGAAGTAAACCAACACCGGGAGTTGGAAGACGATGCCCGCAGCGAGGGTGATGCTCGCCACCGTCTTGACGTAGCTCATGACCGCGATGCGGGAGGCCACGTCGCCGAGCTCGTAGTTGCCCAAGAATTGCAAGCTGAGTGGGGCGATCCCGAAGTACCCAAACGCCACCCCCATCAAGAACAGCACGGAGGAAGCGAGTCCGGCCCCCCGCGCGGCGTTGCGCTCTTGGGCTTTCATGGCCGGCTTCACGAACGCCCAAACTTGGTGGATGAGGACGGGAAACGCCACAATCAAACCGCCCACGGCGCTGACGATCAAGTGCGCCGAGAAGTTGCCCAGCATGGTGGTGTTGATCAATTCGTACGAGATGCGTTCCACGCAAAGCGCGTCTCCGGAGCCGATGGCGTGGGACAAGGCGCACCAACCGCGGTAGCTGATGAAGTCCAAATTCCGCGGCCCAAACAGGATGCGGTCAAACACCCAGTCCTTTGCCACAAACACCCCGATGCCGGCGGCCATGATGGCCACGGCGGACACAAACAGGCGCCGCCTCAACTCTTCGAGGTGGTCGAGGAACCCCATTTGGGCTTCGTCGTGGGCTTGGTCCAGGGCCATGGCGCAAATGTCGGTCAACCGAGGCCTTCGCGCAGGCAATCGTGGAGGTGAACCATGCCTGCGTAGCGTTCGCCTTCCATCACCACAACTTGGCTGATGCTGTGCGTCTTCATCCAGCTCACGGCTTGGGCCGCCAATTCATGGGCTTGCATGGTGTGGGGGTGTGGGCTTGCCAGTGCGCCTGCCGTGACGTCGGCCAAGGCGCCTTGGGCCAACGCCCGCCTGAGGTCGCCATCGGTGACGATGCCGCCGATTTGGCCCGGGTTGTTCTGCGCCCAAACCACGGTGGCGCCGTACCGCGCCTCGGACATGGCTTCCAGCACTTCAGCCAAGGAGGCGTCCCAAGGCACTGAAGGTTTCCGCGCAGGGTCCACCAAGGAGGCCAAGGTCCAGGTCAACTTCTTGCCCAGGCTTCCCGCGGGGTGGTTGGCGGCAAAGTCCTTCGCTTGGAAGGCGTTCGCGGCCATCAACGCGACGGCCAACGCGTCGCCCATGGCGAGCTGAAGGGTGGTGCTGGTGGTGGGGGCAAGGTCCAAGGGGCACGCTTCTTCGGGCACGGACACGTCCAACACGACGCTGGCGGCCGTGCCCAACGGTGAATCAGCATCGGCCGTCAAGGCCACAAGGGCACAACCTCGTTGGGCGAGGGAGGGAAGAAGCTGCGTCACTTCATCGCTGCGGCCGCTTTTGGACAGGCACACCACAACGTCCCCTTGTTGCACCGCTCCGAGGTCCCCATGCAGCGCTTCACCGGCGTGCAGGAACATCGCGGAACTGCCTGTGGAGTTGAGGGTGGCCGCGATTTTGGCCGCGATGTGGGCGCTCTTGCCGACGCCGGTCACCACGATTTTCCCAGCCGATGTTCCCAGCAAATGGACCGCTTTGTCGAAGTCATCTCCCATGCGCTCAGCCGCTTGGCCCAACGCTTGGGCGGCCAAGGTCAGCGTGTGTTTGCCGGAATGGGGTTCTGGGCGATTTGTCATGTTGACATAAATGTTGCTTCTGGTGCTTGGTGAAGTCGCCCAGGTGTGTATCTTTCTTTTCGCAAAGCTAAAACCAACCGATGAGCCTGGTCGATTTGGCGCCCCAAGAGGCGCTGAAGACGTTTTTTGGATTCGACGAATTCAAGGGTGAGCAAGAACATGCCATCCAAAGCGTGCTGGACGGACGTGACACATTCGTGATCATGCCGACCGGTGGCGGCAAATCCATGTGCTACCAACTTCCGGCGTTGATGATGGACGGGGTGGCTTTGGTGATCAGCCCGCTCATCGCGTTGATGAAGAACCAAGTGGATGCGATCCGCGGCCATCACGAGGACCGACGCGTGGCCCACTTCCTGAATTCATCGCTGAGCAAATCGGACGCCGAGCAGGTGAAGCGAGATGTGGCCGAGGGTTGGACCAAGCTTCTGTATGTTGCCCCCGAGAGCCTCACCAAGGCTGAGAACATCGCGTTCCTGCGCTCCGTGCGCATCAGCTTCGTGGCGGTGGACGAGGCGCACTGCATCTCAGAGTGGGGACACGATTTCCGCCCGGAATACCGCCGGATCAAACCGATTGTGAAAGACATCGCCAATGTCCCCATCATGGCGTTGACGGCCACGGCCACCCCGAAGGTTCAGCTGGACATTCAGAAAAACCTGGACATGACGGACGCCGTGGTGCTCAAGTCTTCCTTCAACCGGGACAACCTGTTCTATGAGGTGCGCCCCAAGAAAGACGCCCTCCAACAAATCGTGCGACACTGCTTGCAACACGCTGGCAAGAGCGGCATCGTGTACTGTTTGAGCCGCAAGCGTGTGGAGCAGATTGCAGAGACGTTGCGCGTGAACGGAGTGAAGGCTTTGGCCTACCACGCCGGGATGGACAGCAACCAGCGAAGCAAGATCCAGGACCAATTTCTCATGCAGGATGTGGACGTCATTGTGGCGACCATCGCGTTTGGCATGGGCATTGACAAGCCGGACGTCCGCTTCGTGATGCACTACGACATGCCCAAGTCTTTGGAGAGCTATTACCAAGAGACGGGGCGCGCGGGACGCGACGGAGGCGAAGGCCATTGCATCGCGTTTTACAGCCACAAAGACATCGACAAGTTGGAAAAGTTCCTGCAAGGCAAACCCATTGCGGAACAAGAGGTGGGCATGCAGCTGTTGCAGGAAGTCATGGCTTACGCGGAGACCGCCACCAGCCGGCGCAAATTCCTGCTGCATTACTTTGGCGAGGAGTTTGACGAGGAGAACGGCCCAGGCGCCAAGAATTGCGACAACACCCAAAACCCGCCCACGCTGGAGGACCGTCAGGAGGACGCCCACCTGGTGTTGAGTGCCGTCTTGGAACACAAGAACAAGCACCGGATGGCCTTCTACACCGCGTTGCTGACTGCCACCAAAAACCGCCAAATGGAGGATTACGGGGCGGTCGAAAGTGCCTTTTGGGGCCGCGGTGAAAAAGAAGGCCTGGACCACTGGCAGGGCATTTTCCGACAGTTGGTCGTGCTCAATTACCTGCGAAAGGAGGTGGAGACCTACGGCGTGCTCCACTTGACCGACAAGGGCATGGCGTTCCTGTCCAACCCTCAGCCTTTGATGCTGGCCAAGCAACGCGATTTCAGCGAGACCGACGCCGGAGACTCGTTGGTCCAAACCCGAGGCTCAGCCGGCGGTGTGCTCGACCCCAAGCTTCGTGACCTGCTCACGGTCCTTCGCAAGGAGGTCAGTGCCGAGAAAGAATTGCCACCCTACGTCATCTTCCAGGACGTCAGTTTGGACGAAATGGCCACGCACTACCCCACCACACCCGACGAGTTGCTCCGCATCACGGGGGTGGGTTCAGGCAAGGCAGCCAAGTACGGCGCCCCTTTCTTGGCGCTGATTGCCGAGCATGTGGAGGCCGAAAGCATTGAGAAGTCCGAGGCCATGCTCGTTCGGAGCAGCGCCGCCAAGTCCAAGCACAAAGTCACCATCATCCAATTGCTCGATCGCAAGCTGGGCCTCGACGACATCGCGGCAGGCATCCACGGCAACCGAGACATGGTGTTGAATGAGATTGAGAAGATTGTCGGCGCAGGCACCAAGTTGAACCTCGACCACATTTTGGAAGAGTCGTTGGACGAAGAGTGCTTGGAGGAGTTGTTCGACTTCTTTTCAGAATCGGAAGACGACGGGTTGGCCGCGGCGACCGAGGAATTCGACGACGCCTACTCCGAGGAGGAGCTGAGGCTTGCCAAGATCAAATTCATGTCGGAGGTCGCCCATTGACCTCACCACGCGGCGGTGGCGGCCGCGTACGCCATCAACCCCGTTCCGACTTTCAACGCTTCTTCGTCCACGTCGAACCTCGGCGTGTGCAATCCGTGCGTCCCCAATGCGTTTCCGGGCTCCGGTGAGGCGGTGCCCAACCGGTAGAAGCACCCAGGAATTTCGTTGGCAAAGTAGCTGAAGTCCTCGCCCGTCATGCGGATGTCGAGGTCGTGCACATGCGCAGTCCCGAGGTATTCGCAGGCCACAGCCTTGAAGGCGGCAGCCATGCCCACATGGTTGTTCACGGCGGGGTAGCCCTTACGGATTTCAAGGTCGGCTTCGCAGCCGTAGGCCTGGCACGTCGATTGAATCAGGGCGGCCAACGCCTTGTGGGCTTCGTGGCGCCAGCCTTCGTCCATGGCGCGGAAGGTGCCTTTCAGCCGGACTTCGTTGGGCAGGATGTTGGTCGACCCCACGGCTTCCATGAAGCCAAACGACAGGACGGAGGGTTGCCCCGGTGGGCACAACCGGGCCACGAGTTGCTGGGCGGCCACGACCACGTTGGACGCAGCCAAGACGGCATCCCGGCACTTGTGCGGCAAGGCCGCATGGCCTCCTTTTCCTTTCACGGTGAGGTGAATCTCGTCGGCCGACGCCATGTAGGCTCCGCCGCGCACGCCCACATGCCCGGCGGGCAGGTCTGGAAACACGTGTTGACCGAAAATCCCAGCGGGTTCTGGGTTGGTCAACACGCCGGCGGCAACCATGTCCTTCGCCCCTCCTGGGATGGTTTCTTCGCCCGGTTGGAAGATGCAGCGCACGGTGCCCTGCCAACCGTCGGACGTCAGTTGAAGGATGCGCAACGCCCCGAGCAGGGAGGTGGTGTGGACGTCGTGGCCACAGGCGTGCATGACGCCTGGGTTGGTGGACGCGTAGTCCACCTCGTTGGCTTCGGTGATGGGAAGGGCATCCATGTCTGCACGCAAGGCCACAGTTCGGGAGTCCGGCTGCTGGCCGTGAACGTGGGCGACAATGCCCGTGCCCGTCACATGGGTTTGGTGGTCCACGCCCCAAGAGGTGAGCACGGACGACACGTACTCCATCGTTTGGTGCTCCTCAAAAGACAATTCGGGGTGCGCGTGCAGGTGCCGCCGAATGCCCACCCATTCCGAGTGATGCTCTGCCGCCAAAGCTTGGATGCGTGCAAGAAGGCTCATGGGAAGAGGGTGGGTTTGAGTTGGTTCCACGCGTGAAACAGCATGCGAAGGGAGGCGTACAGCATGACCAGGCCAAACACGAGCTTCACCCAAGCCTCAGAAAGCTTCAGGCTCATCTTGGACCCGCCCCATGCGCCGGCCACGAAGGTCACGCAAAGGACCAACGCGTAGGCCCAGTGCACTTCCCCAGCTTTGTGGTATTGCATGACGGCCAAGATGCCCACAGGTGGCAACATCATGGCGAGGCTCGTGCCTTGGGCCGCGTGTTGCCCGAGGCCTGCGAAAGCCACCATGGCGGGCACCAGAATGAGGCCGCCGCCAACGCCCACAAATCCAGAGGCGATGCCAGCGAACAGCCCAATGACCAACAACGTGAGAAGGGTGAGGGGATCCATGGCGTCAAAAATCAAAATTCAGGGACAAAGTGAAGCGTCGTGGCAGGGTGATTCCGTCGTCCACACCGTAGGCCCAGTCCGCCGCGACCCAATATCCGAGCAGCCTGGACCGAAGCCCAAAGCCCAAGTCGTACAGCACCGGTTCACGGTTGTTGCTGACCGTGACGGTGATGGGATTGGACTGCACGGTGACAAAATTGAAGGCGTTCTCATCCGAGTAGGGGTGGAGGCCCGTCCAGGCGGCACCGACGTCTGCAAAGGCCACGGCTTGCAGATGCTTGAGGAAGTCGCCCCGTCCTGCCCCGCTGAAGAACACGGGCACCCGCACCTCGGCGTTGGCCAGGGCGACGTTGGCGCCGTTGCGGACGTTGCTTTGGAAGCCACGCAGCGGGGCAATCCGTGCCTGGTAGGCGAAGGGCACGTCGGGGTCGACGGGGGTGTTTGCGTTGCCTTGCAGGGACAGGCTGTTGTCGGTCCCGCCGAGCATGTGCAGCAGTTTGCGTTGGCCGATGCTCCAATCGCCGGCCAGACGAAGCGCCAAAATGCTTGGCCCCACCAAGGGCACGTACCTCCTGGCGTCGAACCCGACCGTGCCAAACGTCCAGCCTTGTTCTGGCCCCGTCAATTCCCCTCCCGCAGCCGAGGCGGTGGCCACCCCGTCGACAAACATCTCGGCCCACACCCGGGCGCGCAGGCCGTGCCGGATGTTCAGCCGAGGGCTGCGTGTGTCGTCGTGCACGTAGGCGACTTGAAGCCCCAATTGCTCGCCCGTCCCGTTGGGGGTCGAGGCTGAAAACAGGTCTGTCCCTTGGACCACGTCGTGGTTGAACCGAAACGCGGCGCCCCATCGTAGGCTTCGCACCTCGTCGAAGGCCCACCGCCATTCGCGCCTCAACAGGTGCGTGGCCGTTTCCACCAATTGTCCTGATTGGGGATCGACCCGGGCTGTGGTCTGGCGTTCCAGCGACAGGATGCGGTCCACCTGCCGTTCCAGGTCCAAGTAGGCCAGCCCAAAAAACGTGTTGGACAAATTCGCAGGAATCGTGTAGCCGCCCACGATGTGCTTGTCGTCCATGACGTCGCTGATGCGCAATTCAGACGCGTTCCCCAGTCCCGGCTGGGCGTTCACCGTCCCGTTGTACACCTGGTAGAAATTGGACCCGAAGGTGTTGTTCAAGCGGGTTTGGATCTTGTCCAAGGCGAAGTTCAAACGGCTGTTCTTGGGGGTCAGCGGGGCGTGGTTCTCCGCCACGGGCACTTCCTCCTGCTCGGGTTTGACCTCGGGGGTTGCCTCGCGCTCCGACTCAAAGACGTAAGCTCGGAAGTTGATTTCGTCCTCGGCCCAGGCTTGTTCCCATGAGGGCAATTCTGTGGGAAAGGGCAAGGGGGTGAACGACTCCTTCGCAGAGGAAGGCGCCGCGTGCAGGGCGGACAAGTCCGGCATGGCCACTTCAGTCCACTGCGTCCGTCCTCCCCGGGTGGCCATGACGTGGGTGAGGTCTCGGTCCATCACGGGCATGTCCCCGGCCACAGGCAGGGGCAAGGCATCCCGGAATTGGGTGAATGTGCGGTAGCGCACCACGGTGTCGACGGCCACAATGGAGCTGTCCCGCCAGCCAAACCCCAGCCCATGCGCACCGGCATCGTCGGTGGTCACCGTCAAGAATTCCCAGCCCTCAAGCGGTTGGGGATGGCGCTCGTCCACGTCGGGCGTGGCGGTCCAACGGGTCAATGTGATGGGGTCGTCCGCGAGGTCGCCGACGTACAAGTCGAGCGCCTCGGGGTAGGGGTGGTCGAGCCGGTCGTTGCGAAGGGTGTCGTCAGGTCGGTTGGACGAGAACATGAACGTCGAGCTTCCTGGCCAAAACGCAGGTTGCAAGTCGTCGAACCGGTCCCGCCACAGCGGGGTGTGGTTGTTCGCCACGATGTCGTACCGATAAAGGTCGCTCTGGCCGTGTTGGAGGGCGGACATGAGCAAGTACCTCCCGTCGGGGGAGCACGCCATGTCGAGCACTTGGTCGATTTGGAACAGCTCTTTCAGGTCCATTTCCCCCGTGCCCAGATTGACGATGCCTAGGTGGGGGGCACCCTTCAAGTCCACCGAAAAGAACAGGAGCTGGCCCTGAGGCCCCCAGGCCAGCCGAGGATGCAACTCGTTGTCCAACCGGTCGAGGCGGTGGCCCAGCGTGGCGTGCCAGGTGCGTGCGCCACTGTCCAAGTCCACCGTGCCCACCCGCAGCTGACCGCGTTCGTCGGTCGTGAACGCCGCCAGGTTGCCCTCAGGGTTGGGCAGAAACTGGGTGTACGCGAGCCTGGACACCGGCCGCATCGGCATGCTTGGCCCCAGGGAACGCCCAGCTTGGCGCATCTCTTTGCGGTCGCGGAATGGCGGGAACAGGGCGGCGTACCCTTCTGGCGCTTGACGAAGGTGGTGGGCTTGCACTTCCAAGGCCAAATCCTGCAGGAAGGACCCCGTGGCAAGGCGGAACCCGCTCTCGACGCTTTGGGTCACCCGGGTCATGTACAGCACGTTGGCGACCGTCGGGAGGCCGTAGATGTCCGCCACGTACGACCACATGGCTTGGCCGAGGAGGGCGGCATCCATCCCGCTGGCCAATTCCAATTGGCGGAAGGCGTCGCGACGGCAGAGGTCGAGGATGGTTTCCTGGCTGGCGGCATCCAACCCCCGCGCCGCGTAACGGGCGAGGCCGTCGGACATCCAAGATGGGGACTGGACGACGTTGCCCGACCGGATGGCTTGGCTCCAATCGGTCTCGTACATCGTTTGGTTGAACAGCACCTGCGCCAGCCCTTCTCGCACTTGCCACGCCACAGACCTGCGGTCGCCCGTGGCGTAGACGAACATCTTGCTGCCCACCAACCGGGCCGACCCTCCGAGGTTGGAGGCTTCGTCTTGGCCGAGCATCACGCCAACGTTGCTCTGCCGGAATTCTTCTTGAGAGTTGAACACCAAGACCTGAAGCGGCCCTTCTAATTGACGGCCAAACATCGGCGCCAGGGCGTCCGCCTCGCGTTGAAGCATGCGGGTGACCTGGCCCGCGATTTGGTCGCCCTCGCGGTAATGGTGCACCTCGAAGTTGCCTTGCTCAAACACCTGCCACTCGAACGTGCGGTGCTGCACCCGGTTCTTGCCGAACGCCACGTTCATGCCGTCGGTGAACTGGGCGCAGGCGTGGGGGTGGGTGGATCCGAGGACCCACAACCAAACCAGGACAGCAAGGACTCGACGCGCGCACATTCTTCCCGAAATTACGCCCCATGGTGCATACTCTCACGTGCAACGCCTTTGGCGAGCAGACCTACGTCGTCGAACATGGAGATGGCGGGTTGACCGTGGTCGATCCAGGGATGGCCAGCGTGGAAGAGCGGAAGGCTTTTCAGGAGCTCTGCGACCGCTTTGACGCCAAGCCCGTCCAGGTGGTGTTGACCCATGCCCATTTGGACCACGTCATGGGATGCGCGTGGATGAAGGATACCTACGGGCTTGTCCCCAGGCTGCACCCTGCGGACCGCGAGACCTACGAGCAGGCGCCCCGAGTCGCTGAAGTCTGCGGGGTCCGGATGGACCCTGTGCCAGAGGCCATGTTTGACCTTGCGCACGGCGACATCGTCGATTGTGGTCAAGTGGAGTTGGAGGTGCGTTTTGTGCCGGGCCACGCCCCTGGTCACGTGGCGTTCGTGTGCCACCGTGGAGGGTGGACCTTGGGCGGGGACGTGTTGTTCCGGGGCAGCGTGGGACGGACCGACTTGCCAGGATGCGACGCCGCGGCCCTGGCCCAGAGCATCGAAGCCCAAATCTTCACCCTGCCTGAATCCATGGTGGTGTGGCCAGGTCACGGCGGGCCCACGACCGTGGGGGACGAAAAGCAGGGAAACCCGTTTGTGAATGGGGCTGGGTCAGGCCTTCTCCAGCGTGAAGCTGAAGGTTGAACCTTCGCCCTCGGTGCTGCGCACGCTGATGGTTTGGCCGTGGGATTCCAGGATGTGCTTGACAATGGCCAGCCCCAGTCCTGATCCGCCCGCATGCCGGCTGCGCGATTTGTCCACGCGGTAAAACCGTTCAAACACCCGGGCGAGGTGCGATTCGCTGATGCCGATGCCGTTGTCGGCCACCTCCACCAAAATCGCGTCGTCTGCGTCGTAATAACGGATTTCCGTGTGCCCTTCCTCCGAGCCGTAGTTGATGGAGTTGACGATGAGGTTGGTGAGGACTTGGACGATCTTGGCCGAGTCCCCTTTCACCATGATTTGGGACGCGTCGAACCCCTTTTTCAGCCTCAAGTCAATCTCGCTCCGCCTTGCTTTGGGCTCGAGGCTTTCCATCGTTTCGCGGATGATTTCCAGCAAATCGAAGGGCACCAACTCGATGTCCAGCGTGCCTGATTCCATCTTGGTGATGACGTCCAGATCTTCCAGCAATCCCGCCAGCCGGTCGACGTTTTTCGCAGCCTTGAGCAGGAATTTGCGGTTGATCTCCGGGTCGTTCAACCCGCCTTCGAGCAACGTCAGGATGAATCCTTGGATGTTGAAAATCGGGGTCTTCAGCTCGTGGGCGAGGTTTCCGATGAACTCTTTCCGGAAAGTGTCCGCTTCCCTCAGCGTGGTGATTTCCTCGATTTGGCTGTCCGCCCATGCCATCACGTCGCGGTTGACTTGCTCGACAATGTCTTGTCCCATGTCCAAGTGCGCGTGGCTGGTGGATCCCTTCAGGCGACGGATGGTTTTGTAAATGATGCGCACCCGATCTTGGATGTACAGCCCGAGTTGCCTGTAGACCAAAAGAAAGCACACCGTCCCGACCACGGCGCCAGACGCCAACGACATGGCGAGGTGCACTTTGCCCGAAGCAAACTGGGTGGCCAGCGCTGTCGCGGCCAACGAGGTCAGGCCAGCAGTCACGGCCGCCTGCACGGCCACCGCCCTTGGGGTCATGCCGGCCATCAGCCGACGAATTTGTACCCGACGCCCTTGACCGTCTTGAAGTATTCGTCCCCGAGTTTTTCCCGAAGCTTGCGGATGTGCACGTCGATGGTCCGATCGCCCACCACCACGTCGGTGCCCCACACGCTGGCGAGGATCTTCTCCCGGCTGAACACCTTGCCTGGCTGGGAGGCCAACAGGCTCAACAACTCAAATTCCTTCTTGGGCAAATTCAATTCTTGGCCCTGGTGCATCACCACGTAGCGTTCAGGGTCGATCATGAGGCCCGTGCCGTCGTAGTTGCCTCCCACGTATCCGGAGTTTTTCTTTCGGCGAAGCAACGCTTGGACACGCGACACCAAGACCTTGGGCTTGATGGGCTTCAAGATGTAGTCGTCGGCCCCAGCTTCAAAGCCCGCAATTTGGCTGTAGTCTTCACCCCGGGCGGTCAAGAAAGCCACCACGGTTTGGGCCAGCGGGCCGTGCTCACGGATTTCCGCGCACGCCTCCACCCCGTCCATCTCGGGCATCATGACGTCCAAGAGCACGAGATCGGGCAACAACTTCTTGGCCATTTCCACGCCGACCCGACCGTTGCCGGCGGTGTGGACGTCGTAGCCTTCTTTCACCAAATTGTATTCGATGAATTCCAGGATGTCCGGTTCATCGTCGACGAGGAGGATGCGTTGCTTGCCCATGGCCCGAAGTTCGTCAGGGCTATGTTGTGCTGGAGTTAACGGCATGTGAAGCGTGGTTCTCTACGAAGATGCAACACCTTCCGCGGATTTCCGCTCATTTCAGCGCATCGAGGTAGTTCTTCCACGCGTCGCGAACGGTGCTGTGCTTGGCGTCGTGCCAAAACGCGTGTCCGTCCTCTGCGTCTCGCAACGTGTGCATGGCGTCGTTGAACCGGCCGAACAGCCGGGAGCCCACGTTCCCCCAAACCCACATGCCCGCTGCGGCCACCACACCCCATCCGTCTGGGGCCAAGGCGCCGGCCACCGCCGATTCGATCAACCACACAATGGGGAACAACACCATCGCAAAGCCCATGCGCATGGTGGACACAAATTCCAGCTTGCGCACTTTCTTCTTCACCCGCTGCCGAATCAACGCGGCAATGGGCCAGGTGGGCAGTTGGGCGAGGCGTGCGAACGGGTCCAACACCCGCACCCATGGACGGCGCACACGGACGTCTTCAGGTCCCTGCCCCCAGGCTTCAGGGCGTCCTGGGGCTGGATGGGCTTGGTGGGCATCTTGCCAGGTTTGATGCGCTTCGGTCACGCGCGTGGCCCAAGCAGGGTCTTCTTCCCATCGCTTGCGCCACCCTTCGAGCGTGGCGGGGATGGATGCCCATTCATGGGCGTCGCGTTCTGTCGTGCGCTTGGCGCGCAACCCGTCGTGGAACACGTGTTGGGCCTCTGCCGGTTGGATGTCCACCATGACCTTCTTCATGGCCGTGGCCACCCGTTCGTGGAAAGCCGCTTTGTCCATGGTGCCATCGTCATTCAGACAATCGGCGTAGGGAATGGGTTCCCCGGCCCGCACGCGCAGCTGTCGACGCCAATCGGCGTAGTGTTCGTAATCCAACCCGATTGGGATCAACTGGATGTCGCGAAGGCTGTCGTGCTTGCGTGCCCCGCGGGCCAGCATTTCCGCCAACCCGCCTTTCAGGGGACGAAGGGAGGGGAAGGGGTTGTGGTTGCCCTCTGGAAAAAGGGCCATCGCGGCGCCTGCCTCCATGCGGTCCACGCACACGTCAAAGATGATGTCGTTGCGGTGGCGCAAGTCCGCAAGCCGGTCGCGCTGGCGGTACACCGGCATTTGGTTGTAGCCGTACAGGAAGTGCCTGAACACAGGGTTCCAGAACACATCGGCCCGCGTCAAATAGTGCATCTGTTGCGGGATGAACGCGCAGATGGGCATGGGGTCCATCATGCCGTTTTGGTGGTTGCTGATGAAGATGGCCGGCGTGCCTGGCTTGGGCAGGGTGTCGAATCCGTCGAGGCCGCGGATGCGGAAGTACCGGGTGATGCCGCTCCAGACCAGCACACGGGTCAGCCTGTAGTACAAGTGGGACACCTGCACTGGCGGAGTCAAAATGGGTCGGGTCTTCGCCATGGTCAAAAATCAACGCAGGCGGGCGCCAGCCGATTCAAGGGCCTTCAAGATTCGGGACATCGCAGAATCGATTTGCTTGTCATTCAGCGTGGCGTCGGGGTTCTGCAAGGTGAACGCCATGGCGTAGCTCTTCTCGCCTTCTTCGAGCCCCTTGCCCTCGTAGACGTCGAACAATTCGACGCCTTTGAGCAGTTTGCGCTCGGCCTTTTCCGCCGCCACTTTGAGGGTTTCGTACGCCACAGCCTTGGACACCACCAAGGCCAAATCGCGACGCACCGCGGGGAACCGCGCCAGGTCGTGTGCCTTCACGCGTCGCTTCTTCACCGCCTTCCACAATTTGGCAACGTCGAAGTCGGTCCAAAACACAGGCACATCCACCTCGCACGCCTGGGTCACGGAAGGCTGGACCAGTCCCCAGCGTCCGACCTCTTGGCCGTTCGCATGCCGAAGAACAATGCCTTCCGCCAACAGCCCGTCGGTGTTTGCTTCGGCTTCGGAGAAGACGTTCAAGCCCACCTTCGCCAGCAACGACTCCACGGCGTGTTTCAGCGTGAACATGTCGGCCTGACCGTCCTTGCCTTTGGGCGCATTCCAGGTTTCGGGCTTGTCCCTTCCGGTCACCCACAGGCTGAGGTGCTCCTTCTCGTCGTACGCCTTGCGCACAGTGCCGTCTTCGTCGGTCACGTCCCGCTGGGTGTAGGTCCGACCAAATTCGAACAAGCGAAGGTCGGGTTGCTTGTGCTTGCTGTTGCGTGCCACGGCTTCGAGGCCTTGGAACAGCAGGCTTTGGCGCATGGCCCCCAAGTCGGAGCTCAAAGGGTTGAGCATGTGGACCGACGCTTCAGGGTCCAAGTCGCGGTCTTTGACGAGCTCAGCGTACTTGGCCTTGGTCAAGGAGTTGGACATGATTTCTGTGAACCCTTGACTGACCAACAGCTCACGCCACCCGAACAACACGTCTTCGCGGTTGGGCTTGGCGGGCACCTCCAACGTCCCCGTCATTCGGGTTGGCAACGGAACGTGATCGAAGCCGTGGATGCGCAAAATCTCTTCCGCCACGTCCGCTGGGCGGGTCACGTCGCTGCGGTACGCGGGAACCGTGAGGGTCCATGTCGCGCCTTGTTCTTTGGTGACCGCGATGTCCAGCGCGTCCAGGATGGACTTCAACCGGTCTTCTGCGATATCGGTGCCCAAAAAGCGCCCGAGCCAACCCAAGTCAAGGTCCACCTGCGCGTCTTGGACGGTCACCGTACCCACATGTTCTGTGGCCGCGACCACGTGCGCCCCGGCCCATTCCGTCAAGAGTTGGGCGCAACGTTCCGCAGCCAAGCGCACGGTGTTGGGGTCGACGCCGCGCTCAAACCGGAAGCTCGCGTCTGTACTGAGCGTGTGACGCTTGGCGCTCTTGCGCACAGTCACAGGGTTGAACCAAGCCGCTTCGAGGATCACTTTGGTCGTGCCTTCTGACACCCCGCTGTCGAAGCCGCCGTAGACGCCGGCGAGGCACATGGGTTCGGCCGCATCGGCGATGACGAGGTCTTTGGTGTCGAGTTCGCGGCGTTCGCCGTCGAGGGTGGTGAAGGGCTCGCCTTGGGTGGCCTTGCGGACCACGATTTGGCCTCCGCCGATCTTGTCGAGGTCAAAGGCATGCAAGGGGTTGCCGAATTCGTGCAGCACCAAATTGGTCGCGTCCACCACGTTGTTCAAGGGCTGGACGCCAATGGCGCGCAACCGCTTTTGGGCCCAGTCTGGGCTGGGACCCACCTGGACGTTGTGCAGTTCCACGGCCAGGTAGTGGGGGCAGTCTTCTGCTGCCGCCACGGACAACGACACGGACGTGGATTCCTTCAAGGCGGCATTCAAATCGCTGCACGCAGGCAACACGAGATCGTCTGTGGACATGGGGCCGATGCCTTCCACGGTGCCGTGCAGCAACCCGGCCCGGAGGTCCCGGGCCACGCCCCAATGGCCCATGGCGTCGTTTCGGTTGGGGGTCAGTCCGATTTCGATGACATCGTCTCCTTCGAGGCCCACCACTTGGGCCATGTCTGCCCCTACGGGGGCGTCTTGGGCCAACACCATGATGCCGTCGTGCCCTGATCCAAGGCCCAACTCGTCCTCGGCGCAAATCATGCCCAAGGACACTTCGCCACGGATCTTGCCTTTTTTGATTTTGAATGGCTCACCGCCTGTGGGATGGAGGGTTGTGCCGACAGTGGCCACAGGCACTTTTTGGCCTTCTGCGACGTTGGACGCGCCACACACGATGCTCAAGGGACCGTCCTCGTGCCCGACGTCCACCGTGCAAATGCGCAGGCGGTCGGCGTTGGGGTGTTGCACCACTTCTGTGACGTGGCCGACAACCACACCGCGCAACCCGCCTGGAACGGCTTCGGCGTGGTCCACACCTTCCACTTCCAAACCTGTGGCGGTCAAGACTTGGGCGGCTTGTTGGACATCCACGTCGTGTGGGAACAACTCTCGGAGCCAGCTGGCAGAAATTTTCATGGGATGCGGTTGATTCCGGCCAAATGGCCTTCTGCAAATCTACTTTGTCAAGCCCTTTTTTCAGTGGGAGAAAAACGCCTACATTTGCACCCCTCCATCGGGATGTAGCTCAGTTGGTAGAGTACGCGTCTGGGGGACGTGTGGTCGCTGGTTCAAGTCCAGTCATCCCGACAGAAAGCCACGGTCAAACGTGGCTTTTTTTGTGCCCCTTTGGCAACCTTTGCAACGCCCATGGATTACGCATTCGAAAAAGACTGGAACACGCTGGTCGCCAAAATGACGGACCGCTTCGGAGAAGAGCCGGATGTGACCACCATGGTGTTCGCCGTGGGGTTGCAGGAAGCAGGCCAGGGCGCACGCAGGTACAAGAAGGACGAGAAGATGGACCTGATGCACGTGGGCGTGTGCACGTTGCTGGAGCCATTGGGCCATTACGTGCGCGAGGGAGAGGACGAGGACGGATGGCCTCATTTCACTGCAGGCGATCCTTTGCCAGCGCTGAGCCCAGCGGAGCAAGAGACCATGATGAAGCGGGCCCTGTTGGACTACTTCGCCGCGTGGATCGGAAGGGAGGTAGAGGAGAACAAGGGAATGGATTGACCGAGGTCACTCCATGATGACCGTGGTTTCGTTGGTCATCATTTCTTCAATCTTGATGAGGCCGGTGCCGCTCAACGCACCTTTGGTGCATTCCACGTCGAGCACCGCAAACCCAGCTTGTCCTGCCACGTAGTATGGGGAGAAGTTGAAGGAAGTGAACCCTTCGTTGGACGTCACCTGTGTGGTGTCGAAACGGGGCTCACCCACGAAATCTTCGTCCAAGGACCCCAACGCAAACAACCGGACCGAGGCGTCGGATACGGGCACTTCTTCACCCCCTTCCATGCGCACCACGTACACGTTGGCGATGGTTTCATCCATTTCATAGCATCCGGCCATGAGGAGGATGGAAGCGGCAGCGAGGGCGGTGGAGAAAATGCGAATCATGGTCTTCTTCTTGTCAGGGCAGGGTCTAACTTTGTCCGTCAGACCTCAAAGATGATGAAAAAAGCACAAATGCGTTTGTCCACTTCCACCTTCTTCACCGCGGCGTTGTTGACTGCGGTGGCCCTGTTGTTCATGTCGGCGTCCGGCTGCGATTCTGCGGCAAATGGCCAAGAGGTGCCCACCGCTCCCGTGAAGGTGCAAATCGACACCCGGTTTGGTCCCATGGTCGTGCAATTGAGCGATTCCACGCCGCAACACCGTGACAACTTTGTCAAGTTGGTGGAAGAAGGGTTTTACGACAGCTTGTTGTTCCACCGTGTCATCAAAGAGTTCATGGTGCAAGGAGGCGACCCTCAAAGCAAGGGCGCCTCAGAAAACGCACGACTTGGAAGCGGAGGCCCTGGCTACACCATCGAAGCAGAAATTCGCCCCGACCACTTGCACATCAAGGGGGCGCTCGCGGCGGCACGTCAGGGCGACAACATCAACCCTGAAAAGCGCAGTTCTGGAAGTCAGTTTTACTTGGTGCAAGGTCGTCCGTTCAGCGAGGTGGAGATGTCCGGCATTGAGGGTCGCATCGCCAACTTCGCCAACGAGTACGGCAACGGATTGCAAAACGTGGAGAACGGCCAGTTCGTCTACTCTGCTGAATCCCGAGAAGCTTACCAACGGTTGGGCGGCACGCCCTTCTTGGACATGCAGTACACCGTCTTTGGGTACGTCGTGGAAGGGTTGAGCATCATCGACAGCATCGCCGCTGTGGAAACGGACCGCCGCCGAGGCGACCGCCCTGTGGAAGATGTGGTGATGAGCATGAAGCGTTTGAACTGAGGATTCCATGAAGGACCGCATTGGGCAGTTGATGGCTGAAGTGGCCGCGGCAGAGTTTTCTGGCGCGGACGAGGTGGAGGCGTTTCGCGTCGCCTACCTGGGCCGAAAGGGCAAAATGAAGGACCTCATGGCCGCCTTCAAGGAGGTGCCGGGGGACCAAAAGCGAGAGCTGGGCCCGATGCTCAACGCGCTGAAGCAGGCTGTCGAGGACAAGGTGAAAGCCGCGTCGACAGACGGTTCATCCAAAGTCAAGGCTTCCGGCCTCGACGCCACCCGCCCCTCCGGAGGTGTGCCAATCGGCACCCACCATCCCTTGCAGGTGGTCCGACGAGAAATCGTCGACATCTTCCAGAACATGGGATTTGCCGTGGCGGAAGGCCCAGAAATTGAAGACGATTGGCACGTGTTCAGCGGCCTCAACTTCCCGCCTGAGCACCCGGCCCGCGACATGCAGGACACGTTCTTCGTGGAGCGGAATCCCGACGTGTTGTTGCGCACGCACACCAGCTCTGTCCAGGTGCGTGAGATGGAAAAGCGCGAGCCGCCCATGCGGTTGATCATGCCAGGACGTGTGTTCCGCAACGAAGCGATTTCGGCACGCGCGCACTGCATGTTCCACCAAATCGAAGGCCTCTACATCGACAAGGACGTCTCGTTCGCCGATTTGAAGCAAACCCTGCTACATTTCGCGCGCTGCTTCTTCGGGCCAGACACCGACATCCGCCTGCGTCCTTCGTACTTCCCATTCACAGAGCCCAGCGCGGAGGTGGACGTCTACTGGGGATTGAAGACCGAGGTGGACAAGCGCATCACCAAAGGCACGGGGTGGCTCGAGATCCTGGGCTGCGGCATGGTTGACCCCAACGTGCTGGAGGCCAACGGCATCGACCCCAACGTGTACAGCGGTTTCGCCTTTGGCATGGGCATCGAACGCATCACCATGCTGCGCTACCAAATTGGCGACCTGCGCCACTTCTTCGAGAACGACCGCCGTTTCCTCGATCAGTTCGCTGGAGAGCGCTGATCCTCCGTGTGGGGGAGGAGGAACGTCAGCGCCAACTCGCCTGTGGCTTTCTTTTCGACCGTGAACCGGCCGGCCAACTTTTCAATCTGGACCAGCACGGGGTTCCAAGTCGAGCTGTGCTCCCCTCCTGCAAACATGCGCTGAAGCTCCTGGGTGGAGGGTGAATCCGGTCCGTCCAATTCCACGTGGATGCCGTGCCAATCGTTGCGGATGACCCCTTGAATGGACGCGTCTTTGGGTTTGTGGGCCAGCAAGCGCTTCACGGTGACGGAGAGCAGGGAAAGCAGCCCTTCGGGCGCGGACTGCCCTTCTGCATTGCCTTGCAATTCCCATTCCACGTCGGTGCCGTGGTCCATTTCCAAGGAGGCGATGATGTCCTCGAAGTCCAAACGGTTGGGCCGCGTCAGGATTTCCTCCACGCCGCCCTCTGCATTCACGGCCAGGTCCGCCGAGACGGTGCCATTCAACGCGTCTTGTGGTTGGATCATCCGCTGCATTCGGAGGGAGCGGACACGCTCGCGGCGCAAGGTGTGCTTCAGTTCGTTCGCCCGCATGCCCGTGGCCAAGAGCCCCAGGAAAATGAGTGCGCAGGCAAAGGGCCACGCGCCTGGGTTGGTGCTGGAGGCCATGGCCTCGGCCGCCGCCAGTTCAAAGGGGTCTTGGGGGAGGACAGCATGGGTTTCGAAGGTCTTGGCTTCCTTGGACGCCTTGGTGGCGTTCAGCATGGCCAAGGTGAGGCTGTCGGCCAAACTCAAGTGCCGCAAGGCTGAAGCCGTGGCGCCGCGCGATTCTTCAAATTGCGCCTGGGTTCGTGCCACGCGTGCCCGCAGGCCAAGGTCGTCCAACTGCTCGGCCGTCCGACCCGCCTCGTGAAAGGCCAACAACGCCTCGAGGGGCTTGTTGGCCAGTTCGGCGGAACGGGCCACGTTGAGCTGAGACAAGGTCCATGCTGTGGGGTCGGCGATGGGGTCGGTGAGGGTGTTGATTTTGCGCGACAACGTCAAGGCCTCGGCGTGACGGCCTTCGCCGGTCAGCAAGGTGTGCAGGTGGTTCAACTCGTCGGTGACCACGCGGCGCTGGGAGGGTTTGGCCTGGCGGATGAATTCGTTCAAAGGCAATTCGGCCAAGCCTTTGCCCAGCATGGCCCCCGCTTGCAACCCAATCCCTGCTGCTTCCGGGCCTTGGGCTTGCGAGGCCATGTCCCACGTCCGCTGCCAATGCCCTTCCGCAAAGTGCAACTTGGCGAGGGAGAGGTGGACGTCGTTCACAGCCGTGGCATGGGGTCCCCATTCCAGTTCTTGCTCGAGCAGGTCGATCGCGTCAGTCGTCCAACCGCTGGAGAGCAAGTGGTGGGCAATGTCCAACACCAAGGGTGTTCTCACGGCCGTCGGACATGTGCCACATTGCGCAGAGGCAGCCATGAGGTGGGGACGCGCTTCTGAGGCGTTGCCTGCATTCCATTGGATGTGCCCCATTCCGGCCTCAATCCTCGCGAAGTCACAGCCGGTCAACGTTTCGGTCGCCAGCCTCCGGTACAAGGTCAGGGCTTGAACCATCTTGCCCGATTGCCGAAGGCTGTCGGCGCGCTCCAGGTCGAGGGAACTGCCCCATGTGTCCAAGGGCAAGGCCATCAGGGAGAAGGCAATCCACGACAGAAACAGACCTTGGCGCATGGCATCCAAGGTACTTGAGTCCAACAGGCTGAGGGAGGGGCCGTCAGACGGTTTCTGACAGCATGCCGTGAATCATTTGATCACGGATTGTAGACCACGGAAAGCACAGTGGTGCCCACCTCGTCGAGGGTTTGGCGGTCGATGATGTCCATGTTGTCCGCGTGGGTGTGGTGGAAAGGCCCGTAGCCCATGGGACGGACGTTCATCCGGTAATCGACGATGTTGGCGCTGGGGATGCCTGCGAGTTCAGACACGAACAGGTTGTCGTCGATGGTCTGCGGGGTGCTGCGCGATGAAAAACGGCTTCCAAACCCCAAGTCCGAAGCCCGTTTCCACACTTTTCGCACGACGTGTGGCGCCAGCCTCAGGCTCGTGCCTTCTTGGTGGAACACCGCGTCGCGGGCCCCGACCATGTCAAGGAGGATGCCGAACCGGGCGCGGTACCCTGGACGGTGTGGGTTGGCAGCCCAAAATTGGCTGCCCAAGCACCAATCCTTGTACCCATTTTGGGTGGAGGGCAACCATTCAGGACGGCCGTAGTCCTCCGCGTCAAAGAAGGCGATGTCCACCCCGATGTCGGCGGGGATTTGGCCAAGTTGCCTCGCGATTTCCAACAGCACGCCGACGCCAGATCCGCCGTCGTTGGCCCCGTCGATGGGTTCCCGTTGACGCAGGCTGTCTTTGTCGGCAAACGGACGCGTGTCCCAATGGGCAAAGAGCAACACCCGGTCGCGGGACTCCGGATGGAACGATCCCACGATGTTTTTCATGTTCAGGATGGTGCCGTCAAACGCCCGGGCCCGGCCTTCTTGCACCGTGACCTGGGCTCCGTGGCGGGCCAACTCGCTGGCCAACCATTCGGCGCATGCGTCGTGCGTCTCGGTGTTGGGTACCCGGGGTCCAAAGGCCACCTGCGTCGCCACGTAGGCGTACGCCGAGTCTTCGTTGAATGCAGGGGCGACAATGTCGTCCACTGAAGGGCTCTTCGGGGCTGGGGTTGCGCCCGACCCAGCATCGGTGCCGCATGTGGCGAAGGCCAGCACTGCCAACCCCGCCAACCAAGGCGTCGCGAAGGTCAACTTACCCACGGCTCCAGCTGCTTCCGTCTTTGCCGTCCTGGATCGTGATGCCCTGCGCGGCGAGGACGTCGCGGATTTTGTCCGCCGTTCCCCAGTCCTTGTTCGTTTTGGCGTCGGTGCGCATGTCCACCAACAAATCCAACAACGCACCCGCTTCTTCGCCGCCACCCTCCGATTGGGTTTGGCTGGCTTCGGAGGTCAACCCCAGCACGTCTCGCAGGAAGGCCTGAAAGGTGCCCTGAAGCGACGCGATGTCCTCGGCCGAGAGCGACACACGGCCTGCAGCCGCGCCGTTCACGGCTTTCACGCCGTCGAACAGGGTGGCGATGAGGATGGGGGTGTTGAAGTCGTCGTTCATGGCGGCGCTGCACTTGGCGGCGAATGCCTCCACGTCGTAGGTGGCGTCGCCTGTGGAAGGCTCGAGCTTGGCCAGGGTCTCCACCGCTTTTTCCAGCTTGGCCAGTCCCTTCTCTGCCGCTTGAAGCGCTTCGTTGCTGAAGTCCAATGTGCTGGCGTAGTGTCCCATCAACATGAAGAAGCGCACCGTCATGGGGCTGTAGCCCTGTTCCAGCAATTTGTGGTTGCCTGTGATGAGTTCTTCGGGGGTGAAGCCGTTGCCTTCGGACTTCGCCATTTTCCGGCCGTTGACTGTCAGCATGTTGCCGTGCATCCAGTATTTCACAGGCTGGCTTTCGCCGTTGCACGCCACGTTTTGGGCGATTTCGCACTCGTGGTGGGGGAACTTCAGGTCCATGCCGCCGCCGTGGATGTCGAAGGTCTCGCCGAGGTATTTGGTGCTCATCACCGAGCACTCGAGGTGCCAACCTGGGAAGCCCATGCCCCAAGGCGAAGGCCATTGCATGAGGTGGCTGGCGTCGGCGGCCTTCCACAACGCGAAGTCCAGAGGGTCGCGCTTTTCGCTTTGGCCGTCCAGTTCCCGGGTGGAGTTGAGGAGTTCGTCAATCTTCCTGCCAGACAATTCGCCGTAGGGATGGTCTTCGCTGAAGGTGCGAACGCTGAAGTACACGCTGCCGTTCACCTCGTAGGCGTAACCGTTGTCGACGATTTGTTTGATCGCTTCGATTTGCTCTACGATGTGGCCCGTGGCGGTGGGCTCGATGGAGGGGCGCAGGATGTTGAAGACGTTCATCACGTCGTGGAAGTCGTTGGTGTATTGCTGCACCACTTCCATGGGCTCGAGGTTCTCCAGCCGCGCCTTCTTGCCAATCTTGTCTTCCCCGTCGTCGGTGTCCCCAGTCAGGTGTCCGACGTCCGTGATGTTTCGGACGTAGCGGACTTTGAAGCCCAAATGCTGCAAGTACCGGTAAACAATGTCGAACGTCAAGAAGGTGCGCACGTTGCCCAAGTGCACGTTGCTGTAGACTGTCGGACCGCACACGTACATGCCCACGAAGGGCGGGTTGATTGGCTCAAAGCGTTCTTTTTGCCGTGTCAGGCTGTTGGCGATGTGCAGGGCGTCCATGTCGTGGGGTTCGTGTTCAAATGCAAAGAAAAGACCAAACCCTGCACGTCATTCACCGGGCAGTCAGGCCTTTCAACCAACGGCAGGTTGGGAAAGTCCCTCCAAGATGGAGCGCACCAGCCCGGAGGTGTCGTGGGCCGCCTGCCATCCCCAATCGCTTCGTGCCGCCGTGTCGTCCAGGCTGTTGGGCCAAGAAGCCGCGATGTCTTGTCGGGTGTCCGGGGCATAGAGCACGTCCAAAGCCACGCCCTGCGCATGCAACTCAGCCACGAGTTCGGCCGGGGAGAAGCTGCACCCCTGAAGGTTGTACGACGTCCTGACGCTCAATGCATCGCCGTCGGCGGCCATCAATTCCAAGGTGGCGCGCACAGCATCCTCCATGGTCATCATCGGCAAAGTCTCGCTGGACTCGAGGTAGGAATGCAGGGGACGCCCTTCGACTGCGGCGTGGAACGCTTCCACGGCGTAATCGGTGGTGCCGCCGCCGGGCTGGGAACGGAAGCCAATCAACCCCGGATAGCGCAAGCTGCGCACGTCCACGCCGTATTTCTGATGGTAGTATTGGCACCACAATTCCCCAGACACCTTCGACACCCCGTACACGGTGGTGGGGCGGAGTCCCGTGTCTTGCGGGGTGGCGTCCTTGGGGGCGTCAGGCCCAAACACCGCAATCGAGCTCGGCCAGAACACCTTGGCCACGCGGCCGTCTTTGGCCAATTCCAACGCATGCAGCAACGGGTCCATGTTCAGCCCCCACGCTTGAAGGGGGGCAGCTTCGCCCTTGGCGGAGAGCATGGCGACCAGCATGTACATCTCGGCGGGTTGGGCTTGATCCACCAGCTCGGCCATGGCCGCTTTGTCGGTGGCGTCGCATTGCACGAATGTGCTCAGCGCGGCGTCGGGGTGGTCCACCGGCCGGATGTCGGCCAACACCACCCGTTCTGGGCCATGTTTTTGTTGCAGGGCCAGCATCAATTCGATGCCAAGTTGCCCTGCTGCACCCACAATGAGATAATTGCTCATGCAACGAAAATACACCGAGGGTACCTTTGGGTGGTGAATTCAGAGGAGTTTCAATATCCGTTGCCAGAGGAGGCCATCGCCACGGAGCCGGTGCACCCGCGAAGGGCGGCCAAGATGCTCGTTCGCACCAGCGAGGGTGAGGTGTCGCACCACACGTTCGAGGCCCTGCCCGACCTGCTTCAGCGTGAAGGGGTGGACGGCCTGTGGGCCAACGACACCAAGGTGTTGCACGCCAGGATTTTGGCCACCAAAACCACGGGAGGAGGGCTGGAGGTGTTCCTGTTGTCTCCAGAGTCGGCGCCCATGGAGTCGGTGCTCGCGAGCTCACAACCTTGCCGCTGGAAAGCGATGGTCCGGAACGCCAAACGCTGGACGGACGGCCACGCTTCTGTGACCGGCACTGCGACCCACATGACCGTCGAGCGTGAAACGCGTGGAGAGGATGGAACTTGGACGGTGCGGTTGGAATGGGATTCGGACGCCACGTTTGCGGAGGTGCTTGAAGACCTTGGCAAGACGCCACTCCCTCCGTACATGCGCAGGGCGGCCGTCGAAGGCGACAAGGAAGATTACCAAACCGTGTTCGCCATGGCCCCTGGAAGCGTGGCTGCGCCCACGGCCGGCCTTCATTTTGACGACTCGTTGTTGGCTGAATTGGAGGCGGTGGGTTTGCCCTTGGACCGCTTGACGCTCCACGTCGGGGCGGGCACGTTCAAACCTCTGACAGAAGGCGCCGTGGAAGACCATGTCATGCACGCCGAGCGGTGTGTGGTGGGCAGGTCAAGCCTGGAAGCGATGGCCCACCAATCCAGACGCGTGGCCACCGGGACGACGAGCCTCCGCACGTTGGAGAGTTTGTTTTGGCTTGCCGCCCACCATCGCCTGCATGGCGAGTGGCTGGACAGGGTCCCCCAACGCGCACCCTACGGCGAGCTCGGTGTGGCTTGCGCCGAATGGCGTTGGACGGATCGGGACGCGTTGGACCACCTCTTGGCGCAAGGTCCTTGGCGTGGGGGGCAGCTGAGCTTTGAAACCCAACTGATGATCGTGCCAGGCTACAAGGTGCGCATGGTGCACGGACTCATCACCAATTTCCACCAGCCGGGCAGCACCTTGCTTTGCTTGGTGGCCGCGTTTGTGGGCGGAAGCGACTGGAAAGACATGTACGCCGACGCACTTGCCAAAGGGTACCGCTTCCTGAGCTACGGGGACGGGAGTTTGCTCTTGCGCAGCTGACCACAAGGCTCAACACGAACAAGCCCCACCAAAAGGCAGGGCTTGCTTCACATCGGACGGGGTCCGTGGTTGTTCTGGACTCAGTTCGCAGAACGACGGTTGTCGTCGATGTCCGCCTTCTTCTGCATGGCGCTCAACACTGTGAACGGGAAGTTGGCACGGGCACGTGTGGCGATGGTGCTTTGCTCTTCGAGGTAGCTGTCTTTGCTGCTGGCCTCAGTGACCTTTTGCGGAGCGATGACCCACACACCTTCTTCGCCAACGATGGCGTTGGACATGTTGCCAATGGGGATGGACAAGGCCGCGCCTGCCACCTTGGGCTCTGCCCCAGCGCCGCTTCCGCGGACAGTTGGGAACTTCACGCTGAGGTTGCGTCCGGTTTTCACAGTCTCACCCACCGCAGCAGCCACTTCGTCCAAGTTGGCACCCACCATCTTTTCGGCGTACAGTTCGCCCTTGGCCTGGTTCATGGCTCCGGTCCGCATTTCTTCTTCCACGGCTTCCAAAGTGGGTTCTCCCGCTTCGGTGATTTGGTCCAAGTGGGCCACGATGTAGAAGTCTGAAGTCAAAATGGGGTTGGAGATCTCTCCTTCCGCGCTGCGGAAGGTCCAACCGACGATCTCGGCGGCGTCACGGACACCAGCGATGCTGCGCGCGGCTGGGGCAATGCTGTTGGCTTCCCCAGTGGAGTAGCCTGCCTCAGCGGCCGCGGCCATCAAGCTTTCCTTGTCGGTGGCGTTGATGGCGAATTCGCTCGCTTGGGCGTAGGCATCACGCGCTGTGGTGGCAGAGGCGCCGACCTTGCGGGTGATGTAGGCGACACGCGCTTCTTCCACTTCGCTCCGGCGGTCGAGCACTTCGATGAGGTGCACCCCGTAGGTGGTTTCCACCCAGCCAATGGCGCCCACGGGCTTGTCGAAGCAGAAGTCTTCAAATGGCTTCACCATGCGGCCCCGGGGGAAGAAGTCGTAGACACCACCGGTGCTCTTCGACCCAGGGTCTCCGCTGAAGCGCTGAACCAAGTCGTCGAAGTCTCCGCCGTTGCGGAGCACGCGCTTCAGGCTGTCTGCACGCTGTCCGAGCTCAGCCATTTCAGCTTCGTCCTTGGCGTCTTTCGCAGTCAACAAAATGTGACGGCACTTGGCAGCTTCGTCAGGGACCATGGTGCGCTCGAGCACCTGGGCCACGGACATCACGCCGTTCTTGGTGTACGGGCCGACGACTGTTCCGACGGGCTCATCGAAGAACTTGCTTTCGTTGACGTCGAGTTCAACTTGGGCGAGGCGCAAGTTTCGGATGTCTTCCTTCCCATCGTTGGCTGCCTTGGCGAACGCCTCTGCGTCCTCTGCACCTTTCCACTCGTCAGCCACATCTTCCAAGTCAATTTCCATCGCTTTGATGTCCGACTCGCTGGCCCCCACAGGGATCTTCACGTAGCTGATGTTGCGGCCCTCGGTTTGCTGATACTGCGGATCGCCCTTGTGTGCGTTGTAGTAGGCCTTCACTTCGCGGTCGCTCACGCTCACCTCTCCGTCGGGGATGTTCTTGTACAACTTCGCGACATACTGAATTTCAGCGGTGCGCTCGGCGTTGATGTGCTCGTACTTGCCTTCGATGGAGTTGGTGTACACCGCGTCGGCCATCAAGGCGTCCAACTTTTCTTTCTTGCGCTTGGCCAAGATGAGTTTCTTGTAGCTCAAGAGGTTGACTTTGCCTTGGTCGGTGGTCAACATGGCGCCAAAGTTTTGCTGCCACATGGCCTTGTTCTCCCCATTGCTGTAGAACGCGCGGCTCATGTAAGGTGAGTCGAGGTTGCCAAACAGCATTTCTTGGAATTCAGCGTCGGTCACTTCAATGCCGAGTTCGTTGTAGGTGTCTTCCAACACGATGTTGGACGTGATGTCGCCCCACACTTCGTCCTGGAGTTGCTCCCCGGAAAATCCGAGGCGACGACGTTCGTCGAGCTCCATGCGGTAATCCAAGGCAGAAATGCTTTCGCCGCCCACACTTCCCACGTCACGCGCGTTCCCCTGTCCCATCAATGCGAGCACCGCGTCGTAAGGGATCAAGAAGCCGAGCATGCCCACGCCAATCATGCCGAGCAACAAGCCTTGCCTGTTGCGGATTTGTTCAATCATTGCCATCGTCTCAAAGTCTAGTTGTAAGGATTGCGAAGATAACGTTTCCCAGTTTACTGGAAACCACGTTGGTTCAGGCGTCTTTGGCAGGCTTGAACTCCACCCAAAGAATGCGGTTTTCTTCCACTTCACGAACCACAAATTCAAGCCCTTCCACCTCCACAACGCTGCCTGATTCCGGGATGTCTTCCGCGTGGTGGAGAAGCAACCCACCCAAGGTGTCGTAATGGCTTGACTCGGGCAATTCCCACCCGTGGGTTTCGTTGAGCGCCCGAACTTCCCGACGGGCCGGGACGCGCCAAACGCCGTCACCTAGGGCATGTTCCACATCGTCTTCGACCAAGTCATGCTCGTCGTCGATTTCCCCGAGCAGTTCTTCCACAATGTCCTCCATGGTCAAGATGCCTGCCGTTCCGCCGAACTCATCCACCACGACGGCCAGGTGTCTCCGGCGTTTCAAAAATTGACGCAACAGTTCGTCGCCGGCCATGGCCTCAGGGACGACAAACGTCGGCAGCAGAATTTCTTTGAGAGACTCAGGCAAGTCAAAAAGGTCTTTCGCATGGACGTACCCCACGATGTGGTCCATGTCGCCTTTGAACACCACGAGCTTGGAAAACCCAGTTCCTGCGAACGTCGCCGTCAAGGCCTCCACGGTGGTGTCGATTTCCACGCCTTGCACCTCGTTCCGTGGCACCATGCTGTCTCGGGCTTGCACGCTCGGCAGGTCCAAGGCGTTCTTCAGGATTTGCAATTCGTGTTCCAGCTCTTGCTCGGGCTCCATGCGGCCACTGAGGGTCTCCAAGAAGTGGTCCAAGTCCTGGGCCCCGAGGGTTTCGGCTTCCGGAGACTCCTTCCCGCGGACGAAGGGCTTGAGCAGGCCTTGGCTGAGCTTGGTGATGAGCCAAGCCGGCAGGGCAAGCACGATGAATATCAGGAGCAGCGGGTACGCCAAGTTCCGCAGCCAAGCGTTGGGCGAAGCGTGAAACAAAGACTTCGGAATGAACTCGGCCAACACGAGGACCACGGAGGTGGTCACGAGGGTCTGGGTGGCCAGGACGAGCAAGGGTTGCGAGGCGCTTTGCCAATCCGACACGCCAAACACCCACTCGCCCACAAGGGACCCCGATTCGATGCCACAGAGCACGAGGGCCAGGTTGTTGCCCACCAGCATGGAGGCGATGAAGAGCTGGGGACGTGCATTCAGAAAGGCGACCACCCGGCCACGCCAGCTTTGGGTGGCGTCGAGTTCAGTCTGGAGCCGGCTTGAAGCCACAAACGCCATTTCCATCCCAGAGAAAAACGCCGATGCGAACAGCGACAGCACCAGAATCAGGATCGAACTCGAAGGGTCAGGGTCCATGAAAGGAAAGATACGACCGACGTCAATTGGACGACGTCATGCGCAAACGGAAGATTCGTCGAACGCCGTACCAAAGCCACGAAATGCAGGGAAACAACCCCATGGACCACGCCGGCGTGTCGGCGCTCATCCAAAGCCAGCCGACGTAGAGCGTGCCCACGATGGAGGCCACAAGCCAGAACCACTCGGCGGCACGTGCCGTCTTGTACGGAAGCGTTTGTTCGACGGGTTGAGGGTCAGACATGATGCGAATGTCGGGCAACAGGAGGAAAGTCAGTTCCCGACTTCAAACGACCCCGTGGGGTTCAAGATTTCGTAACGCTCAAACCGGCTGTCGGACCGAAGGCCTCGGCCCCGCAGCAAGCCTTGGGCGGTTTCGATGGAGACAGGACGCTGGGTGTAGACCAGATCGGAATCGTGCGACCACACCAGGTGTTCGGTTTCGAGTCGTTCACCTTTGTTGTTCACCAGCACGACGTTGTCCCACGCTTCCAAGCGGCCAGCTTGGTCGTTGTACGTGCCGCGGTCGGCTTGAAGGGTTGCGGCATGGCGGTTCCGGTTGCCGCCAATGAAGAGGGTGAATCCCTCCGACACCTGCCACAGGGGTGCGTTTTCTTGGTTGCTTTTTCCTTCGCCTTCGGGGTTGTCCCAGCGTTCGAGCCTGTTGGCTTCCAGGGATTGAACCAGCTTTCCCCGTTCAGTGTATTCGAAGTAGCCTTGCTCGACCACTTGGATGGGGGCGCCTTCTCGGAGGATGTCGGGCGACCCTGACTCCCTCGCTTCGCCCGAAGAATCCCGAGCTGGGGTGGAGTGGCATCCCACCCACGTGCCCACCCCCAAGAACACAACAGCCGCCCGAGCCCACAGGGCTGGACGGCTGGTTGTCAATCTCGGGGTCAGGGACATGTCCCTTAGCGTACCCGAATGGTGGTGGTTTCACCTGAACATGGGCAACCTGGCTTGGAGGGCACCGTGAAGGAACCGCCCGCCTGCTTGCCGTAGGTGAAGATGTCGTCCACCGTGGGGAATTGCTTGGCCATGTTGGCCATCTTCTTTCCTGCCTTTTCAGCGAGCTCTTCGTTCAAGCGCTTGGCCCTCGCGTAGTAGTCGCTGGCCACCCAGTACACGGAGCGGCTGCCCAACGCGCCATCGTTGCATGCGCTGGAGCTTCCGGCAATGGCATCTCCAATGAGCATGTACGCGTCGCCGTTCTCGGCGTCGAGGTCCAACACCTTGCGGGCGTAAGACTTGGCCGTGGTGCTGCGTCCCAGGGCGCTGGCGATTTGACCGGTCTTCAAGAGGTAGGTCAACTTGTCGCTGCAGTCGCCACAACGCTCCACGGCGTCTTCCATGTACGCGAAGCTCGAGTCGAGCTGGCTGGACTTGGCAAAGCCGATGCCGATGGCAAAGGCCGCCGGTGCTGACGGCTCCACGCTGTAGACCGACGTGGCCACAGGCAAGAAGAGGTTGTTGTCGGTGCACTCTTTCTTGTTCAACAAACGCAAGACCTTTTGCTTCAATTCCATGTTGCTGGAATCCGCGGCCACAGCTGTCGCGAGCACAGGCACCATGTCGTCGCAATCTGCAATCGCCACGAACACCGTTTCGATGTTCTTCTTGGCCTTCTCATAACGCTTCAAATCACGCTCCTTGCCAGCCTCGGTCGCGCGCGCCACGCCCGCCTCGACGTAGTCGACGAGGTTCAAGTAGTCGGTCAGCATCTGGGCCCGCATGTTGTTTTGGGCCAATGTGTCGCCTTTGAGCGACCGCTTCATGGTATAGAAGCTGGCCGTGTAGTACTGGTACAATGTGGTGGCAGAGGCCTCGTCGCCCAAGCAGTCCAGGCTTTCCTTGAACATGGTGTAAGCCTCTTGGTGGGCGTTTTTGTTGTACTTGTAGAAGTCGGTGGCTTTGCGTCCAAGCACGACGCAACGGTTGTTGGGGCTGCGCTTGGTGCTGGGGTACAACTCCATTCGCTTGTCGTGGAGGTACAACAGGCTGTCGACGAGCACAGCGTGACGAGGGTCCTCGGCGTCCACCTTTTTGAGCTCCTTGCCGATGAACGACGTGCCGTCTGCGTACAACCCTTCGCTGGCCGTCTCTGGGCAGACTTCACACGCCTTCCGCCATTGGATGTAGGCTTCGTCGTAGTTCTTCTGCTTCTTGTACGACTTGTAGACGCTCAAGGCTTCTTTGCAGAGCAGCTGCTGCTCCTCGGTTTCACCGTATTTGCTGTCGTTCTGAGCTTGGGAGGCCAACGGGGCCAACAGCATCAAGCCCGCGGACAAAAGGATGGAAGAGAGTTTCATGGTCTGAGGTTGTGCAGGTTCGTGTGCATCAATCGTACAACCGAGGCGTCAGCCAAAGGTTCTTCACGAAGGGGGTCAAGGTGACGCCCACATGGATGCGGAGGTTGGTTTCAGTGTGAAGGGTTTCGAGTTCAGTGTACCGACTGCCAAAGTCCATGCCAAAGTGCAATTGGCTCGCACTGCGGCTTCCGGACAAGGGCTTGTTCACGCCGGCACTCACCCGCCATTCTTCCAACGCCACAGGGGCAGCTCCGTATTGCGTGGAGATGCGCAAAGGCAATGTGGAGGTGTTGATGCCCATGCGGTAGGTCGGGCGGTTGACTTTCCCAGGTTTTCTCGCAGGGGTCCAAACCACCGCCAACGACTTGGACCGCGCGTCGCCCCAAGAGCCTGCCCCATCCATCAGGTGCCCCAACGTGGCGTTGGCCTCCGACCAATCTTGGCCGTGCACGTCCACGAAGATGCCGAGTCGATTTCCTGTGGCGCCGTCGCGTTGGATGCCGCCACCCAACGTCCATTTCTGGGGCACGGTGCCCGAGCGTTCAGATTGTTCGAAGCTCGTGGTGTCGATGCCCGTGGTCACGCCGCCCAGCGGCAGGGTGGACTGCACGAGGCGCTCGTAGTCGGTGTTGAGCGTCCTGGCCGGGCTGTACGTGCCGCCAAACCTCATCACCCAACTGCCCTTGAATTGTTTGTTCTCGTCGTATTTCGCCTGGAGTACTTGGAACCCCTGGGCCCCGAGAATCCAACCTGCTGCGCGGTGGCGGAAGGAGGTGACAGTTTGGACGTCCCTGAAGGAGGCATCCTCCAAGTCAAGGGTGGAGATTTGGCGGGCGTCCCCAAACCAGTGGTCAACCTGCGCCCCCACGTCCAAGCCACGGTGGGTCACCAACACACTGTCTCCGCCAGCCTGAATCCACGTTTTGCCGCGCCATCCGTGACTCAATCCTGCGTGGGCACGGGCCACACCTCCGGTTCCTTCGTAGCGCTCAAGCAAGTTCCCCACCAGGCTGTCCTCCGCCACGCGTTGGACAGAAAATGCCTTGGACGTCAACGGGGTCAACCCCAAACTCAAAGCACTGTTCGAACGGGGTTTTTTCACCACCAACCCCATGTTGCCGGGTCCGCCAGTCCATGCGTTGGAGGTGCGTTCACCCTCGCTGAGGTGCATCCGTTGGCTGTGTGCCGACACCTGGAAGGTGGGGTTGGCCAATCCTGCAGCTGAGGCGGGTTGATCGGCGTGCAAAAAGACGTTGTCAGGCGTCACCGACACCAGGCCGACCGTGCTGGCAAGCCCTGGGCTCAACAACCCTTGGTGCGTGCCCAACCCAAAACGGGCGTAGGGGCTGAAGTCGGTCTCTTGCCCCCACATGCCAAGGGCCATCCCCCACATGCAGACGCTCCCCAAGGCCCATTGCATCAGGGAAACAAACTGGGATTCAGTGCGTGTCATGGAGGTGTTTGTGCAATGCATGGTGGCCCTTCAGGGTCAAATTTGCGTCCGCGAATCTCGGGGAGACCGCACGGAGTTGCAAGTGCTGGGCGTCTCCGCCGGTCAGAATGATGCCAAGATTTGGGAACTCGTCCCTCAAGCGCATCCACATTCCCGTCAACTCGGCGCCGAGGCTGTGAAAGGCCCCTGAGACCATGGCCTCCTTGGTGTTGGTTCCCACGATGGGTACGTCGCCCATCGCCGACACGGGGTCCTGGACCCAAGGAAGCGCATGCGTGTGCGCGTGCATGGCGTCAAGCCTCATTCGAATGCCTGGCGCGATGGAACCGCCCATGTGACGTCCCCCGCACACAAGGTCCACGGTCACGCACGTGCCAGCATCCACCACCAACCAAGACATGGACGGGTCAGCCTCGGGCACGCAGCCTGAGGCCACGGCCCAGGCGTTCGCAACACGGTCCAGCCCCAGCTTGCCAGGTTCCGTCACGTTTGTGAGAAGGGGGACGGCGTCGCCGGGGCGAAACACCCTGGTGGGGCGAAGCGTCTCGACCCAAGGGTCCAAATTGCCGGATCCGGTGACCACCACGTGGTCTCCCGTGGCGATGTCCTGGGTCCAGGCTTTTGCGGAGGAGTCGGGCAGGGCTCCCTCAAGGGGGAACACCTGCACAGAGAGCGGATCGTCGTGGGGGGACGCCTCGGCGGAAAATTGCGCCCATTTGGCCCGGGAGTTGCCCACTTCAAGAATCCAAGTGCTCATGGCCATTGCATGCTTTCCATCATGATGCGAACGTCGGTCTCGAGGCGCTGAAGGACAGGCGCCACGCTGTCTGGGTTGGGCTTGTGGCTGAAATACAGCGAACCCCGCATGAAATGGTCGACGCTGTCGGTCACGAAGAATTGCAGGGGGGTGGCCACCGGTCCTTCCAACGCGTAGAGCATGCCACTTTTGGAAGGGAGGTCCAAGGCCTGACGTCGGATGCCGGTGGCGGCCACCTCATGGCCAAACACCAGCGACTGGGCGTCGTTCAACAAGGCCCCCAAATCGGTGACAGGCACTTCGGTGCAATGGAGTTTCGCGTTGAACCTCGGGAAGGATACATTGAACCAGCAACCGTCCTCCTCCGGCAGGTTTCTCAGCTCCACCTTGGCGTGGTTGGGGATGCGGAATTGGCCCCCACAAGGCGTCGTGTAGGAGGAAGTGGCCGTGTCGGGGAGGGCAATTCGGATGTGTCCAAAAGGCCTGGGCACTCCGACATGTTCAGGTTTGATCCACCAAAGCCCAGCGGCGACCACGATCGCCATTGCCACAAGCCAGGGCCAAATTTTCGGTCGTGTCTTCACGCTTCAGAATCTGAGGTTGGCTCGTCGGAGGAAGGGGACAAGACCACTTTGATGCGGTGGATGCGCCGGGCGTCGCGGGCGTCGACGTGCAACACCGTGCCTGCGAATTCAATGGACTCGCCGCGCTTCAGCATGCGGCCGGCTTGTTCCAGCATGAACCCGCCGAGGGTGTCGCTTTCGCCTTTGGCCGCTTCCCACACCTCTTCGTCAAGTTGCAAGATGCGGTACGCGTCAAGCAACGGCGTTTTGGCCTCCATCAAATAGGTGAATTCGTCCAGCACGGAGTGGGTGATGTCTTCCTCGTCGAACTCGTCGGCGATCTCTCCCACAATTTCTTCCAGGACATCCTCCAACGTCACGAGGCCGCTGGTGCCCCCATACTCGTCAACCACGACGGCGAGGTGGATTTTCTTTTCTTGAAACTCCCTCAAGAGGTCGTCGATTTTCTTGCTCTCCGGGATGTACATCGGGGCGCGCAGGACTTCCGTCCACGCCACGGCATCGTCTTGGAGCCGAGGCAACAGGTCTTTCACGTGCAACACCCCTTGGATTTGGTCGACGGAGCCTCCGTGGACTGGGATGCGGCTGAACCCGGAAGCGACGATGGTGGCCCTAACGTGTTCCCACGTGTCGTCAATGCTGAACGACAGCATGTCCGTCCTTGGGGTCATGACCTGTTTGGCGTCCTTGGAGCCGAAGTTCACGATGCCTTCCAGAATGCGTTGCTCTTCTTCCGACCGCTCCGCGTTGTCGGTCAATTCCAACGCCTGCTCGAGGTCTTCCACGCTGATGTCTGCGGCAGGGTTGGCGAGTTTGTTGTCCATCCAACGCCCCATGCTGACCAAGGGATTCCAAATGGGGCGGAGCACTTGTTGAGAGAGCAAGAGGGGAGCGGCCATGAGTTTGGCCAAATCCACGCCAAACGACGTGGCGTAAATCTTGGGGATGACCTCTCCAAAGAGCACCAACAAAAAGGTGACACCCACCACGTGGATCAACGTGCCGAGCCACAGCGGCATCGCGTCGCTTGGAAACAATTGTTCCGCCAAGACCGTCGCGATCAAGACGATGGAGACGTTCACCAGGTTGTTGATCACCAGGATGGTGCCCAGCAGGTTGCGCGGTCCGTCCACGTTGTTGGGGGAACGCATGAGGTCCAGGACTTTTTGGGACCTGGGGTTGTCATCTTGTTCAAGGTCGTGCAGCGCTTGCGGCGACAAATTGAAAAACGCCACTTCAGACCCGGACACCAGGGCCGACAGCACGAGGAGGACGAACACGGTCAACATCGACCAGCCATGTTCAGCCCAAGCGCTCAACAAAGGTTCACTCTCCATTCAGCAGGCTTCGGTTCAGAAAGGCAGGTCGTCGGCCGTGCCGGGTGCAGCACTCGGACTTGCAGGAGCTGGCTGCGCGTGTTGCGCCGCCGCAGGTTGCGCTGCGGCAGGTTGAGCGGCAGCAGGTGCGGAGGCCTGCGGGGCGTTGTCGTCGCGCCCCGGGGCGCGCCCCAACAATTGCATCACGTCGGCCACGACCTCTGTCGTGTAGCGGTTTTGGCCCTGCTGGTCCTGCCACTGGCGTGTTTTGAGCTTGCCTTCGAGGTACACCTGGGATCCGGTTTTGAGGTATTTGCCGGCGGTTTCAGCCAGCCCGCGCCAAAGCACCACGTTGTGCCATTCGGTGTTGGTGATGCGTTCGCCCGAGGCGCGGTCGGTGTACGATTCAGACGTTGCCACGCGGAGGGAGCACACGGCCACGCCGTTGGGGGTGTAGCGCAGTTCGGGGTTTTGCCCGAGGTTGCCCACAAGGATCACTTTGTTGATGCCAGCCATGCTTCGAAGGTACTTCTTCCGCCTCAGTTGCGCGCCATGCACGCGGCCTTCAATTCAGGCCAAACCTTGGTCGCCAACCTGGGCCAGGCCTTGGCTTCGCATTCCTCCCAGGTCATCACCACGCCGTTCACCTCCTGGGCCCAGGCGTGGAGGGATTGTGCTGAAGGCATTGACGTACCTTCCATGCGTGCGTGAATCCGCTTGTGCGTCAACACATGCATCACTTCAGGAATCAGCGTCCGGCTGGGGGACGCAGAGCCGGTTGGAGCCTGCTCCGGAAACGCCCAAAGGGTGGCCCACACCCCGGTGTCGGGGCGTTGGATGGCCACCACCTGGTTGCCGTGGTGCGCGACGTGCCATGTGAGGTCCCAGCGGACAGCCTTGCGCTTGGGCGTTTTGTTCGGCAAGACAGACCACATCTCAGGGGTGTCGGCGGAGGCGCAGGTGGACCGCACAGGGCAATCGGCGCATCGAGGCTGCTTCGGCGAGCACACCAATGCGCCCAACTCCATCACAGCTTGGTTGTGGTCGCCTGGACGCTCGTGGTCGAGCCACGCGTCGGCCACCTCTTGAATGGCTTGGGCGCCAAGCTTGCCGTCCACGGGTTCAGTCACTCCGCCCCACCGGCTCAACACCCGTTGAACGTTGCCGTCGACTGCAGCCACGGCCTCGCCCAAACCGATGGAGGCGATGGCGGCCGACGTGTAAGGCCCCACACCGGGCAAGGCGAGCCAGTCCTCCCGACTTTCGGGGAAGGCCCCGCGGGCGGCAACGACCTTCGCGGCCTTGTGAAGCAACCTGGCACGGCGGTAGTACCCCAGCCCTTCCCAAGCCTTCATCACGTCGGCCTCAGAGGCTTGGGCCAAATCGTCCACCGTCGGGAACAAGTCCAGAAAGAGGTGCCACTTGGGAATGCCTGTGTCTACGCGGGTTTGCTGGAGCATGATTTCACTGAGCCATGTCCCGTAGAGGCTGGGGGTCAGACGCCAAGGGAGGTCCCTCGCGTCGCTTGCATACCACTTGGACAAGGACTGCCGAGCGCGTTCGGCGTCCGTTTGGTGCCAATTTTTTTGCAGAAAACCCCCCTTACTCATGTCGTTTCCAAAGGTATGGGTGTATTTTCGCACCCCGAAAACCAAGGGCCCCGCCCGAGGTCTACTTCATTGAATTCAAACAACATCCCCCTCTCGACCCATGACCAAGGCAGACATCGTTAGCCAGATTTCGGAACAAACCGGAATGGAAAAAGGAGACATTCAAGTGACAGTGGAAGCGTTCATGCGCGCTGTCCGCAACAACTTGGAGAACGGCAACAACGTGTACCTGCGTGGCTTCGGAAGCTTCGTCGTGAAGACGCGTGCCGCCAAGACCGGCCGCAACATCCTCGCGAAGAAGTCCATCCAAATCCCCGCCCACAACATCCCTTCATTCAAGCCAAGCCGTGATTTCTTGGACAACGTGAAGGCGAACGTGAAGGTCAAGTAAGAAGGCGTCCTGATGGCGATTTCCAAATCATCGTGGGTCTTGATTGCCGGTGCGGGTGCATTGGCGTTGGGACTTGTGTTGATGCCCAGGACACCCGGCTCGTCTGAGCCTGCGTTGCCTTTGGAGAATGGAGTCGCGTTGGAAGACATCGGGACCGATCCTGTGGACGTGGCTGTGGCCAAAGTGAGCGGCGAGAACCCCATGGAGGGCATCCTCGAACTCCGTCAATTGGCCGAATCCACCCCGCCCAACCTGGACGCCGTGATGTGGCTCGGCCGCTTCAGCGTTCAGAGCGGTCAATTGGACAAAGCCCGCGAGCGATTCAACCAGGTCATCGACGCGGCACCTGACCGTGTGGAGGCCTATTGGGAACGCGCCATGCTGGACATGGAAGAAGGGTTCCTCGAAGACGCCGTGGAAGGATTTGACCTTTGCGTGTCTGCTGACGAACTTTACGTCAACGGCCGGTTCTTCAAGGCGCGATGCCTCGAAGCCATGGAGAAACCCGACCTCGCCCTGACTGAATACAAATCTTACCTTCCTCTCGCTCCGGACACAGCCGTGGCCAAGAGCGTGGAAGGAATCATCGAACGGCTTGAATCTGCCCTTGCAGAAACAAGCATTTAAACATCATCATCATGCCAAGCGGAAAAAAGCGCAAGCGTCACAAGATGGCCACGCACAAGCGGAAGAAGCGTCTTCGCAAGAACCGTCACAAGAAGAAGTAATGTGCGTGACTTGAGGCTGTGAGGAGCAGCCTCAAGTCGCGGTACTTCATGTGATGGACGCGGAACTCGTCATCAATTCAACGCCCAAGGGCGTTGACATTGCCGTCCTGGAAGACGGTCAGCTCGTGGAGCTGCACCGCGACCGTGGGGACGTGCAATACGCCGTGGGCGACATTTACGTCGGCCGCGTGAGGAAAGTCATGCCCAACCTGAATGCAGGTTTTGTCGACGTGGGCCACGGAAAGGATGCCTTCTTGCACCATTCCGACCTCGGTCCCCAGTACAAGACGCAGCAGACTTGGGTCAAGCGCGTGATGTCAGGCAAGCAACCCACATCCGACATCAGCAAATTCAAGCGGGAAGAAGACATCGACCGGAAGGGCAAGATGAAGGATTACGTGTCCGCATCCCAGCTCGTCCTGGTTCAAGTTGCAAAGGAACCCATCAGCACCAAGGGTCCGAGGTTGACGGCTGAGGTCAGCCTGCCGGGGCGCTATTTGGTGCTGGTGCCTTTCAGCGACAAGGTGAGTCTGTCTTCGCGCATCAAAGGGGAAAAAGAACGCAGCCGGTTGCGTCGCCTCATGCAAAGCATCCAACCCCCGGGGTTTGGCATCATCGTGCGGACGGTGGCGGAAAACAAGGGTTCGGCAGACCTGCACACAGACTTGCAGGATTTGGTCGACCGTTGGCAAAAGCTGTACACCAACCTCAAAAGTGCCAAACCAGGGAAGCGTGTGTTGGGCGAAGTGAACCAGGTCAGCGCCGTCCTTCGCGACGTCATGACCAAGTCGTGCACCGCCATTCACGTCAACGACCCTCGCGTGGCAGATGAGGTCAAGGAGTTCTTGGCCCAAAGCAAATCCGGGGACGAGGCCATGGTCAAATTGAGCCGGGCCAAAGACCTGTTCAACAACATGTCCATCCACCGCCAGATCAAGGCGGCGTTTGGTCGTCAAGTGAACTTGCGGTCGGGATCTTACCTCGTGATTGAGCAGACGGAAGCCATGCACGTCATCGACGTGAACAGCGGCGGCCGCAAGAAGGGCGCGTCGAGCCAGGAAGAGAATGCGTTGTTGACCAACCTGGACGTGGTTCCAGAAATCGCCAGGGTGTTGCGCCTTCGCGACATGGGAGGCATCATCGCCATCGACTTCATCGACATGGCCAAGCGCGAGCACAACAAGCAGTTGACCGACGCCCTCAAAGAGGCCATGAAACGCGACAAGGCCAAGCACAACATCGCTTCACCAAGCCGGTTTGGCGTGGTGGAAATGACGCGTCAGCGCGTCCGAGATGTGGCCGAGGTTGTGACGACCGACGCCTGTCCGTCGTGCAACGGGACCGGCAAGGTCGAGGCCAGCATTTTGATCACAGACAAGATTGCTTCTGCCCTGAAGTACCTCGCAGAAGGGGAAAACCGAAAGCGGATGACGCTGATGGTGCACCCTGTGCTGGAGGCCTACTTGCAGCAGGGCTGGTGGAAATCCAGGCGTCGGGCTTGGGAGAAGGAATTCGCCATCAAGCTCGCAGTGGAATCCAATTCCAACCTGGAATTCTTGGAGTACCACGTGTACAACGCCCTGGGCGAGGACATCACCCCAGATTGACGTGAAGATTCACGACCGCGTGGGCGGCGCGAGTTCCTTCGGGTAGCACAAAAAGCTCTTCTCCACCGGTTTGCTGAGCAACTGGAGGCTAAGGTGGTCGTTGGCTTCTGCGAAGTCGCGGATGGACCCGTCTTTGTAGTGGACCAAAATGCCTCGGGGTACGTAGGCCTTGTTGTCAATCATGGCGTTGCTGACCAGGAATTGGGCGTCTTCCTCGTCCAAGCCAAAGTGGGCTGCGGTGGCGGCCACGCGCTCTTGCACGTCCTCGTCCGTGAACGGCTCGGGGCGAAGTTCGATGCGGAACAAGCCCCGGTCGAGCAGCCGAGTGCTGAGCATGGACAGCACCTTGTCGTCGTGATGGCGCCAGGCTTTCATGGCCACGAAAATGTCGGAATCGTCGAGCTCGCAGAACCGCTCCAGCACCGCCGGATCGGCCAAAAACTTCGCCCGGTCGAGGTCGTCGTGAAGAAAGAGCGACAGCGCCGGGGAAGCGAACACGTCGACCCCTTGGCGGGCCAGGTGTTTGGCCCTGCGCAGGACGAGCATGAGCATGTGCTCCGCGCTGAGCACGGTGCGGTGCAGGTAGACCTGCCAGTACATCAAGCGCCTCGCCACCACGAATTTTTCGATGGAGTAGATGGCCTTTTCCTCGACCACCAATTGGCCGTCCACCACGTCCAGCATCTTCAAGATGCGCTCGCTGCCCACTTTGCCCTCGGTGACTCCGCTGTAGAAGCTGTCCCGGGCGAGGTAATCCAGGCGGTCCATGTCGAGCTGGCTGCTGACGAGTTGGTGCAGGAATTTCTTGGGATGGTGGTCGTTGAAGATTTCAATTGCCAAATCCAACGCCCCGCTGAACTCCTCGTTCAACCGTCCCATGATCAAGGCACTCACGTCCTCGTGGTGCACCCCTTGCACAATGCTGTGCTCCAAAGCATGGCTGAACGGGCCGTGGCCCACGTCGTGAAGCAAAATGGCCAGGCAAGCCCCCTCCGCTTCCGCTTCGCTGATGTCCACGCCCTTGTTCCGGAGGCTGTCGATGGCTTCTTGCATGAGGTGCATGCATCCCACGGCATGGTGAAAGCGGTTGTGGACCGCCCCGGGGTAGACCAAATGCGACAAACCCAGTTGCGAAATGCGGCGCAGACGCTGCATGTAGCGGTGGTCCATGAGGTCCAGCGCACGGGCGTGACGCAGGGTGACAAATCCGTAGACCGGATCGTTCAGGATTTTGTGTCGGTTGACCTTGCTTGCTGGCATACGATGTCGCGCGTCTCGGCGTTACTTTGTCGCAAGATACGGGTGCCGAGAACGCTTGCGGCGGCCTGTTTTGCTCGAACACACACGCGCATGGCACGACCACACATTCTTTGGGCTGACGACGAAATCGAATTGCTCCGGCCCCACATGTTGTTCCTCGACGAAAAGGGGTACGACGTGACGGGTGTCAACAGCGGGGTCGAGGCGCTTGAGCGGGTGGACGAGCACGCGTACGACGTGGTGTTCTTGGACGAAAACATGCCCGGCTTGAATGGCATCGAGACGCTTCAGCGCATCAAGTCCAAACGGCCTGAGTTGCCCGTCATCATGATCACCAAAAGCGAGGAGGAACGCATCATGGAGGAGGCCATCGGTTCCAAAATCAGCGATTACCTGATCAAGCCGGTGAACCCCAACCAAATCTTGATGGCGGTCAAGAAAATCTTGGACAACCGACGGATTCAAGGCGAGCAAGCGCAGTCGGCCTACATGCGGGAGTTCCGTGAGTTGGCCATGCAGTTGGGCGGGCGGTTGAACGCGGAGGAATGGTCCGAGGTCTACCGCCGGCTGTGCCACTGGCATCTTACGTTGGGCGATTCTGGCGACGGCGGCATGTTGGAGATTTTGGAAAATCAACATGCCGAGGCCAACCACCAATTCGCGCGGTTCATAGAAGACCACTACGAACACTGGATGACGGGGTTGGAGCAAGGCCCTGTGATGTCCCACGAGGTGCTGCCCACGTGGCTGCCCGACGCGGTGGCCGGGTCCGAGGGTCGCCCGCTGTTTTTGGTGGTCATCGACAACCTGCGCTGGGACCAATGGCGTGCGATCGCGCCGGTGCTTTCGGACGATTGGAACGTCGCGGAAGAGAAAACGTATTTCAGCCTGTTGCCGACGGCTACGCAGTACGCGCGAAACGCCTTGTTCGCGGGAATGACCCCTGCCGACATCGCCAGGACGATGCCCGATTGCTGGATCGACGAATCGGCCGAAGGCTCCAAAAACGCCCACGAGGCCAAGCTGCAGCAAGCGCTGTTTGAGCGCATGGGGGTGAAAGGAAAGACCGCCTACCACAAGATCACCAGCCTCGAAGCGGGCAAGCGCTTGGCCGACCGCTTCCATGAGCAAAAAGGCCAATCCGTGACCACGGTGGTCTACAATTTCGTGGACATGCTCAGCCATGCCCGGTCAGAGATGGAGGTGATCAAGGAATTGGCCGACGACGAGGCGGCGTACCGGAGCTTGACGCATTCGTGGTTTGTGCACAGCCCGTTGAAGCACATGCTCGACGCCATGGCGGAGATGGGCGGGCGCGTGGTGTTGACCACCGACCACGGCACCATGCGGGTGGACCACCCCGTGGAGGTGCGTGGCGACCGCGCGACCAACGCCAACCTGCGCTACAAAGTGGGCAAGAACCTTGGGTACAACGCCGAGGAGGTGATGGAAGTGAAGCAACCGGACAAGGTGGGACTTCCCAAACCCAACGTCTCTAGCACCTACATCTTTGCCAAGACGAGGGACTTTTTGGTGTACCCCAACAACGCGTCCCGCTACGTCAAGACGTTCCGGAACTCGTTCCAGCATGGCGGCGTGAGCATGGAAGAGATGATCATTCCTTGGGTGGTGTTGGACCCCAAAAACACGCAGTGACATGCCGACATTGACCCAACTCGCCTCCTGGAAGGGCTACAGCCTGGAAGAATTGCCCAAGGTGGCTGCGGAAGTGGCTGCGGCCTTGCCAGTGGCTGGCGTCGTGGCCGTGCATGGCACCATGGGGGCTGGGAAGACCACCTTGGTCCGTGCGATGTTGCAGGTGTGGGGCACCGAGGAGGAGGGGGCGAGCCCCACGTTTGGGCTGGTGCACCACCACACAGTGTCACGGCATGGTGAGCCTTGCCAAGTCCGGCACATGGACCTGTACAGGTTGGAGCACGAGGAAGAGGCGGAGCGCGCCGGCATTGCCGACATGCTGCTTGAAGACGTGCTCACGTTGGTGGAGTGGCCCGAGCGCGTGCCTGGGTTGATGCCCGACGACGCGCATCTGCTCCAAATTGAAGAGCTCCCCGACGGCACAAGGCAGTGCATTTTGTCGGCCCTGCGGGGTTGAATCGGTTGGGCTTGGCTATTTTGGGGCCGTCATGGATACTGGACGCAAAGCCATCAAAGCCCTCGCTCGAGAGGCCGCCCTGCTCCCGCAAGAAGAATTGCTCGAGGCCAAGAAGGGGCAAGCCGAGTTGACCATCGGCATCCCAGCGGAAACGAGCTTGCAGGAAAAGCGTGTGGCCCTTGTGCCTGAAGCGGTCGCACTTTTGGCCGCGCATGGTCACCAAGTGTTGGTGGAAACCCAAGCCGGAGCCAACGCACAGTTCTCGGACAACGATTACAGCGAGGCGGGCGCCCGAATTGTCTATGACAAGAGTCAGGTCTTCCAGGCCAGCATTGTGCTCAAGGTGGAGCCGCCCTCCTTGGAAGAAGTCGCCTTGATGGGCATGCGCCAAACCCTCATCTCGGCCTTGCAGTTGAGCGTTCAAAACGAAGGCCTGCTCGAAGCCCTCAGCACCAAGAAGACCACGGCCATTGCGTGGGACTTCGTCCAAAATGAAAACGGCATCCAGCCCTTGGTCCGGGCGATGGGCGAAATCGCCGGCAACACAGCCATCCTCATTGCAGGAGAACTCATGGCCAGCGAGCAAGGCATGGGGAACATGCTGGGTGGGGTCAGTGGGGTGCGTCCCAGCGAAGTGGTCATCCTCGGTGCAGGCACCGTGGGGGAATTCGCGGCCCGGTCCGCGTTGGGTCTCGGCGCCACGGTCAAGGTGTTCGACAACAGCGTGCACCGCTTGATCCGGCTTCAAAACGCCGTGGGCCAGCGGTTGTGGACGTCCACCCTTCAGCCCTCGGTGCTGGAAGAGGCGCTCAAGACGGCCGACGTGGCCATTGGGGCCGTACGAGGCTCCGGTTCCCGGGCCCCGATGCTTGTCAGCGAACCCATGGTGGCCGGCATGCGTGAACGCTCGATCGTGGTCGACGTCAGCATCGACCAAGGTGGGGTTTTTGAAACCTCGCGACTCACCAGCCACGAGCGCCCCACGTTCATCGAGTGCGGCGTCATCCATTACTGCGTGCCCAACATCCCCTCCCGAGTGTCTCGTACGGCCAGCAAGGCGATGAGCAACCTGGCCGCCCCGTTGCTGTTGGGGCTGGCGGCAGACGGAGGGCTGGTGCCCTCGATCAAGGAGCGCAATTTGATGGCCACAGGCGTGTACATGTTCAACGGCACGCTCACGCACGAGGAATTGGCTGTGGACCGGGGCATGCCTTGGAAGCCCCTCGACTTGTTGACGGCCGCGCTCTGACCGCCTCCCGTCGTACCACGCTCAGGCTTTTTTGCCCGAGAGGGTCGCTTTGATTTCGTGAAGCTTCATCAGGGCCTGCACAGGCGTCAAGTGGTCGATGTCCACTTCCATCAGTTGGTCCCGTATCGACTCTAGGGCAGGGTCGTCCAGTTGGAAGAAGCTCATTTGCATGCCCTCCGCAGCGGGGACAATCGCGGACAAATCGGGGGCTTCGTGACGGGGCATGTGGTCGGCTTGGGCCGTCACCCCCTCGCCACTTCGCGCCGACTCTAACGATTCCAGGACATCTTCTGCACGGAGCACCAACGTTCGTGGCATGCCCGCCAAGCGGGCCACATGGATGCCAAAGCTGTGGTTGCTGCCGCCTGGAGCCAACTTGCGGAGGAAGACCACCTTGCCGTTCATCTCCTTCACGCTCACGTTCACGTTCACAATCCGAGACAAACGCTGGCTCATGTCGTTGAGCTCGTGATAATGTGTGGCGAACAGCGTCAGGGGCCGGTGCTTGCTGGTCTCGTGCAAATGCTCGGCAATGGCCCAGGCGATGCTGACGCCATCGTACGTGCTGGTGCCGCGCCCAATCTCATCCAACAGCACCAGGCTGCGGGGCGTGAGGTTGTTGAGGATGGCCGCGGTTTCGTTCATCTCCACCATGAAGGTGGATTCGCCGCTGCTGATGTTGTCGGACGCACCGACTCGGGTGAAGATTCGGTCGAGGATGCCCAAATCGGCGTGTTTGGCGGGGACAAACGACCCCGATTGCGCCATCAGGGAAATGAGTGCGGTTTGCCTCAACAGTGCGCTTTTGCCCGACATGTTGGGCCCTGTGACCATCAGGATTTGTCGGGTGTCGGGATCGAGTTGGATGTCGTTGGCGACGTAGGTTTCGCCCGGGGGCAGTTGTCGTTCGATGACAGGGTGCCGGCCCTCTGAGATGGAGATGCTTCGCCCGTCGTGCATGCGGGGGCGGGTGTACCCCAATTCCACGGCCGACTCGGCATGCGAGGACAGCATGTCCAACAGCCCCATCGCCCTGGCGTTGCCCATCAGCGCGGGAAGTTCTTGTGCACAGGCAGCCACAAGGCTGGAAAATGCGGTGGTTTCCAAGGCTTGGGCCTTGTCTTTGGCCGAGAGAATTTGGGATTCCAAGTCCTTCAATTCCTCGGTGATGTAGCGCTCGGCTTGCGTCAGGGTCTGCTTCCGAATCCAGCCTTCGGGAACCTTGTCCTTGTGGGCGTTGCGGACTTCGAGGTAGTACCCAAACACGTTGTTGAACGCCACCTTCAACCCTGAGATTCCCGTGGCCTCGGCCTCCCGGTCGCGGATGGCGTCGAGGGCTTCCTGGCTGTTGAACGCCAACCTCCGCACGTCGTCGAGCTCGGCATTGACCCCGGCGGCGATGACCTCCCCCTTCCCAATGGCCACGGCGGGCTCGTCGACAAGCTCCTGGTCCAACCTGGCCAGAAGGGCACTGCAAGGGTTCAACGATTCGAGGTACGGCAACAACGAGGCTTCCCCGGCTGTCGCGTCGGCCACGGCTTGCACGGCGTGCAGCCCTCGGCGGACGTGGCCCAATTCGCGGGGGTTGATGCGGCCAGAACTCGCCTTGGAGGTCAATCGCTCGAGGTCCCCCACACGTCCGAGGATGGTCCTCAATTCGTGGTGAAGGGCAACTTCCTCGGCCAACCGATCGACGGCTTCGTGCCGTTGGGCCAAGGTGTCCAGGTCGGTCAACGGTGCCACGAGTGCCCGGCGGAGTGCCCGACCACCCATGGGGGTGCATGACCGGTCCAGAACCTCCACCAAAGAGGTGCCGTCTTCGTGGTTCGTGTGCAGGATTTCGAGGTTCCGCACCGTGAATCGGTCAAGCCACATGCCGTCGGTGGGCCGCAACCTGGCCACGCCTTGGATGTGCGCCGTCTCTCTGTGGTGGGTCAGGTCGAGGTAATGCAGCACGGCGCCAACCGCGATGGTGGCGAGGGGCGCATCGTCCAGTCCGAGGCCCTTCAAGGATCCTGTGGCGAACTGTTTGGCAATCCATTCCTCCGCGTAGGCTTGGGTGAAGACCCAGTCCTCCAGCTTGGTCCGAGGCACGTCGTCGCCAAACAGCGCCCGGACATCAGCTTCATGCCTCCGGTCGATGAGCCACTCTTTGGGTTCAAGGCTTTTCAGGATGCGGTCCACCCATCGGGCGTCTCCTTCTGCGGCTTGAAATTCCCCCGTGCTCAGGTCAAGCAACGCCAGTCCGACGGCCTTGGGTGTCCAATGGATGGCGGCGACGTAGTGATTGGCCTTGCTTTCCAGCACGTGGTCGTGCATCACAAGGCCCGGGGTGACGAGCTCCGTGACACCGCGCTTCACGAGGCCCTTGGCTTGTTTCGGGTCTTCCAGCTGGTCGCACACCGCCACCTTCAGGCCAGACTTGACAAGCTTGGGGAGGTAGGTGTCCAGGCTGTGGTGCGGGAATCCGGCCAATTCGATTTCAGAGGCGCTGCCGTTGCCGCGTTTGGTCAACACGATGTCGAGCACGTTGGCTGCCGCCACTGCGTCAGACCCGAACGTCTCGTAGAAATCGCCCACACGGAAGAGCAACACGGTATCCGGATGCTTGGCCTTGATCCGGTTGTATTGCTTCATCAATGGGGTTTCCTTGCCTGCCACGTCGAGGTTCTTTCGGTGAACGCCGAATGTAGCATGGAGGCCAGGCCGCCCCTGTGTTTCCGGCGACTCCGTTGTTCACAAGGAGTTCACACGGCGCACGCTCAGAAGTCGACAGCTGGTCCGGTCGTGACGGGAAGTCCTGCGTCTTGCCAACCGGAGATGCCGTCTTCGAGGTTGTACACTTCGAGGTGTCCTGCTTTGTTCAACTCTTGGGCGGTCAGACCGCTCCTGCCCCCACCCGCACAGTACACCAACACAGGCCTGTCTCGGGGGATGCTGTTCATGGCCACGTCGAAGTCGTCGTCGCCCCAATAATCTCTGTGCGCTGCCCCAGCAAGGTGTCCTTCCGCCCATTCTTCTGGCGTCCGCACGTCGAGCAAGAGGGCCCCATCCAATTCGGCAATCAACCGTTGGAATTGGGCTGCGTCCACGTCTTCCATGATTGCACGGGTGACTTCCTCAGAAACGACGTGGTTGTCGGTCCCAGCCGTGGGTTGGGATTCGGAACACGCAGTCATCATGCTGCATGCAAGAAGGAAGGAGGGAACGCAGATTCGGAGCATGGTCAAGAAGCTTGTTGGTGTTGCGCGTCCAGCTGGGATTGGGCGTATTTCGCCGTGACTTTCAAGGTCTTGGTGTCGCTCCCTGGAAGGTCAAACATCGCGTTGCGCAAAATCACCTCACAAATGCCCCGAAGGCCACGTGCCCCAAGCTTGCGTTCCACGGCGTGGTCCACAATCAAATCGAGGGCGCCGCTGTCGAAGCTGAGCTTGATGTCGTCCATGGCAAAAATGTGCACGTACTGGCGCACGAGGGCGTTTTTGGGCTCGGTCAGGATGCGTCGCAAGGCATCCCGCTTGAGGGGCCGCAAGGCCGTCAGCACGGGGAATCGGCCGATCAATTCCGGAATCAATCCAAAGGCCCGAAGGTCCGAGGGATCCACGTAAGCCAGCGCTTCAGAGTCCTCCACCGTCATGCCTTGGTTGGCGTAGCCAATGGTGCTTTGACGCAACCGGCGGGCGACGATTTTTTCCATCCCGGCAAATGCCCCGCCGCAGACAAACAAGATGTTCGCGGTGTTCACGGTGATGAGCTTCTGTTCGGGGTGCTTTCGGCCGCCTTGGGGCGGGACCTGCACGTCAGTGCCTTCCAGCAGTTTCAGCAACGCTTGTTGGACACCCTCGCCACTCACGTCGCGGGTGATGGAGGGGTTGTCGCTCTTCCGGGCAATTTTGTCAATCTCGTCGATGAAGACGATGCCTCGCTCGGCGGCCTCCACGTCGTAGTCGGCCGCTTGCAAGAGCCGCGACAGCACGCTTTCCACGTCCTCCCCCACATAGCCTGCCTCCGTCAACACGGTGGCGTCGGCGATGCAGAAGGGCACGTCCAACATGCGTGCGATGGTCTTGGCCAGAAGTGTCTTTCCCGTGCCTGTTTCGCCCACCAAGATGACGTTGCTCTTGTCCAACTCAATGCCCGAATCACCGCCGGCATGTTCGTGGGTCAGACGCTTGTAGTGGTTGTACACCGCGACGCTCAACGTGCGCTTGGCGGCGTCCTGACCAATCACAAACTCGTCGAGGTGGGCCTTGATTTCAGCTGGTCTGCGCAGGGTGAAGTCGATGGAAGATTGTGCCGAAGCTTGGGTGCCACCTTCTTCCGCCACGATGGCCTGAGCCTGGTCCACACAGCGTTCGCAGATGTGGCCTGTGGCTCCAGCAATCAGAATGTCCACGTCCGCCTTGGGGCGTCCGCAGAACGAGCATTGGAGGTCTTTGTCTGCCATGAATCAGCTGGGACGAACCAGGACCTCGTCGATCATGCCGTATTCCTTGGCTTCCTCGGCGATCATCCAATAGTCTCGGTCGCTGTCCTCCCACACCTTGTCGTAGGTCTGACCGCTGTGCTGGGCGATGATGTCGTAGAGCTCTTTCTTGAGCTTTTGGATTTCGCGCGCCGTGATTTCAATGTCGGAAGCTTGGCCTCGTGCACCTCCAAGGGGCTGGTGGATCATGACCCGGCTGTGCTTGAGTCCTGTGCGCTTGCCTGCGGCCCCGCCACACAAAAGCACGGCACCCATGGACGCCGCCATGCCGGTGCAAATGGTCGCCACGTCAGGACGGATGTACTGCATGGTGTCGTAGATGCCCAATCCCGCGTACACACTTCCGCCGGGAGAGTTGATGTAGATCTGGATGTCCTTCCCGGGGTCGGTCGATTCCAAGAAGAGCAACTGGGCTTGAATGATGTTGGCGATGTAGTCGTCCACCCCGGTGCCGAGGAAGATGATGCGGTCGGCCATCAAGCGCGAGAAGACGTCCACCTCGCGAAAGGGCATGGGGCGCTCTTCAATCACGGTGCGGGTCATGCTTTCAGGCCCCGAAACAGGTCCGTGGGTGGCTGAAATGTAGTCTTCGACAGTGTGGCTGCTCATGCCATGGTGTCCCACGGCATACTTCAGGAATTCTTTGCGGTTGTTCATGGTGCGAATCTGTTGGACCAAATTACACCCACCTCAGGACACCCCACCCCTCATGAGGGCAGGTTGTTCACAACCGCAGGGGTAGAATCAACGCACCTCTGCGGCGAGCTTTCCGAACTCGTCGAAGCTCACCAACTTCTCTGAAATCTTGACGCGCGTCTTGAGGTCGTCGACCACCTTCCGCTCGACGAGCACGTCCGCGATGCGGCGGCGCTCGTTTTCGTCGTTGAGGACGTTTTTGGCCACGTTGCCGAGGGTTTCCTCGTCCATGGGCATGCCATATTGCGCGTACTGGGCACCCACTTGACGCTTGGCCTCGGCCTCGAGTTCAGCGGCGTCCACCTTGAGGTCGATGGCCTGGGCCACGGTCTGCTGGAGAATTTGCCAGCGCAACGACTCGGCGTAACCAGGGTACTCCTCCTCGAGCTGCTCAGGCGTGAGGGGCTTTTCGTTGGTCAACGCAATCCAGCGTTTCAAGAAAGCGTCGGGAAGCTTGACGTCGATTTTTTCAAGCAGGTCGACCACAAAGCGGCGTCGAAACACCCATTCTGCGTCGCGGTCAAAGTGCCCGTCGAGGTCCTCGGCCACGCGCTCGCGGAAAGCCTTCTCGTCGGTGACGACGCCTTCGCCGTAGATTTTGTCGAACAGCGACTGGTTGATGTCGTGGGGCTCGAGGCGCTTCACCTCTTTCACGGTGAACCGGAAGTTCCCTTGGAGGTCGTGGACTTGCTCGTGGCTGATGCCCAACATGCGGCCCAAATCGTCATGCCCACGGCTCACTTTGTGCGGGTCGACGTCCACGGTCGAACCTGGTTCGATTCCCACAAGGGCTTTCTTGGTCTTCTTGTCTTCCACAAACTCCACGCTGATGGTGCTGTCGCTGGCAATGCCGCCTTCCAACACGTTGCCGTCGCTGTCGAGTTGCGCAAAGGCGCCGACGAGCATGTCGTTGGCCTCCGATTTGTCGGGGTCGGTCATCTTGCCGTGGCGGCGTTGCAGGTCTGTGACCTGGCGCTCAATGGCGGCCTTGTCCACTTTGATTTTGTGGCGGGTGAACTTGGCACTTTTCCCAAACTCCAGGCTCAACTCTGGCGCGAGACCCACTTCGTAGTTGAAGGTGAAATCGCCAGGGTTGTTCCAATCTCCAGTGTCCTCTGTCTTCTCACTTGGGATGGGGTTGCCGAGGACGTTCAGCTTGTTTTCCTGGATGTGGTTTTGAAGCTGTTCGCTGAGCATCTGGTTCAACTCCTCGGCCAACACGGACTGGCCGTATTGACGACGAATGAGCTGCATGGGCACTTTCCCTTTGCGGAAGCCAGGCATTTGGGCTTGCTGTTGGTGACGCTTCAACGCGCGATCAACTCGTGGGGTGTAGTCGTCTGAAGTCAGGGTGACGGCCAATTCGATGCGGAGGTCGTCGAGTGCAGTTTGTGCAATGTTCATGGCGGAAATTCTGGTTGCCTTATGGTTTCCTGAAAGTGTGCGGGTGGAGGGACTCGAACCCCCACGCCGAAGCACCAGATCCTAAGTCTGGCGTGTCTACCAATTTCACCACACCCGCGTCTTTCAAGGGCCGCAAAGGTAGGTCGTTTTTCTCGCAGGCCAAGCCATGTGCTGCGTTTGTCAACCCGGTCGCTTTCAGCGGCTTTGCGGATGATTTGTTTGCGTTGTGAAGTCGTTGAGATTGGGTTGCGGCCATGTGGATTCCTGCGGTCGTGGCTTGCGCCCAGGCGTCTGACCTTCGTTCCCAATGGGGGGAGATTGCCATCCATCAGCATGTGGCGGGGGCCCCTTGGTTTGGGATGGACGCGCGGTTCGGACGCAACATGCCTGGTGCCCAGTGGGTTGCCGGGATGCATCACCAAGGCTAGGCAGCATGGCAGCAACACAGCGTGAGTGGAGGCCAGCACAAAGTCGTCGGGGGGCTCTCCTTGGACGTGCTCGTCCAGGTCGGGGTCGACCGATGGCCGCAGTTGCGGCAGGTAGACGCTTGGGCCTCTGCCGAGGCCCGGTTCAGCCATGTGGTGGAAGGGTCGGGGATATTTGCAGCGGTGGTGGGATGGACCGCGCGCGGGGCCTTTCAGGGTCCATGGACATGGTCTGCCTCGTGGCAGCCTCCCAACCCAGCGGGTTTATTGGGGTGTCCGGAGTTGATGTGGTCTCAGGAAGGACAGTGGGGCGTTCGGTGGAATCCCGATCCAAACTGGATGGATGACCTGCGTTTGTGGCGTCGTTGGAGTCGGGGATTCCAGGTCTTGCTTGGAGGCCCGAGGTGGGTGGCTGAAGTGGGGTGGTCTTGGTCCCCAGCTCTCGTCACGGGCTCGCTCCCAGAGGAGACATCCAAGTCCTTGACGCGGTTGGGACGTGTGAACTCGAGGCGGCATGGGTGGCGTGTGGTCCGCGGACAGCGCGGTGTTGTGGCGTTTCATCACCTGGCTTGGCGATGGGAAGAATGACATGGAGGGCTGCGATCAAGGCGGCGGTCTTGATGGGGATTCAGGTCACGTCCTTCGTGGTTGCAGTGGCCCAAAAGGGTCTTTCAGAATGGTCGTGCGACGTGGCGGTGGAGGTGCTGCGCACCTTGAGTCGGGCGGCGGAACAGGGCCATTGCAGCTGGGCTGCGGCCGAGGCGGTAGCGAGGCATGTCGAGCTTCACGGCAAGCCTTGGGCTGTTGAAACGGCCAGGCGTGTCGAAGGCCTGGACGCGGCCACGCAGCGTTGGCTTGAAAGACAACCTTGGTGACGACGGTGGGCGATGGAGCAAGTGGCAAGTGCGGCACAACGCCCAAGCCCGAGCAAGCATTCCTGGGTGATTCAACGGTCCTGGTCCGCGCAATCCTTGACGCCTGAAGGCATGGGCGTTTGGAGGGGGAAGACGTCGCGGGCCAAATGGACATGCACCACGGACCACCCCACGACTTGGGCTGGATCGCTTTGGGGCCGTCGTGGAGATTTGCACTGGACGCTTGGAGACCACAGCGCAGCATGGGGGCAAGGCCTGACGATTCCGAGAGGTCGGACTTTCGGAACGGAGTGGCATGTGGGCGACCCGGGATTGCCGGCTCCGGGCCGGTTGACGCCGTCCATGCAAACGGGACATCACGGCCTGATGCGTGGTTTGGCGGGCGAGTGGTTCCTGGGTGATCGCACGTTTGGGGCGTCCATTGGACCCAGTCATGTGGCGGCATTGGCCAGATCACAACAAGAACCAGACGTGTGGCTCGACCTTGAAGGATGGATGTCCACAGGAACCCAGAAGCTGGGTGCTTCGGGGGCGTTTGTGGTGGGGCCTCACCACGTTCAAATGGGCCTTGGCCATGGTTTGGCCAGACCGGGCGGTCCTGGGCCACGCCTCTGTCCGACGGGCTTGGGGGGACGCTTGGTTGCTTCAAGCGACAGGCCGGGGCCGATGGGTGTTTCACGAGCCCGAGGCTTCTCAATTTGCCACGTTGTACAGCATGGCCTGCCGCCCCAGGCAGGGGGGTGTGCCCTTTCAGATGAGGTTGTCTGTGGACAACAGAACGGCCATGCTGGAAGCAAGGGTGCGCCCCAAGCCTGGATGGCGCTTGGCCTTCACCGCAGGCGAGGATGAAGCTGAATGTGGGGTGCGGCACCAGCGCGAAAGGGGTCAAGTCAAGATGACGGTCCACCGCTCCAGCGAGGGATGGGCTTTGGCGAGGCAAGTGAAGATGACCTACAGGCTGGAGGGGCCAAGGCGCGCAAGGCTGGGGATGTTGTGGATGGAGGGCGTCCAAGGAGGGGCCACGCAACGCGCGGTCTTGCCGTGGGCAGACAGGATGACGTGGATGCAAACTCCAGCGCAGGGTGCGCGCGCTTCTCTTTGGGCGGCATGGAACGACAGAGAAGGAAATCGAACTTGGTCGGTCCATGCCTCCTGTGCACCTTCTCAACAAGTCGCCTTTCGTTGCGCGCTTCGATTGTCGTGGGAAGCGTGAAGGGCTGTCCTATCTTGGCCTTCACGAACCTACAGACATGGCAAACACCAGCGACATCAAGAACGGCATGGTCCTCAACCACAACAACGGGTTGTGGCAAATTGTGGAGTTTTTGCACGTCAAACCTGGCAAGGGCGCGGCCTTTGTTCGCACCAAGTTGAAGAACATCGAGACCGGCAAAGTGGTGGACAACACCTTCAACGCCGGGCACAAAATCGACCCTGTGCGCATCGAGACCCGGGAGCACACGTTTTTGTACAACGACGACGAGGGCTACCACTTCATGAACACCGAGACCTACGAGCAGGTCCGGTTGGAAAAGCATTTGATCAGCGCCCCGCAATTCTTGAAAGACGGATTGAACTGCTTGGTGGTCTTCCACGCCGAGGAGGAACGCCCCATCAGCTGCGACTTGCCGAGCCATGTGGAGTTGGAGATCACCTACACCGAGCCTGGCGTGAAAGGAGACACCGCCACCAACTCGCTCAAGCCCGCCACGGTGGACACAGGAGCTGAAGTGCGGGTGCCCTTGTTCATCAACAAAGGCGATTGGATCAAAGTGGACACGCGCAGCGGTGATTACACGGAGCGCATCAAAAAGTGAGCTCGAGGGGATGACCCACGGGAAGGAACGCCGCCTCAAGGAGAAGCTCGAATTGCGAGACTTCAAGTTGAATGCGTTGCTTCAGGTCACCCAAGCCATCAACAGCGAGACGTCCGAGGCCGAGTTGATGTCCCAGTATGTGGGGGCGTTGAAGGAAAACCTCGGCATCGATCGCCTTGTGTTGTACGCCGCAGATTTGGACGGCGAGCGCTGGTCCTTGCTCGTGTCTGAAGGCACCGACTCTGCGTGGCCGGCTTCCAGACCTTCTGCCTTTTTCGAGTCCTTGGACTTGGATGGCATTGGGTTGGCAGGCGCCATGGACGCGGACCAGCACCCCTCTGACGTGGTGGTGCCCATTCACCAACACGACGAGGCCATTGCGGTGGTGCTGGCAGGGGACACCTCGGATTCGCGGGGCGTCAGTCCTGTGGTGAAACACTTGAATTTCCTCGTGACGCTGACCAACATCTTGGTGGTGGCGCGACGCAACCGTCAAATGAACCGCCGGAACCTGGAGCAGGAGGCGCTCCGGCGGGAGTTGGAGCTCGCGGGCGAGATGCAGGCGATGCTGTTGCCCGAGTGCTGGGACCACATTGACTTGGACGTGGCGGGGCATTACCAGCCCCACACCGAAGTGGGTGGCGATTGTTACGACGCCTTCGTCACGGAGTCGAACGAGACGGTCATTTGCATGGCCGATGTGAGTGGCAAGGGCATGAGTGCGGCCCTGCTGATGAGCAATTTTCAAGCGCAGGTCCGGGCGTTGTTCCGCGCCCACACAGGCACCCTCACGGACACGCTTCATGTCTTGAACCGCCGCGTCATGGACATCGCACGCGGAGAGAAGTACATCACGTTTTTCGTGGCCAAACTCAACGCCGAAGGCGACCGCTTGGACTACGTCAACTGCGGCCACAATCCCCCGCTGTTCCTTCATCCTGGGGGGCGCCACGAGTTGCTCGGACTGGGGTCTGTGGGCTTGGGCATGTTCCGCGACATCCCCAGCGTGGAGGAAGGGCAAGTTCCAGTGACGGCAGGCTCCGTGCTGTGCTGCTACACCGACGGACTCGTGGAACAGGAAGACGCGGTAGAAGTGCCGTTTGGAACGGAGCGTTTGGCGTCGTTGCTGAAGGGACATGAAGGCCAAGCCCTCGAGGACGTACATGGGCAAATTGTCGGCGCGCTCGAGGCGTTCAGGGGTGAAACCCCACGGTTGGACGACACGGCGATGCTGAGCTGCCGCTTCAGGTGAGCGCAGCGTTCTTGTTTCCTTCGTTGGACTGACGAATGTCCATCACCACAAGGATGGCCAGGAAGCCCCAGAAGGGAGCGCTGGCTTTGTCGGTGTCCAGGAAGTTGTTCAAGACGCCGTGAACGAAGTAGGTCATGATGCCCAGGAAAAGCCCCATCGCCCAGGCCCGACTTTCCGGGTCGGTCAAGGTCCTGTGAAGTTTGAACCCCAAGTGCAGGGTGGCCATCAGCAAGCTGAGGATGGCCAACAAACCCAAGAGGCCTTGCTCGGCGAGTGGGCCCAGGTATTCGCTGTGGGCGTTGCCCAAGTCTGCGTTGTTGGTGCTGATGCGGGTGCGAAGGGTGGAGGTTTGAAACGGCGCGTACTCGAATTGGTACGTTCCAGGCCCCCAGCCCCAAAACGGTCGCGATTCAAACATGGCCAACGCACACGACCAGCGGTTGAGCCGTTCCAAGTTGGAGTCGTCCGTGGACACGTTGGTGATGCTTTCGATGTGCTGGGAGAAGTTGTCTGACGAGTCCTGGTTGTTGCGCTCAAGTTGAATCACCAGCGCGTCCCACGACAAGGCCAAGGCCCCCAGCGCCACCACGCTCACCGCGAGCAGGGGCTTGAGCCGGACCCCGAGTTTCATCACGGCCCACAAGGCGCCCGCCGCAGCCAGACTCACCCAGGCCGCCCGGGTATAGGACAGCACGGTCCCCACGCTCAACCACACCACGCCAAGCCCCCACAGCACGCGGGCCAAGGAGGTCTTGTGCTTTTTCCAGACCATCGCAATGGCCGGAGGGAGGAGCATGGCGAGCACGGCGCCGTACGAGGTGTGGTCCTTGAAAAACGGCTTCATGACCCAGTGGCCAGCGCCCTTGCCAAACCCTTGGCCGGCGTGACGCACAATGGTGTACGTCACGACGATGCACATGGGGACAAGGAGCAAGCCCAAAAACCGGGTTTGGGCTTTGGGCGAATGCTGAAACCACGCGGCGAGCAAGAAGTAGAACGCCACCATGAACCAGGCCCTGGAAATCCATGCTTTCAGCGAAACCACGGGATGGCTGCTGGGCAAAATGGTCAGCCCCATCCACACAAATCCCGCGAGGACGACCCACGTGACAGGGTGCTTCCAAAGCGTCCGATCCAGTCTTTTTCCAGACAGCCAACGCGCACAGGACAACAACAACAGGGCGAACAGCATCGGCTCGGTCGGCATGTACCATCCCACCGACGTGAGTCCCAATTCACTCAAGTTGATGGACAGCGGCACCAGGGCCAACACCACACCCATGTAGAGGTCCAGCCGTGCAAAGGCCCAGTAGGCCAGCAGGGCGGCCAAAGGCAAGACCAACACGTAGGGAACATCCACCCACCATCCAGCTGCCGCCAAAAGCAGCATCGCGGATCCGGCCAGCCAGCCGACCGTGGTGGTGTTCAACTTGGGCACGGCCGAGGAGGAATCAGGCGTTGGACGCTTGGGCGCGTTGCAAGGTCTCCCAGGCGAGCATGCCCAGGAAGGCCGCACCCACGGCGACGATGGCGGTCATGACGACAATCAACCAACGCACGGGCTTGGCCTTCTTGTCGGCGGCGCTGGCGTAGTCGACCACAAAGCTGGAAGGCAGCTGCGTTTCGGCATCGACGCGCATCAGGTCCACCCGCTTTTGGAGCAAGGCCTTCTGCTCGTAGGCCGACTCGAGGTAGGCCGAGAGGTTGTTGTATCCGTTGGCCAGGGCGCCCAGTTGCTCCAAGTCTTTGCGGATGGTGCGTGCCGCTGCGCCGTTGTTGGAGGCGAGGGCCATGCCGTATTGCGCCGTCAGGCCCTCCACTTGCGCTTCAAAATCGTAGATCCCCAGGCTGTGCAACGTGGCCAAGCTGTCTTCGGCTTCGGCGATTTGGGCCGTGGTTTGGTCCAGGGTGCTCAAGGCCAAATTGTACGCGTCGCGCGCCCGGTCGTTCCTCATGCTGTTGGCGATGCTGTCCACCAAGTGGGCCATGTCGTTGGCCATGTCACGGGCCAAGAATGGGTCGGTGTCGAGCACGGACACTTTGATGGACCCAAACCGTGTCAAGTTGGCGCCCACGTTGCTTGCGTACGTCAACGCCATGTCTGCCTGGGCGCCTGGCTCCGAGGGGTCGATGTTGTAATGGGTGAACAGGTCGAACTTCTCGATGATCCGGTTCCGGATGCGGTGGGAGTTGAGGATTTGCAAGAGCCGCTCCGCATCCTCGGTTTCCCCGTACGCCAAGAGGTCGTTTTTCTTGGTTTCCTCGAAGAACTGCTCCCCGATGCTGTGCTGGGACGTGGCGAACATGACCACGGTGCTCTGGTAGTACTCATCCATCATGAGCGACACCCCGGAGGCCACCACTGCGGCCAAAAATCCAACGCCCAAGAGCGTTTTCAAGTTCCGAGAAATGAAGACCAAAAGGTGGGTCGACTCCATGGGGTTGGAAGAAGGCATGTGCTGTGGTTTAAGGTGCTGGGCCGACGCGAAGTTAATGGGCAGAGAAGGTACCTTTGAAGGCATGGCGCGCATTGCCTTGAACGGTCGGTTGTTGGTCCCTGGAAAGCTCGAGGGCATTGGGGTCTTCACCTGGAAGTGCCTCCAGGAATTGGTGCGTTTGAGGCCGCACGACGAGTTCTTGCTTGTGGTGGACCAGCCGCACGATGAGATGTTTGAGATGGGCCCCAACGTCGAGGTTCGGCGCATGCCCATCCCTGGGCGTCGGCCGTGGTTGCTGAAGTTGTGGTTTGGGTGGCCTTTGCGCGCCCTGCTCCGGCGTTGGGGCGCCGACGCCTTCGTCTCGCTCGAGGGGCCGTTGGCCCTGGGCATGCCTGCAAGTTTCCCGCAGTTGACGGTCATCCACGACCTCAACTTCGAGCACCATCCCGAATGGGTGCCAGCACGTTGGGCGCGCTATTACCAAACTGAGTTTCCGCGGTTCGCCGCCAAGGCCCGTCAATTGGTGACGGTGTCTGACGCCAGCGCCCTCGACCTTGCCGGCACGTACGGCCTCTCGCGGAAGGACATTTCAATTGTGCCCAACGCCGCCGACCACACGTTCAAGCCCCTCGCCGATTCGGCCGCGGAGGATGTTCGCAAGCGACACACAGGAGGAGCCCGGTACTTCGTGTTTGTGGGGTCCTTGCATCCCCGCAAGAACATGGAAGGTCTATTGACGGCGTTTGAGCGGTATGTGGAACGGGGCGGGATTCGTCACTTGGTCATCGTGGGTGCGGCCATGTGGGACGAGTTGCCTATGGATGTGGCGCCTTTGATTCGCAAGCGCATCCACCGTTTGGGTCGCTTGCCGTACGACGAATTGCCAAAGGTGGTTGGGGCGGCCGAGGCGTTGGTGTTTGTGCCTTGGTTTGAAGGGTTTGGCATTCCTGTGTTGGAGGCCATGGCCTGCGGTGTACCTGTCATTGCCAGCAACGTGACGTCGTTGCCCGAGGTGTGCGGAGACGCGGCGCTGGCGTTGGTGTCTCCCGGGGATTCGGACGAAATCGCGCAAGCGATGTGGACGGCAGAGCACGACTCAGCGGCACGAGACACCGCCTGCAAGCGAGGCTTGGCAAGGGCGAAAGACTTCAGTTGGGCGGCCAGTGGCCAAGCGTTGAATCACCTCATTGACGACATGTTGAATCCCTCCAAATCCGATGTGACATGCCAAGGTTGATGGACCAAGTGGTGCGCGGACGCGTGGAAGCGGGGTGCGACGAAGCTGGTCGGGGATGCCTGGCCGGGCCTGTCGTGGCCGCGGCTGTGGTGCTCACCCCCGACGTCGCCCGGACCTTGCCCCTGAACGACAGCAAGCAACTCACCACCACGCAACGCGACCAATTGCGCCAGGAAGTGGAAGCCCGTGCGGTCACTTGGGCCGTGGCTTTTGTCTCGCCGGAGGAGATCGACAAGATGAACATCTTGCAAGCCTCGTTTGAAGCCATGCGCCGTGCGGTGCGTGGCTTGGCGGGAGAGCCAGACCACCTTTTGATTGATGGCAACCGGTTTGTCACGGCCCAGGACATGCCGGAGCACAGTTGTTTTGTCAAAGGCGATGCCAAGGTGGCCTCCATCGCTGCGGCCAGCATCCTGGCCAAGACCCACCGCGACGAATTCATGCTTCAGGCGGCCAAGACGTACTCGGAATATGGCTGGGACACCAACATGGGGTATCCCACCGTGGCGCATCGTCAGGCGTTGACGGTGCATGGGCCCACTCCGCTGCACCGGAGCACGTTCAAGTGGGCCCCTCCGGCCCCGACGTTGTTCGACCCTTCAGATTGATGTGAATGAATCGTGAAGAATGCGCTTAAATGCTGGATTTGGTGGGTGAATGTGTAGTTTTGAACGTTCAAACCTCAAAACCAGGAACATGCGCTTTTATTCCATCGTGCTCGCTTGCTTCACCCTGATGGCTTCCTCGGCCTCGGCGCAATGCGACAACCTCTTCTTCTCCGAATATGCCGAAGGCGGTAGCAACAACAAGTACTTGGAGATCTACAACCCGACCACCGATACAATCGATTTGTCTGGTTACGCCTACCCAAGTGTGGCTAATGATGTGCCTGTTCCAGGCCAGTATGAATATTGGAATGAATTCGACGAAGGAGCCTCCATTGCTCCAGGCGACGTTTACATCATTTCACACGGATCAGCTGATGACCCGATCTTGGCTGAAGCCGACGAATATCACCAGTACCTGTCGAACGGAGACGATGGATACATGCTTGTCATGGGCACCGAAGACAACTTCATCCAAATCGACGCCATTGGCGACTGGAATGGTGACCCAGGTCTTGGATGGCCGGTGGCCGGTGTCGCGAATGGGACAGTAGACCACACCCTTGTCCGGAAATCAACCGTCCAAAATGGAAATTTGGGTGATTGGGTTGCCAGTGCTGGTACGGATGCGGAGACCAGCGAGTGGGTTGTCTTGGAGAATGAAGACTGGAGCAACCTGGGGACACACAGCTTTGACGGTTGTGGTGCGCCTGTGCCAGGCTGCACCAACGAAAACGCCACAAACTACAATGCCGATGCCACTCAAGACGACGGCTCGTGCGAGTTTGACAACGCGTGCAATGTGGATGGCGTGGAGGTGGAAGCGAGCAGCTATCAATACACGCCTTCTTCGTTGAGCGTAGAGCCAGGCACCACGGTGACTTGGACCAACATGGGCGGCACCCACGACGTGAACGGCGACATCGATTCTCAAACGGGCATGTCGTTTGGCAACCCTGAGGCATTCTACATCGCCCCCGTGTCTGGAAACGCGTCCGGCGTGTGCATTGGATCCTTCACGTTCAACACCCCCGGGGTGTACACTTACGACTGCTCCATCGGCTCTCACGCCGCTTTGGGTATGGTGGCCACCATCACGGTGGGCACGGGAGGCTGCACCTCTTTGGCATCGCCCAACTACAACCCCTCTGCCGACTTCGACGACGGTTCTTGCATTGAGGTGTCCGTCACGAGCATTGCCGACATCCAGTTGGGCCAAGAGACTGAAGTCTTCACCGACAGTGTGGTGGTGACGTCCGGCATTGTGACGGGCGTGTTTGGAAGCAACGTGAGTATCCAGGATGGCCAAGGTGCCTACAGCGGCATGTGGTTGTTTGCTCCCGATGTGCCTGTAGCGGTGGGCGACGCCATTGAGGCGACAGGAGCTGTGGTCGAGTACTTCGACAAAACCCGAATCGCAAACCCCGCGGTGGTCATCACCAGCCAGGGCAACGACCTTCCTGCCCCAGAGTCGCTCACCACGTTGGAGGCCAACGCAGAAGCATGGGAAGGGGTGTTGATTCAGGTGACTGGCTCTGTGACCAACGCGGACCTCGGGTTTGGCGAATGGGCCCTTTCTGACGGTTCAGGCGACCTCGCGGTTGACGACGCAGGCTATGACGCGATTGACGCAGACTTGGTGGCCGTGAACAACCAGCTTCAGGTTACTGGTGCCTTGGATTACTCCTTTGGAGCATTCAAGGTGCAGTTGCGCGACGAGATGGATGCCCAGTTGTACGGGTGCACCACAAGCGGCGCTTCGAACTACTCACCTCTCGCCTCCATCGATGACGGTTCTTGCACGTATGAGGAATCCGGAGATTGTGGTCTGTTTTTCTCCGAATACAGTGAAAGTGGCAGCTCCAAGTACTTGGAACTTTACAACCCAACCGCCAATACGATTTTCCTCTCAGAATATACCCTTGCAAACTGCAGCAACGGATGTCCCCAGAATCCGTCTTCACTGGAGGGGCAATTTGACTTTTGGACATTCAATTTTCCACTGGAGGCATATGTGGCTCCCGGGGGGACGTACATCATTTCCAATTCGAATGACTCCATTGTCAACGCCATCAGTGATCAGAGTTACACCTACTTGAGCAACGGCGATGACACCTATGCGCTCATCCAAATTTGTGGAGGTGATACGGCGATCGTGGATGTCATCGGCGATTTCGGTATAGACCCTGGCTCAGGCTTCGCAGTTGCGGGAGAAGCTGCAGCTACAGAAGACGTCACTCTGATTAGAAAGTCATCCGTCACCAAAGGAAACGCTGGCAATTGGGCCATGAGTGCGGGCACGAATGTCATTGACTCTGAATGGGAGATCAATGCGCCCAATATTTACACTGATCTGGGCACCCATTCAATTTCAGTGTCGTGCGCAATTGACCCATTAGGATGTATGGATCCGGGGGCCCTCAACTACAGCAGTTCGGCAACAGAAGACAGTGGGTGTTGCGTGTATCCGACATTCCTGACACCTCAGGAGATCCACGCAGCGAACTACTTCGGCTCTGTGACCACAAGTGGAATTGTGACAGCAGTTTTCTCAAGCTCATTTGTCATCCAAAACGGCACTGGTCCGTACTCTGCCATTTGGGTGTTTGGGACCGGTGTCACCTTGAGCGATGGTGTTCAAGTCCAAGGTACTGTGACAGAAGTTTGGGGTCATACCCGAATCCAGACTCCAACCATCACGATAGAGTCTACAGGAAACACGCTTCCTGCCGCCGAGCTGCTGGCCTCAGGTGATATCAACAACGAACAATGGGAGAGTGTTCTTGTCAGAATTTCTGGTGAATGCACGAGCCTGAACGGCTTCGGCGAATGGCAACTTAACGATGGCAGCGATAATGGCATGGTCGCCGACGCCAACTTCGGTTACGATGCGCTGAGTGTCAGTATTGACGTCGACGGAGTTGATATGGCTCTGGTTGAATTGGGCGCCAACTACCAAGTTACGGGTCCGAACTACTATAGCTACGACAATTGGAAATTGGTCCCGAGAGACAGTTCAGATGTGGCACGGGTGGGTTGTACGGACAGCAGCTTCCCGAATTATGACGCTCTTGCAACGATAGATGACGGTTCTTGTGTGAGCATCCTAGGCTGCACCAATCCAGATGCGGACAATTACGACTCTACAGCAACCCTGGACGATGGTTCTTGCGTCATAACAGGTTGCACAGATCCTACGGCGCTCAACTACAACGAGAATACCACGTTGGAGGACAACAGCACTTGTTACTACACCCTGCCCCGTGTACTCATCAACGAAATACACTACAACCCTTGTGATGAGGCCCAAGGCCAAGGAGAAGATTTTGATTTTGAATTTGTAGAGTTGTTGAATTTCGGAGATGTGTCAGTGGACTTATCGGGATATGAATTTTATCAAGAAACGGCAGGTGAGGATCAGTTGTCGTTGACGTTCCCGGAGGGCACGACCATGGCTGCAGGTGAATTTATTGTGTTGGTTGTTTCTGAAGATGGTCTGGCGCAATACAGCGACAATGGATATCAAGTGTTAGAGCTCGACGCAGGTAACTTCAGCAACTCTGGAGAGGCCATTTCCTTGCGCGACGGATTTGGAAACGTGGTCAACGCCGTGGACTACAACGACGCAGCCCCATGGCCTGCAGCGTCCCTCGGCATCTTGGGCAACAACTACGTGGAAAGCCCCGACGGAGGTTGCGCAACGTTGGAGTACATCCCTGAGATCTTGGAGTTGTACATCGACACTCCAGTCGGGTACGGAAACGAGGATGGCGGCAATTGGCAAGCGTCATGGGTGAGTGGAGGAACGCCTGGTGCAGCCAACAGCTCCGCCTTCGGCTGCAACAACCCCGCGGCCTGCAACTTCAACCCCAATGCCATTCTGGGCGACGAGTCGTCCTGCGATTTGGAAAGCTGCTACGGCTGCACCTACAACGACGCAGAGAACTACGACCCGGGCGCATCCGTGGACAACGGCTTGTGCACATTCATCACAGGCAACCCATGCCCTGCAGATTTGAATGGAGACGGGGCCGTGTCAACGGCCGACTTGCTCGCATTCCTTGTCGACTTCGGCAACGCTTGCTGATTTCAAGTCAGAACTGAAACAACACAAGGAAGGGCGCCCTCGTGGCGCCCTTCTTATCTTCCGCCGCAATGATTTGGATCAAGTGGTTTTTGAGTGTGCTCGGAGGGCTGGGGGTGTTCCTGTTTGGGATGCGCACCCTGAGCGACGCCATTCGCCGCGCGTCCGCCACGCCGTTCAGGCAATTCTTGTCCAGCGTCACCCAAAGCACCTGGGTGGGCACCGTCACCGGCTTCTTTGTCACCAGCCTCATTCAATCGAGTTCTGCCGTCACGGTGACGCTGGTGAGCTTGGTGAACGCCGGACTGCTGACCATCCGAGAGTCCGTGGGTGTGCTGCTCGGCACCAACGTGGGCACCACCATCACCGCGTGGTTGATCGTGTTGTCGTTGGGCGGCTTTTCGCTGAGTGACTTGGCGCTGCCGCTGGCCGGCCTCGCCGTGCCGCTGTTGTTGCTCGACCGCCGCGTCCCCAAGCAGATTGCGGACATCATTTTTGGGTTTGCCTTGCTGTTCATTGGCTTGGACCTGTTGAAAGACCAAATGGCCGTGCTCGGCGCCCAGGAATTGTTTGCCACCCTCCTGCCCAACCTCGGAGAGGGACTGGGAAGCAACGTGCTGTTCTTGCTGTTGGGCGCGGGGCTGACGGCCTTGATCCAATCCTCCTCGGCCGCCACAGCGTTGACCCTGGCTGCCCTTGTGTCGGGCGTCATCAACCTGGAGCATGCTTTGGCCATGGTTCTCGGGGAAAACATCGGGACCACCTTGACCGCCAACCTCGCGGCCGTCGTGGGCAACCGCGCCAGCAAGCGCGTGGCGCGCATTCACTTTTTGATCAACGCCTTGGGAAGCGTGTGGATGGTGGGTCTCATTCCATTGTTGGCCGACGGCTTGTCAGGGGTGTTCGCAGGCGTCGACGACCCCGAGGTGAGAAGCGGTTACGTCATGGCGTCATTTCACACCACATTCAACGTGTTCAACGGCCTCTTGATGTCGCTGCTCAGCGAAAACCTGGTGTCGTTGTCCAAAAAACTCGTGTGGTCCACCACGTCCCAGGAGGAGGTGGCCCTGGCGGAGGGCACGTTCACAGGACGCATTGTGGACGCGAGGTTGACCTTGGAAGAAGTACTCGGGGACTTCAGAAGGAGTGGAGGCACGCTGAAGAGGATGGTCTCAGGCGTCGAAGAATTGCTCGGATTGGTGGACCCAGGTGAGCGCTCCGACGTGTTGAACCAAATGGCCAAATGGGGTGAACGCACCAGCGAAGGCGCCCAATTGGTGTCTTCCAAGTTGGAAGCCGTGGCCCAGGAGGAGCTCAGCCCAGAACTCAGCGCTCGGTTGTCCGCGCTGTCGGCCATCAACCCAGCCTTGGAGCGTGTGGGCGACGCCTTGGTGAACATGTCATGGCAACTCGACGCCAAGGGTCGCCAAGGGGTGTATTTCCTTCCCAAGCAACGCACCAGCTTGATCGAGATGCTGCGGCTGCTGAAAGAAGCCTTGACCCTCATGGACCAGAACCTCAGGCAGAACGCCGCAGATTTGGATGCGGTGGCGGAAGTGGAGGGCAAGATCAACGCCCTGACTGAGCGCCTTCGGGAAAAACACTTGAGGGATGTGGACAAGGGCAAGTACCCGGCGTCCAGCGGGGTGTTTTACAACGACCTCGTCAACGATTTGGAGAAGTGCGGCGACCGGGTGGCTTCCGTGGCCACGCATTTGGCCTCTGAAGAAGGCGCCTGAGTCAGGGAACGGGCAATCCGGGCGTCGACGCCACGTTGGAGGGATTCAAGTCCCGGTCCCACAGCGTCCACAAGAACCTCACCGAATCCGCTTGGGTGCCCCAGAGATGCCACGAAGGCATGGCCAATTCCAACGTGCCATCGAGGGCCGGGCTTGATCCGGTGGGCGTCGCCACAGGCACGCGGTAGGCGTAGGGAATGAGCAAGTCAGGCGTGTCCCACGCCTCCCCATTCCACTCTTGGTATTCTGCCACCAAATTGAAGTGGTGCTCGCAGGTGCTGCAAAAGGGAGGCAAGGTGTCGGTTTGGGTGAGGCCCACGTTGCCGTCGCCGTCTGTGAATCCCAAGGTCATGGTGGCCGATCCGTCTGGCGCTGGCACGAAGTCGACAAACCGCAAGGTCGGCTCGTCGGGAAACTCCAGCCGCGGAAGGCAGCTCTCAAGCAGCACACAGGTCATTCCAAGCAAGGCCAAGCATCGACGCATGAAGCAAAACTACCGAACTTGCAGGCATGACGTCGGACCAAGGATTTTGGGAGCAGGGTGCAGGGGTGGAAGCGGTCCGAAACGTGTTGTGGTCTTGGATGAGTCAGCCTGATGCGGACCGACGCCGAGACGAGTTCGACCGCCTGGCGTTGGCGCTTTTCCGCTGGCAAGCCCATCACAACGACGTGTACGGGGAATTTGTGCGCCTGATGGGTGTCGAGCCTTCTGCCGTCGATGCCATCGACGACATTCCCTTCATGCCTGTCGAGTTGTTCAAGTCGCGCGAGGTCAAGTCGACGTCTTGGCCCACGGACCACATCTTTCGCAGCTCCGGAACGTCGGCGACCCTTTCGCGGGCGGCCCACCACCTCGATGCGGCTGGGGGAGCATGGTACAGAAAGGTGGCCGCCTTGGCGTGGTCTTCCGTTTGGAACACGGAGGTGTCTGGCCACGACTGGATGGGGCTGTTGCCCGGCTACGTGGGACGCGAAGACGCCTCGTTGTTGGCCATGTTGCAAGGGTTTTGTGAGGCTGCTGGCCACACGGGCAACCGGTTGTGGATGCACGACCACGACAGCTTGTCACACGCGTTGACGGACTGGTCTTCGGATGCGGCACGTCGACCGCTTGTGCTGTTTGGCGTGACCTGGGCGTTGCTCGATTGGGTGCGCAGCGCAGCCGCGGACAGGCTCGTGTGGGAGGGCGAAATGCTCGTGGTGGACACCGGGGGCATGAAGGGCAGGGGCGAGGAGCCCACCCGGGAGGAGGTGTTGGCGGAGTTGCGGGGCCGGTTGCCCCAAGCTCGGTTGGCCTCCGAGTACGGCATGACGGAGATGCTTTCCCAGGGGTACGCGAAGGATGGGCTTCACCATGTCTTCCCCAAGTGGGTGATGCCTTTGGTTCGAGACCCACGTGACCCGCGCCGGACACTGCCTGAGGGGCGCACGGGACGGGTGGACGTTGTGGACCTGGCGAATGTCCACAGCTGCGCGTTTTTGGCCACGTCGGATGCGGCGCAATGGCGTCCAGAAGGACTCAAGCTCCTGGGGCGGATGGACCATGCGGAGGTGAGGGGATGCAGTTTGTTGGCTTCCGAGTGAAATCATAACCTTGAATCGTTGTCAGGTCGCCATACTTCAACCATCTTGCGCCCGCGTAAGCATCACCTGCGACACCCACACCTTGGAACAGACACTCGCGCTTTTGGGATTTGCGTTGGCCGCCTACTCTGTGGTCGGCAACGACAGCATTCAAACCTTGGGCACCTTCTTGGTGTCCAATGAACGACGCAAGTGGTGGCAACTCTGGCTGTTTGCAGGCTCCATCATGGCCGTGGTGGTGACCCTGGGCTACCTCGGGTACGGCGAGTACCTTGGAGGCAAGGGCGACGACCTGACGTTTGGCAAGTTTGATGGCATCTTCAAAGACGGCGTGGCCTTCCCGACCATCAGCGCGTGGTACGTGCTTCCGCCGCTTGCGCTGCTGTTCATCACGAGGCTTGGCATCCCGGTCAGCACGACGTTCCTCGTGTTGACCTTCTTTGCGCCCAAGGCCTTGCCCCAAATGCTCATCAAGAGCCTTGGAGGCTACGGTGTGGCGTTCACCTTCGCCATCGTGGCGTTTTTCGCGCTGAGCCGTTTGACCGAGCGTCTGTTCATGCAGCGTCCTTTTGACGGCGAGGACCACGGCTTGTGGACCAACAAGACGTTTTGGACGGTGCTTCAGTGGTCGTCCACAGGCTTTCTGTGGAGCCAATGGCTGACCCAGGATTTGGTCAACATCATGGTGTATTTGGGCCACCCTGACCAGGTGGGGGCGGGAACCTTTGCGTTTGCCCTTGTCACGTTGCTCGTCATGTTGGGCTACATCTTTTACCGTCGGGGCGGAAAGATTCAGGAAATCGTGCGGGTGAAGACAAACACGCAAGACATTCGGTCGGCCACGTTCATCGACTTCTTCTACGGCTTGGTGCTGTTGCTGTTTAAGTTTGACATGCTGGGCATCGGGGCCAAAATCCCGATGAGCACGACCTGGGTCTTCTTGGGCATGCTCGCAGGCCGTGAAGTGGCCCTGCGCATCCGGTTGACCGAGGCCAACCAGGACGGCCGTCAGGTGGCCAAAATGGTCTTTTCAGACCTGGGCAAGGCCACCATTGGACTGGTGGTGTCCGTGATGCTCGTGATCTTCCTGTACCTCGTGGAAGGCCGGGACTTGACCGCGTTGTTCGGCTGAGTTCAGTTCGTGATCCGGACCAAGAAGTAGTTTTTCTTTCCCCGCTGCAACAGCACCAGTCCTGTGCCGAGGATGTCCTCTGCGGTGAGAACCTTTTGGTCGTTGACCTTCACCTTGTTCACGCTCACGCTGCCCTCTTTCAAGGCGCGTCGTGCTTCGCCGTTGCTGGCCAAAAAGGGCGAGTCCCCCCCGGCCAAGACGTCGATGATGCCCACGCCTTCTTCCAACTCGGCCCGGCGAAGCGTGCGTTGTGGGACGCCCTCGAACACGGACAACAGCTCAGCTTCAGGCAACGCCCGGAGGTCGTCCTCGGAACTCTTGCCAAACAACAACTTGCTCGCTGCAATGGCTGTGTCCAAATCTTCTTGTCCGTGGATGCGTCGTGTGACGTCTTCTGCCAAGGCTTTCTGCATGGCGCGGCCGCCCGGATTCTCGGAGTGTTCCGCTTCGATGCCCTCGATCACTTCTTTGGACAGCAACGTGAAGATGCGGAGGTAGCGTGAGGCGTCCTCGTCCGCGGCATTGATCCAGTACTGGTAGAACTTGTAGGCCGAGGTGCGGGCTTTGTCGAGCCAGACGTTGCCGCCCTCGCTCTTGCCAAACTTGGAGCCGTCTGCCTTGGTGATGAGCGGGGCCGTGATGGCGAACGCTTGTCCGGCGCCCTTGCGACGAATCAACTCGGTGCCTGTGACGATGTTGCCCCACTGGTCGCTGCCGCCCATTTGCACTTTCACGCCGTGGTGTTTCCACAGGTGGTAGAAGTCGTAGCCCTGCACCAGTTGGTAGGTGAATTCGGTGAAGCTCATGCCCGTGTCCAGACGGTTTTTCACGCTGTCCTTGGACATCATGTAGTTCACCGTGATGTGCTTCCCCACGTCCCGAATGAAGTCGAGGAATGTGAAGTCCTTGAACCAGTCGTGGTTGTTGACCACTTCGGCCGCGTTGTCTCCTGTGAAATCCAGGAACCGCTCCAATTGCGCGCGCTGGGACGCGAGGTTGTGCTGGATGACGTCGACATCCAAGAACTGGCGCTCTGCAGTCTTCCCGCTGGGGTCGCCGACCATGCCGGTCGCGCCGCCCACCAGTGCAATGGGGGTGTGTCCAGCGCGTTGCCAGTGCACCAAGAGCATGATGGGCACAAGGTTGCCGATGTGCAGGCTGTCCGCCGTGGGATCGAAGCCAACGTAGGCTTTCACTTGTTCCTGCGCAAGCAGTTCCTCCGTGCCTGGCATGATGTCATGCAGCAGGCCTCGCCACTTCAATTCTTCGATCAACGTCATACCACAAAGATAGTTTCCGTCACAGGGAAGGCATCAGCTTTTCAAGCTGGGCGCTTCGGCTCCCTTTGACCAAAACTTGGCGCCCCTCAAGCGGGTGTGCTTTCACGTGGGCGACCAATGCGTCGAGGTGGTCGAAGTGCGTTCTGGCCTGGCCATCTTGCTGAGGCACCCGACCGAATGCCTGCCCCACCGTCCACAATTCCAACCCCCGTTCCAAGGCATCGTTCACCGTATCGAGGTGAGCCTTGTCGCTCGCCTCGCCCAGTTCCGCCATGTCCCCGAGCACCACAAGAGGGTGGGGGTGGCCCTTGCTGGCGAAGGAGGCCAAGGCATGCGCCACGCTGCTGGGATTCGCGTTGTAGGCGTCGAGCAACACCCAGTTCCGTTCCGTATGGACCACTTGCGACCGATGGTTGGACGGCACGTAGTTGCTCAAGGCACGATTGCATGCCTCTTCAGAGATTCCAAAGTGCCTGCCCACGGTCCATGCCGCGGCCACGTTCATCAGGTTGTAGTCCCCTTCGAGGTGCACGTTGAAGGTGCTGCCACTTGGGCCTGCGACGGTGGCTGGGCCTGCTCCCTTCGAAGTGGACCAGGTCCAACCCTCCAGCGAGATCGGGACATGCTGGCCCACCTCCTTGGCAGCGCGCACCACCTTGGGGTCGGCCATGTTGACGAAGGCCGTGCCGTGTGTGGCCGCGAGGTGGTCAAACAATTCCTTCTTGCCTTTGTAGACGCCTGCTTCTCCTCCAAATCCTTCCAAGTGCGCCAGCCCGATGTTGGTGATGCACCCATGTGAGGGTTCGGCGATGGTGCAAAGCAGCGCAATTTCCTGCTGGTGGTTCGCGCCCATTTCCACCACCACAAATTCAGGTTGGACTGGGGCACGCAACAGGGTCAAGGGCACCCCGATGTGGTTGTTGAAGTTCCCGGAAGTCGCATGAACTCCCATTCCCTCAGCCAGCACATCGCGCAACAGTTCCTTCGTGGTGGTTTTTCCGTTGCTTCCCGTCAGGGCCAACACGGGACAATCCCACGTTCGGCGCAGGGCGCGTGCCGTGGCTTGCAACGCGTCCAACACGTCTTCCACGACCGTGACACGCGACTCCTCCAGCCATTCAGTGCGGTTGCTCACGACATGGGCTGCCCCTTGTTTCAGGGCAGCGTCCACAAAGTCATTGCCGTCAAATCGTTCGCCTGTCAGCGCCCAAAACACCAGGCCTCCGAGCGCGTCACGCGTGTCCGTGGACACACCCTGGGCTTGGTGAACCTCGTGCAAAAGGCGATCAACCGTATCGATGGATGTGCGGAAAGGGGTGATCATGGCTTCACGTCAGGACAAAGAAAACCCCCGAGTGGAATGCTCGGGGGTTGGTGGGTGTCATCATTGACCCGCGAACGGCACGGGGGTGCCGAGGCGGTCCATCGCGCATCGGAATCCGATGCTGGCTGAGCTTTGGCGCTCGTCCAAGAAGCGGCGTGTCCCTGGGATGAGGTAATACGCACGGTCGTCCCAGCCGCCGCCCTTGTAGACGCGGCTGCGGT
>CBFHQO010000023.1:0-25098 GCA_965658045.1 uncultured Flavobacteriales bacterium | reverse complement strand
CTTTTGGACAGCCTCGGAAACTTGCAGCCCCCATTGGGCACCGACTGGTGGGACGTGGCCCAACTCGATTGGGAGAACGGCGTGGACAACGGGCTGTACGCGGGCATGGCGGACGCCTTGGTCCACTGGGTGGAGAACTACGGGGTGGATGGGTACCGCTGCGACGTGGCGATGAAGGTGCCGACCCCGTTTTGGGAGATGGCCCGCCGACAGCTCGAGGCGGTCAACCCCGACGTCTTCATGCTTGCCGAAGCCGAAGAGCCTGAACACCACAACCGGGCCTTCGACATGAGCTACGGATGGCACTTCCACCACTTGACCAACCAAGTGGCCCAAGGCAAGGAGCCCGTCCAGGTGTTGCGCGATTACGTGCACGAAGAGGCCGAGCGCTTTGCGACCGACGCGTACCGCATGGGGTTCATCACCAACCACGATGAGAACAGCTGGAATGGTACGGTGGAAGAGCGCTACGGCGACGCCGGAGACGCCATGGCTGTGTTGGCAGGCACGCTCTTGGACATGCCGTTGGTGTATTCAGGCCAAGAGTCCTTCAACCAAGACCGCTTGCGGTTCTTTGAGAAGGACACCGTGAAGTGGGGCGGCTACGACAAGGCCGACTTCTACCGCACCCTGAACGAGCTCAACCACACCCGCGAGGCCCTTTGGAACGGAGACTTTGGTGGCGCGCCTCAATTGTTGACCACGTCCGCCGACGAGTCGGTCTTCGCGTTCTACAAGCAAAAAGGCGAAAGCACTGTGGTGGTGGTGGTGAACTTCTCCGCCGACGTCCAAACCGTAAAGCTCGCCTTGCCTGAAGCTGAATTGACTCCTGTGATGGGAGGCTTTGACGTCAGCGGCTGGGAGGCAGGCCAAGAAATGGCCCCTTACAGCTACGCGGTCTTCGCCACAGCATCTTGAGTTGTGCTGCCGCACCTGCTTGAGGATGCGGTGTAAGTTTGGGACATGGAATTGAAGCGCGTCGCGTTGATTGCCCACGACGGCAAAAAGGACGACCTGGTGGACTTTGTGAAGGCCCATCAAGGCTGGTTCGAAACCCTTGAGTTGGTGGGCACGGGAACCACAGGTGGCCGGGTGGCCGAGCTGGGGCTGTCGGTGAGACGTTTGGCATCAGGCCCCCTTGGAGGCGACGCCCAAATCGCGGCCCTCATCACCGAAGGCCTGTTGGACGCGGTGGTCTTTTTCCGCGACCCCATGGGCAAGCACCCCCACGAACCGGACGTGAACATGCTGTTGCGCCAGTGCGACGTGCACAACGTGGCGTTGGCCACCAACAGGGCCACGGCAGAATTGCTGGTGCAAGCGGCCAACCCGGCACAGGGGTGAGCGGCGCCGTTCGGCGGGGCGCAGGACCTTGGCCGTCTTCCAACGTCGAGCAGGAAGTTCGTCGTTGGCTTTTGACCCGTCTGGAGGCTGTGGAGGTGGAGGAGCGCGAAGGCATGGCCTTGCGTTTGATGGAGCATGCATCTGGCCAGCCCCGGGGTGCGCGGTTGACCGAGGAGAGGCGCTGGTCAGAATCGGAGTTGGACCGGTTGGCGGTGTGGGCTGTGAGGTTGTCGGAAGGGGAGCCCTTGCAACACGTCTTGGGCCAAGCCTGGTTTGACGGCATGGCGCTGCGTGTCACCCCAGACGTCCTCATTCCGCGCCCTGAGACGGAAGAGCTCGCAGCTTGGATGGCCCTGAAGCTCGCGGCCGTGCCCCACGCTGCCCCAAGTGCGCTGGATTGGTGCACGGGTTGTGGTTGCATTGCGTTGTCCTTGAAGAAGCGGGTGCCGCGTGCGGAAGTGCACGCATGGGACGTGTCTCAAAAAGCTTTGACTGTGGCCCAAGCCAACGCCGAAGCCCAAGGTTGTGACTTGAAGACGGGGGAGGCCGATTTGCTCGACGCCCAGCGTCCAGCGACGCCCTTTCACTTGGTGGTCTCGAACCCGCCCTACATCCCTGAGGCAGAATGTGCGGACATGCACACCAGGGTGGTGGACCATGAGCCGGCGTTGGCGCTGTTTGTGCCGGATGAGGATCCGCTTTTGTTCTATCAGTCCCTTGTGAGGTGGTGCGAAGACGGGGGGCTCTCTCAGGAAGGTTGGCTTGGCATGGAGTGTCACCACGCGTTTGCAAACCACGTGGCAGGGCTGTTGGCGGTTTCAGGCCGTTGGAAACACGTGGAAATCCTGGAAGACTTGCAGGGCAAGCCAAGGCATGTTGTGGCCCGACTTGAGGTACCTTCATTGCATGGACGCCCTCCAAAGGATTGACGCACTTCGCGCTGAATTGCACGCCCACAACCACAAGTATTACGTGCTTGCCGAGCCGTCGATTTCCGACCGGGAGTTTGACGCGTTGTTGGAGGAGTTGGCCCAACTTGAGGCGGCCCACCCTGAAGCCTACGACGCAAATTCTCCGACCCAACGCGTGGGCGGCGACCTCACCGACAAGTTTGAAAAGGTGCCGCACAGGCACGCCATGTTGTCGTTGAGCAACAGCTACAACGCCGAGGAGGTGGCCCAATGGGCCGAGCGAGTGCAAGGGTCGTTGCCCGGAGAGGACGTGGAATTCGCCATGGAACTCAAGTACGATGGGGTGGCCATCAGCCTGTGGTATGAAGGAGGCGAGCTTGTGCGCGCCCTCACCCGAGGCGACGGCGCCGTGGGCGAAGACGTTCGCACCAACGTGGCCACCATTCGGACGGTCCCCTTGAAACTTCTTCCTGGCGCACCTTCTGAACTCGAAATCCGGGGCGAGATCTTTTTCCCGTGGGATGGATTCAACGAACTCAATGCGTTGCGCAGGGAGTCCGGCGAGCAAGAGTTCGCCAACCCCCGCAACACTGCGGCCGGCACCCTCAAGCTCCAAGACAGCCGCCTGGTGGCGGGCCGTCCGCTGGACTGCATGTTGTACAACGTCGACGGCGGCGCCATGCAGGCGCTTGGCGTGACGCGGCACAGCGAAGCGGTCGAGCGCACCGCGACGTGGGGGTTCAAGCCGCCTCTAGGAAGGAGTATGGAAGTCACCACGTCGGTCGACGGCATCATGGCCTTCGTGGCGCATTGGAACAAGGCCCGTCACGACCTCAATTTCGCGATCGACGGCATTGTCCTCAAGGTCAACCGCTACGACCAGCAGAAACGACTTGGAAACACGGCCAAGAGCCCACGATGGGCGTTGGCGTACAAGTTTGAAACCGAGCGCGCGCGCACCGAATTGGTGGACGTCAAATACCAGGTTGGACGGACCGGGGCGGTGACGCCTGTGGCCGACCTCGATCCGGTGCAACTCGGCGGGACGACGGTGCAACACGCCAGTTTGCACAACGCTGACCAAATCGCCAAGCTGGACCTGCGCATCGGCGACATGGTTTTCGTGGAGAAGGGCGGGGAGATCATCCCCAAGATTGTGGGGGTGGACCGTGAGGCCGCCCATGCTGAGGGGTTGTTTGCGCCGCCGTCGTTGGTGTTTCCGTCGGCTTGCCCAGAATGCGGGTCCACTTTGGAACGTGTGGAGGGCGAAGCCCAGCACTTTTGCGTGAACTCCGCGGACTGTCCCGCCCAGGTGCGCGGCCGCATTGAGCACTTCATCTCGCGGAAGGCCATGAACGTAGATGGGCTTGGGAAAGAGACCGTGGCGCAATTGGTGGACGCCGGCCTCCTTCGAGATGTGGCGGACCTGTACGCCCTGACGGCGGATCAATTGATGCCGCTGGAGCGCATGGCCCAAAAGTCGGTGGACAACCTGCTGACCAGTTTGACTGCGAGCAAGGCAGTTCCGTTTGAGCGCGTGTTGTTTGCGCTGGGCATTCGCCATGTGGGGGAAACGGTGGCCAAGCTGTTGGCCCAGAGCTTGGGCTCCCTTGAGAAGCTTGCCCAAGCCAGTGTAGAGGAGGTGGTGGCGTTGGAGGGCGTTGGTCCGGTCATCGCGGAAAGTGTGGTGTCTCAATTCGCCGACCCCACCTTCCAAGAGGTGGTGGCTCGACTGGTTTCTGCGGGCATCCAAACCAAAGTGGTGATGGAAGCGCCTGTGGGGAACGCCCTCGAAGGAGAGGTGGTTGTGGTCAGCGGCGTCTTCGCCACCATGTCCCGCGACGAGGCCAAATCTGCGGTGACCGCCCACGGAGGACGGTTGGTCGGCAGCATCAGTTCCAAGACAACCATGGTCTTGGCCGGCGACAACATGGGGCCCAGCAAGTTGGCGAAGGCAGAAAAGCTCGGGGTTCCGATCGTGGACGAAGACGCGTTCTTGGCCAGGATTCAGTCCTGACCTTGGTCAGGTCACCCGTCAGAACGAGAGGGTGAATTTCAGGTTCACCCTGCGGCCAGTCAGGAAGTTGGGCACGGCGTAATAGCGACCGTTGACGTCCTGAATCCAGTTGTGGTTGATGGTGTTGTTGATGCCCAACAAGTTGAAGACTTCGATGGACACGAGCCCGTCCCGTTCAGCTTCGTCGCTGAACAAGGCCCTGGAGAAGCCCACGTCGACGCGGCGGTAGGCTGGGGTGCGGAGCACGTCTTGGTGCCTGTTGAAAGACGGCGGTCCGTAGGGCAGGCCGCTGCCATAGAAGAGGCTGAGCAACACCTTGTAGTCCGGGTTCCGCGGCATCTCGTCTTGAAAGAGCAAACTGAAGCTGAACCGTTGGTCCGCGGGGCGGGGGATCATGCCAGGAAGCACCACCACGGTGTCGGTGATGGTGGCATATGGACCGCTGTGGTAGCCCGGCACGACCTGCAGGCCGTCGGCATTGAAATACTCCTCGTAGCTGTCGTCGTCTAGGTCCTCCTCTGTTTTGAGCGCAGACATGCGAAGCCAGCTTTGGATGCCAGGGATGAATTCCCCGTTGAGCATCATGTCCACGCCGGTGGCGTAGCCTGAAGCGTTGTTGGTCGCGTAGTAGCGTTGCCGGACGTTCTCAATCTCGTAAGGGATGAGGTTGTCGAGGTCTTTCCAAAAGAGCTCCCCCACAAACTTGAAGGGACGGCCTTTGGACGAGAACTCGTGGTCGACCCCCGCCACCGCATGGATGGCACGCTGAGGCGCCACGTCGTCTCGGACGCGCCCGTCGAGGCCGCGCATCTCACGGTAAAACGGGGGTTGGTAGTACAAGCCGCCCGACACGCGGAGCACCGTTTGGGCCATGCTTGCCGGAACAAAAGACACGTTGGCCCGCGGCCCGCCCACCACGTGGGTGTTGCGTGTGTTGGCTTCGGGGTGCGTCAACGCCGACCACCGGTGAACCCGGGCGCCGACATGAACCCGCAGGTCGCCCTGTGCGGATTCCCGCGTCCACGTGTCCTGCACGAATGCGGTGCTGCGGTGGGCCGACACCAAGTTGTGTTCGGACACGTAGTAGGGCAGGGCGATGATTTGGTTGGGGCGGTCTGCGGGGTCGAGGTAGCCCAAGTTGTCTGCGGGGTGCGGGGCGAAGAACCCCGCCGAATCCACCACGTTCCACTCGGACACCACGTCGTCGAACGTTTCGATCCTGTGCTTGATTCCCCATTCCACGTGGTGCTGTTCCAGGATGTGGCTTCCCTTGAGCGCAGAGCTGACAACGCGGGCCCAGAGTTGGTTGCGGCCGTGTTGCAGAAAGCCGCCCACGCCAAACGTTTGGCCTTCGTCGAACGTGTCGCCGCCCGGGTCGCGCTCCAACTCGCTGAGGAAGTACTGTCCCAGGACGTCGAAGGATTCGCGCTCGGCGGTTTGAAAGACCGACTGGATGAACCGGATGTGCGATTGTTCGGTGCGTCGCTCTGCGGCGAGGGCGCCGAATCCGGTCTCGTAGCCAGACTCCTCACGTCCGTCGGAGTACACCGTCAATCGGGCCGCTTGGTTCACGGTGCCGATGTTGGTTTCACGTGTCGCCGGCAGGAAGCTGTAATCGTTTCGGCCGTAGACGCCGAGGGCCTGCAATTCCCAGGGTCCGTACCCGTCGGGATCCCACGTCAGGTAGCATTGGCCGTCGAGGTAGGTGGGGGCGTATTGCCCGCGCTCGTCCAAGGTGGACAGGATGTAGCTGTTGTTGCGGTAGCGCAGTCCCACATTCATGCGGACTGGGCCCAGCACGTTGTCGTGTTGGAGTTGGGCGCCCAGCGCGCTGGCGGTCGCCCGGGTTTTCGCCTCGGTGGGCTTGCGGTAGTGGATGTCGAGCACCGAGCTCAGCTTGTCCCCGTACTTGGCTTCAAACCCGCCCGCACTGAATTCAATGCGGTCCACCATGTCGGGGTTGGCGAACGACAGTCCTTCTTGTTGGCCGCTCCTCACCAAGAAGGGGCGGTACACCTCGATGTCGTTGACGTAGACCAAATTCTCGTCGAACGACCCGCCCCGCACGTTGTACGCGCTGCTCAGTTCAGACGTGAAGTTCACCGGCGCTTGAAGCAAGGCGTCCTCGATCGTGCCGCGTGGGGTGGGGATTTTGCCTGCCAGTTTGGGGTCGATGCGTTGCACCGTCACGTCTTGTCGGCCGTCCCCAACGACTTCCGCCTCTTGGAGGTTGGTCCCAGGCTTGAGCCTGAATCGGTGTTGAACGCGCTCGCGCTCAAACGTCCAAGACCACGACTCCGACCCGTGCCCGACGAACGACGCCTGCACGGTCCAAGGGCCTGGGTGGGGAAATTCGATGCTGTACCGGCCTTCCGCGTTGGTGGTCACCCCAAGCCGGAGGTGGTCCTTCACCAAGACGGCCGCGCCAGGAAGGGGCGTGCCTTGGGTGTCCTGGACGTCGCCGGTCAGGAAAAAGCTTTGGCCCCAGGCGATGGCAGAGGACGCCATGACGAGCCAGCACGCGAGGAGAATGCGACAGCGGTGGGACTTCATTGCCTGCGCAAATCGCCAGATTTCAACGCTTGGAGGAACTGTGCCCAAGCCACGGGATTCAGCAAATTCACAGGAGGCGCTTGCCCCGCGTAGCCGGCCTGCTGGGCTTGGGCGGCGAGGGTGCTCGACGACGTCGACTGGCCGTCGCGTCCGACTTCACTGAGGCGGTCGTAGACGTCCATGGGGTCCATGGGAGAGTCCCAAGCCGGGTCGAGGCCTTGGTTGGGCAGGCCAAGTGCCAAGAAGTCTTGCCGAAAGCGCTCACGGCTGGGCCAAGGGTACACAAACGCGTCATTCATCGTCACGGTGTCCCGGCCCATCGGCTGGACAAGGTTCACCCGCGCGAGCTCCCCGCCTTCTGGGATGACGGCTTGTTGGCTCACGTACCCGACGCTCGAGAACTCCAAGGTGTCTCCCGTCAAGGCCGGCAGGCTGAAAAACCCACGGGCGTCCGTCATGGTGCCTCGGCGATCCCTTGACCTGAATACTGTGCAGTAGGGCAGGGGAGACAGCGAGTCGCCGGTGACGACCAAGCCGCTGACCTGGACCACTTGTGCGGGCAAGCTGTCGGTTTGGCTTGACGCGGCAATGCCCATCCACAGGGTGAATGCGCACACAAATGCAAGGCGGAAGGGCGCGGAATTCATGGGGTGTGGAAGGTACAACGCATCAAGCGCCTTCTTCTTGTGCCGTCTTGAATTCGCTCGTGAAATGGAAGGTGATTTCAGGAAAATTCTGAATCTCCATGTTCAGCATGAACTGGGACGGCGCGAGGTACACTTCGAGGCCGTCTTTGTCGCGCACGATGTCCTGGGCTTTGATGCGTCGGAATTCGGCGAGCTTGTCTTCGTTTTCGGATTCAATCCAACAGGCCTTGGAGTAGGGTTTGGCTTGGAATTCGCACTTGGCGCCGTATTCGTGCTCCAGCCGGTATTGGATGACCTCAAATTGGAGCTCTCCCACAGTGCCCACGATTTTGCGGTTGCCCGCTTCGCGGATGAACAACTGGGCCACCCCCTCGTCGGTCAGCTGTTGGATGCCTTTCTCCAGCTGTTTGCTCTTCATGGGGTCTTTGTTGACCAACTCCTTGAAGATCTCGGGCGAAAAGCTGGGGATGCCTCGGAACTGCAGGTCTTCCCCCTCCGTGAGTGTGTCGCCAATTTTGAAGTTGCCCGTGTCGTAGAGGCCCACGACGTCGCCAGGCCAGGCTTCGTCCACGACGCTTTTTTCTTGGGCCAAGAACGTGGCAGGGTTGGCGAACTTCAGCTTTTTCGTGAGGCGCGTGTGTTGGTAGAATGTGTTGCGCTTGAAGCTGCCGGAGCACACGCGGAGGAAGGCAATCCGGTCGCGGTGCTTGGGGTCAATGTTCGCGTGGATCTTGAAGATGAACCCAGTGAACTTGGACTCGTCTGGCGCAACCTCGCGGCTGGATGTTTCTCGGGGCTTGGGGTTGGGCGCGATGTCGATGAAGGTGTCCAACATCTCCTGCACGCCGAAGTTGTTCACCGCGCTTCCAAAGAAGACGGGCGCCAGTTTGCCTTCCAGGTATGGGGCTTGGTCCCAGGCGTCGTAGACCCCTTCCACCAATTCCACATCCTCACGGAGTGTGTCGGCGTGTTCTCCCACGAGGTCGTCGAGGGTGCTGTCGTCAAGGGATTCGATGGCAATCACGTCTTTGGCCACCTTGGTTTTGTCCGCTTGGAACAGGCGCAAGCTCTTGTTGTACAAGTTGTAGACCCCTTGGAAGGTGTGACCTTGAGAAATGGGCCAAGACAACGGCCGAACTTGGATGTTGAGCTTGGCCTCCACTTCATCGAGCAGGTCGGTGGGGTCGCGGCCCTCGAGGTCCATCTTGTTGATGAAGACAATCACAGGGGTGTTGCGCATCCTGCAGACTTCCATCAGGCGCTCGGTCTGCGGCTCAACGCCTTTCACGCAGTCGATGACCAAGATGACGCTGTCCACCGCCGTCAACGTCCTGTACGTGTCTTCAGCGAAATCCCTGTGGCCTGGGGTGTCGAGCAGGTTGACCAGGATGTCCTTGTAGTGGAACGCCATGACCGACGTGGCCACCGAGATGCCACGTTGGCGTTCAATGTCCATGAAGTCCGACGCCGCGGACTTGGTGATCTTGTTGTTCTTGACCGCGCCGGCCGTTTGGATGGCACCACCAAACAAGAGAAATTTCTCCGTCAACGTGGTCTTGCCGGCGTCCGGGTGCGAGATGATCGCGAAGGTGCGACGGCGTTGGATTTGGTCTTGGATGGCAGCGCTCATGGTGGCTGCAAACTTACGTCGTCCGTGCCGACTGAATGGCTTGGTGCAGCAAGTCGTTCCAAGCTGGAATCAAGGCGTCCGGGTGCGATTTCATCGCATGCTTCTTGGCCGCGTCGCACATCTCGGCTGTTGCGCTGCCGTCCATGGCCAGGACCTCCTGAACGGCACGTGCAAGGTCGCGGACGTCGTGGGATTCAAACCCGATGCCACGCCAGCCGTCCAGCAATTCCGGGGTGCCGCCGGCCAAGGAACCCACAACAGGCACCCGGCGGGCCATGGCTTCCAGTGTGACGGTTCCAATGGTCTCGGCATGGCTGGTCATGGCAAACACGTCCAGGGCGTCGTACACGGGCAGCACGTCGTTGCGGCCTTCCAGCCAATGGGCGCGGCCGGCCACCCCCAATTCCGCGGCCAGGTGCTTCAAGTGACTCGCTTCGTCGACGCCGTTGTTGACGGTGTTGTCGCCGACAAACAGCCAGTGCACGTGGTCAGGGAGCTGTGCCAACGCGCGAAGGGCCATCCGCTGGCCTTTGCCAGGATCCAGACGTCCCACTGTGCCCACCAGCGTCACGCCCTCAGGCACGGCCAAGCCGAGTTGGCGTCTGGCAGACTGCGCATCCATGCGACTGGTGTCAAACCAACGAGGCGCCAAAGGGAGCGGAAGGACATGGGTTTGAGGGGCGTGGAGGGGGGTGTTCGCGAGGGATTCGGCCCGCAACGATTCCAGTCCGCTGACCCACGCGTTCACCGTTCTGTAGCGGCGCTTGTGCCACCACAGCGTTTTGGGCTTGGAGATCTGCATGGCCTGTTGCACCAACAATGGGGTGCCGGTCTGGCGGCACGCGCGGCTGGCCACGTCCAAATCTCGTGGGGCTCGAATCCACACCAAATCGGCCTCCCGCGCCAAATGCTTCCACCGCCTGACATCCAACACGGTGGCACGACGAGGATGGTGGGGGATGGCTTCTGGATTGACGCCAAACGACGGGGCATGGTCCCAGCTTGGGGAACCTTCCACGGCGGCGTACGACACCTCGTGTCCGGCCTGGGCCATCCATTGGGCCATGACCAACAAGTTGCGCTCCAATCCTCCCCAACCGATGGACGAGGTGATGAGTCTCAACTTGTACTCCATCAGTTTCTTGTGTCTGGTCTGATGGTGAGTTCGCTGACGATGCCTCTGCCTCTACTTTCCACCGCAAACAAGGCCGCTTCCGCCACGTATTTCGGGGTCATGCCCACGTCGAATTGGGGGCGATAATTGGCCCGAAGTTCGTCGTTGGTGGTGCGGTCGATGAAGGGGGTGTTGACCGCGCCTGGGTTGAGCGTGGTGACAGCCAGCTGCCCCTTGAACTCCGTCCGGAGCGATTCCGAAATGGCCAGGACGGCGTGCTTGGTGGCGCAGTAAATGCCGCTGTTGGGGAAGACTTGGCGGGCGGCCAAGGAGCCGATGTTCACCACGTGTCCTTTGGAGGCCAACAACAGAGGCAGCGTCGCGTGCAAGGTGTTCAGCACTCCGGTGACGTTGACGTCCACCATGGCGTGCCACTCCTCAATTTTCGCGTTTTCCAGCGGATCGAAGTAGCCGATGCCCGCGTTGGGGATGACCACATCCAGTCCGGACCAGCGGTTGGAGATCCACTCCACACAGCGGGTCACAGACGCCACGTCCGTGACGTCGCAGGGGAGGGTGGACACCGAGCCGTCAAGGCCTTGGGCTTCTTCGGCCAACTCTGCCAAAGCGCCTTGTGACCTTGCGGAGGCGAGGACATGGTGGCCTGCGCTGGCCAAGGTCAAAGCGCATGCTCTTCCGATGCCGCTGGAGGCGCCGGTGATCCAAATGTTCAGTTGTTTCATGGATTCGATTCCCATTGCGAAAGGCCCACGACGCGGTCGTAGCCTTCCCAGTCTTCGTAATGCACCACCAAAGTGTAGAGGTTGTTGGTTTGGGCATGGCTTCCTTCGACGTCCAGCAGTTGGCCTGCGGAGTCGCGGTCGCCTTGTTCCCGCACCACGTAGTGGTAGTTGTGGTAACCTTGCTTGAGGGTTTGGTCCAACGTGTACAGGCCACGGTCTGCGTCGTAGGTCATCTTGAAGTCGGGCCTGCACACGTGCTGGCTCAACGCACCCACCACGTAGACGTCCCTTCCTGCCAGCGGGTGGCGGGTGTCCAAAGACCAATGCACCCACACGTGGTCGCTCCCGGTGTAGGGGTCGAGACGGTCGTTGTGGGTGACGGACGCGCCGTGGATGTCTTGGCCTCCGCCGAAGTAGTCGTAGGTGCGGCGCTCGTCCGTCTCCAGCCAGAAGTGCCATGCGTCGGGATGTTCCTCCAGGCGGGCGACGCCCCGTGCGCTGAACTCGAGCCCCTTGAGGTCCACAAACCGATAGGTGTTGCCGCCTTCAAAGATGTGGCCGGACCGGGTGAAATCGATCTCGGTGCCTTTGACAAACCTGGGTTCCTTGCCCGAGATCGCCCGGGACCAGGTCCAGTTGGGCACCACCGTGACGGTCAGCCGGTCGTAAGGGTCGGACAAACTGTAGTTCCGCTCTTTCACAGTGAAGTGCACCTCCTGGTGGCTGCGCACCAAGGCCAAATCCGACGGTTCACCCACCTTGGCGTCCACGTCGCACAATTCCTCAAACACCACGAACCGACGCTGCACCAGCGGCCGTTCAGGCTCGTAGGGGTCGACGATTTGGAGCAAGTAGTTGCCGCTTCGGGTCCACCTCAAGTCGTCGTTGGGCAACCGCAACAGGTGGTGGGTGAAGTCCACTTTGGTTCCGAAGCTCGCCTCGTCGTCGGAGGTGGGGGTGGAGTAGAACCCTTGCAGGTACTCGCTGGGGTGGAGATCGGAGGGTTGCCAGTGGCGGTCGCAGTGAACGATTTGAACTTCCCAGGGCGTGTAGTCCCCCGTCATGTCGTCAAAGCGCAGTTCCAACACGCCTTGTTCATGGGATTGCGCCAGCGACACCACCGGCGGCGCGATGGGTTGGCCCACAGGATGAAACGTCACCGCTTGAATGCGCGCGTCGTCGAGGGGCAGGGAAGGAAACGTGGCAGGTTGTGCGCTGGCCACCGTGGCGCTGAACCAAGTCAGGGCCAGGGCCCACAGCCCAGAACTTGCTTGAGGAACGTGCCAGCTGAAAGTCATGCCCCAAAGTTCGTCGCAAATCCTTTCAAGAATTGCCCTTGCGACCATGGATAAATCGCGTGTTGTCTTGGTCCGTTCTTTTGGATTGTGAGGGCTACCTTTGCGCCCCGAAAACCGATTGGACATGTCCAAGACCTTGCGAATCAAAAAAGGAGTTGACATCCGCTTGGCCGGAGCTCCTTCCACCGAATGTGCTGCAGCGCCGGCGCCCAAGGTGGTGGCCATTCAACCTCCCGATTACCCGGGATTGACCCCCAAACTTGCTGTCAAAGCTGGCGACGCTGTGAGCGTCGGTGACGCGCTTGTGTTCGACAAGACGTTCACCAACGTGAAGGTCGCAAGCCCTGTGGCTGGCACCGTGAAGGAAGTGGTTCGTGGCGCCAAGCGCCGGATCATGGCTGTTGTGGTGGAGGCTTCTGGCGAGGAAAAGCACCGCGACTTTGGGGTCTGGAACGGCGGAGACCGTGACGCCCTTGTGGCCCACCTTGCTGAGGCGGGCATGTACGCGGCGTTCCGCCAGCGTCCTTTCGACGTGTTGGCCAACCCCGCCGACACCCCCCGCGCGATTTACGTGAGTGGCTTCGATTCTTCGCCCATGGCGGCGTCGACGTCTGTGGTGGTGGAAGGCCAAATGGCCCACCTCCAGCGCGGCATTGACGCCTTGGCCGAGCTGGCAGGAGCGGGTGGTGTGCACGTCGGCCTTCAGGCTGGCGACAGCGCCCTCGCAGGCCTCAAGAATTGCAAGACGACCGCCTTCCAAGGCCCGCACCCCGCCGGCAACGTGGGCGTGCAAATCCACCACACGGCCCCCATCAACAAAGGGGAGGTGTTGTGGACGTTGGGCTTGCAGGACACCATCAACCTCGGTGCCCTTTTGAACACGGGCAAGTACAGCGCCCGTCGCGTGGTGGCTGCGTGTGGCTCTGAAATGGACAACCCCCGTCACTTGGAAACTGTTGTGGGCGCCAAGCTCGCCGACCTCGGTTTGAAGGTCAACGACGGCGCCCGCGTCATCAGCGGCAGCGTGTTGACCGGCACCAACGCCGGAATGGCCGGCCACTTGGGCGCGTTCGCCACGCAAGTGGTGGCGTTGCCCGAAGGGCACGACCCCAAGTTCATGTTGACCGAAGGTTGGCTGAGCCCAGGGTTGAACAAGTTCTCTGCCAGCCGTGCCTACCCCACGTGGCTCATGCCCAAGGGGAAGACGTACACGTTGGACACCAACCAAAACGGGGAAGACCGCGCCTTCGTGGTCTCCGGCCAATATGAGGCCGTTTTCCCCTTCGACATCTACCCTGTGCACCTCGTCAAGAGCATCATGGTGAACGACATCGATGCGATGGAGAAGCTGGGCATCTACGAAGTCGCGCCCGAGGATTTTGCCTTGTGCGAGTTCGTGTGCACCTCGAAAATTCCTGTGCAGTCGCTCGTGCGTGAGGGGCTGGACGCTTTGAAAGTGGAACTTGGATAAAGTCTGACGACATGAAAGCCATTCACAACCTCATCCAATCGGTCAAGCCTCACTTTGAAGAAGGCGGCAAGCTGTCGCGCTTCTGGGTGGTGTTCGACTCCCTCGAGACGTTCGCATTCACCCCAGGTCACGTGACCTCCTCAGGGGCGCACGTCCGTGACAGCATCGATTTGAAGCGCACCATGTTCTTGGTGATTGTGGCCATGATTCCTTGCCTGTTGTTCGGCATGTGGAACATCGGACACCAGTACCACTTGAGCCTGGGCCAATCTTCCGACCTCCTCGCCAACGTGCTTGTGGGCGCATGGAAGGTCATCCCACTCATCGTCGTCAGCTACGGCGTGGGCTTGGGCATTGAGTTCTTGTTCGCGGGCATGCGTGGCCACAGCATCAACGAGGGGTACCTCGTGTCCGGCATGCTGATCCCACTCATCATGCCCGTCGACGTGCCCCTGTGGATGGTCGCCCTGGCCGTGGCGTTTGCCGTGGTGGTGGCGAAAGAAGTATTTGGAGGCACCGGCATGAACATTTTGAACGTGGCCCTCACGGCGCGTGCGTTCTTGTTCTTCGCCTACCCCAAGCAATTGAGTGGTGAAATTTGGATCCACGACGTGGCGACCAGCAAGGCTGGAGGCATGCTTGTGGACGGGTACACTGGGGCCACGGCCTTGGGTCACCTTGCGGGCACGGTGGGCACCGCGGCGTCGGAAGCGAGCGCCGCCACGATGTCGCTCTTCGCGGACGGCGGGATGTTCTCTTTGAGCAACTGCTTCTTGGGGTTGATCCCAGGTTCGGTGGGTGAAACGTCGGCGTTGGCGTGTCTGATCGGCGCGGCCATCCTCATTTGGACGGGCATCGGCAGCTGGCGCGTGATCGCCTCCTTCTTGGCAGGCGGCTTGGTGATGGGGGTGTTGTTCAACCTCATCGGCGCCAACGCGTACATGACCATCAACCCTGTGCACCAAGTGGTGATGGGCGGATTCATGTTTGGCATGGTCTTCATGGCCACCGATCCTGTGAGTGCAGCCCAAACGAACACCGGCAAGCTCTGGTACGGGTTCTTCGGCGGCTTGTTCAGCATCATGATTCGCGTCTTCAACCCCGCCTACCCGGAGGGGGTGATGATGGCCATCTTGTTCATGAACGTCATGGCCCCGCTCATCGACCACTACGTGATTGAAGCCAACATCAAGCGCCGTGAGAAGCGGTTGACGGTGGCTGCAGCCTAACCTTACGAACGAACGAAACGCACAATCATGGCGATCAACAAAAACGGAACCGGCTACACCTTTGGCTTTGCCATTGTGATGGTGGTGGTGGTGGGGGCTGCCCTCGCAGCCACAGCCATCTCGCTGAAGCCCCTCCAGCAGGCCAACGCGGCCGACAAAAAAATGATGGACATCCTCGGGGCCATCAAGGTGGACTCCCAGCGCGACAACGCGAAGGAGCTCTTCGCTGAATACGTCACCTCACGCGTGTCCATCGACGCGGCGGGCGCGCAGGTGTCTGTGAAGCAAGGCGAAGTCAACACCACCGACGCAACCGACCCCTTCAACATCGACATCAAGAAGGACTACCGCTCGCACAAGCCTGCCAAGGGCGATTTGTCATGGGCCAACGCCGGCGACTTGACCTTCCCGGTCTTCGAATGCCAGAAAGAAGGCGAGACCTACTTCGTGGTGCCCATGGTGGGCTCCGGGCTGTGGGGGCCGATTTGGGGCTACGTGGCGCTTGAGGGCGACATGCAGACCATCTACGGCGCCAAGTTTGACCACAAGACCGAGACCCCTGGTTTGGGGGCTGAAATCAAGGAGTCCTTCTTCACGGAAAAATTTGAGGGCAAGACCCTCGCGGAAGTGGGGCCCACGTACTTCTCGGTCCTGAAGGGCGGAGCGTTGACCGACGCCCACAGCGTCGACGGCATCACCGGCGGCACCATCACGTCCAAGGGCGTGGATGAAATGCTCAACCGCACCATGGGCATTTACCTCAAGTACTTCAACAACGCAACCCAACGCGCCCAACGATGAGCACCGACACCAACACCGCGGTCGAGACCAAGCGCGAGAGCTTGTTCAGCAAAAAGAACCGCAAACTCCTCAAGGATCCCCTGGACGACAGCAACCCCATTACCGTGCAGGTGCTTGGCATTTGCTCTGCCTTGGCGATCACCGTGCAACTTCAGCAGGCTGTGATCATGAGCTTGTCTGTGTTGTTCGTGATGATTGGCGGAAACGTCATCATCTCCCTGCTTCGCAACATGGTTCCAGACCGAATCCGCATCATCGTGCAACTCGTGGTTGTCGCCTCTTTGGTGATCATCGTGGACCAAGTGCTCAAAGCTTTCCAGCCAGACATCAGCGAGAAGTTGTCGGTCTTCGTGGGCTTGATCATCACCAACTGCATCATCATGGGACGCCTCGAGGCGTTCGCCTTGGGCAACAAGCCTGGGCCTGCGCTCCTCGACGCCATCGGCAACGCGATGGGCTACGCGTGGATCCTCCTTGTGGTCTCCATCGTTCGTGAAATCTTCGGCAGCGGGGCCATCTCGCTTCCCGGCATGGGCCAAGTGAAGTTCTTGCCCACAAGCTGGTTCATCTCTGAAGGTGGATTCTACGAGAACAACAACTTGATGATTCTTCCTCCGATGGCTTTGATCACGGTGGGGCTGATCATTTGGATTCAACGCAGCCGCAACGAGGCTCTTATCGAAGAAAACTAAGCCATGGAATACCTCAGCATATTCGTGAAGGGCATCTTCATCGAGAACATGATTTTCGCCTACTTCTTGGGCATGTGTTCTTACCTCGCGGTGTCCAAGACTGTCAAAACCGCCAACGGCCTGGGCCTTGCGGTGATTTTCGTCCTCGGCATCACCGTGCCGATCAACTACCTCCTCGAGAACTACGTGCTCAAGGAAGGGGCCTTGGCCTGGTTGAACCCGGAGTACGCCAACGTCGACTTGAGCTTCCTGAGCTTCATCATGTTCATCGCGGTCATTGCGTCCATGGTGCAGCTCGTGGAGATGATTGTCGAGAAGTTCGCCCCCGCGCTGTACGGCGCCCTGGGCATCTTCCTGCCCCTCATCGCGGTGAACTGCTCCATCCTCGGTGGCGCACTGTTCATGCAAGACCGTCAGTACCCCAGCATCGGGGAAGCCACGGTCTTTGGCCTCGGCAGCGGGGTGGGCTGGTGGCTGGCCATCGTGGCCATCGCAGCCATCCGCGAAAAGATCCGTTACTCTCACGTCCCTGCGCCGCTCCGCGGGTTGGGCATCACATTCATCATCACTGGACTCATGGGCATCGCCTTCATGAGCTTCATGGGCATTGAAATCTGATCAGACATGACAACCACGCTGATTCTGACCATCGCCTTCTTCCTCACGGTCATCTTGATGCTCGTGAGCTTGCTTCTCTTTGTGAAGGCCAAACTTTCGCCCGCGGGCAAACTCAAAATCACCATCAACGGGGAGCAAACCCTCGAGGTGGAAGGCGGCTCAACCTTGCTGACCACGTTGGGCAACAACGGCGTGTTCCTTCCTTCTGCTTGTGGAGGTGGTGGCACCTGCGTTCAGTGCAAATGCCAAGTCAACACCGGGGGTGGTTCAATCTTGCCCACCGAGACCCCTCACTTTTCGCGCAAGGAGGTCGCCGACAACTGGCGCCTCGGTTGCCAGGTGAAGGTGAAGGAGGACATGGACATCCAGGTGCCTGAAGAAGTCTTCGGCATCAAGAAGTGGGAATGCGAAGTGGTGTCCAACTACAACGTGGCCTCCTTCATCAAGGAGTTCGTGGTGCGCCTCCCAGAGAGCGAGACTTTGGACTTCGAGGCCGGCGGATACATCCAAGTGGACGTGCCCACGATCACTGTGGACTACAAGGACATTGACATCACAGCCCACCCAGAGCATCACCCCGACCCCAAGACCTTTCAATCGGAGTGGGACAAGTTTGGGTTGTGGGACCTCAAGATGGTCAACGACGAGCCCATTGTTCGGGCGTACTCCATGGCCAACCACCCTGCAGAGGGCAACATTGTGATGTTGAACATCCGGATCGCGACCCCGCCGTGGGACCGCGCACGGAACGGCTGGATGCAGGTGAACCCAGGCATTTGTTCTTCGTTCGTATTCGCCCAAAAGCCCGGCGACAAGGTCACCATTTCCGGCCCTTACGGCGAGTTCTTCATCAAGGAGACCGAAGCCGAGATGGTGTACATCGGCGGTGGTGCGGGCATGGCACCCATGCGCTCACACCTGTTCCACCTGTTCCACACCTTGAAGACCGGCCGCAAGGTCACGTTCTTCTACGGCGGACGCTCCAAGCGTGAGCTGTTCTACGTGGACGATTTCCGGGCCATCGAAAAGGAATTTCCCAACTTCAAGTTCCACTTGGTGTTGTCTGAGCCTGCGGAAGGGGACAACTGGAACGAGAAGAAGGACGTCAACGACGAGGGCGACGGCTTCCTCGGTTTTGTCCACAACGCGGTGATCGACCACCACCTCAAGGACCACGAGGCGCCTGAAGACATCGAATTCTACTTCTGCGGTCCGCCCATGATGAACCAGGCGGTACTGAAGATGTGCGACGACTGGGGTGTGCCCCCTGAAAACGTCAGTTTCGACGACTTCGGTGGCTGAGTTCAACCTGCCACGAATCACAAAGGTCCTTGCTGCGGCAGGGGCCTTTGTCGTTTTCGGATGTCAAGGCCCTGGCGGCGACACCGAGGCTCCAGCCATGGGTGGCAAGCTCTGGGTTCACCAAGGCGAGGCCCAAGGCACGACGTACACCATCAAGTTCGTGGCCCAAGACTCCGTGCCCCAGCAAGCCATCGACGACGAACTTGAGCGGGTGGATGTGGAAATGAACGCGTGGCGTCCCGAGTCAGCTTTGTCTCGGTTCAACGCCTTTTCCCGGACGGACACGGTGTTCGAAGTGCGCGATGTGGCCAACGTCTGGGGGTTGCTCTGGGACATTTCCTCCGACGTGCATGCCGAGTCCAGAGGCGCGTTCGACGTGGCCATGGCGCCGTTGATGAAGCTGTGGGGATTCCGCACCGAGCACCGCGACGTGGTGACCCAAGCCATGGTCGACAGCGTGCACGCGTTCGCGAGGTTCCGCACCGACGTCGTGGATTTCAACGAAGTGCTTGACGACGACGGCCAAAAGACAGGCGGCCACCTTTCCAAAGGCGACCCCAGGGTGTCGTTGGATTTCAATGCGGTGGCTCAAGGTTACACCGTGGACGGGTTGGCCGAAGTGCTCCAAAAGGAAGGTGTGGCGCATGCCATGGTGGAATTGGGCGGCGAGGTCAAGTGTTGGGGGCTCAATCCGCAGGGCCAGCCCTGGCGCATTGCAGTGGACCGCCCGCAAGCTGTCGGCCGCTCCTTGCAAGCCATCTACCCCGTGGAGAACACGTCCGTGTGCACGAGCGGGAATTACAGGAAAACGACGGTCGTGAATGGCCAGCGCGTTTCGCACACTTTGGATCCGCGCACCGGCCGGCCGGTGGAGCACGGCTTGTTGAGCGCCACTGTGGTCACGCCCAGTGCGGCGTACGCGGACGCCTACGCCACGGTGTGCATGGTGTTGGGCCCTGAAGACGGCGCGGCATGGATCGACAGCCTGCAACAAGCTGGCAAGCCGGTGGACGCGTTGTTCATCATGGCAGATTCCACCGACGCGTACAGTTTTTGGGCGACACCCCGCATGCGGGATCAGTTGACGTGGTTGTCTGAATTGCCAGAGACAAACCGTTGAGGCGGTTCGCGCCTTGAATCAAGCTGGGTTTTCTGCCTGACAGGCGTCTTGGGGACGGGCCCCGCACACGCTGCAACCTCCGTCGTCGCTGCGCAGCATGGGGTTGTTGCTGGCGCACGTGCCACTGAATTCTCCTCCTGGCTTCACCAGGATCTTGATGGCGATGCCCGCCACTCCCAAACCGAGAAGGCCGATTGTCAATAAAATCTCAACAACTCCCATGGTTCAAAGGTAGTGGACGCGTCCATATTCGGCTACGTTTATGTGCCAAATCGAATCGCATTGTCCCGGTTGTTGTTCTTGTCGTGTTGGGTCCTGTTGACAGGCCTTTGTGTGCTCCCTCACAAGGGGGTGGCGCAGGCATGCGGCTGCCCGTCTGTGACCGCCCGAGACACGGTGTGGGTGACGGACAACACCGGTGCAGGGGTGGGCAGCGACGTGTGGACATGCGACCACCATTACGTGCTCCAGGGCGAGGTCTTTGTCAACCCTGGGGACACGCTTCGCATTGAGCCAGGCACGGTCGTGTTGGGGGAAGGCGGAGAGGGGCGAAGCGAGAACCTTGTGGACATTCCGTTTGCCTTTGGTTCCGTCAAGACCGTGAGCTACAGCACCATGCCTGGAGCATTGATCGTGTCGAGGGGCGCGTTTTTGGACGCGCAAGGCACGCCGACGTGTCCGATTCAATTTTCCTTTTTGGGCGACCCTTTGGACGGATCTGTGGGACTTGACGTCCGAGGGATGTGGGGCGGTTTGGCGTTGTGCGGCGCCGCACAGACCAACACCTTGAACCTCGACCTCTCCTTCGCCAACGCGCCATCTTTCACAGGTGGTGTGGGTTCTGGGGAAGACCTCTTGGAAGGCGTGGTGGACGTGACTGGACAACAGCGTCACGTGTACGGTGGAAACACCGATCCGCACGGGGCTTCGGGCATCTTGCGACACTTGTCGATCCGTCACGGCAGCACCAACCTGGGATGGAACATGAGCGGCAACGGCCACGAGACAGACTTGCTTCAGCTCGGCGCCTGCGGTTCAGGCACCGTGGTGGAGCACATTGAGTTGCTGTCTTCAGCCGACGACGGCCTTCACATTTTCGGAGGCTTGGTGGAGGTGAGGCGTGTCATGTCGGCGTTTCACGCGGAGGATGCCTTCGAAAGTGACCAGGGATGGCGGGGTGTGGGGCAGCATTGGTTTGGCCTTCAAGACACCGCGTTGGCCCAAGCCAGCAACCCCCCGGGCCGAAGCTTTGTGTACGACGCAGAAGGCGACGACTTCGAGGAGAGCAACATGGACCCCACCGCGGAGCCGTTTTGCACCCCAGCCATGAGCAACCTCACCATGGTGACCAACGGAGCCGATTACGCCGCGTGCTACCACAGCTTGCCAGGGGGCGATTGGACCAACAGCATTGTGCACGGGGTGAGTGACGCGGGGATCGAAATCCAACACTACTTGTCTTGCGACGGGTTCAACGCCATCATGCCGAGCCAATATGGCATTCTGACCCTCCGAAATTGGCGGGTCTGCGGCGAGGACGAGGTCATCCCAGGTCGGTACAACGGGAATTTCGGGGCCCAGGAGGAACTTTCAGGCTGGCTCGCCGACAGCGGAAACGTGGTGTTGGAAGTGCTCCAGGATGGCGACTTCTCACTCGAAGGGGGGGTGCTTGTTGAAGGGTTGGATCCGAGGCCTTCTGCGGGCCAAACGGTCACGCCGCACTACATGGACCTCGACGACAGGCTTGAGGTGACGTCCTACCATGGAGCGTTTCATCCCGTCCTTGAACCGTGGTTCGCAGGCTGGAGCACTCTGGATGGCCTCGGGCTGTTCTCCGGGGAAGTGGTGTTGACGGAAGGGTGCACGTACGACTTTGCGTGCAATTACGACCCCTTGGCCTTGGTGGACGACGGGAGCTGCGAGCGCGAGTCGTGTGCGGGGTGCACCTTCCAACTTGCGTGCAACTACAATCCGGCGGCGCTGCTGGACGACGGGTCATGCACCACGGAGGGATGCTCAGGATGCACTTGGCCTGCCGCGGAGAACTACGACCCGGCCGCCACGCTGGACGACGGGACGTGTTTGATGGGTGTGGTCGAGGACGTGTGTCCTGCCGACCTCAACGAAGATGGCGAGGTCACGTCCATCGACCTGCTGATGCTGCTCTCGGTGTACGGCGAGCCCTGCTGAGGTCGTGTCCGGTGTCAGCCGATGATGCCTCGGACGTCTTTGAAGAAGGTGCGCAGCGCCACTTTGGGCTCCACACCTTGTTTCTCCGCTTCTTCCAGCACGCGCCTGGCACCCAAGATGTTGGTCAAGGTGTCGCCCAACACAGACACGTCGTTGGCTTCGTCGTCCATGGAGGCGTAGACTTCCTGCTCAAGCTTGTCGAGTCCCGCCATGTCGTGCTCGGCGATGAGCTTTCGGATTTCGGCGGCGTTCATGAGGCAACGGCGTCGGTGAGTTCAGTCACGCGGTCCTTCTTGGCCGTGGCGAATTCTTCCAGCAATTTGCCGTCTTTGAATCCCGCGAAGTAGGGGAGGTCGTTGATTTTGAACGCCTCTTTCACATCCAAGTTTTCCTCCACGTCCACGTCGACAAAGGTGACGTCCGCGTACGCGTCGTTTTGCTTCAGGGATTCCACGTGAGGGGCCAACAATTTGCAAACGCCACACCATGACGCGTGGAAACGAATGAGGAGTCGGGGCTGGGACTTGATTTGTCCCACGAGGTCTTGAAGGTTCATGAGAAAGTGGCTTCTGATTTCAAATTCGAAGGTGCAACAAACGGATGAAAAATTGGTTCGTCCTGAAGGTCAATCGTGCAACCTGAGGCACACACCACGCCTACCTTTGGTGCATGAACACGCGTGCGCAACACCTCGAAGCATTTGGCCGATTGTTGGACATCATGGACGACCTCCGGGAAAAGTGCCCGTGGGATCGGAAACAGACCTTCGAGTCGCTGCGACACCTGACCATCGAGGAGACCTACGAGTTGGCCGACGCGATTTTGGACGCCGACTTGGAAGAGATCAAAAAGGAAACCGGCGACCTCCTGTTGCACATGGTGTTCTACGCCAAGCTGGGCTCTGAATTGCCCAAGGAGCAAGGCGGGTACGACATCGCCGACGCCCTCCACAGCATTTGCGACAAGCTCGTGGAGCGTCACCCCCACATCTACGGTGACGTGGAGGCGAACGACGAGGAAACGGTGAAGGCCAATTGGGAGAAGCTGAAGCTCAAAGAGGGCAAGAAGTCTGTGCTGGAAGGGGTGCCCCGTTCGTTGCCGAGCTTGGTGAAGGCGTACCGTGTGCAGGACAAGGTCCGAGGTGTTGGGTTTGATTGGGACCACGTGGGCCAAGTGTGGGAGAAGGTGCAGGAGGAGCTCGGCGAACTGCAGGACGAAGTGATGGCGCCCAAGGTCAACCCCGATCGGGTGGCCGATGAATTTGGGGACGTGATGTTCGCGATGATCAACTACGCCCGGTTCTTGGACGTCAACCCCGACGAAGCCCTGGAACGCACCACGCGCCGCTTCATCGCCCGCTTCCAGCACCTGGAGCAAGCGGTTGCCCAGGATGGCAAAGACATCGCCGACATGGACCTCGGCGAGATGGACGCGTATTGGGACCGCGCCAAGACCGCGCTCGGCTAAGCCCTCAGGCGTCAGTCAAGCAGGTCGGCCACTTCGTCCGCGAACGAATCCACCCACAAGCCGTACTGCACCCCACTCGGATGAAGCCCATCCACGGCGACCAAGCCCGGGGTGTCCGGCCACTGTTGTGAAATGTCTGTGATGTTGAAGTGGGCCACGCTTTTGGCCAAGGTGCGTGTGCGGCAGGTGTCGTTGAACGCTTGCAAAGCGGCGCTGATTGACGCTTGGTTGGCTTGCCCGAATGGCGTGTGTCCATAGTCGGGAATGCTCACCACAAACACGCGCGTCGGGTCGCCCCCCGCCAAATCTGTGGCCTCGTCCAGCAACGCGTCGAACTCCTGGGCGTATTCCTCGATGGGCAGGCCCTGGTATTGGTTGTTCACCCCGATGAGCAGGGACACCAAATCCCACGCCGTCGTGTCCAACGCTTCCCCGTCCATCCCTTGTTTCAAATCGGCCGTCGTCCATCCCGTGGTCGCGACGATGTGGGCGGGCGCCAAGCTGTCTCCAGCCTGCAGCGTTGGGCGCAACGCGTCAACCAGTTGGTTGGGCCAGCGTGCCGAGGGGGTGACCGCCTCGCCGACGGTGTAACTGTCGCCCAGGGCCAGGTAGCGAAGGACCTGGCCTTGTTGGGCGATCAAGCCGTCGTCTCCGTAAGGCGAGGTGGCGTCGGGTTGACACCCAAAAAGGACCAACAAGCACGCACACATCCAGGGGCCTTTCATGTTCATGTCAGCAATTTGCAACAATCCTTCTGGACCGCCATCGTTCGTCCCGGTGGGTGTATTTTGGGGGTCCGAAAATCAAGATGAGCATGAGAATTTGGATGGCGGCAGCCTTGAGCTGCATGATGGCAGTTGGGACTTGGGCCCAGCAGGAGACCCCCCAGCGTGTCAACACCAACGCCTTCCGGCAGTTGGGTCAAGACCTTCCCACCCCCAACGTGTACCGTACGGCGTCTGGCGCCCCTGGTCACGAGTACTGGCAGCAGAAGGCGGATTACAACATGAGGATTCACTTGGACGACAAGACCCAGCGGATCGACGGCTCAGAGACCATCACGTACACCAACAACAGTCCTGACGAATTGCGTTACCTGTGGTTGCAGTTGGACCAAAACATGCGTGCACTCGACAGCGACAGCTACAAAATCCGGGAGTCTTCGTTGGACGACCGTGCGACCTTCGACGAGTTGCGCAAGTTGGAACCCACGTTCGACGGTGGATTCAAGATCGAGAAGGTGGTGGATGCAGGCGGCAAAGCCTTGGATTACACCGTGAACAAGACGATGATGCGGATTGATTTGGCCCGTCCGTTGAAGCCGGGCAGCCAGTTCAAATTCAGCATCGACTGGTGGTACAACATCAACGACCGCATGAAAGACGGAGGTCGCAGTGGGTACGAGTACTTCGAAGACGAAGACAATTACATCTACACCATCGCTCAGTTCTACCCACGCATGGTCGTGTACTGCGACAACGACGGGTGGCAAAACAAGCAGTTCTTGGGCAGCGGCGAGTTCACGTTGAACTTTGGCGATTACCACGTCGAGTTGACCGTGCCGTCCGACCACATTGTGGCGTCCACCGGAACGTTAAGCAACGCCAAGAGCGTCCTGACGTCGCAGCAACGTCGCCGCTACGAACAAGCGAAGTCTGAATACGACCAACCGGTGCTCATTGTCACCGAGGAAGAAGCCCGTGAGACCGAGAAGACGCACGCCGACGGAGAGAAAACGTGGGTGTTCGACGCCAAGAATGTCCGGGACTTTGGTTGGGCATCCAGCCGGAAGTTCATCTGGGACGCCATGGCCGTGAAGGTGGGCAACAAGTCGCCCTTGGCCATGAGTTACTACCCCAAGGAGGGCAACCCGTTGTGGGAGCAATACAGCACGAAGGCTGTGGCCCAAACGCTCAAGACCTACAGCAAGTTCACCATCGACTACCCTTAC
>CBFHQO010000022.1:0-1437 GCA_965658045.1 uncultured Flavobacteriales bacterium | reverse complement strand
TGTACATCCCCCTCGGCGGCAACCGGACCTTTTCTGTCGTCACGTGGGGCTTCTTGTTGGGCATGCTGGCCTGGGTGGGGACGACTTGGGCGTCGTTTGGAGGCTGGCTTGTGCTCGCTGGCGTCACCATGTTGGCGGCCGCATGGGGGCTCATGTCGGCCACCGCCCAAACCCGCATGGCCACCGCCGCCAACGCGATGTTGGTCATGCTGATTGGCGGACTGTGGCACGGGGCGCACGTGAACTTTGTGACTTGGGGCGCCATCAACGGCGCGGCGTTGGTGGCTTGGATTGTGTGTTCACCCTCCACCCAGGGATTCGGGCGCCAAGCCCTGGGTTGGCTGTTCACGTTTCATGTGGTGGTCTTCAGCCGCATTTGGTTTCGCGCTGGAAGCCTGGTGTTTTGGACACCAAACGACGAGGCGACACCGCCTGAGGGCGCCTGGGACACCGCCCTTCAATTGTGGGCCAACTTGACGTCACCGAGGTTGTCGACGTCGGACTTCACGGTGGACGCCACGACATGGATGGCGTTGGGCCTGATGGTCTTGGGGTACCTCCTCCACCTCATGCCGAGTTCAGTCCGAGCCACCTGGGAGGCGTTTGTTCAAAAATGGCCCTTGTGGGCGTGGTGGGGGCTTTGGATGACGTGCGCCGTCCTCGCGGTTTGGGGTCAATCAGGCCCCAGCCGTCCATTCATTTACTGGCAGTTCTGAAGCCTTGCTCAGTGCGCAGGATGCGCGGCAGGCTGCACTTGTTGGTACGCGCTGCAGGTCTCCGCTTGGGGGGCGCATGACGCCAACGTGGCCGCCAAGAGCGCGGCGCCAATGAGCCAGCCAAAAGCCGATGCGAATCGAAATTTCATAATGGCAAGTTGGAGGTGTGGGTGCGGAAAGTCAAGCCTTTTGGTGCAGCTTTCAAACAACGGGCCGTGTACTTTTGATGCATGGAAAACAACCGCATCCTCCAAGGTGTTCTCGGCCTGTTGCTGGGCTACAATGCGGTGTTTTTCGCGGCGCACATCCAAGGCGAGGCACGCGCCCTCGCCGAGGTCCTGTCGGAAGTGCAGTCGCTTCTGAACATCTTCGAACTCATTGCGGTGATGGTCCTGTTTGTGGACCTGGTGCTCAGGTTTGACCACATCGCCTCGAAGTGGCAAGTGCCGCGCGTGGCCGCGGTGGGCCTGTGCCTCACGGGCATGCTGTTCAAGTGGTTCATCCTCTACCTCCACCTGAGCTACCTCGTGGACTGAACTCCACTCAGGAACGGGTGCGTGGCGCTGTCAGTCCTCGTCCAAGTGGTATTCCATGTCCTCGGCCGGCATGGTCCTGGGCATCATGCGGAAGACCTGGTACCGCTGCTTCACGTATTGGATGAACTCGTACTGCGACCAACGCTTCAGCTGCTCGTCGCCTGGATCGCAGAACCGGGCGAACG
>CBFHQO010000021.1:0-14771 GCA_965658045.1 uncultured Flavobacteriales bacterium | reverse complement strand
CTCCTTCGTGGAGGATGGCAACCTGTTCATCGTGGCGTTGCAAGACGGGGCTGGCTACACGTCCGCCCGCATGGTGTCTCGAGACAAGCAGGAGTTCGCCTTTGGCCGAATCGACATTCGCGCGGTGTTGCCCTACGGTCAAGGACTCTGGCCCGCCCTCTGGATGCTCGGGGCCAACCACTCCCAAGTGGGGTGGCCCGAATGCGGTGAAATTGACATCATGGAGCTCTTGGGCCACCAGCCCAATTACGTGCATGGTACGGCGCACTGGGGAGAAATGATCGGTGGTGGACATCCCAACTTGGGGGCCGTGACCTACTCTCAGTTCCCCACCACCTTTTCCGAAGAATACCATGTGTTCTCTTTGGATTGGCGCCCGGATACCATGACCTGGTTGATGAACGACGAGCCGTACTTCCAGTTGACCACCGCGGATCACGTGGAGAACAGCGGGTACGACACGCCATTCAACGATCCGTTCTTCTTCATTTTGAACATCGCCGTGGGCGGCAACTGGCCGGGATACCCCGACGAGTCGACGTTGTTCCCGCAGTTCATGGCCATCGACTACGTGCGCGTGTACCAGGAATAAGCCCCTACCTTCGGCGTCGATGAACGTGCAGGTCACTTTTGCGCAGTACGACGCCTTGTTTGGGGATGATCCAGGCACTTACCTGAAGTTTTTGACCAAACTTGAAGCATCTCTCTGGTCGGCCAAGCGCCGCCTCGGAGATGCTTTGTTGTTGGGCGACAGTCAAGCTGTGTCCGACGTGAGGCATGCCCTGAAGCCCACCCTTCAAATGCTGGGGGCCTCGCCGTTGGTCGACCTGTTGTTCTTTTCCATTCACGACAAAAAAGAGGCGGAGGTGAAGGCGCAATTCGACCAGGCCATGGACCTCGTGCTCGCCGCCGTGGAGGCGAAAAAAGTGAACGTCGAATGAGTCAGAACGAACGACTTCTGGAGCGCTTGCGCCAACACTGTCTGGCCAAGCCAGGAACGACGGAGGAAATGCCGTTCGACGACCGCACCGTGGTGTTCAAGGTGGGCGGCAAATTGTTTTGCTTGTTGGATGCGTTTGAATTTTCAGGGTGTGGCATGAAATGCGACCCCGAGCGCATCCCCGAATTGCGCGCCTCGTACGAAGGCATCACCACAGGTCCTTATCTCAATGCGAAGCACTGGAACAGCGTGCATCCTGAGCCGTTCGGCGACGTTCCGTGGCCCATGTTCCTCGACTTGGTGGACCACAGCTACGCGTTGGTTTGGAAGGGGTTGACGCGCAAGGTGAAAGCCATCATCGAGGAAACGCAAACGCGTTAACTTCGTGGCCAAACGATTCACACCATTTCCATGAAAACATTCGACTTCAACGCGTTGGTGCTGTGCTTGTTTGGCGCGGCAACTTTTGGTTTCTCTGTCCAATCCCAAGCCCAGTGCTCGGAGATCTTCATCTCGGAATACATTGAAGGTTGGAGCAACAACAAAGCCCTCGAGCTGTACAACCCCACCAATGCGGCCGTGGATTTGAGCGACTACCGTTTGGAGCGCTACTCCAACGGTGCGACCGCCGCGCAGGACAACCAAAAAGTGGACCTCTCTGGCACGTTGGCGGCCAACAGCGTCGTGGTGGTGGTGCTCGACAAGCAAGACCCAGACGGGGTGGACTTCGAAGCTCCCGTGTGGGATGAACTCGCAGAGGCCGCTGACTTGTGGGTTTGTCCTGTGTACGAGGAGAACAACACGATGTACTTCAACGGCAACGACGCCATGGTGCTTCGCAAGATTTCCACCAACGCCGTGATTGACATCTTCGGCAAGATTGGTGAAGATCCAGGCACGACCGGATGGGCTGAGATGACCCAAAACCACACCTTGGTGCGCAAAACCGGGGTGACCGCAGGCGACGTGGACGCCTTGGACAATTTCTTGGTGGTGGATGAGTGGGACGGTTTGATGTGGTCCAGCGACTCCTTGAACTACACCTTGGACAGCGTGTTCGTGAACCTCGGGTCGCACACCTGCGACTGCGGCACCACAGATGTGCTCGAAGCAACGCGCACTGCCGCGTTCGACGTGTTCCCCAACCCCGCCACAGGCGATGTGGTTTGGGTGAAGGGCGAGCAGGCCATTCGGGAGGTGGTGCTGCACAACCTGGCGGGCCAGCAAATCGGCCGTCAAGCTGTGAACGGCCGCCGCATGGTGGAGCTCTCTTTGTCGGCAGCCCCCTCGGGCATGTACCTCATGGAGGTGCACTTTGAGAACGGCGGGCGCGCGACCCGTCGCGTGGTTCGCAAGTGAGCCGTATCCGAATGAACTTGATGAAGCATGGGGGCTTGGCCCTGTCGGCCCTGTTCTTGGGTGTCACCTCGCACGCCCAGTTGTGCACGGTGAACGGGGTGGTGGAAGACGCGTTGACGGGAGACCCGTTGATCGGGGCGTACGTGAAGTCTGGCAACGCCGTGGTCGCCACGGATTTCGATGGGGTGTTCTCGATGGCCGTGCCCAAAGGGGAAGCTTTGATCGAGGTGTCCTACATCGGTTACGAAGGTCAATCCCGTCAGGTCAAGTGCGAGGGCGCGGACACTTCGGTCCGCTTCCGCATGGAGACCCTCATCATGAAAGAGGCCGTGGTCTCTGCAGATGTGGTCATCTCCCGCAAGACGCCCGTCGCCTTCACCAACGTGTTGCCGGCCCAAATCCAAGAGGAGCTCGCAGGACGTGACCTTCCGCTGGTGTTGAACACCACCCCTGGGGTGTACGCCACCCAACAAGGAGGTGGGGACGGAGATGCGCGTGTGACCATCCGCGGCTTCGACCAAACCAACCTCGCCGTCCTGGTGGACGGCGGGCCCCTGACCGACATGGAGAACGGCTGGGTGTACTGGAGCAATTGGGCTGGGTTGGACTTGGTGGTTCGCACCACGCAGGTGCAGCGGGGGTTGGGCGCCAGCAAGCTGGCCATCCCATCTGTGGGGGGCACCATCAACATCTTGACTGGGGGAGACGAGTCGGCCAACGGCTCCATCAACTACCAATCTGAAATCGGATCCTACGGTTACTTCCGGAACAGTTTGAGCGGCGTCTTTGGGAACCAAGACAAAGGCTTTTTGCACTTCGTCGGGTCGTACAAGACCAACCAAGGGTTCGCAGACGGCTTGGAATCGGAGGCGTACGCCTACTACCTGAAGGGCCGCAAGACGGTGGGGAACCACAACTTGAGTTTCACCACGTTTGGCGCGCCCCAACGCCACGGCCAGCGCTCCTACCAAATGCAGGTTTACGAGTACGACCAAGCCCTGGCCCAAGAGCTCACAGACGAGGACGGCCAAGCGGAGTTGCAAGGCGTCGTGGATGGGTTGAGCGAAACCGCCATCTTGAACAGCGGACGGGGCTTCAACGAGTTCATGGTGAACTACGAGGAGGTCTACTACAACTACAACGAGGAGACGGGACAAGTGGACACCACCTACGGCGCCGTTCGTCGGTACAACCCACGCCAAAACCAATACTTCAAGCCCATTGTCACGGTCCGTGACGTGTGGAGCTTGTCGGACAAGTCCACGTTGACCACCACGGCCTACGCCAGCTTCGGCAGCGGGGGTGGAGAGGCACTGGCGAGCACGCCAGGCACGCGTCTTGAGGACGGCACCATCGACATGCAGGGCACGTGGAATTCGCACCAACTCTTTGAGTTTGGCCCCAACGGATTGAACGTGGACGAGAACGGCGAGCGGAAGGGCTCCAACTTCATCCGCATTGCGCACAACGACCACCGCTGGTTTGGGGCGTTGTCCAACTTCAACAGCGCGTTGAACGACGAATGGACGTTGAGTGCGGGGGTGGACGCGCGTCACTACACTGGGAGCCACTACCGGACGATTGGCGACATGTTCGGGGCCGATTACTACGACGCGCCAGATGACCGTCGCGACCAAAACTCCGACTTCGACGCGCCCCTCCGGACGGGCGACAAGTACTACTACCACGACGACGGCCAAGTCGCTTGGGGTGGGTCGTATTTCCAGTTCGAGTTGGACAAGTACAACTACTCGGCGTTTGTGAACGTGTCTGGCGCCCAAAGCTGGTACCGCGCGATCGACTACTTCCGACCCAATGTGGTGACGTTGAACGACACGACCTACGAGGTGCGCTCCACCGACGAGTTCCGCGTGCTCGGTGAGACGGAGTGGCAAACCGACACGACCTTCCTCACGGCAGACCACGAAGGGTTGGCCAACTACACCACGGATTGGGAACGGTTGAATAGCGCCACCATCAAGGCGGGCGGCAACTACAACTTCAACGAGTGGGTGAACGCCTACACGAACGTGGGGTATTTGAACCGGGCGCCCTTGTTCAACTCGGTGTTCGACATCAACAACAACGTGATTGAGGGCTACGAGAACCAGTATGTCAAGGCTGTTGAGGCTGGCGTGAAGTTCTCCAAGGGCAAGTTTGCCTCGAACGTGAACGCCTACCGCACGGGTTGGGAAAACAAGCCCGTGAACCGATTCTACGGGGTGTCAGGGTTGTGGAACGACCCCGCCTTGTCGGTCTACGCGGACACGAGCACTGTGGCGGGTCGCGAAGCCATGATTGCCTTGGCCGAGAGCAACGCCAGCGCCGAGGAGTGGAACGCGGTGGCCTTGTCGGTGATCGACGACGTGGACCGCAACTTGGGCTACAACCTCTTGAATGCGGACGCGGTGCACTCCGGCATCGAGTGGGATTTTGCCTACGACCCCACGGCCAAATGGAATGTGCAAGGGGTCGTCTCCGCGGGCAACTGGCGATGGACGAGCAACGAGCGGGTGGATTTGGTCAATCGCACGACCAACGCCTTTGTGACCCGTGTGGCGGACCAAAGCATCGCCGACACCTTGGTGAACCTCGACGGGGTGAAGGTGGGGGACGCCGCCCAGCGTCAGATCTCCCTTGCGGCAAGCTTCCGCCCCAAGCGCGGCACGTATTTCTCGATTCGCAACACCTGGTTTTGGCAGCATTACGCCCGCTTCTCGCCGGGCGACGTCATCACCGAAGGAGAGCCCAAGGATGTGTGGATCACCCCTGGATACGCCTTGTTGAACTTCAACGCCGGGACGTCGTTTGACGTGTCGGACAATGCGTTGTTGCGGGTGCGCTTGAGCGTGACCAACGCATTGGACGTCTTCTACGTGTCGGATGCGACCAACAACTCCCAATACGCCCCCAACCCGTATGGCTTGGAAGGTGGAAGTGGACGGGCAGAGGTCTTCGTGGGCCCACCCCGCATGGTGCGGTTGAGTGCCGTGCTCGAATTGAAAGGACTGCAGAACAGAACCCCCAAGCCATGAATTTGAAACTCACTTTGGCCCTTGCGGCCTCCTTGGTCACCTTCACTTCGGTGGCGCAAGAGAACATTCTCGACATGCGCGAGAACTACAACATCGGACAAACCGTGACGGTCACCGGTGTGGTGACCAGCGACGACAACCTCGGCTCGGTGCGCTATTTGCAAGACGCCACCGCGGGCATCGCCTTGTACCCAGGCCAGGACTGGTCTGCGTGGGACGCGACCCCGCAGATTGGCGACAGCTTGAGCGTGACCGGGGAAATCACCGAATACAACGGGTTGTTGGAAGTGGGCCCCAACCTCACCGCTGTGGAGTTCTTTGGCGCGGGCACCGTGCCTGAGCCACTCGAGATCACGCCTGCGCAGATGGGCGAGAACTTGGAAGGACAGCTTGTGCGCGTGAATGGCGTGACGTTTCCCCTGGCGGGCACGTTCATCACGGGCAACAACACCTACGACTTCACCGCGTCTGGGGAGACCGGCGTCATTTACGTGCGCACCAGCAACAGCTTGGTGGGCGAGGAGTTGACCGGCTGCGAAGTGGACATGTTGGGCATCGTTTCCCAGTTTTCGTTCGACGGATTTGGCGGCTATCAGTTGCTCCCACGCGGCCCTGTGGACTTGATTCCCGCGTCTGCGTTGTGTTTCACCTCTCCGGTGATGCAGTCCAACATGGCCACCACCAGCTTCACCTTGTCTTGGACCACAGACTTGGCGTGCGACGGGGTCATTGAATATGGATTGACCGAAGCCCTGGGAGAAGTGGCCATGGGCGGCACCAACACCCCAAGCCACGAAGCCAACCTCACCGGTCTCGAGCCAGGCACGATTGTCTATGCGCGCGCCGTGTGCACGTTGGAGGACGGTTCCGAAGCAGCTTCCAGCATCCGTCCCTACGCGACGGTGTCGGAGAGCTCGGGAGACATTCACGTGTACTTCAACGGACCGGTCGACCACAGCGTGGCCACCGACGAGCTTGCGCTGTCGCTGGGCACAGACATGAACGACACCGTGGCCGCATGGATCACAAGCGCCCAGCACACGTTGGATGTGGCGGCGTACAATTTCAACGACCAAACCCTCCAGGAAGCGTTCAACACGGCCGCGGCCAACGGCGTGCAAATCCGCTGGATTTACGAGGGCCAAAATGCCAACATCGGCTTGTCCAGCCTGGACGACGCCATTGTCACCCACCCCCGCACCGATGGCGAGGGCAGCGGCATGCACAACAAGTTCATCGTTGGCGACGCCGACCACGCGGACAAAGCGTTCGTTTTGACCGGTTCCACCAACCTCACCACAGGCCAGCTCGTGAGCGACCTCAACAACGTGATTGTGTTGGAGGACCAAAGCTTGGCCCGGGCGTACGAGCTCGAGTTCGAGGAGATGTGGGGTGCCGAGGGCATGGAGCCCAACGCGGCCAACGCCAAGTTTGGCCAAGACAAGACCTGGAACACCCCGGTAGACTTCGTCGTGGGGGGCAGCCCGGTGGAGCTCTATTTCTCTCCGTCGGATGGCACCACAGCCGCCATTCAAGCTCAAATCGAAGGCGCCAACTCAGACTTCGAGTTTGCCCTGTTGACCATGACGCGCGACGATTTGGGCGACGCCATCGTCGAGTTGAACCAAAGCTTCTTCGTCAGCCCCATTGGGGTTATCGAGCAGGTCAACGTGACTGGCAGTGAGTTCGACAACATGATTGGCAACGGGGTGCAGGTGTACGCGCACGAGCCCAGCGGAGACTGCCACCACAAATATGCCATCGTGGACCACGGCGACGTGGACTCTGACCCGACGGTGATCACCGGTTCGCACAACTGGTCGTCCAGCGCGGAAAACGTCAACGACGAGAACACCTTGTTCGTCCACGACGCCCGTGTGGCCAATCTGTACCATCAAGAATTCCGCGCCATTGTGAATGCGGTGACCGGCAACGTGGACGGCCTGTCTAACTTGGGTGAGCCCACTTGGAGCCTCATGCCCAACCCTGCACGTGAGCAGTCGTGGTTGCAGGGCGTGCAGGCCACAGACGTGGTCCGTGTGTTGGACGCGGGTGGCCGTGTCGTGGACGTCGAGCAGGTCCGTCAAGGCGGTGCTGTGCAGCTGGAACTCGGACGCTTGACAGCCGGCATGTACCACGTGACCGTGACGTCGACCAACGGCGTGACGACGTCGGGTCGCTTGGCCGTGCATTAAAGTACTGACAACGTAAAACTTGAGTCCCTGGGTCTTGTGGTGTACATTCATCACATGGTCCAGGGGTTGTCGCAAAAATGGGAGGCTTACGAGCCGCATCACCACCAAACGTGGGAAAAGCTGTATGGCCGTCAGAGGAAGAACCTCACGGACAAGGCTTCGGACCTTTATTTGACCTGCTTGGACAAGATGCAGGATTCATTGACTGCCAACCTTGTGCCTCGCGTGGATGCCATGGAAGAAGAGCTTCGTACGGCCACAGGGTGGCGACTGAAGGTGGTCCCAGGCCTGATTCCGGTTCAGGATTTTTTCGAGTTGTTGGCGGCCAGGAAATTTTGCACCTCCACTTGGGTCAGACAACCACACCAGCTCGATTACATCGAGGAGCCGGACATGTTTCATGACACGTTTGGACACATTCCTCCGTTGCTGAACCAGGATTTTGCAGCCTTCATGAACAGGTTCGGTGAAATAGGTGTGGCTTTGATCCGAGCGGGCCACGACGAAGCTGTTTTGGGACTTCAAAGGCTTTACTGGTACGTGGTCGAATTTGGTTTTTTGAAAAACTCCAAAGGGGAGGCCAAGGTGTTCGGGGCAGGGATCATGTCCAGTTTTGGGGAGACTGAGTACGCCTGGTCGCGACGATTCAAACTGAGGCAATTCGAACTGAACCGGGTTATGGAGACTTCGTTTCGCACCGATGAAATTCAGCAGGAATATTTTGTCTTGAACGACTTGGTGCAGTTGCGCTTGGAGTTGAATGGGTGGTTTGATCAATTCGGCCTGTCCCATGGCTAAATGGTCCCTCTTGCTCTTGCACCTGTTCTTGGCCTCGGTGGTCTCTGCTCAATGCGACGGCCAGCGTTACCGCTACCGCATTTTTGAAGAGGTGGAAGTGGCCAGCGACGTGCTGTACGGCAGCAACATTGGGGCGTCTGGGGTGAATGAAGAACTCTTCATGGACGTGTACCGTCCTGCAGGAGACACGCACACGAGCCGACCCGTGGTTGTGCTTGCCCACGGCGGCTTCTTTTTGGCGGGCAGCAAGGAAGGCACCGACGTGGTGCCCCTGTGCGAAGACCTGGCCCGCATGGGGTACGTCGCGGTGTCCATCTCATACCGCCTCGGCATCGACGATTTGTTCAGCCTGGAGGTGTCTTTGCTGGAAGCGGTGATGCGTGGCGTGCAAGACGCCAAGGGCGCCATTCGGCATTTGAGAAAGTCCCATGCCGAGGAGGGAAATCCCTGGGGCATCGACCCAAGCCGCGTGGTGTTGGGCGGATCTTCGGCCGGGGCCTTCATCGCCCTGCATTCGGCGTACATCGACGACTTGGACGAGGTGCCTGACGCCATTGATTTGACCCAGCCTGGGCTTCAAGGAGGCTTGGAAGGGCTGTCCGGCAACCCAGGGTATTCCTCCGAGGTGTTGTCCATTGTCAACCTCTGCGGGGCCATGGGAGATGCAGGATGGATGGAGGTGGGAGACGCCTCGGTGGTGAGTGTCCACGGCACGGCCGACGAGACGGTGCCGTTTGGGACGGGCTTTGTCCAGCTGCTGGGGCTGCCAGTGAGCCAAGTGGACGGATCGTGGCCCGTGCACTTGCAAGCTGAAGCGCTCGGTTTGGACCATGCCATCACGCTGTTGGAAGGGGAGGGGCACGTGCCTCACATGTCCGACGCCAGTGCCTACGACCTCACGCGCGCTGCAGTCACCTCCTTCACAAGCCGCCAAGTGTGCCCTTCTTATCCAGACATCCCGGCCTACTACGACGTGGACGCGCCGCCGGCCGTGGGGTGCTTGGGGGACATCGTGGCCAACGGCTCAGTGGGGGTGGAGGACTTGTTGCTCCTATTGTCGGAATTTGGATGCACCGCAGGGTGCGAAGGCGACGTGGATGGAGACGGCGCGGTGAGCGTGGCGGACGTACTTGCCCTGCTTGGGGTGTTCGGAACTCCTTGTCTCTGAGCGCGGCGAGGCCTGTCGCTTGGGTTATCCTTGTTTCATGTTGAGCACCTTGGACTGGGGCATTGTTGCCGCCTATTTCGCCTTGGCGCTGGGGGTTGGTCTGTGGGCCAGCAAACAGGCCAAATCCGACGCCGCTGGTTATTTCCTCGCCGGCCGAAACATGCCTTGGTGGCTCCTCGGGGTCAGCATGGTGGCCACGACCTTCAGCACGGACACCCCCAACTTGGTCACCGATTTGGTTCGGCAGCAAGGGGTGTCGGGCAATTGGGCGTGGTGGGCCTTTTTGCTGACAGGCATGGTGACGGTGTTCGTGTACGCCCGCCTGTGGAGGCGGTCCGGGGTTTTGACGGACATCAGTTTTTACGAATTGCGGTACGGTGGACGTCCCGCCGCGTTTTTGCGGGGCTTCAGGGCTCTGTACCTCGGGTTGGTGTTCAACGTGTTGGTCATGGCGACCGTCAGTTTGGCCGCCATCAAACTCGGCGGCATTTTGCTGGGATGGCCCGGCTGGCTCACCTTGTTGGTGACGTGCAGCATCACCTTGGCGTACAGCGTGCTCGGCGGGTTGCGCGCGGTGATCCTCACCGATTTCGTGCAATTCATCCTGGCGATGGTCGGGTCGGTCTGGGCCGCCTCCTGGATCCTGGGCTTGCCTGAGGTGGGCGGCCTGAAAGGTCTGTTGAGCCACCCCGACGTGCAGCCCAAACTGGCCATGCTCCCCGACTTGTCCGACCCTGATGCTTGGATTCCCATGCTGCTCATTCCCTTGGCGGTCCAATGGTGGTCCAGCTACTACCCGGGCGCGGAACCGGGAGGGGGAGGCTACATTGCGCAGCGCATGTTTTCCGCGAAGGACGAAGGCCACGCCGTGGGCGCCACGTTGCTGTTCAATGTGGCCCATTACGCCCTTCGCCCTTGGCCATGGATCTTGGTGGCTTTGGCGTCCATTGTCGTCTTCCCCGATTTGGATGCCTTGCGGCAGGCGTTTCCGGCCATCGCCGAGGACAAGGTCGGACACGACCTGGCGTACCCCGCGATGCTGTCGTTGCTCCCATCGGGCTTGTTGGGCCTGGTGGCGGCCTCTTTGTTGGCGGCCTTCATGAGCACCATGAGCACCCAATTGAATTTGGGGGCCAGCTATCTGGTGCACGATGTCTACGGCAGGTTCATTCGCCCGGATGCCTCAGAGCGCCAGCGGGTGGTGGCCGGGCAAGTGGCGACTGGGGTTTCGCTGGTGATTGGCGCCGGGTTGGGCCTCACCCTCACAGATGCAGGACAGGCGTTCAATTTGTTGCTGTTGCTGGGGGCGGGGACAGGCGGGCTCTTTTTGCTCCGCTGGTTCTGGTGGCGCATTTCCGCATGGACGGAGGTGGCGGCCATGCTCATCTCGTTGGTGGTGGCGGCGTATTTTACCTGGGCCCACGACGCGTGGACAGGCATTGCCCTTGCGCCATGGGAGAAGTTGATGTGGGGCACGGGCATCACCACAGCAGGTTGGCTTCTCAGTGCGTTTTGTCTTCCCCACGAGTCCCCAGAAGTGTTGCGGGCGTTTGTCCAGCGCACGGGCGTCGGTGGGCCAGGTTGGTCGCGCTTTGCCGACGGATCCTCGGCTCCTGAAGCGACCTCGCCTCCCGTGTCCCGCGGCTTGCTCCAGGCCTTCTTGGGGGCCGTCGCCGTGTACGCCGCACTGCTGGCCACCGGTTCCGGTTTGTATGGCGATTCCACCGTGGCCGTCGCCCTGGCGGTGTTGGCAGGGATCGCGGGCTGGGGCGTGTTGAAACTCCAAACCCTGACTCATGCAAGTTGAAATCTGCGCCAGCACCCTCCGCGACGTCGCCGTCGCCATAGAAGTGGGGGCCGACCGAGTGGAGTTGTGTAGCGTCTGGACCGCCGGTGGACTCACCCCGAGCGCTGTGCTGGTGCAATCTGCCGTGGCCATGGGCATGCCTGTCCGGGCCTTGGTTCGGCCGCGTGAAGGCCACTTCGTGTGGTCCAACTCAGAACGAACGTGGAGTGTGGAGGAGGCCAAGCTCATGCTCGATTGCGGCGCCGAAGCCGTTGTGGTGGGCGGGCTCAACGAGGAGGGGACCTTGGATGAGGCTTACCTCGAGGCGATGTGCCGGGCCGTGAGGCCGGAGCACGTGGTTTGGCACCGCGCGATCGATGTCAGCCAAGAACCTGAAGCCGACGTGGACAAGTTGTTGGACGCCGGGGTGATGTCTGTGCTCTCCAGTGGAGGATGTGCCCGCGCGGTGGAAGGCCTGCCGCGATTGGCCCTATGGGCCCAACATGGCTTGCAGGTCGTCGCAGGCGGCGGCGTCCAACCCGAGGACGTCGAGGCCATGGCGGCCGCCCAACTCAGTGCCGTGCACGCCTCGTGTAGGGTCACCCTGCGGGAAGGCCATTCGCCGTTGTTCGACTCGGCCACCCACCCCGTTGACGTGGACAAGGCGGTGGCGTTGATGGAGGCGGCTGAACCCTTTTTGTCATGAGGTTGGGGCTTGGACTGGCGTTGGGAATTGTCTTGGGCCTTTGGACCGGATGCGCCTCCCCGCAAGTGCACGGGTTGCCTCAGGGCTCAACCTCAGGGCTTGTGCCCCTGCCAGCCTCGCTGGAGCTTCGCGGCGCAGACAGCCAAGGACGGGGCTTTCGGACAGATGGGGTGTTGAAGGTGTCTTGGCCAGAGTCATGGAGCATGAAGGCGATGGAGGCGTGGTTGACCCACGCGGGCTTGATGTGGAAGAGAACCGATCCCGACGACGCGGACGTGATGTGGTCCCACACGGACCAACCCCTCGGCCCCGAAGGCTACACGCTGACGGTGGAACACGACCGCATCGTGGCCGAAGCGCAAGATGAAGAGGGGGCGTTTCGTGCGTGGACGACGCTGCGGCAGTTGATGCCGGCTGCGTGCGAACAAGGCTGTCCCCAAGGGTTTGAGCTTCCCGCGGTGGTGATTCAAGACAGCGCATACCTCGCGCACCGCGGGCTGTTGCTCGACTGTTGCCGGCATTTCATGGCGCCGGCCTTTGTCAAGGACATGATCGACGCCCTGGCGCTTCAGAAAATGAACGTGCTGCATTGGCACCTGACCGAGGACCAGGGATGGCGGTTGCCCATTGAGGCGTACCCCAAACTCACCGAGGTGGGCGGCTTTCGAACCGAAGCCGACGGCACGGTCCACGGCGGCGCTTACAGCAAGCAAGACATCGCCGACATCGTCGCCTACGCGGCGGAGCGTCACGTGACGGTCGTGCCAGAGGTGGAATTGCCCGGACACAGCCGGGCGGCCTTGGCGGCCTACCCCTGGCTGGGCTGCACGGGCGACACCTTGCCAGTGCCCCACAATTGGGGGGTGTTCAAGGACGTGTATTGCGCCGGCAACGACAGCACCATGGCGTTTTTGAAAGCGGTGCTGGACAAGACGTGCGAGATGTTCCCGTCGGAGGTCATTCACATCGGCGGAGATGAAGTGCCCAAGGTGCGTTGGGCGGAATGCCCCAAGTGCCAGGCCAAAATGGCGGAGCTGGGCCTCCACACCGAAGCCGAACTTCAAACCCATTTCATCAATGAAATCGGCACCCACCTTGCCCAAAAAGGCCGTCGCATCATGGGGTGGGATGAAATCCTGGAGGGTGGCCTGCCCGAGGGGGCTATGGTGCAGTCTTGGCGCGGCATGGAAGGCGCGGTGGAAGCCACGCACTTGGGTACGGACGCGGTGGTGTCCCCCACCAGCCATTGCTACCTCGACTACCCGTTGCGGTCCACGGACCTGGAGGAAGCGTACAGTTTTGTCCCCGTCCCTGAGGAGGCCAAGGGTCACGAAGGCCAAATCGTCGGCGGCGAATGCAACATGTGGTCGGAACACGCGCCGCAGAACATGGTCATGTCCAAGGTCTTTCCAAGGGCCACAGGGTTGGCCGAAGTGTTCTGGTCCGGTCCTGCCGTGACCCAGCAACCTGGGGCGTACGACGCGTTTTTGGTCCGGCTTGACGCGTTGTCGCAACGCTGGGGCTTCCTGGGCGTCACGCCGGGGCTGGAGGGGGTGCCGGTGGCGGTTGACGTGGAGCCAGACACCCAGGGCCAGGTGGCGGTCACGGTGCGTCCCGCCATCCGCAACGCGGGCGGCATGGTGACCTTCACGCCAGAGGGCGGAGGCCTCGGGAACAAACAGCTCCAAGGCCGGGTGGGAGAGACCCTTCGGGTGTCGGGCCTTGGAACCCTCGACGTGGATGTGGCGATGCGGGGAAGGAAGACTGGGGTGGTGGAGCGCTTTCCTGTGGCCGGTCACCTCGGTGCCCACCGTCCCTTGGAGCTCAGTTACGAGCCAAGCGTGCATTACACCGGCGGCGGCCCCCAAGCCATGGCCGACGGTCGTCGGGGCAGTGTGGACTTCAGGGACGGCGCCTGGCAAGCGGTGCAAGGCCAGGACATGACGGTGACGGTGGATTTGGGTGAGCCCACGGCGCTTGAATCGGTGCAGGTGCAGTGTTACCTCTACCAGGACGCTTGGATTTTCCTGCCCCAAGAGGTGCGCTGGGAGGTGTCCAAGGATGGCGTCAATTTCGACGTGTTGGGTCGGTCCAAACCCGAGGACGCCCTGGCGCCCGACGGCCGCCAAACCGTGGTGCCATTTGCCCTCGACGTCGCAGGGGTTGAAGCTCGGTTCGTCCGGTTGACTTTGGTGAACGCCGGGGTGTGTCCCCCTTGGCACGACGCCGCAACGGAGCCCTCGTGGTTGTTCGCGGACGAACTCGTCGTGTTGGGTCGCTGAGGATTGTCGTATTTTTATGTGCGTGAGAACGCACCTTGATCCAATGAAGTCCCTATCGCTTGCCCTTCGTCGCGTGGCTTCCCTGTGTGGAGCCTTGGCGCTGCTGTCCCACGTTTGTGCCCAAACCCCCATCATCTTGGACCCGCCTCCTGGCACCGTGGATGGGGTCAACGTGATCAATGGCTCCACCGTCATTGTGCAATTGCGTGCGCCGAGCAAGGATTACGTCCATTTGCGTGGAGATTTCAATGGTTGGACTTCTGACGAAGCCTCTCTGATGCGGAAGAGTGTGGACGGAAATCGCCACTGGATTCAAATCAGCGGTTTAAGTCCAGGGACCTGGTATCGTTATCATTTTTTGGTGGAGGGAAACTTGGAAATTGGGGACCCTTATGCCGAGCTCGTGCTTGACCCGTGGAACGCCGAATACATCCCTCAAAGACATTGCCCTGGAATGCCTGTGTTTCCCTCGGCCCACGCGACGAGGCATACGACGGCAGTT
>CBFHQO010000020.1:0-20341 GCA_965658045.1 uncultured Flavobacteriales bacterium | reverse complement strand
CTGAGGTCGTAAATGTTGACGTCCGGGTTGATGCCGCGACCGGTGCTGCGCATGTCGTCCGCGTCGTTGCCAAATTGAAGCAACGGGTCGGTCGACTTGGAGAGGATGGCCGACAAGCGGGCTTCTTCTTCCGTTTCATCCTCCACCCCCACGCTGTAGCCGTACTCGATGACCCACTTGTCGTAGGGACCTGGGCTGTCGTCGTAGAATCGGGTCTGCTCTTCGGGGTTGCGGGCGAAGTTGATGGCGGGGTACTCCATCACGGAGTTGCACATGCCGTGTTCAGCCACCTTCGCAGCGTCCTTCAATTCTTCAGGGCTCAGCATGGTGCTGGCGTGCATGTTGTGGCTCATCCCCAGGGTGTGTCCCACCTCGTGCAACACCAAGCGGTGCAACGTCTGACGCACAAACTCGGCGTGCTCCTCGTCTGTGAATTTGTAGGACCGCATCGCTGCGGCGGCCAACAAGCTGTTGCGTCCCATGACCGCGCCGGCGTGGCACCGGTTCATCTGCTCTGCGAGCACTTCGCGTGCAGGACGCGCTTCCAACTCAGCTTCCAATTGCGCGGCTTCCTCGTCCATGCCGGCTTCCAACATGCCGGCTTCGGTGAACACGTCAAAGCGCCAAAGCCGGCCCACCATGCCTCCGTACTCAAGCATGATGTCCGCGCCCAGGATTTCACCGGTGCGTGGGTTCACGAAGCTTGGACCGTAGCCAGAGAAGGGTGGCGACGGAGATGCAGTCCAACGCAACACGTTGTAGCGCACGTCTCCCGCGTCCCAGTCTGCGTCGTCCGGTTGCACCTTGACGACCACCGCATTCTTGAAGCCGAGGGGCTCAAAGGCTTGGTTCCACTTCTCCACGCCTGCCTTGATGATGGGGCGGAATTCTTCTGGCGTGGTGTTTTCAATCCACCATGTGATAGGCTTCACAGGCTCCGACATGGCCGCGGTGGGGTCCTTCTTCTCGAGCCTCCAGCGGTGAATCATGTCCATCCAAGGCGTGGCGGTCACGCCCGTCAAATCTTCCACCTCGGTGGTGAAAAACCCGATGCGTGGGTCGTCGGCACGCGGGGTGAATCCGTCTTCCGGCATGGGCAACAACGCGTGGCGGTACCCCACAGTCACGTAGCGGCCGTCCTCGAATTCAGGTCCGCCCACCGAGGGGTTGCCGTTGTCGTACACGTAGTTCACCGACAGCTCAGTGTTCATGGGGTAGTTCGCGACGTCCACCACCTTGCTTTTGGCCTTGCTCAACTTGCCCAACGCCGATTTCCGTCCAGGACGTGAAGGCGGCTTGATCATTTGCAAGTCTTCGCGCAGGAACAACGCGTCCGCGGAGACCATGTAGCCCGTGCTGTCCTCCGCTTCAATCTTGACGCTCGCCAGGATGGGGGTGTTCAGGTTGGCTTGGGCCGCTTTGCTCAGGGCGTTGTCTAGGTCAACGTGGAAGTTGGTGTTCTCGGCATGCACTTCAAGTTGCCCAAAGTGTCGGTGGAACGTGACCACCTTGCTGCCCCGGTAGCTTCCGCGGAAGAACCCGCTGGAAACCACGCCGTCCTCCACTTGCGAAAAGTAGATGAATTCTTGGTCAAGTGCAGAAGCGGGCACATGCATGTACATGCTCCCCTTCACCGTGTCTTGGTACAGGTTAAAGAGCCCCTCCATAGCCTTGAAGTCCTCGGTGAATTCTCCCACGGATTTCAGCTTGTCTTTGCCGCCTTTCTTGGCGCCGTCGACTTGGGCTGCACCGCCTTTCTTTCCCCTCTTTTTCTTCCCTTTTTGGGCCAAAGTGTCGGCGGGTGCCAAACCCAGAATAGCCGCGGCAAGGAGGCAAGCCGCAAAGCGTTCCATTCGAATCATGCCAACAAGTTACCACGACTTGCGGTCCGTTTCGGACTCACTTGAACCCGCGCACCTTTTTCAGGTGCTCGTAGGCGTCTTGCACTTCCAAAAAGCGCGCCTCTGCCTGCTTGGCGTACGCCTCGCCCATGTCACGCACCTTGTCCGGGTGGAACTTGAGTGCGAGCCGTCGGTACGCTTTTTTGACTTCCGCATCGGAGGCGCTTTGGTCGACTTCCAAGACGGTGTAGGGGTCCGGTTTGTCGCTGTGGAACGGCGCCTCAATCGACGCGCGGTCCTTGTCGCTGATGCCCAAGGCCGACGCCATGCGACGAATGAGATCCACTTCCCGAGGATCCACCTTGCCATCTGCCCGGGCAATTCCATAGAGGTATTGCAACAGGAGCAATCGCTTGGCGTGGGGCATGTTGGCCCGGATTTGCATGCAGACCCCCCGAACGTCGACCTGGTTCTTCAGGGCTTCCCGAAGGGCCAAGGTCAGTTGCTCGGCTTGCGCTTGTCCGAAGTTGGTCTTGAAGAACGACTTGACGTAGTCCAATTCGGATTTCAGCACGCGGTTGTCCGCCTGCATGACGGCGGCGCTCAAGACCACCATGCTCAGGGCAAAGTCCCCCGCTTGGGTGGGCCTTGTTCTGGTCCGCGTCTGCGCCTTTCCAGAGCCCGCGTAGCCTGCGCCACCCGGAATTCCGCCGTCCATGGCCAAGCTGTCGTCGGAGAACATCTTGCCCAGCCAATAGCCCATGACGCCGCCGATGGGCCCGCCAAGGGCCCATCCAACAGCGCCACCAATCCACTTGGCGTAGGCCATCAGGCTTGGTGCAGTTGGGCGAACCCGTCCTGGATGAACGCCGTCAACTCTTCCCCTTCGAGAAGGCCTTGCGACAGGCGGGCCAAGTTGGCCGCTTGCTTGGCCAGGGCGTTGCGTTTGGCATCGTCCGTTTCGTTCAGAAGGCTCGTGGCCAAGGGGTGGTTGGCGTTGACCGTCACTTCGTAGCTATCCGGCATGTCTCCAAACATCTGGAAGCCACCGCCGCCCACAGCTTGTTGCTCTTTCATGCGGCGCATGAATTCACTTTGGGTGATCACAAGCGGGGCCGCATTGGGCGACATCGGGGCGAATTGCACCTTGTACCCTTCGCCAGGAAAGGCCCCTTCCAAAATGGGCTTCAGCGTGTCCTGCTGGGCGTCGTCCAGCGCCGAGGTCAACTCCTCGTCCTTTTCGATGAGTTTGTCGGCGATGTCGGCGTCCACACGCTTGAATTGCACGTCAGAGTGGGTTTGCTCCAGCTTGCCCACCACGTGCGCGGCCAGCGGGCCGTCCATCACCAACACCTTGTAGCCGCGGTCGGTGGCCTCCTTCACGTAGCTGTGTTGTCCCTCCACGTGGGGGGTGTAGGGGAGTATGACCTTGCCGTGCTTGTCCTTTTGGGTTTCTCCGACGGCCGCCATCAATTCCTCGTGGGTGTGGCACTTGCCTTCGCTGTCCTTGTACAAGAAGAACTTTTGGGCACGCTCTGCAAACTTCTCGTCGGTGAGCATGCCGTATTCCACGAACACGCGCAAGTCGTCCCATTGGGCTTCAAACGCAGGGCGGTCCTTCTTGAACATCTGCGCCAGCTTGTCGCTGACTTTTTTGCTGATGTGGCCAGAGATTTTCTTCACGTTGGCGTCCTCCTGCAGGTACGATCGGCTGACGTTCAGCGGGATGTCTGGCGAATCGATGACCCCGTGCAACAGGGTCAGGAAGTCGGGCACGATGTTCTCCACGTTGTCTGTGATGAACACCTGGTTGGAGTAGAGGTGGATACGGTTCTTCTGCAGGTCCATCTGCTTCTTCAACTTGGGGAAGTACAGGATGCCTGTCAAGTTGAAGGGGAAGTCGACGTTGAGGTGGATGTGGAACAGCGGGTCCTCGAAGTTCATGGGGTAGAGGTCCCGGTAGAATTCGGCGTAGTCCTCGTCTTGGAGGTCCGCCGGCTTCTTGGTCCAAGCGGGCTCGGTTTTGTTGACCACAAAGGGGACGTCGACGCTGACCTTCTTGACGTTGCCCTCGTCGTCCTTGGCGCCCTCGGGGTCGTCCACGTACTCGCTCTTGGTGCCTTGGACAATCTCCACAGGCATGAACTTGCAGTAGGTGTTCAGGATCTCACGAATGCGTTCTTGAGCGAGGTACTCCTTGGCGTCTTCAGAGACGTGCAGCACGATGTCTGTTCCCGCGTGGGCCTTGTCGACGTCTTCCAGGGAGAAGTTGGGCGACCCGTCGCAGCTCCACTTCACAGCCTTCGAGCCTTCGCGTTGGCTCAAGGTGACGATGTCCACCCGGTCGGCGACCATGAAGGCGGAGTAAAAGCCCAAACCAAAGTGTCCGATGATGGCTTGCTTGGCGTCGGCGTCCTTGTATTTCTCCAAGAAGTCTGTGGCGCCAGAAAACGCGATTTGGTTGATGTACTTGTCGATTTCCTCTGCGGTCATCCCGATGCCCGTATCTCGGATGGTCATGGTGCCCGCTTCTTCGTCCAACAAGACCTCGACTTGAGGTGTGCCGGTGATTTCTGCGATTTCACCGAGTTGCGCCAACATTTTGCGCTTCTGGGTGGCGTCCACGGCGTTGGAGACCAATTCCCGCAAGAAGATCTCCTGGTCGCTGTACAGGAATTGCTTGATGATGGGGAAGATGTTGTCCGTCGTGACGTTGATGGTGCCTTGTTGTGCCATGTTGATGTGTGTTCAAATGAAAAGACGCCGCCCTCAGGCGACGTCCTGCGTCAGTCAATTCTTGTGCCAGTCCATGTCGGAGGGGCGAAGGCTGACAGAAGCGTCACGCCGGGCCCCAGATGGATGACATCGTGTCAGGCCTTCATCGGGCCACTTGCACCACGGCGTGTGTGCCACGGGCATCGCGCAACAAGTAGGTGCCGGGTGCCCAATCGTGGGAAGGTAGGCGGTTCACGCCGGGCGTCAGTTGAACAGAAGCGACGGTTCGTCCAGCCAAGTCGACCACCGCCATGTGCTGGACTTCGGCGCTGGGGTTGACCACGTGGAGAACGTCGTTCGCAGGATTGGGGAACACCTCCAAGTTGGCCTTGGATTCGGGGGCTACGGAAGCCACGACCATCGGATTGAAGACGTATTGCGTGCCGTCGGCAGGCCACGCGTTGCCCCAGCCTTGCGCACCGAATGCCCAGGAATCGAAGTCGCCGTAGACCAGGAATGCGGGGTCGTTGGGGTCCCCTTCGGCAGCAAAGATGACGCCCTCGTAGGTGTTCAAATCCACGTTGCCAAAAAGCCCTCCTGTGGCCTGGAGGACGTCTTGCACTTGCGTCACGTCGGTCACGTTGCTCGGGCCGTAATGGAAGGCGATGGTGCCTTGTTCATGCAGCCAGACTTGGAGGTTCACCCGTTGCAAGGTGTCTGGAACGGAGTCGGCGTAGACTTCGTTGTAGAAGCCGAGGTTGTGGTACTCGAGCTTGAACACCCGGTCGGGGGCCGTGCCCTCGAGCGAATGACGCAGCTCGCTCACGTCCTGCAGGGTGGAGTCCAATACCGACAGGTCGCACACGTCCACCGTCATGGGGGCGATGAAATGGTTCCCGCCTGCACCGGCGCAAAAGAGCATTTCCCCCACGTTGGCGGTGGCCACGAATTCGCAAGTGTCGCCCCACATCACCATGTTGAAAGGGAGGGGAAGGGCCACCTCGGGATCGTCCCAACCCAGGCCCAAGGGCAGCACGCTGTACTCCTCGAGCGGCTGGTACACTAGGTTGTTCAATTCAAACGTGTACGGCACGTCTTGGGCCGTAACACAATGCGCGACCAGGACCAGGCAAAGACCTGCAAGGCCGCAACGGAGTTGGCGGTTTTTCATGCGGCAAAAATTACTCAAGCCTGGCTTGAATTTCGGCTTGAGTAACGATTGAATGGGTATGATTTGCGCCTCAGAAGTTTGGACGCAACTTGGCGCGCTCGTGGTGAGACACGATGGTTTGGATCACTTCATAGGGCGTGTCGGCCACGTGGAAGAGCTTGTGGTCGTCGGGGCTGATGGTCTTGTATTTGGTCTTCATGGTGTCCTCGAACCAATCCAACAAGCCGCCCCAAAATGTGCTGTCGTATAAGATGACCGGTTGCTTCTCGATTTTCTCGGTTTGCATCAACGTCAAGGCTTCGAACAACTCGTCCATGGTGCCAAACCCGCCGGGCATCACCACAAAGGCCTGGCTGTACTTCACGAACATCACCTTGCGCACGAAGAAGTAGTCGAAGTGCAGGCAGGTGTCCGGGTTGATGTAGTCGTTGTGGGACTGCTCAAACGGCAGTTCGATGTTGAGCCCCACGGACACACCGTCGCGGTCCTGGGCGCCTCGGTTGCCGCCTTCCATCACGCCAGGCCCTCCGCCTGTGATGACGCCAAAACCCGCATCCACCAGGGCCGCGGCCACCTCCCGTGCGGCCTTGTACGTGTCGGTGTCAGGGCCGGTTCTGGCCGACCCGTAAATGCTGACGCAAGGGCCAATCCGCTGAAGGGTTTCGTAGCCTTCGACGAACTCGCTCATGATTTTGAAAATCGACCAGCTGTCGTTGCTTTTGATCTCGGACCAAGTGCGTTGTGGTTGTCGCTTCATGTCCCATAAGATGGGCACGGAAGCGCCTAGGTTCCAAATGGGTCAGTCCAAAAGCGGCTTGAGGAACCGGCCTGTGTGGCTCTCTTCGCATGCTGCGACGGCCTCGGGTTTGCCCTGCGCAAGGATGGTTCCGCCGTGCTTTCCACCCTCGGGCCCGACGTCGATGAGGTGGTCGCACACCTTCAACACGTCGAGGTGATGCTCAATCACCACCACCGTGTTGCCTTGGTCCACCAGCTTGTGCAAGACGTCGATGAGCAGTTGGACGTCCTTGAAGTGAAGGCCCGTGGTGGGCTCGTCCAAGATGTACAAGGTGCTCCCGGTGCTGATGCGGGCCAGCTCGGACGCCAATTTGACGCGTTGCGCTTCTCCGCCACTCAGCGTGGTGCTTTGCTGCCCCAACGTGATGTAGCCCAAGCCCACCGATTGCAGGGTGGAGGTGATGCGGTGAATCTTGGGGATGGCTTCGAAGAAGCTGTGCGTATCGTCTACGGTCATGGCCAGCACGTCGGCGATGCTCTTGCCTCGGTAGCGCACTTCCAGGGTTTCCCGGTTGAACCGTTTCCCTTGGCACGCCTCGCACGGCACGTGCACGTCGGGCAAGAAATTCATTTCCACGGTTTTTACGCCGGCCCCCTTGCACGTTTCGCAGCGGCCTCCCGCCACGTTGAAGGAGAACCGGCCTTTTTTGTAGCCGCGAATTTTGGCTTCAGGAAGCAAGGTGAATTGCGTTCGAATCAGGTCCATCAGCCCCGTGTAGGTCGCGGGGTTGGAGCGCGGTGTGCGCCCGATGGGACTCTGGTCGATCGCGATGCATTTGTCGATGTGATCCAGCCCCGTGATTTTCTTGTGGGGCAGGGGAATGCGGATGTCCTCGTGCAAATGGTTCAGCAACGCAGGCAATAGGGTCTGGTTGACCAAGGAGCTTTTGCCGCTCCCGCTGACCCCACTGACGCCGATCAAGCAGCCCAAAGGCAATTTCAAGTCGACCGACTGCAGGTTGTGCCCTGTCGCCCCTTTCAGGATGAGGTTCTTTCGGTGGCCTTTTCGTCGCTTGGCAGGCACCTCGATGCGCTTGACGCCATTTAAATACTGCGCGGTCAGCGAGTCCGACGCGAGGTGTTGGTCCGGAGGTCCCTGGGCGACGATTTGTCCGCCGTGCACCCCGGCACCCGGTCCGATGTCCACGAGATGGTCGGACGCCAACATCATGTCCTCGTCGTGTTCCACCACCAAAACAGAGTTGCCTGCGTCGCGGAGGGCACAAAGGCTGTCAATGAGTTTGCGGTTGTCCCGCTGGTGCAGCCCGATGCTCGGCTCGTCGAGGATGTACAGCACCTCGGTGAGCCGACTCCCAATCTGCGTGGCCAAACGAATGCGTTGAGCCTCTCCACCGCTGATGCTGCGCGTGGGACGGTCCAGGCTGAGGTAGCCCAACCCCACGTCGAGCAAGAAGCCCAAGCGCGCGCGGACCTCTTTCAAAGGTGCCTTGGCGATGGTGGCTTGGCGTTCGGAGAGTTGTCGGTCGAGGCCATCCAGAAAGGCCGCCAAATCCAGCAAGTCCATCTTGCCCAGCTCACCGATGTCGCGGCCGCCCAGCTTGAATTGAAGGCTCACAGGCTTCAGCCTGGACCCTTGGCACGACGGGCAAGTGACGCGGTGCATGAACGATTGTGCCCAACGTCGCAGGGGCACGGATTTGGCCTTTTCCGCAGAGCGCACAATGGCCGCGACCAGGCCTTCGAACGGCACAGAGCCGCCGCGAACGCCGCCGCGGTCTTGCAGCTTGACGTCCTTGTCGCTTCCGTACAAGATTTCGCCCATGACGGCCTCCGGGATGTCGCCGGCTGGCGTGGTCAACGCAATGCCGTGGTTCACCAGGATGGCCTCGACGATGCGCGACGTCAGGTTGTCCTTGAGTTTGCCCAAGGGGGCGATGCCTCCCTTTTTCACCGACACCTTGGGGTCGGGCACCAAGGTTGCGGGGTCCACTTGCGCCACTTTGCCCAACCCGTTGCAGGTGGGGCATGCGCCGTAGGGGCTGTTGAAGCTGAACAAGTTGGGCTCCGGATCGGGGTAGGCCAACCCGGTGGTCGGACACATGAGGTTTCTGGAGAAGTGGACCGGTTCGTCGCCGTCCAGGGCCATGACGGCCATGGATCCCTTTCCCAAGGAAAGGGCCGTCTGCACCGATTTCAAGATGCGGGCCTCGTCCTGGGCCCGAACCACAATGCGCTCCACCACGGCCTCGATGTCGTGGACCTTGTAGCGGTCCACCCGATGCCCTGGCTCCAGCTCGACGAGCTCGCCGTCGATGCGGGCCCGGAGGTAACCCTGGCGCATGATTTGCTCGAACAGCTCGCGGTAATGGCCTTTCCGGCCACGAACCATGGGGGCGAGGAGGAGCAATTTTTGGCCTTCGAACCGCGTCAAAATGTTTTCTGCAATCTGCGCGTCAGTGTACCGCACCATGGGCTCCCCGGTCTTCAAGGAGTAGGCGTCGGCGGCCCGGGCGTAGAGCAGGCGCAGAAAGTCGTGCAACTCGGTGACCGTGCCGACCGTGGAGCGCGGGTTCTTGGACACGGTTTTTTGCTCGATGGCCACCACAGGGCTCAAGCCCGTGATGGATTCCACATCAGGCCGTTTCAGGCCGCCAAGGAATTGCCTGGCGTAGGCGCTCAGGGTTTCCAAAAAGCGACGCTGACCTTCCGCATACAGCGTGTCAAAGGCAAGGCTAGACTTGCCGCTGCCGCTGACCCCGGTGAAGACCACGAGTTTGTTGCGCGGCAGTTCCACGTCCACCGACTTGAGGTTGTGCTCGGCCGCGCCGGTCACCACCAAGGCGTCTTGGCGTTGGTCAGGGGAGGGGTGGACAAGGGGTTGGTCGGCCATGCGGTCTCAACAAACGAGTCGACGGTACGTTCACCCTTGGTTCAACCGGCGGACCTTCCAGCCCAATCCGGCCACCAACATGGTCATCAAGGGCGAGACCCAGTTGAAAATGCAGTACGGGGCGTACGCCAGGGTGGCGACCCCGAGGATCCCGCTTTGGGCCACCCCGCAAGTGTTCCAGGGGATGAGCACCGAGGTGACGGTGCCCGCATCTTCCAGGGTGCGGCTGAGGTTTTCAGGCGCCAGACCTTGGTCTTTGTATGCGTCGCCAAGCATTTTGCCGGGCACGACGATGGCGATGTATTGGTCGGACGCCAGGACGTTGAACGCCAAGCATGCACCCACCGTGCGTCCCACCAAGCCGAGCACGCTGTTCACCCCACCCACAAGGGCTTGGGTCAACCGCGCCAACATGCCTGTGGCTTGCAGCACCGCCCCGAAAGTCATGGCGCACACAATCAACCACACCGTGTTGAGCATGCCTGCCATGCCGCTGGAACTCAGGAGCTCGTTGGCCAAATCGTGTCCAGTGACGATCGACACGTCCAGCGCCATGGCCTGCATGGAGGCGATGTAGGCGGCCGCGGCAAATCCCCAATCGTTTCCCGCCACGGTGCGCACCACCTCTGGCTGAAACACGACGGCGGTGAGTGCCCCGAGCAACACCCCGACGAACAGGGCGGGCGCGGCGGGCACCTTGCGCGCGATCATGACCAACACGGCCACGGGGGCCACGAACAGGCCGGGGTGGATGTGAAACGCACCCGAGACCGCCTCTGCAAACCCGGGCGCCAATTCAGCCCCGCTGTCGGCCGCACCACCGCCCAAGCCGACGCACAGGAACACCACAAGGGCGACGCCAATGCTGGGCCCTGTGGTGTAGGCCATGTATCGGATGTGGGTGATGAGGTCGGTGCCAGCAACGGCGGGTGCGAGGTTGGTGGTGTCGCTGAGGGGCGACATTTTGTCCCCGAAATACGCCCCGCTCAAAATGGCGCCGGCCACCCAGCCTTCAGACAATCCAAGGGCTTGGCCAATGCCCACCAGCGCGATGCCGACGGTGCCGACGGTGCCCCAGGAGCTGCCTGTGGCGAGCGACAGGACGGCGCACACAATGCACGCCGCAAACAAGAAAATCTGCGGTTGCAGGATCATCATGCCGTAGTGGATGAAGGCTGGGATGATGCCCGCCAACAACCAGGTGCCGCTGAGGGCGCCGATGAGCAACAAGATGAGGATGGCTTCGGTGGCCGTGCCAATGCTCGACGCGATGGTGTCGCGAATGGTGTCCCAGGTTGTGCCCCGGGCCATGCCGAGTCCGCCCGCGGCCAAGGCCGCCAGCAGAAGGGCAATCTGGTTGGAGCCGTAGGAGCTGTCTTCCCCAAAGAAGACCACGTCCGCCCCGAGCAGGGCCACCAGCAGGGCCACCGGGACGACCGCCACCCACAGGGGCATGCTGCGCTCGGCCGTCATTGGGCTTTCGCTTCCAATTCTTGGCTTTCGGCAGAACCGGTGGGGGACAAGGCGCTCTTGTCCACGCGGGCTTTACCCGACTCAAGCTCGACCACGACGGTCTTGTCGCTGACTGAAATCACTTTGCCGTGGAGCCCGCCGATGGTGACCACGTGGTCCCCTTTCTTGACGGCGTCGCGGTACGCTTTGGCCTCTTTCTGTCGCTTCATTTGAGGGCGAATCATGAAGAGGTACATGATGGCAAACATCCCTGCCAGCATCAACAAGGTGGACATGCCACCGCCGCCTGCCGCGGCTTGGAGAAGAAGGTGTGAAATCATGGTGGAAAGGTACCCACCAAACGGCGTCTCCCGTCAGCGGGGGGACACCACTGTGCCAACGAGGTGAAGCCTCGTGACGCTCGGGTCGGTGTTGGCCACCACGGCCACGACTTTGTCCTGCGGTCCGGACTTGTCCCGGGTGTTGAACGTCACCTCAATGGAGGCGCTTTCTCCTGGGGCGAGCGGTGTTTTGGGCCACGTCTTGGCCACGGTGCACCCGCAGGTGGTGCTCACGTCGGCCAGCACGGCGTTCCCGGGGCCTTGGTTCGTGAATGAAAACTCATGCTCCACCACGTGTCCCTCGCTGACGATGCCAAATTCCACAAGGGTGTCTGCAAAGGCGAGGGTGGGGCGGTCCACGTCAGCCTCGACGCTGGAGGCTGTGGCGGGGTTCACGATCATGTGGGTGCCGACCGCGTCAGGATCTCCGCACCCGGCCCAGGTGCACACCAGGGCCATGGAGGTCAAGGCACCTTTCCAGGACATCATTCGATGAGGCCGCGACCGACTTTTTTGATCTTCCCGCTTTCCTTCAGCTTGGTGAACAGCTGGTCCAAGATGCCGTTGATGAAACCGTGGCTCTTGGGCGTGCTGTAGTACTTGCTCAGTTCGATGTACTCGTTGAGCGTCACCTTCAAAGGAATGGACTCGAAGGTTCGCGCCTCGGCCAACGCCATCTTCATCAGGATGCGGTCGGTGGTGGCGATGCGCTCGAGCTCCCAGTTTTGGGCGCCTTCCTTGATGTGCGCCTCGCTTTCTTCGCCCAACGCCAACGTTTGGGTGAACAGGTCCTCCATGAAGGCCTTGTCGTCGTCGTCGTCCCGCCACAAGGGCAACAACTCCAATTCCTCGTCGCCTTCCTTGATGGTCTTGATGGTCTTGATGGCCATGCTTGCCGCGAGGTCCAAATCGTCCACCCAGAAAATGCTTTCTTCCTCCAGCATGTCTTGGAACAGGTCAAAGTTGACCATGTGCTTGCGGAACATCCTGACCAAGCTCTCTCGGTCCACTTGGAACCCACGTTCCTCGGAGGCCATGTACTCGGTGTACTCCTCGTGGTCCAACAATGCCCTGAAGATGGCTTTCAGCAATTCTTGGCGGTTGGCCCACCCCACACCATGGGACGCGCAGGCTTTGCGCAGGTTTTCACTGTTGGCCAACACGCGCAAGGGCTTGTTGGTCACAAACTTGGTGTTGGGGTTCAAATCTTCCGGAGAGGGGAGCTGCTTTTTGTAGCCCGCCTCGATGCGTTCGATGGCGAGGGCTTGCATGGACCCGACCATGTCGAGCAACATGAGGTACAGCTCCTGCATCTTCTGCGTGCTGTGGTCCAGGGCTTGACGGGAGCGCTTGGGGTCGCGGTCTGCGTCTTGATAGTAGCCAAAAAGAACGTGCAGGATCTTGATCCTGAGGTGGCGTCGATTCAACATGGTCGTGAATTGCCCGCAAAAGTAGGGCCGTGCTTTCGAGAACATTGACGAGGTCTTCGGGTTTTTTCACCAACGCACCTGGGATGACGCCTGGGTGTCCACCTAATTTTGCACCATGCTTCATCGCCTCCTTGAACATCGCGCCACGTGGGCCCGGGGTTTTGCCGTGATTCTGGCCAGTTGCACGACGCTGGTGGAGGTGGATTTGCCTGACGCGACGCCCCAAGGGGTGATGGAGGCATCTGTCCGTTTGGGTGAGCCGCCGGTGGTGATTTTGACCACGACCCAAGGTTACTTCGACCCGGTGGATTTGTCGACGTTGAACGACTTGTTTGTGGGGGACGCCGAGGTGACCTGCACGGTGGACGGCGTGACCGTCCCGTTGCCGGCGCTCTGCACCGGAGACCTCCCGCCCGAGGCCTTGGACGCCGCGGCAGATTTCCTGGGCTTCGACCCCGAGGTGCTGGCCAACGCGGAGTTCTGCGTCTACACGGGATTCGCTGCGCCAGAGACGTACGGCGAGGTCGGAAAGCAATACCAGATTCAAGCTTTGTGGTCGGACAGCGTGCAGTCGTACGACCTGACCGCCTCGGCCAGCCTCCGGCCGCTGCCTGCCCTGGACAGCGTGTGGTTTGACATCCCGGAGTCGTCCACCAACGATTCGCTGGGCCTGATTTGGACGCAGTTCACGGACCCGGTTGGGTTTGGAAATGCCTACCGCTGGTCGTCGAAGCGTGAAAACGTGGGGGAGGATTTCTTCTACCCGCTTGGCAGCGTGTTCGACGACGTGTTCGTCGACGGACTGACGTTTCCATTTTCCAATTTCCGTTCGCCGCAACCTGGGGTGGAGGAAACGCCAGGGGAAGAGGGTTTTTGGAAAGTGGGTGACACGGTGGTGGTGCGTATGGAAGCCATCGATTACGAGGTCTTTGAGGTCCTTCGTGACTTTGAAAACAGCGTGGCCAACCAGGGCAATCCGTTCGCGCTGCCCACGTCTGCTTCGACGACGGTGGACGGAGGTTTGGGATGGTTTGCGGCCTACTCTGGGGTCACGGACACCGTTGTGTGCGCGCCCTGAACGGCCCCGGTTCCGCGAAGAACGCGTTGTATTTTCAGCCCAAATTGAACGACATGGTTTCTGACGCAACGCGCCTGTGCGCATGGGTATTGGGGGTGGCATGGGTATGGATGTTTCCGTTCACGTCTTGGGCCCAGGGCGGGCAGCCGTGGCTGCTCGATGCGGTGACATGCCATGAGGTCGGCGCGGTGATGTCGTTTGAAACGTCGGTGCGAGGGCAAGGTGAAGAACTGCGGGTGACGTTGCCCAACCTGCCAGACGACATCGACGTGGCCAGCGCACAAATTGAATTGCCCAGGGGCCTCGAGCTGATCTCGGTGTCCAAGCTTGAGGTGTTGCCAGATTTGGAACATGCCCTGGGTGCGGCACGCAGGGACGTGGAAGGACGGACGTTGGCCCTGGAGCTGGAAGAGGCCTTGCTGCAAGCGCTGGACCAAGAGCGTGTGTTCCTGGAATACAACCGCAGCATCGGCGGAGGAGGAGAGGTGTTGCTGGTGGACGACGTGGAGGAAATGCGCCATTACCTGGCCCAAAAGCACCGGGAACTGTCCCTGGTGCGGGTGGACCTTGTCAGCAACATTCGGGCGCTTCAACTGGAATTGGACGTGGCCCGTCAAGACTTGGAAGATCTGGAGGTGCGCGCCGCCTCCCCATCCCAGGCCTTGCAGTTGGTTCTGTCCGGCACGGGGCGAGGAGACTTGCGTGTGCACGTGGCCACGCGCCGCGCCGGATGGGTGTCGAGTTACGACGTGTCGTGGGACGAGGACAAGGACGCCCTCAGTGTGGAACGATTCGCTCGGGTGGTCCAAACCACCGGAATCGACTGGGAAGACGTGTCGCTCGTCCTTCGGACGGGCGAGCCCTTGGGCGCGGCCATGCCCCAAGCACGACGCCCTCAGCTCAAGCGCCAGTCCGCGATGTCCTACGACGGTTACTCGGCCAATGTGGCCTGGGTGAACAGCGGCCTTTCCGACGACCGTGCGCGGGAAGATGTGTTGAACATGCAGGCGCCCCAGTCCAGCAATTGGCAGCACGACGTGAAAGGCAGGGTGGGGGTGTCAGGTTCTGGGGACCCCGCGAGGGTCCTGCTCGACAGCCACGTGTTGCCTGCCACACCGTCCTGGTTGGCCAACGTGTCGTTGGGTGAAGAAGCCTTGCGGTCGTGCCACACCAAGTCGTGGATGGACGCGGGATTCTTGTCTGGGGAGGGAAGGGTCTTCCAAGACGGCGCCATGCTTGGCGTCATGCCGCTGAACATGCCCTCATGGGGCGATTCGTTGAACGTGATGCTCGGTGCTGACGAAACCGTCCGCATCGCCCGCGCCTTGTTGCGCGACGAAAGCGGCACCAAAAGGCTGAGTGGGAAAACCGTGGTGAAGCAAGTCAGGCAGCTTCAGGTGTTCAACCTGGAACCGGGCGTGGCAAGCGTCAGCGTGGTGGAGGCCCTTCCGTGGTCCTCGGGTTGGGACGTGAGCGTCGAGCCGTCCGCCGGTGGGGTCTACGATGAAGACACCGGAGAAGTGCGCTGGGACGGGGTGCAGGTGGAGAAGGACGTCCCTTGGACGGCCGAAGTCGTGTTGAAGGTGGTGCTTCCCAAGGGCCAAACCTTGGTCGGTTTTTGACCGCCTGGCTTCAGGTCGCTTCGAACTGCGCCAGCAGGCGCTTGGCCAACCTTTGGGTGGCGCCAGGTCCGCCGAGGCCGTCCCTCAGGGCCTGGAATTCGCGCTTTTGACCTGACAGCCCGCGCTGAGAGACGTCCAGCAATCGGTTGGCCGTGAACCCATCTTGGATCAATTCAGGCACAATTTCCTTGCCTGCGAGCAGGTTGGGGAGGCCGATGTGGGTCACCTGGGCCAAACGTTTGGCCAGCGCGTACGTCAGCCTGCTGGTCTTGTAGACCACGACATGGGGCGTGTCGAGCAGCGCCGCTTCGAGCGTGGCGGTCCCGCTGGCCACCCAAGCAAGTTGGGCGCCCTGAAGCAGAGTTTGGGTTTGTCCAAAACGCACCTGGATGCCTGCGGCGGTGGCGATGTGGTAGTCGGCCATGGAACGGCCGGGGGCGCCAGCCACCACCACGTTCTGCACCGACCACAGCCCTTGCGCGGCGCCTCGCTGGGCGGTGTCCACCATGACCTCCAAGTGGTGGTCGAGTTCTTGGGCCCTCGAGCCTGGCAACAGAACCAAGTCATGGGCCTGGGCCTGCTCCGACGAGGTTGGAGCCACGACGTCGAGCAAGGGGTGTCCCTCGTTCCAAACGTTCACCTTGGCCGATTCAAGCGCGTCGCGCTCGAACGGCAGGATGGGTGCCACGGCGTCGAAGTCCTTCGCCAGGGCGTGCACGCGCCCCGCTTTCCAAGCCCAAACCTGGGGCGCCACCCATTGCAACCGAAAGGCCGGATGCTGGGCTTTTCTCAGGCGTTTGGCCAGGCGCATGTTGAAGCCTGGAAAGTCGATGGTGACCACCACATCCGGCTTGGCGGCTTGAATGTCCCGTTGGGCGCGTCTGAAGTTGCCCAAGATGGAGGGGAGGTGCTTGAACACTTCCCAAAAGCCCATGTGGTTGATGTCGTTGCAGTGGGTCAATACCTCCATGCCCGCCTCGGCCATCGCGTCGCCGCCCCAGCCGGTGCAAGTGAACGACAGCCCGAGCGCCTCAGCTTCTGCTCGAAGGGCGCGAATCAACCCCGCCCCATAGACGTCCCCGGAAGCTTCCCCCACCACGAAAAACGCGTGGAGGTGACCAGGACGGTTCGAGCGACGAGGCGAGCCCATGGGTCAAAGGGTGCCTGCGGTGGATTGGAAATAGACGATGAAAGGCACGGTGATCAGAATCACGCCAAGCAAGCCTTGGGCGATGCGCTCCCAGCCCATGCGGTTGGCCACCCAAAACAAGACCACGTTCAACAACGTGCTTGCCGTCAAAATGCTGTCGCGGTAGATCTGGCTGCCCAGGACCACGGATTTGTAGAAATCTTGGAACGAGGTGCCGTTCGCCCAGGCCCACCATTGGCCCAGCAGCAACCCTCCAAGGGCCGTGCCCACCACCCCGGCGAGCAGACCTACAGGCAGCGTGTCGAATTTGGCCCGGTCAGCTGTCAAAACCGAGGTGCCATTGATTCAACTCGGCCATGGCGTGGTGGGCCGTGAGGTCGTACTGCACAGGCACCACGCTGACGTACCCATGGCGCAAGGCCCACTCGTCGGTGTCTTCTCCGGAATCCACGTCGGTGAAGTTGCCCGTCATCCAGTAATACGGACGTCCACCAGGCGCGGCGCGTTCTTCAAACGAATCGGCCCAGTGTCCCGCGGCCTGGCGGCAAATGCGCAGCCCCTTCAGCGCCTCTGGGGCCACCTGGGGGATGTTCACATTCAGGCAAGTGCCCTTGGGCGTGCCTTCCTTCAACACTTTCTCCGTGACCGTGCGGACGGCCCGGCAGGCGCCCCTGAAGTCGGCGTCTTCGGCGAAGTCGCACAGCGAAAATCCCACGGAAGGGATGCCTTCCAGTGCCCCTTCCACGGCAGCGCTCATCGTGCCAGAGTAGATGACGTTGATGGAGCTGTTGCTCCCGTGGTTGATGCCGCTCAGCAAAATGTCTGGCTTCCGGTCCAAGATCTTGTAGATGGCCAACTTGACGCAGTCCACCGGCGTGCCGGAGGTTTTGTACGCTCGGACGCCCTCCATGCCGAAGTCGTGCGGCCACATTTTCAAGATGTTGCTGATGGTGATCGCGTGGCCCATGCCCGATTGGTGGCTGTTGGGCGCCACGACCACCACGTCACCCATGTCGGCAATGGATTCCACCAGGTTGCGAATGCCTGGTGCGGTGATGCCGTCGTCGTTGGTGACCAGAATGAGGGGGCGGGAAGTGGGTTGGCTCATGTCGTCAAGCTTCTGGGGTGCGGTTCAAAACCTCCAGGAAATAGCCCCAGAACTTTTGGACGGAACTGATTTGGACGCATTCGTCGGGGCTGTGCGCGCCGCGAATGTTGGGCCCGAAGGACACCATGTCCATCTCTGGGTAGTTGGTCCCCAAAATCCCACACTCCAGTCCGGCGTGGCAGGCCAAGACGCGTGGCGCCTCGTTGTAACGCTCCTCGTACAAGTCGCGGCACATGGCCACCGCTTCGCTGCTCGGGTTGGGGGTCCAGCCTGGGTAAGCCCCGCTGCGCTCGGTCTGCAGACCCGCCAACGCAAATGCGGCTTCGATGCTGCGCGCGTGGTCGTCCTTTTCAGAATCGACGCTGCTTCGGTTGAGGCATTGGATTTCCACTTGACCGTCCCTCACGTCCACGCGTGCGAGGTTGTTGGAGGTTTGGACCAAACCTGCGATGTCCGGGCTCATCCGGTGGATGCCCACGGGGCACGTCTGGATGGCGAGCAACAACGCATATTGGTCTTCTTCGCCCAGCACGTGGCCTGGCAACGCCGCGGAGTTCCACTCCACGGTGAGGTCTGGATCGGTGGTGGCGTATTCCGCGTTCAGTGTGTCGCGACTTTCTGTCAGGGCCGATTCCAAGGCGGCGAGGTCCTCTTGGGCACACACCAAAGTGGTTTTCGACTCACGCGGGATCGCGTTGCGAAGGCCCCCGCCTTGAATAGAGGCGATCCGCAGGTCCACGTGATCGAGGGCTTCGAGCACCACCCGGTTGCCCAGTTTGTTGGCGTTGGCCAAGCCTTTGTGGATGTCCATGCCGCTGTGGCCTCCTGAGGCTCCGCGCACCACGAGTTCGAGCGCGACGTTGCCCTCGGCCACGGTGGCTTCTTGGGCGTAGGTGCCGCGAGAGGTCAGGTCCACGCCGCCCGCGCAGCCGATGCTGATTTCGTCGTCGTCCTCGGTGTCGAGGTTGAGCAGAATGTCCCCAGAGAGGAACCCGCCTTGGAGTCCGAGGGCGCCGGTCATGCCCGTTTCTTCGTCGATGGTGAAGAGGGCTTCCAGGGCAGGGTGCGGAATGTCACGGCTTTCCAACACCGCCAAAATGCTTGCCACGCCGATGCCATTGTCCGCCCCCAACGTGGTGCCTTCCGCACGCACCCAATCGCCTTCCACAAGCATCCGAATGCCTTGGGTCATGAAGTCGAATTCTGTGGCTTCATTCTTCTGACAAACCATGTCCACGTGGCTTTGGAGCACCACGGTTTTTCGCGACTCCATGCCTGGGGTGGAAGGTTTCTTGATCAGCACGTTGCCCACTTCGTCTTGAAGCGATTCAAGTCCCTTGGTTGCGGCCCAGTCGTGAAGCCATTCGACCACCTTGCCCTCGTGCTTGGAAGGGCGTGGGATGGCGTTCAAATCGGCGAATCGATTCCACAGGTCCGCGGGCTCGAGTTGGCGCACGGGATGGTTGGGGTGGTCGGCGTGGTCTGTCATGCCTCGAAAGGTAGGGTTTGAATGGTGAGTGAAAGGCGCGTGGGGTGTGGAAAAGTTGGGGTTTGGCCTGGGGTGGAAGCCTGCCGCACATCGGTACTTTAGAGGCAGATATGGCAGAGCAAGTCCAGTACACGGAAGACAACATTCGGAGCCTCGATTGGAAGGAGCACATCCGAATGCGCCCCGGGATGTACATCGGGAAATTGGGAGACGGCAAGGACGCCGACGACGGCATCTATGTGCTCCTGAAGGAGGTGATCGACAACAGCATCGACGAGTACACCATGGGACACGGACGCACCGTCGAAGTGGCGATCAAGGACGACGAAGTCCGAGTGCGCGACTACGGCCGTGGCATTCCTTTGGGGAAGGTGGTCGACTGCGTGTCCAAGATCAACACCGGCGGCAAGTACGACAGCCGCGCATTCAAGAAGTCGGTCGGGCTGAATGGCGTGGGCACCAAGGCGGTGAACGCGTTGAGCACAGAATTCGTGGTGGAGAGTGTGCGGGAGGGCCAAATGAAGCGCGCAGGCTTCGTGCTCGGCGAGCTCACGGACGATGCCAAGGTGGAATCGACCACCAAACGCAACGGCACGCGCATTCGTTTCAAGCCTGACCCGGACATCTTCAAAGCGTACCGGTTCCGGACCGAGCACGTGGAGAAATTGTTGTGGAACTACGCCTACCTCAACACAGGCCTCACGCTTTACCTCAACGGCGAGAAGTTCCGGAGTGAGCACGGGTTGAAGGACCTCCTGGAAGACCGGCTCGACAGCAAGCTGCGGTACCCCATCGTGCATCTCTCGGGAGAAGACATTGAGGTGGCCATCACGCACACCGACGCGTACGGCGAGGACTACCAAAGCTTCGTCAACGGCCAGTACACCCCGCAGGGCGGGACGCACCAGGCGGCCTTCCGCGAGGCGTACATCCGGGTGGTCCGGGACTTTTTCGGCAAGGATTACGACGCCCAGGACATCCGTGGCGGCATCTCGGCGGCGGTGGCCGTGAAAGTGGAGGAGCCGGTGTTTGAGTCGCAGACCAAAACCAAGCTTGGCTCCTTGGAAGTGGGGCCGGACCGTCCGACGTTGAAGAGCTTTGTGTTTGAGTTTTTGAAGCGGGAGCTGGACAACTTCCTGCACCGCAACCCCGAGGTGGCCCAGGCGCTTCAAGCCCGGATCGTCCAAAGCGAGAAGGAGCGGAAAGACCTCGCGGGCATCAAGAAACTCGCCCGCGAACGCGCCAAGAAGGCCTCCCTGCACAACCGCAAACTTCGGGACTGCCGCCTTCACCTG
>CBFHQO010000019.1:0-20220 GCA_965658045.1 uncultured Flavobacteriales bacterium | reverse complement strand
CACGCAGGCCAGCACCACCAAGGCCGCCAGCACTTCGAACGTCCCGATGAGGACGTCGTACAGCGGGCCCAAGAAGGCAAATACGCGGTGGGTGCCAAACAGGCCGTCGATCACAATCTCGAGCAGTTCAATGTTGATGACCACGAAGCCCACGTAGATCAGGATGTGCATGATGCCGGCCACAGGACGGGCCACCATCTTGCCCTGGCCCAAGGCCACGCGGGCCATCACCTTCCAACGGTCCGCGGCCCGGTCCGAGCGGTCCACGTCCTGGCCTTGCAGGATGTTGCGTCGAATGAATCCGATGCGCTTGGCGAACAGGCCCACGCCTGCGGCCACACACAACGCAAAGAGGAGTTGGGCAATCATGGTGTCACGGGTTTGGAGAAGAACCGCCCTCTGCGGCTTCAAGTTCTTCCTGGATCAGGCCTTTCAAGCGCTGAAGGTCTTTTTTGCTGAGTTCAGACTTGGACCGTTTGCCGCCAAATACGCTGACTTGGACGTACTTCCAAGGGTTCAGCTGGAGGTCGTCCAGCAGCAACTGCAACTCCAAATTGGTGGCCACCAGCCCGTCGTGCAGGCTGTCGCTCTTGAGCAGTTTGCCCAGCGAGCCTTCGCCTTGGGTGAGGTCCTTGGTGATTTGGCTGACGTGGGTGAGGGCCTCGTTGGCCCGTGCCATGGTGGCTGCGAATTCAATGTTGGCCAACGAGTCGCTGACGTCCGAGAAATTTTCGATGGCGTTGGTGAGGTCCCCGCTGCTCGCGCGCAACGTCCCGGTGAGGCTTTGCACGTTGGACATGACCAGCCTGAAGTTGGTGCGGTTCTCAGCCACGGTGCTGTCCAAGTTGGCGGCGGTCCGCTCCAACGAGTTCACGGTGCGCTCCATGCTTTCCAGCGCCGCGGGCAGTTTGTCGGTCGCCTCGCTGTTGAAGATGCTCTCGATGTTCTCGATGACCTTCTCCACACCTTTGATCAAGTCGGTCGTCTTGCGCTGAAGCGGCTCGATCTGCTTTTGGACTTGCGCGGCGATGTCGTCTTCGATGTTGTCGATGAGGGTGTCTCCGGGCATGGCCAATTCCTCCGAGTCGCCTTGCTCGATGCGGATGGCCTTGGTGCCAAAGAGGTCGGAGCTGTGGATCATGGCCACAGAATTTTTGGCGAAGGTCAGGTCCGGGTGGCTGACAGAAAACTCCACAAGCAGGTCGCCACTCCCGTCGGGCATGAATTCGATGCGGCGAATTTGTCCAACTTGAAATCCATTGATGAGCACGGGGTTTCCTGTGGCCAAGCCCGACACGTTGTCGTAGACCGCGAAGAAGCTCTTGGACCGCGACAACGGGTTGAAGCCCTTGAGGTAGTTCACCCCGAGGACGAGAAGGACAATGCCCGCCACGGCGAGCACCCCCACTTTGAATTCTGAACGCAAGGTGTTCAAGGCGTTTGGGGATTGGTCATGCCGCGGGCTTGCGACATGGGGATTTGGTCTTCTCCATCGAACGCCACCACGAAGGCCCCGTCAAAGCCATCGGCGCGCAAGGCGACCTTCGCCTCGTGGGCGGCTTCTGGGGTGGGGTGGTGGCCAAGGATGTACTTGTGCATGCCATGACGAATGTACGCCTTGGCGTCTGTGCGGCCGCGCAATTCAGGAGAATCTGGCTTGAGGGGCTCGCCGACGGTGCAAATCTGAACGCCAAACCACACGTCGTGTTTGGGCTCGACGCGTGGCGGAGTCTCCTCGATCTCCTCGGTCTTCGCCTCCTCTTGGGGAGGGGCTGGGGTCGGGGAGTCTTCCTTCCTGGCGGCGAGGTAGGTGTCTCGGAACGCCCGGTAGATGGCCGACGCCATGTAGGCCTTGCCGCTTTCTGAGCGCAGGAAGTCTTCCTCGTCTGGGTTGGTCAGAAAACCGAGTTCCACCAGGGCGCTCGGCATGGTGGTGTAGGAAATGACGTAGAATCCGGCTTGCTTCACGCCGCGGTCTTTTCGGCCGACCCGCTCCCTAAATTGGGATTGGATGGCGGCGCCCAAGGTGAGGCTGGCGTCGAGGTTGACGTTCTGGCGCAGCGAGAGGGCGATGTACGTGTCGGGGTCGTTGGGGTCAAACCCGTCGTAGTTCCGCTCGTAGCCTTCCTCGCTGAACATGGAGGCGTTTTCGCGCATGGCCACCCGAAGGCTTTCTTCCGACTTGTGCATGCCCATCACGTAGGTGCCAGCCCCTCGGGCCCCGGCGTTGTCGAACGCGTCGCAATGGATGGAGATAAAAAGGTCGGCTTGGGCCTCGTTCGCAATGCGCACGCGGTCTCGGAGCCCAGGAAAGCTGTCGTCCTTGCGGGTGTAGATGACCTCGACCTCGGGCAGGTTTTCTTCGATGTACTGGCCGATGCGGAGCGTGACGTCGAGGGTGATGTCCTTTTCCGTGGTGCTGTAGCGTCCTGTGCCGAGGTTGCCCGGGTCTTTGCCACCGTGCCCAGCGTCCAGAACCACGGTGAGGGTGGGAGGGGCCGGTGCAAACGCCGCACAAAGGGTCACCAGGGCAATGCACCCTGCAATCACGCGTTGTTTGGCTACTTTTGGACGCTGCTTCATGCCAGTACTCAAACATACCTCAAGGCCCTGCAGACGCGCGATGCAGCGCGTCTGGATTGTTCTTTTTTGTGTGTTGATAAGTCCACTGGCGTTGGGTCAGGACGACCCGGTCGATTACCGCGCCGACGACATCTATTTCCGGGTGGACAGCACGGTGGGGTACCTCACAGGAAACGCCTGGGTGAAAAGCGGTTCCATGACCCTGACCGCCCACCGCATCGTGCTGAGGTTGGACGACGACGAGGTGTGTGCCTACGGGACGCGTGACAGCCTTGGGGCTTGGGTCGGTCGGCCTGTCTTTGAAGACAACGGGCAGTCGTTCAGCCAGGACCAATTGTGCTACAACTTCAACACGGGCAAAGGCCTGAGCAAGCACGCCATCACCCAAGAGCAGGGCACGGTGTTCCATGCAGAAAAGGCCAAACGGCAGCCCGACGAAACGGTCCATGTGCGCAGCGGAAAATTCACCACCTGCGACGCCGAAGACCCTCATTTTCATTTCCACCTGTCCAAGGCCATCATGGTGCCCAACGACAAGGTGGTCAGCGGCCCGCTCTACTTGAAGTTTCGAAAGATCCCGACGCCCCTGGCCTTGCCGTTTGGGTGGTTTCCGCTGCAGCAAGAAAAAAAGAGCCAAGGGGTGCTCTTGCCGAGCTACGGTGACGGGGGCAACCTGGGGTTCTTTTTGAAGGACCTCGGGTACTACGTGCCCATTGGAGAGCATTGGGACGCCAAGTTGCTGGCAGACATCTACACGGGCGGGAGTTGGGCGGTTCGTTTGGGGTCCAATTACAATCACAGGTATCGCAACAAGGGCGGATTCAACGTGAGTTTTCAGCGTCAGCGTCAGGGGTTCGCAGGCACGCCTGGCTTTGCCCTCGCCAACAACTTCTTCTTGCGTTGGACCCACAACCAAGATCCAAGGGCCCGACCCAACAGCCGGTTTTCTGCGTCGGTCAATTTTGGCTCCTCGGGCAATTTCCAGCAGAACTTGAACAGCAGTCAAGAGGAGTATTTGAGCAACACGTTTCAATCGAGCGTGCAGTGGAATTTGAAGGTGCCGCGCAGTCCGTTCTCTGCGACGGTCAGCGCGAGGCACAGCCAAAATTCCAACACAGGCAATGTGCAGTTGACGGTGCCTTCGTTGTCCGTGAACATGCAGCGCACCACCCTGGCCAAGTTGGTCGGGTTGGACGCCGGTCAGGTGTCGTTGTTGGACAACGTGGCGGTGACGTATAGCAGCCAAATGGAGAATTCCATTGAGGCGCCGGACAGCGTCTTTGGCGCCTTGGATGTTGCGTCAATGAAAATTCGTAATGGACTGAAGCACAAGATTAAATTGTCTTCCAGTTCAAGTTTGGGTTTTGTGTCCATTGCGCCGAGTTTCAGCTACAACCAATACGATTCCTTTGAGGCGCTGGACTACCGGGAAGCGGTGTTGGGGCCGGACAGCGTGGGGTTGGTGTCGGACACGCTCACGGGGTTTTCGTCGGCCAACGATTGGCGGTTTGGCGTGTCCGCGAGCACCAGGTTCTATGGCACCTTCAACGCCCGTCGGTCAGGCAGGCTCCATGCGGTGCGGCACGTCCTGTCGCCCACGGTGGGCTTGAGTTACAACCCAGAACGCGTGAGAGATCGGACCATCACCACGTCCCAGGGCGAAGACTTCGGGTGGAACCCGTATGCGCTGGGTCGTTTTGTTCCTACAGATGCGCGCGAGGCGGGGGCGTTGAATTTTGGGCTCTCTCAAAACTTGGAGGCCAAGGTGGCCGACCGTGAAACCGGGGAGCTTCGCAAGGTGAAATTGGTGGACAACCTCAGCACCACGGGTTCATTCAATTTTGTAGCTGACTCCATGCAAATGTCTGACATTCAGACCCGTGCATTTACAAGTTTGTTCAACCGAGTCAACTTGAACCTCAACGCGACCCACTCGCCGTATGCCCGGGACAGCGTCTCCGGTCAAGCGGTCGACACCTACCTGGCGTCGCAGGGGTTGGGCCTGGTCAGGTTGAAGCGGTTGACGGGTGCTGTGGGCACTTCGCTCAAGTCTCAAGAAGGGTCACCCGCCCCATGGAACATGCGGTTGGATTACAACGTGAATGTGTCTCGCCAGTGGAATGCCTCGGCGATGCGCGACTCCAGTGTCGTGACTCACGCGTTGACTGCGCGAGGGGGCATCCAGGTCATGGGCAAGCACCGTGTGGATGTGCAGTCCGGATACGATTTGGCCAGGCGGGAATTCACGCCCACCAACTTGAACTTCTACGTGGACTTGCATTGTTGGGAATTCAGTTTCAACTGGATTCCATTTGGGGTGCGCAAGAGTTTCTCCCTGCGGCTCAACGTGAAGTCGGCGTTGCTGCGTGACCTCAAGCTGGAGGCCAGGGGCCAGAACGGCCAATTCCTCTTCTGACGGGGGTCAGCTTCGCAAGAACCAGCGGTAGAGCATCACCGTCAGGCACACCAAGAACGCGAAGAAGCTGATTTTGTTGATGCCGTGCATCATCCGAAGGTTCAACCCGTCTCCTTCGCTTTTCTTGAAGAGGTTGAGGGGGTTGAGGTAGTGCAGAAACTTCTTGAAGAACATGGTGTGGGGTTTCAGGGGTGGGCGGCGATCATCGAGATTTCGACGCGGGCGCCTTTGGGCAGGGCTTGGACAGCCACAGCTTCACGAGCAGGGTACGGGGCGGGCATTGCGTCGCGGTAGGCGGCGTCCATGTCCGCGTAGTCGTCCATGGTGGTGAGGAAGACGGAGGCTTTGACCACGTGGTTCAGCGTCAATCCCGCCTTGCGGAGGATGGCCTCGGCGTTGGCGATGCACTGGCGCGTCGCGCGTTGCATGTCGTCGCCAAGCAATTCTCCAGTGTCAGGCACCAAGGGGATTTGGCCGCTCACGAACACCAAGGGGCCTGCCTGGGTGGCTTGGCTGTAGGCGGCCACGGGTTGGGCGCCCTCGTCGGTGTGAATGCGTTGGCTCATGGTACTTTTGTTCAAGTCCAAAGCTAACCCATGCGCATCACCCTCTTCGACTGCCTCGACTCCTTCACGTGGAATTTGGTCCACGACTTGGAGCGTGCCGGGGCCTGTGTCCGCGTCGTGGAAGAAGGGCAGTGGCAGCCTTCGGATTGGGCCCAAACCGACGCCCTTGTGCTTTCGCCTGGCCCTGGATTGCCAGAAGAACATCCCCAGCTGCTGGACGTGTTGCAGGAGGCGGTGGGTCGCGGGGTTCCGGTGCTCGGGGTTTGTCTGGGCATGCAGGCCATCCATGTCTTGGACGGCGGGGCGTTGGTCAACATGAATGAACCACTTCACGGCCGGGTGACCTCGATGGATTGGGATCGCGAACTGCCCCGTTGGGAGGGCTTGTGGGACGACATGCCCGCGTCCATGGAAGTCGGGCATTACCACAGTTGGGTGGTGGACGAATCCACCGGCAGCGACGCGTACAACACAGTCGCCCGCAACGCGCAGGGATGGGCGATGGTGCGTGTCCACCGTTCCCTGCCCATTGCGGGCGTTCAGTTTCATCCTGAGTCCGTGCTGACCCCCAAGGGCCGTGCGCTGCTCAGAGCGTGGCTTGACTCAGCTCAGCGCTGTTTGGCCATCTCGGCCTCGAAGGTCTCTTTGAAGCGCTCGTAGTTGTACTCGGCGCGGATGCGCTCGTCTTCCGAGAGGCGCTCGTTGTACTTGGACACCAAATCGGCCCCGCTCAACTCGATCGCCAGGTAGCTCACGTAGTTGCCGTCGGGCTTTTGGGTCAACCGGCTGCACGCGGTGATGGCGCCAGAGAGCTGTTGGTCCACCACGGTGCGTGCGAGGTCGTTGAACGTCTCGGTGACCTCCTCCGCGTTGTTGTACTTGGAGCTGCTTACGTAGTTGTCGGTGACGATTTCGATGGTGGACTTGATGGACCGTGCGAGCATCGCTTCGGCGTTGGAGCGTGCAATCTTCTTGGCGGCTTCGCGGCTCATGCTCTCACCTGTGGCGGTGGCGCGGAAGAAGTTTTTGTCGCTGCGGTAGTCTTCGCTGGAGCAGTATTCCAGGATTTCAACCTCGCCCGCTTGCTTGGGGGTCATGGTCTTGCTTCCGTTGCAGCTGGCGAGCAACAGGGTGCCTGCGGCCAGGGTCAGGGGGAGAATGTGGCGAAGGGTCATGCGTTGAAGTTTGTGGTAAAGTAATTCGCTTTCGTGGGAAGGAGGGTCAGAAACCGTGCCAAAGTCGAACCAATCGAGGGATGAATTCGTCTTGGAGTTGCTCGGTGGCTTTGTCGTAGGCGGCGTCTGTGGCGCGCGGCAGGTCCATTTGGATGCCTTTGATGCGGGTCATGGTCTGGGTGTATACGATGTTGCCTTCGGCGTCGGTCACCGTCCCCACCATGTCCACGTACACCGTCTGCAGGCCTTGTCCGCCTCCGCCAGGACGCGCATCGGCCTCCAAGGTGAGCACCATGGCGTTGGGCACCTGATCCGATTGCACCAGACGCACATCGGCCTGCTGAAGCGCTTGCCGCACGCTGGGGCCCAAGATGTCTTGGTCGCGCTGTTTGCCGAATGCACGCTCCTCCACCTGCAGCACCAAATCAACAGGGGCGAGCTTGACGACGATCCGGAGGGGGGCGCTGGTGAGGCCCCGTGCCGCCTGGCGGAAGGGATGGACCAAGGGCAGGCCTTCAACGAAGGCCATGGGGTCCACCTGAACCTCCAGCGTGGTTCCCGTCACGCCGGGCTCAAATTTCTCGAGCGTGATGGCGGCCACACCGCGTGCATCGCTTGTGGCGGTGCCCCGCGTCGGCAGGTCGCCGCGGTGGTAGCGGTAATTGATGCGGACGTTGGATGCACGTTGTCCGTCCAGCAGGACGGCGACGTCCAGTTGGGTGCGGAATTGATCTGCCACATGCAGGGTGACCGCGCTGTCGGGGGTGGCCAACGCCAGGCCAGTCATGCTGCCGTCGAGCATGGAAATCAACGCCTGCGGCACGTTCACTTCTTCTCCGGAGGGGCGCGTGGTGACAAGGGGCTTGTCCATGAAGGGCCGAACCGCATCCAGCCCTCGGATGGCCGCGTCGACCGCTTGCTGCACGTTGGCTTGGGCGCGTGCTTGGGTGGCTGCGTCGAGGTGACCCAAGGCCAAGTCCATGGCGGCGGCCCGCTTGGCGGCTTGGATTTGGGCGTGTTTGGCCTTGCTCAACCGGTAATAGACCAGCACTTCCGTATCCGTGCTGTAGGTGTCGACCAATTCAAAGCCCTCCAGGTCTTCTTGGGTGGTGCTTGTCGATTGGGCCGAGAACGACTCCGAGAGCCAGCCGTTGATTTGAAGAGTGGAGACGGTGGAGGAGGATTGCACCTGAACCCGAATGTCCCGGGACATGTTGTCCAAGGCCTGTTGCTTGGCCACGGCGTCTGCGTCGAGTGGGTGAATCAGCTTGGAGGCGGAGCCGATGCCCACGTAGTGTGCAGGCAGGACGGGAGCGTTGAATGTCCACTCGGGCGCAGAAGACGCCACGTTCTTACCGCCAGCGCAACCCGTCGCTGCGACGAGGCTTGCGACAGTGAGGGTCCAAAGGAGGTGGCGGAGTGTCATTCAGGGATGGAGGTCAGGGGATGAGTTTCAGCAATTCGCTTTCAATGTTGCCTTGGATCTGGCTCGCGAGTTGCAAGCAGGCTTCCTCGGTCAAGGCGTCTCCGCTCTTGATGGTGCGGCGCGCGTTCATCAAACGCTCGCGGTCGGAACGGCCTGTGCTTCCTGTGCGGGCGCCCGTGCTTCCTCCAAGGTAGAAGGTGTTGCGGTTGCCGTCGTAATCGATGTATCGGATGTTGTCCGACGCCCGGCCGTACACGGTTTGGGTGGACACCACCTCGCCAGTCACCGTGGAGATGAACTTGAACGTGCAAGCCACGTCCACCGAGGCGTCTTGGTAGTACTCGCGGTAGGAGACCGTGCGGTACTTGGTCTCATAGTATTTCTTGCCTTCTTCGTTCACGCGTTCCACACGGTAGGATTCGTAGCCTGTTTTGTTGCTTCGGTTCAACCGGCTTTGACGTTGATCGCAGGTGGTGATGGTGGCCTTCAGGAGGGCCTTGGCACCCAACAGGTTTCCAATTTCCACGTCGCCGCCCGAGGTCAATCCGTTCAAACCCATGCTTTGCTCTTGCAAAATCATTGCCAAACTTTCCCGGTCCACCACTTTCAGGAAGGGGTCGCTGGATCCCATCAGTGCTTCCTCCACCAAGGACTGGAGCTTGACCTCCACGTTGATGCGGCTTGACCCGTTTTTAAACTCGGTCAGGGCCACGGTGAAGCGGCCTTCTTCCAACACCTGTGCAAGGCGGTCTGCGGCGTCGCGGTAGCCTGCGTCGGCGTCCACGATTTCCTTGAAGACCATGTGGGCGCTGCGCAGTTGCTCGTTCTCTTGCGCCAGCACGCCCTCGCGGTAACGGGGCTCGCAGTAGGCGGTGTTGCGCAGAGCGGCTGCGTCTTGGTAGGCAGGGTCCAACCGAAGCACCTCGTCGAACTTCAACAGCGCTTGGGCGAAGTTTTCTTGTTCCAACAACACGTTGGCGTCGCGGTAGGTCTCGTCGAGGTGGGCGTTCTTCACGCTCTCGTACGTGGCACGCTTGGCTTCAGGGAAGGCCAAATCCGCCCCCACCGCGGACAATTTCTTGTCCCAAGCGACGGCCTTGTCCCAAGCGCTCAGGGCGATTTCGCGGTTGTTGTAGGCCACAGCCTCGTCGAACTCGGCGATGTGCTGGCCCAAAACCACCTGGCCCGAACGCTGAAGCCCCACCATGGCGTCGATGTTGGTGGGCTTTTTCATCACCGCGGTGTAGTACAGGTTGGCTGCTTGGGGCATCATGCCTGCGGCTTCCATTTTGGCCGCACGCTTGACAAAGGCTTTGGATCCGTTGCAGCTTGGCAGGGTCAGCGAGATCATGGCGAATGCCAAGGCAAAAACGAAAGAGGAGGGACGGCGCAAGGTCATGTGGATCATTTTATCTGGGCTCGAAGGTAGGCATTCCCAGAGGGAGCTGTGTCAGGTCCATCGTGCCCGCATTACCTTTCCGGCATGGATGCACACAAGGTGATTTTGGTCCTCGGCGCAGGGCGAAGCAGCTCCTCGTTGATCGCCCATTTGTTGGGTCAATCCGAGGGCGAGGGGTGGGAGATTCACGTCGGCGACTTGGACTTGGCTGCGGCGCAATCCAAGGTTCAGGGTCACCCCAATGGCCAGGCCTTTCAGATGTCGGCATCAGATGCCAAGGACCGCGATGCCCGCATTGCATCGGCGGATTTGGTCATCAGCATGCTCCCGGCGTTCATGCATCCCGAGGTGGCAAGTGTGGCCATCGAGGCGGGGGTGCATGTGTTGACGCCAAGCTACGTGTCCGAAGACATGCAAGCTTTGGACACCCGGGCGAAGGAGAAGGGTGTTTTGGTGTTGAACGAGATGGGGCTGGACCCCGGCATCGACCACATGAGCGCGATGCAAGTCATCGACGAGATTCGGGAAGCGGGCGGCACCATGGTGTCTTTCGCGTCCTACTGCGGCGGACTTGTGGCACCTGCTTCTGACGACAATCCTTGGCATTACAAGCTCAGCTGGAACCCGCGCAACGTTGTGCTTGCGGGGCAGGGCGGCGCGGCCACGTTCTTGGACCGTGGTCGGGTGCGCATGGTGCCGCCGCACAAAACCTTCCAGGCGTTGACGCCCGTGGAGGTGGGAGGCCGTCGCTACGACGGGTACCCCAACCGAGATTCGCTTGGCTACCAAGAGTTGTACGGCCTGCAAGGCATCCAGTCCCTCGTGCGGGGCACGCTCCGTGGGGAGGGCTACTGCCAAGCTTGGGACGTGCTTGTGCAATTGGGCATGGTTCGCGACGACGTCCGCTTGACGTGGCCTGCAGGCACGACCTGGGCCGGCTGGACGCGGACGTTCTTGCCCGCCAACTTGGATGCCGTTCAGGACGTGCGCGAGGCGGTGGCCCGTGCGACCGGGGCGGCGGATGAGGCGTTGGACAAGATGGCGTGGCTGGGCCTGTTCAACGACGATCAGGGCCCGGAAGGCCTCGAAGGAACCCCAGCCCAAATCGTCGAAGCCTTGGTCACCGTCAAATGGGTCTTGGGTGCCCACGACCGGGACATGATCGTGATGTGGCACAAATTCGAGTACGACCTCCACGGCGAGCGCAAGGCCAAAACATCGAGCCTGGCCCTGGAGGGCAAGGACAGCACCTTCACCGCCATGAGCGACACGGTGGGCTTGCCCATGGCGTTGGCGGTAAAGCCGATGCTTGAAGGCGCCTTCGGCACCACCGGCGTGGACGTGCCCATGTCCAGAACGTACTACGAACCGCTGCTCGCCGGACTGGCAGAGCTGGGCATTGTGTTTGAAGAACGCGAGATCGAGGCCTGAGATGTGGGCGTGGGTCTGGCCTTGGTGTTGGGTATGCATGACTTGTTCAGGCGCCCCTGAATGGCCTGCGCAGGGACAGGTCCACGAGGCTTGGGTGCGTGAAGCCATCGCTTGGCGCATGCAGGTGGGGTTGGAGGGGTGTCCGGATGTGGTTCCTGCGCTGGACGCCTGGACCCTCGAGTGGTTGAGCCAATCTGAAGCGGTTCACGTCGACGTGAATACGGTGGATTGGCCGTTCCTCGCGTACGCTCCTGAATTGCAGACGATCCTGGTGCAGCGGCTGGCGTTGGTCGAATTGGCGAACGCCCCATCACGCCAAGTGGATGTGGTGAGAGACGTGCGGCGTGTGGCCAGGCGAAGCGAGGGGCTCTGGAATGCGGCGCTGGGACGCGCGTTTGACAGCGCCGAGGGCCTGGCGAGACGGCGCGACCAGACGCAACAAAAGGAGGGCTGAGCCTCCTTTTGGGGTCCCGTGGCGGGCGGTCAGCCCGCCGGTCCATCCGGGAAAGTTGTTCAATGTCGTCGTTGGATTGAACGTGGCTCCTGCCTGAATGGTTGCGATGGGGAGAGGTATTTTTGAACCATGCGCAGTTTCGACATCCCCGACTTTTACCGGAGCCCCATCATTTCTCGGGTCAAAGCACGTCGCAAAGCGCTGGATCCCCGCAAACAAGACTTCACGCCGAGCGTGTTGGACTTCGGGTCGGTGCGGATCCAGTTGGCCCGCCACTTTGGGTTCTGCTTTGGGGTGGAGAACGCCATCGAGATCAGCTACAAGGCCATCGCAGAGAACCCCGGCAAGCGGATCTACTTATTGAGCCAAATGATCCACAACCCGGAGGTGAATGACGATCTGCAGAGCCGTGGGGTCCAATTCCTGCAAGACACCTTGGGCAAGGCCTTGGTGCCGTTGGAGACCTTGACGCCGGAAGACGTGGTGATCGTGCCGGCTTTCGGGACCACCACCGAATTGGAGGCGAAGCTCACCGACCTCGGGGTGGACGTGCAGAAGTACAACACGACTTGTCCCTTTGTGGAGAAGGTGTGGAAGCGGTCGGCGCAGCTTGGGGGCAAAGACTACACGGTGGTCATCCATGGCAAGCCTCAGCACGAGGAAACCCGCGCCACCTTTTCCCACGCCGCAGAGACGGGACACGCCTTGGTCGTGAAAGACGGTGCCGAGGCCGAGTGGCTGGCGCAGTGGATGGAGGCGGGGCGCGAGGACGTGGCGGGGTTTTGGGCCAAGTTCGAAGGACGCACCACGCCAGGATTCAAGCCTGAGGAGCACCTGCGCCGCGTGGGGGTGGTGAACCAAACCACGATGTTGGCCTCCGACACCCAAGCCATCGCCGACCGCATCAAATTGGCCGTGGACGCCGACCAAGAGGGCGAATTCGCGAACACGCGAGACACCTTGTGCTACGCCACCAACGACAACCAAAGCGCCACCCTCGGTGCGCTGTTGGCGGGCGGGGCGGATTTGGCCTTGGTGGTGGGCGGATACAACAGTTCCAACACGTCGCATTTGGTGGAGCTGTGTGAGGAGACGCTGACGACCTTTTTCGTACGGAACGAGCTGGAATGGAAGGATGATGGCGTGCACCATTTCAACATCCACGACGGGTCGATCCAAGTCACGGCCGACCCGTTCCCCGAGCAGGGCTCTGCGGGCGAGGTGCCCACTGTGTTGATCACGTCAGGCGCGTCGTGTCCTGACGCGAGCGTGGAGCGCGTCCTGCGCCGCGTTTTGGACCATTACGGTGGACGGGATGTGGATGCGGTGTTGACGGAATTTGAGCTTTCCCAGGCCTGAGACCCCGTACCTTCGAGAGGATGAAAGCGCCCAAACTTCGAGGCCCTTTTCGGAACGTGAGGACCGAGCCCCGATCGTTCAAATTCAAGTCCCGTCACCTGCCGGAAGCGCGCCCAGAATGGGAGGAACGTAAGCGGCGTGTGGAAGAGGACGTCTTTGGCGCGTCCCAGGACACCCCACGTCCGATTCGGTTTCGGCAAGGTGGCAAGTCTTCTGAAGGCCGCGCGGCCAGGCGGGCCGCTTCGGTTCGGGCAAGCCGCATGGCCGCCCTGCGGGCCGCGGGGGTGGCGTTGGTGCTGGTGTATTTGACCTACCGGGCCATCCTTTGGATTGAATCCCAAGACTACGGCGGGTTCCTGAAATTCATGAAAGCCAACGGATGAGCCAAACGATTCACATCCTGCCGGTCCACGTGGCCAACCAAATTGCCGCGGGCGAAGTCATCCAGCGGCCAGCTTCGGTGGTCAAGGAGTTGATGGAAAACGCCGTGGACGCCGGCGCCACCTCCGTCGAGGTGCACGTGCTGGATGCGGGGCGGACGTCCATTCAGGTTGTGGACAACGGGTCCGGGATGTCAGCCGAGGACGCGCGTCTGTGCTTCGTTCGGCACGCCACGAGCAAGCTGTCCACGGCGGACGACCTGTTCAACTTGGCCACCAAGGGCTTCCGTGGTGAGGCGTTGGCTTCGATTGCGGCCATCGCGCACGTCGAGGTCACCACCTGTCAGGAAGCCGCGGAGGTGGGGGTGAAGTTGACGTGCCATGGGTCCGAGGTGACCGGTGAAGAACCCAAGGCGCGTGCCGTGGGTACCACCTTCCACGTGAAGAACCTGTTTTACAACGTGCCCGCCCGTCGGAATTTTTTGAAGTCCGACGCCGTGGAGTTGCGCCATGTGGTGGACGAATTTCAGCGCGTGGCCTTCGCCCATCCGGGGCTTTCGTTCTCGCTGACCCACCAGGGCAACAACCTGTTTTCCCTAAAGCCTGGGACGTTGCGCCAACGGGTGGTGGGCATTTTGGGGCCCAAACACGACGAGCGCCTCGTGCCTGTCCAAGAAGACACCGACGTGGTCAAGGTCGAGGGGTTTGTGGGCAAGCCGGATTCGGTCCGCCGCACGCGAGGCGAGCAGTTCTTGTTCGTCAACGGCCGCTTTGTCAAGCACGGGCTGTTGCACCGAGCCATTGTTCGCTCTTATGAGGAGCTCATCGCCGAAGGCAGCCACCCGTTGTACGCCCTGTACCTCACGGTGGACCCTGCCCGGCTCGACGTGAACATCCACCCGACGAAAATCGAAGTCAAATTCGACGAGGAGCAGCCCATCCTGGCCATCCTCAAGTCGGCCGTCAAGCGCGGGCTCGGGGCCCACAACGTGGCGCCGACGCTGGACTTCGACGCCGAGACGGGACTTCAGATTTCAGACCTGAAGCCCGGCACCACCGTGTCAGAGCCCCGCGTGCAGGTGAACCCGGATTACAACCCCTTCCGCGCCCCGACCCTCGGCCAGGCCCATGGCGGCTGGTCGACTGGCTCCATGAAACCCGCCCGTCCCTCCGCGGACGGCTGGAAGGAGTTGTACCAAATCATGGACACCCCTGACCCCCAGGCCCAAGAGCCTGCGGACCCTGCGGAGCTCGACATGTCGTCCCAAGATTCGGGGTTGGGGGTGTTGCAATGGCAGGGGACGCACTTGATAGTGCCGACGGCGGAGGGCTTGTGTGTGATCCACATTCGCAGGGCGCACATGCGCGTGCTGTTCGAGCGATACCTCGCCCAAGAGAGCTCTGCCACAGTGAGCCAGACCCTTTTGGTTCCTGAGGAGATCACCTTGAGCCAAGCGGAAGTGATGGCGCTCGTGGAGGTGGACGCCGACCTGAAGCGCATGGGCATGGACCTTCGTCAGGTGGACGCCGAGACGGTGGCCGTTCACGCTGTGCCCTCGGATTTGGCCACCCACCTGCGCGAGGCGATTGACGGGATCTTGGAATCGTACCACGACGGGCAATGGGAAGGGGAAGAGGACCGTCGCGTGCTCTGGGCCAAACAATGGGCCAAGCGCACGGCCATGTCGGGCCAAGCGACCTTGCCATTGGAGGCCCGTCGCAACTTGGTGCAAGCCTTGTGGGCCTGCGACACGCCCTCGGTGGACCCCATGGGGCGCGTGACTCAGGCGATGTGGTCTGGGTCGGACATTCAAAACTTGTTCAACTGATGCTTCAAAACACCCCTCAAGTCGTCAAGAACCTGATCATCCTCAACGTGCTGATGTACTTCGGCTCGGGGTTGCTCGGGGATGCGGCGGTGCCGTTGCTGGCCGGGACGTACCCGGGTTCACCCTTTTTCCAGCCCTGGCAATTGGTGACCCACATGTTCATGCATGGGGACCTCGGACACATCTTCTTCAACATGTTCGCGTTGTACATGTTTGGCTCCCAATTGGAGCGTGTGTGGGGCCCTCAGCGCTTCTTGACGTATTACATGGCCTGTGGCCTTGGGGCGTTCGTGCTCCACGAGTTGGTGATTGGACTGCAGTTTTACGCCGAGTTCGGAACCTTCTTCCCGGCGGCTGAGCAGTTCATTTCGTCCGAGGCAAGTCCGTTGATGCGGACGCGGGTGTTGGAGTCGGTCTTTGGACGTGTGGTGGGGGCGAGCGGTGCGGTGTTCGGCTTGTTGTTGGGCTTCGGCATGCTCTTTCCCAACACCCGGTTGATGTTGCTCTTCCCGCCGATCCCCATCAAGGCGAAGTACTTTGTCTTGGGGTACGGCGCGATTGAGTTGATGCTCGCCTTGCAAAACAGCCCTGGCGACAACGTGGCGCACTTTGCCCACCTCGGAGGCATGGTGTTTGGGTATTTCTTGTTGAAGCGTTGGCAGCAGGACCGCGGACATTTCTATTGAGCCATGTTTGAACAGATCAAAGGGATTTTGGCTGCGAGCAGCATGTTGCGGCGCTTGGTCATGGTGAACGGCTTGGTCCTCCTTCTTGTGGTCACCTTGGGGGCCATGGACCGGCTGACGGGCGGGAGCGTGTCGGCGGTGTGGCCGGCGGACGGCGCTTGGTTGCTGGCGACCTCTTGGAAGTTGGACGTGTTGGCTTCACGGCCTTGGAGTGTGGTCACCCACATGTTCACCCACCAGGGGATTTGGCACTTCGCCATGAACATGTTGCTGCTCACGTGGATGGGGCGGCCGTACCTCGCAGAAGTGGGGTCGCGCAGGTTGTTGAGCACCTACCTGGCCGGAGGGTTGGCGGGCTTCTTGGCCTACTTCGTGCTCACCAACGGGTTCAAACCCCTGCAAGGAGAAAGCACCTTCGCCCTCGGGGCGTCGGCGTCGGTGATGGCCGTGTTTGGTGCGACCGCCACGTTGCGGCCTGAGTCGAGGTTCAACCTGATTCTGTTTGGTCCTGTTGCGTTGAAGCGCCTTTTTTGGGGGTACGTGGTGTTGGATTACTTCGGGCTGAGCCAAGGCGCCAACCCCGGAGGGAATGTGGCCCACCTCGGAGGGGCGTTGTTTGGGGTGTTGCTCGTGAAGCAGGACATGAAAGGGGTCAACCTGGTGGGCTGGCTGGAGTGGGTGCTGGACGCTGTGATGTCAGGAAGCATTCAAGTGCCGCGTCGCAAGCGCAACAAATTCCGTGCGTCGACCTCCAACCGATGGAAAGCCGAGGAGCGCGCCCAATCGCGTGCCCCGATGTCGGACGACGAATTCAACGCGGACAAGGTGGATCGCCAAGCGCGTTTGGACGCGATTTTGGACAAAATCTCCAAGCACGGCTACGACCACTTGTCTGCCGAAGACAAGCGTTTCTTGTTTGAGCAAAGTCAGCGCTGACCATGGCGAAGAAACCCGCCTCCGCCACCAAGTCGAAGCCGAAAGCCAAGAAGCCGGCACCCAAGAAGCCAGCCAAGAAGGCGTCTGCAGAGAAGCCTGCCGTCAAGGCCCGCAAGTGGGACTCGGCCACCCTCTTGGTGTTGCCTGGGCTGGTGCTCGTGATTGTGGGTGAAGTGGCGGCGCGCGTGTCGCCCGCTTGGGTGCCCTGGCTGGCCCCTGCGGGCTACGTGTACGGCTTGGCGTACCCTTTGTTGGCGTTGGGGACGGTGTGGCGGTTGACGTCGTTCCGGTGGTTGAAGTCGCTGGGGCCCCTCGCGGTGTTGTTGCTGACTTGGCAGTCGTTCTCCCATGTGTTTTCCGTGGGCTTGTCCAAGCCGGACGTGGCGTTGTCTGAGAACAGCTTTGAGGTCACCACCTTCAACGTGCGGCGCTTGGACGAGTTCGATTGGCTGGATGGAGACCAAACCCGCCAGGACATCGCGACCTGGTTGGCGGAGCAGCCCGACGGCATTTGGTGTTTCCAAGAATTCCCCAAGCGAGGGAAAGCCACGTTGCGGTCGGCCGGGTTTTCGTGGCTCAAGCCCCGGCGTCGGCTGTTCACTTGGCCTCGCGAGGCTGGGCCTGCGCTCGCCAGTTCGTACCCTGTGAAGGATTGGACCACGTACATGTTTGAGGACGAGGACGCGGGACAAGGCCGCGTGCTTCAAGCCGATGTGGAGACGCCGGCGGGGTTGGTCCGGGTGTTCAACGTTCACCTTCAAAGTTTGCACTTCGACCACGCCGACTACGACGCGGTGGAAGAGGGGCCAAGCCGGGAGCAAGGGGCCCGCTTGTGGGGCCTGATCACGGACGCCTCCAAGGCCCGTGCTTTGCAGGCCCAGGAATTGGTGCGTCGCATGGAGGAGAGCCCTTACCCTGTGATTGTGGCCGGCGATTTCAACGACACGCCCATGTCCTACGCCATGCATGCCCTTCGTGGAAGCCGTGCTGAGGACACCTTTGCCGCGTCCTCATTTGGGCCTGGCGGAACCCATCTGGGGGCCATTCCTGGATTGCGCATCGATGGAATCTTGGCCGACACGACGCTGCAATGCGTCTCGCACCACACCCACGGCGTCAAGATGAGCGACCACCGTCCTGTGACGGCGGTGTTGCAGGCCCAGAAGTGACCAAGCAAGTCTGTGTTTCAGACCATGGCGTTGCCAAGGACCTTTCCTCGGGACGCGAAGGCCTCGTACAAGCTGACGTTCATCCCAATCAGAAGCAGTCCGTACAGGAGGTCGTCGGCAGGCATGGAGAAGATGCGCCAGCCTGAGTTGTGGTCGTTGTTGTACCACACAATGTGGTCGGCAATGGCTTCAGGGTGGTTGTGAAGCATCGGGTACTTCCAGAACTCAATGCCCGTGAGCACCCCGTTGCTGAGGATGAACGGCACGAGCAACACGGTGTACGCAAACCAAAAATGCCCCATCCAGGGACGCCATTTGGCCAGCACGCCAATCAGCCACACCGCGCAGAGTGCGCTGGTCAGCCCGAGGTACGCATGGTCCCAAAACCCGAAGGCCAAGCCAATGCACAAGAAGGCCACGGCTGTGGTGACGCTGCGGTGCCCAAACCCCAGAGGCGGCGCAGGAAAGTACTTCTTGAAGCAGGCGTAGGTGAAGACACACGCGTACGGAATGGTGATGAAGAACAGCCATTCTTCCAACGGCAGGCCCCAAAGCCCGAGGCCCGAGAGGTGGGCGTCGTTGAAGCCCCAAATGCCTTGGGCTGTGAACGCGATGTCCCATGCGATGAAGCCGGCCATGGTCAGCAAGCAGGCCGGCCAGAAGTGCTTCCACTCCTTCACAAACCCCACCCGACGGTCAAAGCTGGCGACGAGGGGCACGGCCATCACCGCCACATTCACCCAGAGGTAGGTCCAGTCGTTCATGCACGTTGTCGTTGGTTGCGCAGGGCTTTCCGCGCTTCACGAAGGTAACGAGGCGGAACAAAGAGCATCCCGAAACATTCGCCATCCTCCTTGCCCAAGTGTTTGTGGTGAACCTTGTGGGCCTTCCGGATCGCCATGAGGTAGGCGTTGTTGGTGCGCTTGAACCAGTTGAACCGGCGGTGGATGAAGACGTCGTGCACCAGGAAGTAGGCCAACCCGTACAACGCGATACCCGCCCCAATCCAAAACCTGAAGTCGGCGTAGATGCTGCCAGTCACAAAGCAGTAGGCGCTGGGGATGGCGAAAATCAAGAAGAAGGCGTCGTTCTTTTCAAAGAAGCCGGGGCCGTTGCTGTGGTGGTCTTCGTGGAAGAACCACATGGCGCCGTGCATCAAATACTTGTGGGCAAGCCAAGCCACACCTTCCATGGCAAAAAACGTGGCCAACACAATGGAGATGGAGGAGATGGTCATGGTCAGAGGGTCCAGGGGAGCAGATTCAACACAACGAAAAAGGCTGCAAACACAATCAACAACAAGCCAGAAAGTCGGTTTGTTTTCAGGTCTTCCACGTCGCGCCACAGGAGTCCCAGCCCAAACGCCGCCACCCACCAAGTCAGGTAGTTCGTCCAAGGGATGTCGCCTAGGTGCCAAGTCCACCAGCCCGCCCGAATCGCCACCGGCTCGATCAACCCGTCCAGGGTCGTCATCAGGGTGGCGGCCAATGCGGCCCGCGTCCAAGGGGAAACTTCCTTGCCATTCCTGCCCAAGAGTCGTTCAGCCATGTGGTGGCTGCCCAACAGCAAAAGCCACCACAGCACGCCCATGAGGAGCGGCACGTCGAGCACTTTGGGTCCCAGGCCTTTGCCGTAACTGTAGTCGCCAAACAGGAGTCCCGTGGCCACCCCCAGCACTTCCACCCCAAAGCCCAGGAACATCGTCAACGACCACCGCCAGGGGCTCTCGTCACCTGTGAAGGCCATCACCACGCCGGCGCACACCACCAGGTTGAGCGGGGTCAAGGGCAGCAACAGGTCGGCGTGGCCCAGCGCCACGCCCGTGGCCCCCACGATGTGGAGGATGACCAGAACGGCCCCCCAGGTGCGGGGTTCTTTCAGCCATGATGTGCGGGCAACGTTCATGAGGCGTGTGCAAGGTCGTCCACGATTTTGGCTCCAAGCAAACACAACGGAATCCCGCCGCCGGGATGCACGCTGCCCCCACAGAAGTACAGCCCTTCCAGTTGGGAAGATTGGTTGCGGTGCCGCAGGAAGGCGGCCGCGGCAGAATTGCTTGATGCGCCGTACAGGGCCCCTTTCCAAGAGCCCGTGAGCCCTTCGATGTCTTGGGGTCGGAGCACTTGCTCGCACACGATCTCCGGCCGGGATCCCAGTGTGCGCTCCACCTTGTCCAGCACGTCCGCTTTCAGCGTCGCCAAGGCCTCATCCGTCCATTGGTCGGGGTCGGCCTTGACGTTCATCAGCACAAACCAGTTCTCGTGTCCCTCAGGGGCGTCCTCAGGAATCTCTTTGGAGGTGATGTTGATGTAGACGGTGGGGTCCGGACCCGGTGTGCCGCGCTCTCGGATGAGTTGGAACTCGGCTTCGTAGTCCTTGCTGAACAGGATGTTGTGGAGTCCCAGCGTGGG
>CBFHQO010000018.1:0-21673 GCA_965658045.1 uncultured Flavobacteriales bacterium | reverse complement strand
CACAAGACCCGTCGTCGAAATTGGCTGAGCTGTCGTAGTTGCATGCTCCTGGGGCCGTGCACCCGCACACAAAGGTCTGTCCAAACACGCCCATGCCGTCGAAGGTGGCAGTCATGACGACGTCGTTGTCCTGGTTCCCGAGGGGAAACACTTGGTAATTCAATGTCCCACTCAAGCTGCCAGTGGTGGCGATTTGGGCAATCAAAATGCGGCCGTCTTCATTGGGCAAGGCGTTTTCAGTCCCCTCCACGACAAACCACGAAATCCCAGGGTCTGAGCTCGATTCCAGCGCCACACCACCGTCGGCGGTGAAGAAGTCTGTCAAACTGCCGTCTCCGTCCACAAGCAAAACGTCTGCATAGTTCCCGTCCAAAGGTGCTGCAGGGCCATCAAGGCCGATGGTCACGTACGAATCGTCCACCAATCCTGGGAAAGCTTGGGAAGCTCCGGGGTTGATGCCAGACGCGTTCCAAGACCCCTCAGGATGGTTGTAAATGCCCTCCGGCACTTCGATGTTGAGGGGGTAGCTGGCATTGCTGAACACAGCACTGAGCTCATCCGAAGGGCTGTTCGTGTTGACATACAGCCGGTACACGGTGAGGTCTGGGTTGTACGATTCCACGGTGTCCACGGTCAACGTGTATTGCGACTCCGCACAAGAGCAGTACTCACAAGAGCCATCGTTTTCAGTGGATGCCTGGTCGTAATTGCACGCCAGTGGATCGTCGCAACCCAACACTTCTGCATCGTCACAAACCCCGTCGTTGTCGACGTCTGGAATCAGGCCATCGCAATCGCAGAAATTTGTCGGAGCCCCTTGACAATCCCCGCTGTCCACGTTTGCCGTCGGGTCAAAATTGCAGGCGGTTGGGTTTGTGCAACCCACAACTTCCGCATCGTCGCACACGCCGTTCATGTCGTCGTCGGCCGCACAGTCACCTCCGCACTCACCGAGGGCGTCAAACTGGTTGCCGTCGCAATCGCAATCTCCCTCTGGAATGCCTGCACAACTTCCATCGTCTTCCGTGGCGGAGGGATCGAAATTGCACGCATCGGGGTCGGTACATCCTTCCACAATGGCCCCGTTCGCGGAGAAGGTTCCAACACCGTCAAATGTGACAGACGTTTGGACCTGATCCCCCCCTTCCCCCAGTGGGAAGACTTGGAAGTTGATTTGACCGGAGATGGAACCTGAGGTGGTCACTTGGGCGATCAACCAACGGCCATCCACCGGAAGTGCATTTGCTGCAGTGTTCAGAACGTACCATGAGGCCCCTGTCAGGGTCGTGACGCTCAAACTTGCTCCTCCTGTCTGGAAATAGTCGCTCACCGAGACCTCCACCGTAGCGTCTTCGACAAGCGATGGGTCGGCAGCTCCTGGCGTCAAAGTGGCAGGCCCTTCCAACCCAATGGTCGCGTAGCTGTCGTCTTGCAAATCAGGAACAAAATCGAAAAACGCTGGATTGACACCAGAAGCACTCCACGATGCATTGAACGAACTGTTGAAGATGCCATCAGGGGTGTCAATGGTCAGGTGGTCCTGGTCATTGCCAAACACGGCAGAGATTTTGTCGGTCTCATTTTGGGCGTTGACGTAGAAGCGGTACACTGTGCCATTTTCTGCGACAGCGGCTGCAGTGGCCTCGACCGTCATCGTGTACTCCGGGGATTGAGCGGCACATGCTCCGTACAAGCCAAGGCCCAAGAGGACACAAAACGTAAGATGTTTCATGGTTTTTTAGAATTAGAGATTTTCGCCTCCAATTTCTTTTTTCTTCCATCCACTTCTTGGGGAAGAGGTGCGAGACAATCAACAAACCTGCATGGATAAAACGCGCGTGCACCACAGGCGTGATTTGTGGGGCCAAACAAAAACCACATTCCCTGTCCTGCGTAACTTGCCCAATCACTCCTGCTGACATGAATCACTTCATCCAAGAGACAACCCGCATCCCTCTCGCATGGACAAGCCCGCGCTTTAAAAAGGCCGTTCTTGCCCTGGGCTTTTTAAGTGCTGTGGTTTTGACCACCACAGCGACAGCGATGGTTTCAGCAACGCACACTGAAGATGTCGCCTCATTGGCGGAGGTGAACCTGTTCGAAGTCGAGCCTCGAGAGGAGGTTTATATGGATGAAGAAGACCTTTCGTCAACTTCGCTGAACATTTCCCTCCCCAGCGACCTGGATTTGCGAATGTGCCAAGGCAGTGATTGGGAGGGTTACATCGAGGGCGCCACAGAACTCCAGTACGTCAGCCCCTACTCGGGCGACACCCTTTTCTGGAATTCCACTGCAAACTCCTTGACGTTCTCAATGCCATGGACAGAGGCGGCCATGGCGCTTGATGCCGGCGACCCAACGTCGTTCCAGCTGGAAGCTTTCTCTGAAGTCGATGGTGTGGCGTGCAGCACGCTGCTCACTTTGACACTCGAGGTGGTCGGCAACCCTGAAATTGATCCAAACACCAGCATTCCTGAATCCATTTGTGTAGGAGAGACCATACTGATCAACTCTGGTTTTGGCCTCGAAGGTGCGTACAATGGTCAGCCGTTTGAGTTCCTTTGGAGCAACGAGGGTACTGAGCAAATCTTCGACATTATTCTTGGGAACGGTGGAACCTCCGCAGAGGTCAGCGTATCCAACAACCTGCCCCTCCCTCCTTCAGCACAACTTACATTCAGCATTCGAGATGGCGCAAATTGCTTCGTAGACACCACGTTCGATTTGGTCATCCATGAGCAACCTATCTTCGGTGTTCTGCACTCCGATGAGTCAAATGTTTGTTTGGGGACAGAAGTCACAATGGATTTCTCGGGAATTGCAGTTGACGATGGATTAAACCCCAACAATGTCGAATACAACTGGAGCGCCACTTTAGGTGGAATCAACTTGCCTTTGGAGGGCGACAACTTTGATTTTTTGCTGGTCCCAGAAGGGGCTGAACCCTTGGGCGACGACTCACCGATGTCGGTGATATTCGAGTTGACAACAAACATCGATGGATGCTCTGCAACCCAAACATGGGACGACTTGGTGACCGTTTATCCAGGACCTCAGATTACCCCACTTGAGACCTTTGTCTGCCAAAATCAAGGGTGGACAACAGTCATCACTGGTCCTGAGTCCCTGCAAAGCCTGGGACAAAGCGGTAGCGACACACTGACTTGGCAGGGCAATTCCGATGGTGATTTCGCTGTGTCACTTCCGCCAACTCACATCACATTCTCTGGGGGGCAGTCAGCTTGGACTACGCCATTTTTGGGGACCCTACACCATCCAGAAGTCAACCTGACCTGTCTAACATCAAACTCAATTGATCTCGTCGCCAGAGTAGCTCCTGCGTTGAATTTGACTGGCTCCGACACCCACGGTGCAGTAGACGATCTAGTGTTGTGTGAAGGCGCCGACTTGACATTGAGCACGGCCGTTGATGTCAATGGCGTGGATGAGGATGTTATCTGGAACGTCGACAACGCTTACCCTTATGAAAGCAACGACAACGAAGCCTACTTCATAGACGTATTGCCAGCTCCCCCTTTGAACGCACCCACTGAGGTGTCTGGCGTAGCTTCTGTCACTTATTCCAATTATCCCTCTACACCCTCTGACTTCCAATGTACCGTCGAGGAACCATGGTCATTCAGCGTGCTCCCCACGCCTGAGGTGGATTGGACCATCCCAGAGTGGGCATGTGACGGTCAGAGCATTGAAGTCGAGGCCACGCTCACCTCGGGGGCAGATTCACTGTCGGGAGAAGGACTCAGTTGGGAATGGGAATGGATTTCGGGGAATTTTAATGAAATCGTGAGCAGTGATGTGTCAAGCTCGAGCATCTCATTGCCCGTCGTTTATGAGGAATCCATCGATGGCATCCACGAGCAAAATGTCAACCTCGTTGTCACCGACAGCTACGGTTGCGTGTCTTTGCCCTCCACTCAAACAGTTTATGCCCTTGAATTCCCTGACCTCAGTCTGGAGACTCCGCTTGCTTGCGACGGTGACACCGTAACGTGGGTGGCCTCGGGTGCCGACGACTACACTTGGTTTGGAATCAACGGTTTCGAAAACCCCATCGAAACTTTGAATCCAAGCTATGCGCCAACAGGTTCAGACATTGCCGAATTGAATGTTGGTGGGTTGGCAGCGCCATTGACCGTCGAGGTTTCAGGCTCCATTCCTTATGTCCTTCCTGGCTCTGGAAACTTTGCGTCGTGCTTCACTTCGTCAGCGACCAACACGAACATCATCGCCACAGCATCCGAATTTGAACGCCCTGTTTTGACCCCAGAGTTCACTGTGGCGCCAGTCTTCTGTGAAGGAGGGGCGGTGGATTTCTTGGACCTGAGCGAAGGCGATTCACCCGCCAACACAACGTATTCCTTCTTCGCCACTACCGGCCTTGAATTGGACAACGTGCCAAGCAGCCAAACGTCGTTCGAAGTCATTGCAGATTCCACGGTGTTCGAAGTCACGAAGTCCCAACTGTACGTCCAAGGGGAGGACAGCCTGGTGTGTTCTGCCCAATTCGACAGCACCTTCGTGGTGTTCGCGCCACCCACGGTGGCGTTGACAGGACCTTCTGGCATTTGCCAAGGTGAAGAGGCCACGTTGACCTACGAGGTGACCAATTTCGAGGCTTCGAGCTTGTACACGCCGATTTGGTTCCACGGCAACACCTACAGCTCCACAGAATCGGACAACCAAGCCAGTCTCGTCCCCAACGTGGGGGTGGGCGCAGCGCCTTCGGAGGTCATGGAAGTGGGAATCCGGGTGGAAGACGACCGAGGTTGCGTGTCCGACTTGGAAACATGGACTGTGGATGTCTTGGCCACTCCGGTGTTGGCCTGGACCCTCGGCCTTCCTGAAGAGGTTTGTTCCCCTGCGCAAGGTTGCGCTGAAGTGGGCCTCCTGAACGCAGGCCTGCCCTTCAATACGGGCGTGGAATACATCTTCGGGAACGCCGCACCCAGCCCCATCAACAGCGCATGCGACAACTACACCAACCCCAGCCCTTGTCCGCGATTGGACTCCTTAGCTGTTGTGGTGCGGTTTGCGCACGACTTGGGCGCAGACGGAACCTTGTTCTGCACCAACCGTCTGGTGGATTCCATCACGGTCAACCCGGCGCCAGAGCCCACCTTTGCCATCGACGCACCTCAGGCGTGTTTGGACACCGCGGAGGGCAATTGCATTCCCCTGGCCCACGACCTTGGCATGTACAATTTCTGCGAAGACGACAGCCTGTCCTTCAACTGGTACGTCACGCCGCTGGACGATTTGGACAACACGGACTTCACCATTGAAGATGCGGACCAAATCATGCCCTCCATTTGCTTGGACAAGGAAGGCGCTGTGGATATCGTCATCGAGGTGGAGAACACCCATGGCTGCAGCCAAACAAGCCCAGCCCAGCCCTTCGTGGTTCGCGGATTGCCGCGTCCTGAGTTGACGTTCTTGCAAGAGAGCATTTGCTTGCCGACCACGGTGTCGGTGCTGAATTCCTCTGCCGGGGCCGCCAACTTCAGCATGTCCATTCCAGGATTCCCGACGTACGACGACTTCTTGTCGCCGCTGGAATTGAACGTGGAATACCCGGGGTACTACGACGCCGATTTCACGGTGTCCAACACCTACACCGTGGGAGAGCACGTGGTGGTGTGTGCTGTGGACACCACGTACGAGCAGGCCTTTGAAGGCCGCAAGCCACCTGTGGCGCTGTTTGAAGTGCTGCCGGACACGGTGGTCGAATTCGTGGATCCTGTGGTGGACTTCGAAAACATGTCCACCGGCGCGGTTGAATACATTTGGTCCTTTGGCAACGGAGAAGGCTCCGCCGAGGAACACCCCTCGGTCGAGTATGCACGCCCAGGAACGTACAACACCCAACTGATGGTGATGAACGAATTTGGCTGCACAGACGTGCACAGCCAGTCGATCGACGTGACCACGGACCTTTACGTTTACGCCCCCAACGCCTTCACCCCCAACAACGATGGCCTCAACGACGCCTGGGCCCCTTCCATCATTGGTCAAGACCTCATCGCCAGCTACGAGTGTCACATCATGAACCGCAGCAACCACGTACTCTTCTACAGCGAGGACCCCAACGAGGCTTGGGACGGCAGCAACGCCGTGACGGGCGAAGGGTTGCACTACAGCAGTGGAGGTGAAGTGTTTGCGTGGCGCATTGCCATCAAAAAGAAAGGTGGACGTGGCGCCATCATGTACACGGGACACATCCAAATGATTCGCTGACGTGAACCTGCGGAAGGTCACCTCCCTTCTGACGTTCTTGGGGGCATTGTGGGGCGCATGGGGGCAATCCATCACCACGCCCCTTCCGAGTGCCACGGAAACCAAACTGCGCGCGCCCGTGGTGGGCGACGCGGACTCCGTGTACCACAAGCACGAGACCTTGGTGAATGTCCAATTCAGCCAGGTTCAGCTGAGCCAGTGGGCCGCGGGAGGCCAGAGCTCCGCGAGCCTCATCGCCAAAGTGGACCAGTTCTGGGAATACGACGGGACCGATTTCGGATGGGACACGGAATTCCACGGGGCGTTTGGGTTGTTGCACCGTCCTGACGACCAGATCATCCTGAAGACCGACGACCGCATTGAGTTGGCCACCAAGCTTGGTCGCAGGCTGAAGGACAAGGGCTCCCTCACGGCGTTGGGAAGCTTCAGGACCCAGCTCGCCCCAGGGTACGCCACCGTGAACGGGCTGCCTGACGTGAACCAAGTCACCTCGCGCATCATGGCCCCGGGTTACCTCGTTCTTGCCCTCGGTTTGGACATGAAACCCACAGAGACCACCACCATCTTCGTGGCGCCATTCACCTCCAAGTCCACGTTCGTCCTCGACGACAGCTTGTCCGCAAAAGGCCTCTTCGGGGTGTTGCCAGGAGAACGTGCCCGCCTCGAGGTCGGAGGTTACATCCGCGTGGGCCTCAAGGAAAAAGTCACCGAAAACGTCACCTACGCGGTGCGTCTCGACCTCTTCAGCAACTACCTCGAAGAACCCGAGGCCATCGACATTTTCACAGACCACGTTTTGACATTGAAAGTCAACAGTTGGTTGTCCACCACGCTGGGCTTGACCTTGATTTACGACAAGGATGTGGAACTCGTGCTGCGTGAACCCAACCCCGACATCCCTGGCGACCTCGGCGATGTGGGCCCTGGGGTGCAACTGAAACAAATTCTTGCGGTAGGTTTGTCGCTGAAATTTTCCTGAATCTCATGAACGCATTTGTGTTTCCGGGCCAAGGCGCCCAATTCCCAGGCATGGGCAAGGACCTGTTTGACCAGTCGGGTTTGGCCAAGCGCCGCTTCGCCGAAGCCAACGAGGTGTTGGGCTTTGACATTGCCTCCACCATGTTTGAAGGCACCCCAGAAGCCCTCAAACAAACCAACGTCACCCAACCGGCGATCTTCATCCACTCGGTCGTCTTGGCCGAATGCCTGGGGGACCGCTTCCAACCTGACATGGTGGCAGGCCACAGCCTCGGCGAATTCAGCGCGCTTGTCGCGGCGGGCTCGTTGAGCTTTGGCGAAGGACTGGCGCTCGTCAGCGCCCGAGCTAACGCCATGCAGGAAGCCTGTGAATTGCAACCGTCCACCATGGCGGCCGTGCTTGGCCTCGACAACAAGGTGGTGGAATCCATTTGCAACGACACCCAAGGTGTCGTGGTGGCTGCCAACTACAACTGCCCAGGACAATTGGTCATTTCCGGAGAAGTCCCCGCCGTCGAGGCAGCCTGTGCCGCCCTTTCCGAGGCTGGCGCACGCCGGGCCTTGATGTTGCCCGTGGGTGGCGCGTTCCACAGCCCTTTGATGGAGCCTGCGCGGGAAAAGCTCGCCCAAGCCATTGAATCTGCGGCCATCGTAGCCCCACGCTGTCCGATTTACCAAAACGTCAGCGCCGAACCCACCACCGACCCGGGGGTGATCCGCGCCCAATTGGTCGCCCAACTCACCGCCCCGGTGCGTTGGACCCAAACGATGCAGGCCATGATCGCCGACGGCGCGGCCAGCGTCACCGAAGTGGGGCCCGGCAAGGTGCTCCAAGGGCTCTTCAAAAAGGTGGACCGCGCGTTCCCTACCTCCTCTGCGGCCTTGGCTTTGGAAGAGGCTTAAGGTCCCCTGTCGCGCCACAAAAAAGCCACCCGAATTCAGGGTGGCTTTTTTTGTTCACAGCAAAAGGCCGTGACCAAGAGGAATCAACCTTCCGCGTTGTCCGCTTGGGCCGCGTAACTGAAGAGGTTGGTGACTTCGTGTTCTGCGGCATAAAGGGCCTCACGCAAGGCGCGGTTCTCGCAACGCAAGTCGTCGTTTCGCTGCTGGGTCCGAACGAGTTCCGCCTTCAAGCGGAGGAATTCGTGCATGACAGATTTCCGGTCTGCCTGCGCTTCTTTAAGCTGTTTTTTGAGCAACAATTCCATGATGTCAAGGTAGGTTTTGGAAACCGGTTCCGACCTCTTGCGCCGCGGAGTTCTCAACAGTTGTCGCGTTCTGTTTTGTGAACGCGCATCCACCACAGCATGAAGCCCAACCCAACCACGCCACACCACGCACACCCCAGGTACAAAGACAACAACACAGAAGGGTCAGAGGCGTACCACGACCCACTTGCAAAGGCCCCGACGCCAATGCCCACCTCCAACGCCATCAACATGGTGCCCAGGGCGGTGGCCGCCTTCCCTTCTGGCGCCAAATCCACCGTCCAGGCAAAAATCGCCGGCATGTTGATGCCCACGGACATGCCGTAGACAATCCCCGCAGCCACCAACACAGAAACCGAAGTCGACGCAGAAAACAACCACATGCCCAACGCGAGAAGCACGGCGCCAACCAGCAGCAGTTGAGGACGTCCGTATTTGTCGGAAGCCTTTCCAGCCACAAGACGCATGGCGATGGACGCGATGACCACGATGGTGTTGAAGGATCCCTTGTACACAAACCCCAGCCCTTCGACAAGGTCGGGGGTCACCGTCAAAAACGTCCCAAAGGCCACCGCCACAGGCAGCAAAAACAGGGCTGCTGGCCACGCCGCAGGTTCAACCGTGCCTCCTTGAAACACATTCAGGTCTTCTTTGGAGACAGGCCGTGCATTCGGCAAGGTTTCTGGAAGTTGTCGGGTCATGATGTACGATGCCACCCCAAGCAAACTGCTCGCAGCGAACATGGCGTCGTACCCAAAATCCACCGCCAGCCAACTGCCAAAGGACGGCCCCAGGGCCATGCCAGCGTTGCCGGCCACCCCCAGATAGCCCAGGGCCTCGCCCCGCCGCTCGACAGGCACCAAATCCGTCAAAAACGCGCTTGTGCCCGTGGGTCGGAATCCCGTGGACAAGCCGTGCAACAAACGAATGACCAAAAACGCAGACACCGCGAAGGCGGCGTCGTCCAACCAGCCCACACCGATGTACGCAAGCCCGGCCAAAGACGTCACCGCAGTGCCAAACAACATGACAGGCTTCCGTCCAGCCCGGTCCGCGATTCGGCCTGAGAAAAAACGGCTGAAGAAAGCGCCCACCGTGAACAGCGCCACAATCCACCCAATCAAATGCCCCGCACCGTAGGTCTCGAGGTACCCTGGAAGCTCTGGAAGGAGCATCCCGAAGCTGGCCATGAACAGGACTGTTCCTGCACAAAGAAGCCAAAAGGTGGAGGTGAATACGCGTTGTTCCAAGGCCGCGAAGGTACTCCTTCCCTTCGGGTTCCGTTCCTTTGTCTCATGGCCAAACGCTACCCCACCAAAGTGTTGCTCGCCTGGGGTGAAGCCATCTCCGGCAACGACCACTTGCGGGATTGGCTGCTGGGGCACGGATACCCAGAATTGGGGTTGTTCGTGCACGCCTTGCACAACCAGCCCTCCGCACGCGATTGGCTGCACAACGAAGGGCACCCCGAGTTGATGGCGCTGTGTCGAGGGTCAGAAGGCGATGGTCGCGCCGTGCAGTGGCTCCGGTCGCACGGACACGACGTGTTGGCCAACATGGCCCTCGCCGCCGACAACGACGACGACGCGATGAAAGCCCTGTTGCATGAGGACGAGCGCCTTTGGGCGACGCTCGCCCTGAAAATTCGATCCGTGAAAAACGGCATCGAAGAGCGTCACAACGACTGGCACACCTTCAGCCGAGACTGAAGCACCCCCGCCTCAATCGGGCAAAAACGTCACCGACCCCATGGCCTGTGGGTCTAGCCAAGTGTGGGCGACCTGCAGCAAGTCGTCTGCCGTGAGAGCTTCAATCGCCTTCACCACCACATCCAACGTCTCGACGCGTCCGTGCACGAGGAACGTCTTGGCCAGCCCAGACAACACATGGCCGCCGTGTTCGTGGCTCAGGGCGATTTGGCCCAACAACTGCTGCTTCGCCTCATGGAGTTGCCGCACGCCCAACTTCGTGTGGCGCATCTTGTCCACTTCGCGATGCACGAGGTCCGACACGCGCTTGTGGAAACGGACATCCGTGCCGTAATACACGTTGAACACCCCCACATCTTGGTGCATCATGTGGTTGGCTTCGATGTGGTACGCCATCCCGTGCTTCTCTCGGATGTTCAGGTTCAAACGGCAATTCATCGCCGGTCCTCCGAGCACGTTGGCCACCATGGTCATCGCCAGCTTGTCTTCGTGGTCGCCTCCAGGAACCATGCATCCCATCACGTGGTGCACTTGTTGGACATTCCGACGCGCTTCGACGTTGAAGCCTTCGGCGCTCCTGATGGGCGCAACCCTTGAAGGCACTGGGGCCGTTTCACCCCGGTCCACATGCCCGAAGTGCTTTTCCGACCACGTCAAAACCTCGGCCCAAGTCACGTTGCCCACAACCCCCAACACCATGTTGGTGGGACGGTACCACGCGTCGACGAAGTTGCACACTTGGGCTCTTGTCAGGGCTTTGACACTCTCTGGGGTGCCGAGGATGGGGCGTCCCAGCGCATGGTCTCCAAACAGGTGGCCGTCGAACGTCTCGAAAATGACATCTCCAGGGGTGTCGTCCACCCCGGCGATTTCATCCAGCACCACGTCCCGCTCCTTGTCCAACTCTGCCTCCGGGAACACGCTGCGAAAAGCCACGTCGGCCAACAACTCCAAAGCGCGCTCGGTGTCTTTGTTCCGCTGCGAACTGGTCAGCCAGGTGTCTTCCTTGGTCGTGTACGCGTTGATCTCGCCCCCCACCGACTCCATGCGGTTCAGGATGTGAAACGCCTTTCTTTTGGCCGTGCCCTTGAACAGCACGTGCTCGATGAAATGTGCCAGCCCCTCTTCCCCTTTCCGTTCGTCGCGGGTCCCGGCGTTGACCACCAACGCACAATGCGTCACCTGTCCCGCTTTGTGGGCATGGATGACGCGCAATCCATTGGGCAGGGTGTGGGTGTGAAATTCAGGGCTCATTGTGTTAAACGTGCAAAGCAACTTGAATCACCAAAAAGACATGCCCAAAAGCATGACCGCCGCGGCCGTCACCATCACCAACAACGTGTAGGGCAATATGTCCCGCGCCGACAGCCCGGTGATTCCGAGAAGCGGAAGGGCCCAAAACGGCTGCAGCATGTTGGTCAACTCGTCGCCGAAGGCCATCGCCATGATCCCCCGTTCCCATGACACGCCAAGTGCGTGACAAGCTTCCAGCACCAGGGGTCCCTGCACGGCCCACTGCCCCCCGCCGCTGGGCACAAACACATTCAGCACGCCGGCGGACACAAACAACGTCTCAGGCAACCATGCGGCCGACGTGGCGTTGACCAACGCCCCGGCCAAGGTTTGGCCCAATCCCGTTCCTGTCACAATGCCCATGATGCCGAAATACAACGGGAATTGAACCAAGATGCCAGACGCCCCCCCAATCGCCTTGTCCAAGGCCGCCAAAAATCCGCGCACCTGGCCATGGGCGAGAAGCGCCAGCGCCAGCAAAAGCATGTTGATCCAATCGGGGGTGACAAAAGACAACGCCATGCCAACTGGACTTTGAAGGGCCCACCAGCATGCGCCACCCAGCGTGACCACGCCAAGGCCCGACGCAATCCAGGGGGTGGTGTCCATCGCTTCTGCCACCCCTCCAAGGGTCTCGGCAGGTTGGACCCTCATCTCCTCTTGATGCGCTTGTTGGGTTGAGCTCGCGATCTCCACCTCCTGCAATCCGCCTTTCACCCGGCCGCCCAGCCATGCGAACAAGGCCACCACTGAGGCCACGACCGCACCCGTGACCATGAGGCTCCAGGGGGCAAACACAGTTTCAGTCAAGGAGATGGTCTCAGGCAACAACGACGCCCATGGGACTTGAGGCACCAACGAAGCCAGATGTCCGGCTTCAGCCACCTTCAAGGGGGCTGAACCGCTGAGCCCCCCGTGCCACACCAGGAGGCCTGTGTATCCCGCCGCGCCGAGCATGCCTTGGGACAACGACCGCAATCCAGCCGAAGCCTGAGGCTTGTGCATCTCGTCCAACACGCCGCGCACCAAAATGGCGCCGGCCACAATGCCAAGGCCCCAATTCAACCAACCCAGCACCATGCTCAGCAAGGCCACTTTCGCCGGCGCGAACCGCGGCGCCAACGTCACCCATCGGACAGCCCTGGCCAGCCCCCGAAGGACGGGAGGGGCCAATGCGAGCACGTGCCCGAGCACGAGCATGAACATCGCTTGAAACCCAAACCGCAACAGCCCCGGATTCCACAACCCCGTGCTCCACGCCTCCACCACATCGGAAGGCGTTGCGCTCGAGAGGGCCAATCCGGCGGCCATGAACGTCAACACCACTGCAATGGCAAACGGGCTCGGAAGCCAACGCTGGAATGCCCGCGCGTAAGCGTTCAGAGCCCGTTCGATGGGCGAGGTCTGACCGTGGTCGGTCACGGTTGCGGATGTCAGAATGGCAAGTCGTCGTCGCCTGCGGGCGCGGACGGCATGGGAGGCACCGCCGGCATGGGTGCTGCACTCACGGCTTCAAGCGCACCTGGCGCTGGGGCCGCCCCAGACGCATCGGCACGCTCCACACGCCATGCATTCAAATCGACGTAGTACTGTCCGTTGTACTCGCGGCCACGCAGGTCAAACTTCACGTTCAACACGTCGCCTTCCGAGTACTGGCCCAACTGCTCAGACTTCTCCTTCAACGCAGAGAACTTGATGTCTTGGGGGTACTGCTCCATCGTGGTGACCACGAAGTCGCGCTTGTAAAATCCGCTGGGGAAGTCTTGCTGATCGAACAGCTTCTTCAGGGTGCCTTTCACTTCAAATGCCATGGGCCAAAAGTACGCTTCAGCCCCCGGGTTTGGAGGTCATCCCGCGTTGAATGACAGAAGGGTTTTCCACGCTTCATCCACCATGCCCTGGTCCAGCAAAGACGCCGCGTGTTGGTGAAGCGCCTGCTCCAACGCGGCTCCGTCGTCCTCGTGCTCCATGAAGAGGTCTGCCAGCTCCAGGAGTTTGTGCTCGTTCACGTCCGTTTCATCCGGCAACACTTCCGCCCCACCCAACATGGCCAACTGGTTTCCGGTTAACACACGGCTGGTTCGGATGTCCTCGGGCAAGGCGTCGACCCCCATACCCATGATGCCCAAGGGTTTGGGCACGGTGAACAACGCGTCCCCGTGCGCCCTGACGTAGTGGTCGCCGCCACAGCGGCCCACAAGGTCCAACAACGTGGCGTCTGGCACCCCGGCCTCGTTGAGGACGTCGTCGCGAAAGTGCATCTTGAGAATCTCCGCGAACACCAGCTGCCCGGCACCACCCTGGTCCCCGAGGGATTCCAACTTCACCACTTTGCACTCGAGTTGAACCGGCGCTTCTGCCACCCTCGGCGGCGACACTGTGTCGGAAGCCAAGGGCGCCAATCCTGTTTTCACAAATTCATTCACCCCCTCGGCATAGTCGGTGCTCGCCAGGGAACATGCGTGAACCATGGCATGGTCGACCAAGTTCACCACCACCTCTGGCACGCGCTGGACGTTGTCCCAGGTGTGCTTGGTGCTGCCGTCTCGGCCGCGACGTGCGGGTGAAAACACCAACAACGGCGGGTTCGCCGAAAACACGTTGAAATAAGAAAATGGCGCCAGGTTCACGTGCCCTTGCTCGTCTTGCGTGCTGACAAAGGCGATGGGGCGGGGCGCGATGCCGCCAAGAAGACACTGATGCAACTTTCGTGCATCGAGTTCTGAGGGGGCGTAACTGGTCATGCTGGACGGTGCCCTTCCACGTCTTGAATCGACGACATGACCTTGTCCCTGAGCCCTTCCTTGAAAGCGGCAATGCGCGCGCGGAGGGCGTCGTCTGTGGCGCCAAGGATTTGGGCTGCCAAAATGCCTGCATTCGTGCCGCCGTCCAACGCCACGGTCGCCACGGGCACCCCGGAAGGCATTTGAAGGATGCTCAACACGCTGTCCCACCCGTCAATGCTGTTCCTGCTTTTGATGGGCACGCCGATGACAGGCAGCGGGGTCAAGGAGGCCGTCATGCCCGGCAAGTGCGCCGCGCCACCGGCCCCAGCGACGATCACACCGACACCACGGTCGGCCGCGCCGCGCGCATAGTCCACCATCCTGTCGGGGGTGCGGTGGGCAGACACCACGGTCATTTCACACTCAACCCCCAATTCTTGAAGCACGCGTTGTGCGCCTTCCATCACCGGGAGGTCGCTTTTGCTCCCCATGATGATGCCAACAGATTTCGTCATGATGCGAAGATACTCAGCCTCCCAACGCGTCGATTTGCTTTTTCAGCTCCGACGCGCGCTCGTAATTCTCCGTGGCAATGGCTTCGTTCAGCTGACGCTTGAGATCTTCCAAGCTCGGGGCGTCGTCCATCTCCTCTTGTGAAGCTGGCTGCAACGTTTCCTCCGGAGAATCTTGGTCGGTGGCGTCCAATTCCACCCCTGCCGCCTCCATCACTTGGGTGCTGCAGCGGATGGGACATCCAAACCGAACCGCGATGGCCACCGCATCCGACGACCTGGAGTCAATACGCTCTTCACGAATGCCATCGGTCACCACCAATTGGGCGTAAAAAATGCCCTCCGACATCTTGTTGATGACGACCTCGGTGACTTCCATCCCAAACACTGACAAGGTGTTCCGAAACAAATCGTGGGTCAAAGGCCGGCTCGGACGCATGTTCTCCATCTCGATGGCGATGGACTGCGCCTCTGCTCCCCCGATGACGATGGGCAGTTTGCGCTTGCCTTTCACCTCGCCCAACACCAAGGCGTAGGCCCCAGAAGAGGAGCCGCTCAAGGCAATGTCGAGGATTTCAAGGTCGATGTGGGCCATGATGCAAGCTTGGAACCTCTGCCTCAGCTGAGGTTTTTGATGGCCTCGGTGAGCTTGGGCAACACCTCAAAGGCATCCCCGACAATCCCGTAATCCGCCGCCTTGAAGAACGGAGCCTCAGGATCGGTGTTGATGGCCACGATGACTTTGCTTTGGTTGACACCGGCGAGGTGCTGGATCGCGCCTGAAATGCCTGCCGCGATGTACAAATCGGGGCGGATGGTGATGCCGGTTTGTCCCACGTGCTCGTGGTGAGGACGCCATCCCATGTCGCTCACTGGACGGCTGCACGCCGTGGTGGCCTCCAAGGTGGTGGCCAATTCCTCGACGATGCCCCAGTGCTCAGGACCCTTCAGGCCGCGGCCTGCAGACACCACGCGCACCGCCTCAGGGAGGGGCACTGAACCGTCGCTGCTGGACGCTTTGAATCCCGTCACCTTCAGCGAGGCCTCCCCCACTTCGGGGGCAAACGATTCCACAGCCGCTTCGGCACCTCCCGCTTCCACGCCAAACGCGTTGGGCGTGGTGGTGATCACCTTCACTTCTGAGTCCACAGACACGTGGGCCATGGCTTTGCCGCTGAACACGTTCCGCTTCACGGTGCTTCCCTCGAGCAAGCCGGTCACCCCGGGCACGATGCCGGCGCCCAGCCGGACGGCCACACGAGGGGCCACTGCACGTCCCACGTGGTTGTGGGGAGCCACCACCAAGGAAACCCCTTCCGCCTTCGCGGCCTCGGAGACCGCACGGGCGATTTGCGCTTCGTCTTGGAGGTCTTGGGCCACATGCAACACCTTGGAGGCTCCGGCGCTGCCTGCGCCACCGTCTGCATTCAAGGTGCCAATGGCCAGCGCCACCACATCAGCCCCGCACTTCTTGGCGTAAGAAACCGCTTCGAGACCCGCCTTGGTGGCTTGTCCATCTTGGGTTGGGAGGTATGCCAAACACTTCATGTTGTCTTCAATTCAAGGGTTGGTTCAGAGGACTTTGGCTTCTTCGCGCAACAAACGCACGAGCTCTTCGGGCTGGTCTGCAGAAATCATTTTGCAGTCTCCCTTGGCAGGTGGAAGTTCAAACTTCGCCACGCTTGCGCCATGGAGGGCGTCTCCAGCAGGAACCACGTTCAACGGCTTGGTGCGCGCCGCCATGATGCCACGCATGTTGGGAATGCGCTGCTCGGCCATGCCCTTGGCTGCACTCACCACTGCAGGCAAGGAAGCTTCCACGCTTTCCAACCCGCCAGCCGCTTCACGGGCGGCTTTCACCACGCCGCCTTCCACCTCCAAAGAGGTCGCCAAGGAAACGAACGAGGCATTCATGAGCTCGGCCAGCATGCCGCCCACCACAGATCCGTTGTGGTCGATGGTCTCTTTTCCGCACAGCACCAAATCGTACCCCCCTTCGCTCGCGTGGCGTGCGATGAGTGACGCGACCTGCAGGGCGTCCGTGGGGTTGGCGTCAATGCGGACCGCGTCGTCGGCCCCAATGGCCAGCGCCTTGCGGATCACGGGGTCGCAATCGGCTTCCCCCACCGTGATCGTGGTCACCGACCCGCCTTGGGCTTCCTTCAACTCCAGCGCACGCACCAATGCGTACCACTCGTCGTAGGGGTTGACAATGAATTGCACCCCATTGCTGTCGAATTGGGTGTCGCCTTCGGTGAAGGCAATCCGGCTTGTGGTGTCCGGCGCTTTGCTGATGCAAACGAGAATTTTCATGGCGCTGTGTTCAAGGGCTGCGGTCGCGTTGTTGGGCGTCCACAGGGAGGTCAAAGTTAGGTCAGGTGGGACGAGTCTGGGCCTCCTTCAGGCGCCAGTGGCATGGCATTGCCACATCCACTATCTTTGCCGCCCAAATTGCAGCATAAAATGCGTGAAGTCACATTCAGAGAAGCGGTGGCCGAGGCCATGAGCGAAGAGATGCGCCGCGACGAGTCGGTGTTTTTGCTTGGAGAGGAAGTGGCCGAGTACAACGGCGCTTACAAGGCATCCAAGGGCATGTTGGATGAGTTTGGAGCCGAGCGTGTCATCGACACGCCGATTGCGGAGCTGGGATTCAGCGCCATTGCAGTCGGCGCCGCCATGAACGGACTCCGCCCCATCGTGGAGTACATGACTTGGAACTTTGCGGTGTTGGCGTCTGACCAAATCATCAACCACGCGTCCAAAATGCTCCAGATGAGCGGCGGACAATTCCCCGTGCCCATCGTGTTCCGCGGCCCCAACGGCACAGCGGGGCAACTTGCGGCCACACACAGCCAGAGCTACGAGAGCCTCTACGCCTCCATGCCAGGTCTGAAAGTGGTGACGCCCTTCACACCTTACGAGGCCAAGGGACTTTTGAAATCCGCCATCCGCGACAACGACCCGGTGCTCGTCATGGAGTCTGAGAAGATGTACGGCGACAAGGGCATGATTCCCGAAGGTGAGTTCTTGGTGCCCATTGGCAAAGCCAACGTCCGTCGCAAGGGAGACGATGTGACCATCGTCTCGTTTGGCAAGATCCTCAAGGACGTGCACGCCGCGGCCGACGAATTGGCCAAGGAGGGCATCGAGGCTGAGGTCATCGATTTGGTCACCATCCGCCCGCTCGACATCGACACCATCGTGGAAAGCATTAAGAAGACCAACCGCTTGGTCATCGTGGAAGAAAGCTTCCCTGTGGCCTCGATTGCAACAGAAATCACCTACCGCGTGCAGCGTCATGCGTTCGACCACTTGGATGCCCCGATTCGTCGGTTGTGCCAAAGCGACACGCCTTTCGCCTTCTCCACAAGCCTGATTGAAGAAGCCCTGCCGCAAGTCAAAGATATCGTCGAAGCCGTCAAGGACGTCGCCTACGTCGCGTAACCCAAGTCGGCCGAAATCAACCTTAAGATCAACCGGAGCTCAGCTCCCCAACCAATTACCTATGCAGCAATCTCTGCTCTACCTCGTACCTGGCTTGGCCGTCCTCGGACTGGTCGTCATGGCCATTCAAGCCGCTTGGGTCCGCAAGCAAAGCACGGGCGAAGCCCGCATGAGTGAAATAGCCCAGCACATCCACGAAGGCGCATTGGCCTTCTTGAGCGCTGAATACCGCATCCTGGCGGTGTTTGTCGTCATCGCTGGCGCCCTCCTTGGCCTTGTCTCCTCCATGGTGGAAACCACGCACTGGTTCATCGTGGTGGCCTTCGTGATCGGTGCTGTGTTCTCCGCACTGGCCGGAAACATCGGCATGCGCATCGCCACACAGGCCAACGTCCGGACCACCCAAGCCGCACGCACAAGCTTGAGCGAAGGCTTGAAAGTCTCCTTCACAGGCGGCATGGTGATGGGCCTCGGCGTGGCGGGTCTCGCCGTATTCGGTCTGAGTGCCCTGTTCATCCTCCTCCTCGGCTGGATGGGCGGCGGCGCAGAAGGCACCTCTGTGGACCAGATGACCATCATCCTTGAGGCCCTCGCCGGGTTCTCACTCGGTGCAGAAAGCATCGCCTTGTTCGCCCGTGTGGGCGGCGGCATTTACACGAAGGCGGCCGACGTCGGCGCCGACCTCGTGGGCAAGGTGGAAGCTGGCATTCCTGAAGACGACCCCCGCAACCCTGCCACCATCGCAGACAACGTCGGCGACAACGTGGGCGACGTGGCCGGCATGGGTGCAGACTTGTTCGGCTCCTACGTGGCCACCGTGTTGGCGGCCATGGTGCTCGGCAATTACGTCATCAGCGACATGGGCGGATCCATCGTCGACAACTTCGGCGGCATGTCCACCATTTTGTTGCCCCTTGTGATCTCTGCCCTGGGCATCGTGTTCTCCATCCTTGGAGCGCAGGTGATCCGCGTGGGTGACGACGCCAAGGAGGCCCAAGTCCAATCTGCGTTGAACCGCGGAAACTGGGGTTCCATCATCTTGACTGCAGTGGCGTGCTACTTCCTCGTGGACGTCATGTTGCCTGCCGAGCTGAGCATGGACTTCTTCGGTGAAGGCCTGCGCACGTTCAGCTCCATGAACGTGTTCTACTCCGTGGTGGTCGGCCTCATCGTGGGCGGCGCCATCAGCTACATGACCGAGTACTACACTGGGTTGGGCAAGAAGCCCGTCTTGGACATCGTCCAACAGTCTTCCACCGGTGCAGCCACGAACATCATCGCAGGTTTGGCGACGGGCATGATCTCCACCTTTGGCCCCATCTTGTTGTTCGCGGCGGCCATCTACACTGCGTACGAGTTTGCCGGATTCTACGGCGTGGCCATCGCAGCATGTTCCATGATGGCGACCACCGCCATGCAGTTGGCCATCGACGCATTCGGCCCCATTGCCGACAACGCAGGTGGCATCGCTGAGATGAGTGAGCTTCCTGAGGAAGTGCGCGAGCGCACCGACATTTTGGACTCTGTGGGCAACACCACAGCCGCGATCGGAAAAGGCTTCGCCATCGCTTCTGCAGCGTTGACCGCACTCGCCCTTTTTGCAGCTTACGTCGAGTTCACCGGCATTGAAGGCATCAACATCTTCAAAGCCAACGTGCTCGCCGCACTCTTCATTGGAGGCATGGTTCCTGTGGTGTTCTCAGCGTTGGCCATGAACAGCGTCGGCAAGGCCGCCATGGAAATGGTGCAAGAAGTCCGTCGTCAGTTCAAAGAGATTCCTGGAATCTTGGAAGGCACAGGCACCCCGGAATACGGCAAGTGTGTGGACATCTCCACCCAAGCTGCTCTGAAAGAAATGATGTTGCCTGGCGCCATGACCATCCTCTTCCCCTTGGTCATTGGACTGTTGCCCTTGTTGTTGGGCGCTGAAGCGGCCTGGGCGGCCGAAACCCTCGGTGGCTACATGGCGGGCGTGACCGTGAGCGGTGTGCTTTGGGCCATCTTCCAAAACAACGCTGGCGGTGCATGGGACAACGCCAAGAAGTCTTTCGAGGCCGGCGTTGAAATCAACGGCGAGATGACCTTCAAGGACTCTGACGCTCACAAGGCCGCCGTCACAGGCGACACCGTAGGCGACCCGTTCAAAGACACCTCTGGTCCTTCCATGAACATCTTGATCAAATTGACCTGCCTCGTGGGCTTGGTGATTGCCCCCATCTTGGGTGGTGGTCACGGAGAAGGCCATGCGGACACTGTGAACCAGGACCGCACTGAGGTTGTTGCTCAAGCAACTGAAACCCTTTCTGAATGAACAAGTTCTTTTCCCTCCTCCTCGGGGCCTCGCTGCTCGCAGCATGCGGCACGTCTGCCCCCGAATCCGGTCATGACCACACCAGCGGGTCTGAATTTTCTGCCAAATTGAAAGACGGTATTTACGTCATCACCAAAGTGGCTCCCAAAGTCACGTGGTCTGCGGAAAAGCTGACCGGAGACGGACACCAAGGAACGTTGGCTGTGTCCGCTGGAAAATTCCGCGTGGTGAACGGGGAAATCGAAGATGGAGTCGTCAACTTCGATATGAAAAAGACCGCTGTCACTGACTTGACTGGGGAAGAAAAGAGCAGCTTGGAGGGCCACCTCCGCTCAGGAGACTTTTTCAATGTGGATGAGCATCCCACAGCGACCTTGAAAGTGATCAACTTTAAGGCGAACACCTTGTCTGCAACTTTGCTCTTGAATGGGGTGAAAGTGGACTACACCATTCCTGTGAACATCTCACAGACCAATGTGCCCGGAGACAAACAAGGCATTGCTGTGACAGGGAAGTTCGACTTGGACCGCACCAAGCACAACATCACATACCGCTCTCAGACCTTCGACGACAAGTTGGACTGGTTCATCAAAGACAATGTGACTGTGGCGTTCGCCGTGATGGGCGTGCCCACTGAATGATTGAAACGGAAGAAAAAGGCCTGCTCGTCGAGCAGGCCTTTTTTCGTCCTCAAGTGCTGGCCTCTTCAGCTGAAGAGGTTGTTGAGCTTGCCGTCGATGCTTGTGATGATCTTTCCCAAGTCCTCTTTGTTCTGGTGGAAGTTGCTGTCGTCGACGTCCACGATGAGCAGCTCTCCCTTGGTGTAGGTGCTGATCCAAGCTTCGTAACGCTCATTGAGGCGGTTGAGGTAATCGAGACGAATGGCCTCTTCGTATTCGCGACCACGCTTCTGAATCTGTGAGACCAACGTGGGCACCGAAGCACGCAAGTACACGAGCAAATCTGGGGGCGTGACGAATTCCTCCATCAACTCGAACAGCGAGAGGTAGTTCTCAAAATCCCGGGTCGTCATCAGCCCCATGGCCTGCAGGTTGGGCGCGAAGATGTTGGCGTCCTCGTAAATCGTTCTGTCTTGGATGATGGGCTTGCCCTTCTTCTTCATCTCAATCAACTGAGAAAAGCGACTCCGAAGAAAGTAAACCTGAAGGTTGAACGACCAACGGGTCATGTCCTTGTAGAAGTCGTTGAGGTACGGGTTGTTGTCCACCTCTTCAAA
>CBFHQO010000017.1:0-4738 GCA_965658045.1 uncultured Flavobacteriales bacterium | reverse complement strand
GGAGCAACATATCAAAGTGAACCAGAGTGCAAGATATTTGGAGGGAGTGTCTATCAGAGTGTAAAACAGTGGTGTGAAGAGTATCAAGTTGTCAAGTGTGTTAGTGAAGCAAGAGAGCAACAACATCTATAAAAGTGTTTTCGAAAACGATTAATATATTTCGGTTAGTTGTTTTTTTTTGACCTGGGTTGTTGACTGTTTTCGCGTTTCTGACGGCTTGCTACACATCTGTTCGAAGGGCTGATTTTGGTGGACACCAAGTATGAATTTGGCCTCCGAGATGGCGTACTCACCTTGATTGACGAAATCCACACGCCAGACAGCTCGCGTTACTTCTACGCCGACGGCTACGAAGCCAGACAAGCCGCAGGTGAGCCTCAAAAGCAACTGAGCAAAGAATTCGTTCGCGAGTGGCTCATGTCCCACGACTTCATGGGGCTGGACGGTCAGACGCCGCCGGAGATGGACGACGCGTTTTTGGGCCCGGTGACCCAACGCTACGTGGAGTTGTACGAGAAGGTGACCGGAAAGACCTTCCAAGGCGATGCTGCAGCTGATCCGCACGGACGCATCTCCGAGGCCGTCGAAGCTTGGCTGTCCCAACACAGGGGCTGAACATGGGCAAAAAACGCAGGGAAGAAGCTTGGCACGAAGACGCCAGGCAAGCTGTCCGAGTGCTGAAGCAAGGCGGCGTGTTGTTGCACGCCACCGACACCGTGTGGGGGCTCGCCTGCGACGCCACCAACGACGAAGCTGTGCAGCGCATGAACACCATCAAAGCGCGCCACCCGATTCATCCAGTGCTTGTTTTGGTGGCGGAGGAAGGCCACGTGGAACAATTGGTGGGCGACGTGCCTGAGGCGGCCTGGGATTTGATGGAACTTGGAGACCGCCCCACCACCGTGGTCTACCCCCAAGGCAAGGGGGTTGCTGCAGCCTTGCTTGGCGCCAACGGGAGCCTCGCGGTGCGATGCATTCGCGAAGACTACAGTGCGTATGTGATTAAAGGGCTGAACAGGCCACTTGCCTCCACCAGCGCCAATTTCACGGGTCACCCCACCCCCAAGGGTTTCCGTGACATTCCGCAAGACCTCAAGAACCTTGTCGACCACGTCAGTTCCCACCGCAGGGATGAGGCTGGCGACGTGGGAGTGCCGTCCATGATGGTGGCGTTTGACGAAGCAGGGCGATTCACATTCCTGAGGAAATGACACCTCGAACAGAAGTACTTTTGCTTCACCCATGATGAACTTGGCGTCACACCTCACCCACCCCGTCTTCAAGCGGGTTGGAGAACTCGCCGACGAGCGCGGACAGCGTGCGTTCGTCATTGGCGGATTTGTACGCGACCTTCTGCTGGACCGGCCCTGCAAGGACATCGACATCGTGACCGAAGGCAGCGGCATCGAACTGGCTCGGGCCACCGCCCAATCCATGGGCATTAGTCAAGTCCACGTCTTCAAGAACTTCGGCACGGCCATGTTCAAGGCGCGCGACTACGAAGTGGAATTCGTGGGGGCGCGGAAGGAAAGCTACTCGCGCGGCAGCAGAAAACCCGTCGTTGAAGATGGCACGTTGGAAGACGACCAAAACCGTCGGGACTTCACCATCAACGCTATGGCCATCAGCCTGAATGCCGACTCGTTTGGCAAGCTGGTGGACCCGTTCGGCGGAGTCGACGACTTGAACCGCAAATGGATCCGTACGCCCTTAGATCCTGATGTGACGTACAGCGACGACCCGTTGCGCATGCTCCGCGCCGTTCGGTTTGCGTCCCAATTGGGGTTCCGCATCGAGGAAGGGAGTTTGGCTTCCATCCGCCGCAACGCCAAACGACTGAGCATCATCTCGGCGGAGCGCATCCACACGGAAGTGAACAAAATCATCTTGTCACCCCGTCCTTCACGTGGCTTCAAGTTGCTCTTCAAGACCAAACTTCTGCACAAGTTCTTCCCTGAAATGGCGGCGCTGCAAGGCGTGGAATGGCGCAAAGGCGTGGGCCACAAGGACAACTTCTACCACACCTTGGAGGTCTTGGACAACGTGGCCGAGCACAGCGACTCCTTGTGGTTGAGGTGGGCCGCCATCATGCACGACATCGCCAAGCCCCCCACCAAACGGTTCGACGCCAGGTCGGGCTGGACCTTTCATGGGCACGAGGATCGAGGCGCCCGCATGGTGCCTAAGATTTTTGCGCGCATGAAGCTCCCCATGGACGCCAAGATGAAGTACGTCCAGAAACTGGTCTTGCTTCACCTTCGCCCCATCGCACTCACCAAAGACGTGGTCACCGACAGTGCAGTTCGGCGTCTGTTGTTTGAGGCGGGCGACGACATCGACGACCTGATGATCTTGTGCCGCGCCGACATCACCTCCAAGAACGAGGCCAAGGTGGAACGGTACCTGAAGAACTACGACGTCGTGGTCGAGAAGCTTCGTGAAGTGGAGGAGAAGGACCACATCCGCAACTTCCAGCCCCCTGTGTCAGGAGAGGAAATTATGGAAGCGTTTGGCATCCCACCTTCCCGCCACGTGGGAGCCATCAAGAACGCCATCAAGGAGGCCATCCTGGACGGCGACATCCGCAACGACGTGGTCGAGGCGAAGCGTTTGATGCTGGAGTTGGGCGCGCAAATGGGGCTCACCCCTTCCCCTTCCAGCCGTCTTTGAGGGTCACAGCGCGGTTGAACACCGGCTTGCCTTCTTGGCTGTACTTCGAATCTGCGGCGAAATATCCCAGTCGTGTGAACTGCCAGGTTTGACCTGGCTGTGCAGAGGCCAGCACAGGCTCCACCTTGCACCCCTGCAGGATCTCCAAGGACTCGGGATTCAAGAATTCCATGAAATCTTGCCCCTTGTGTCCATCGGGACTTGGGTCGTTGAACAGGCGCTCGTACAAACGCACCTCGGCGTCGTGGGCGTGAGTACACTCCACCCAATGCAAGGTGCCCTTCGCTTTGATGCCGCTGGTGTCTGAGCCAGACTTGCTGTTGGGGTGGTATTCGACGTGCACTTCAGTGACGTTGCCCGCTTCGTCGGTTTTGTGGTCCACGTAGGTCACGATGTAAGCGCTCTTCAATCGTACCGAGCGACCAGGGGCCAAACGGAACCATTTCTTGTTGACCCCTTCGACCTTGAAGTCTTCTGCCTCGATGTAGAGTTCTCGCCCGAACGGAATGTCGCGCGTCCCGTCCTCTGGGTTCTCGGGGTTGTTGACGGTGGGCAGCATTTCCACTTGACCTTCTGGGTAGTTGACGACCACCATCTTGATCGGGCGCAACACGGCCATGGCGCGTGTGGCGGTGGCGTTCAAGTGATCGCGGAGCGCAAACTCCAACAGGCCCACGTCGATGACGTTGTTGCGCTTGGCCACCCCCACGCGGTCGCAAAACTCGCGGACGCTCTCAGGTGAATAACCCCTTCGGCGCAACCCACTGAGTGTCGGCATGCGCGGGTCGTCCCAACCGTCCACCACCCCTTCTTCCACAAGCCGAAGCAACTTGCGCTTGGACATGATGGTGTAGTTGAGGTTGAGGCGGGCAAATTCACGCTGCTTGGATGGGAAAATGCCAAGCTTCTCGATGTACCATTCGTACAACGGACGGTGCACTTCGAATTCCAGCGAACACAAGCTGTGGGTGATGCCTTCGATGCTGTCCGATTGGCCGTGTGCAAAGTCGTACATCGGATAAATGCACCATGCGTCGCCCGTCCGGTGGTGGGTCGCGAATTTGATGCGGTACATCAGCGGGTCCCGCATGTGCATGTTGGCATGGGCCATGTCAATCTTGGCCCGCAGCACCATGCTCCCTTCCGCGTGCTTGCCCTCGCGCATTTCCTGGAACAAGGTCAAATTCTCCTCCACCGCGCGGTCCCGAAAAGGACTTGCTTTGCCCGGCTCTTTGGGGGTGCCCTTTTGAGCTGCGATGTCCTCCGCCGATTGTTGGTCGACGTACGCGTCGCCAGACTTGATCAACTGAACGGCGTACCCGTACAGCGTTTCGAAATAGTCGGAGGTGTAAAATTCCCCACCGTTCCACTCAAAGCCCAACCACGCAATGTCCTCACGAATGGCGTCCACGTACGCGGTGTCTTCCTTCACTGGATTGGTGTCGTCGAAGCGCAGGTTGACCTGGCCGCCGTATTCCGCCGCCAAACCAAAATTGACACAAATGGCCTTGGCGTGTCCAATGTGCAAGAAACCGTTGGGCTCCGGCGGAAACCGCGTATGAACCCTGCCGGCGTGCACGTTGGCTTCACGGTCGGCATCGATGATTTGTTGGATGAAGTGGCGCCTTGTCGTACCTCCCTCGTTGCCTTCTGCGCCCTTGTCAAGTCCCGCGTGTTCCATGGCCCAAAATTACATTGCACCTTCGCGCCGATGACCGAAGCACAAGAGATTCGATGGCGTTTGCGACACGAAGGACAAATTGTCGGCTACGAGCGACACAAGGGCCAGCGCGTTTGGTCGAGCAAAGACGGTCTGTGGTGGCGCGGACAAAGGTTGGCGCACTCGGAAAAAGACCGCTGCCTGGGCGCCAAGGACCTCAACAATCAATGGTTGTATGAACACGACGTCGTCACATGCAAGGAGCACGAAGGACCCTGGCTTGTGGTCCATTATGCCAACCAGTGGGCTTTGGTTCAGAAAGACGACATGATTTCCGCCCCCACCACGGACCGACAGCTAAAACGGATTGGGTTCAAGTTCCCTGACAACTGAGATGAACCTCAGATG
>CBFHQO010000016.1:0-18579 GCA_965658045.1 uncultured Flavobacteriales bacterium | reverse complement strand
GGTTGCGCTCCGAGAGCACGTGGTCCACCAACGGAATGAGGTTCTGCCACTGCGTGACGGAGGTGTCTTGGAACTCGTCGATGAACACGTGCCTGAAACGGCTCCCCATGCGCTCGAACAAGAACGGCACCGGGTTGTGCCGCACCACCCGTGCAATGCGTTCGTGCAGGGCGTGGAACGTCCGAACGTTGCGGCTGGCCTGCACCTCCTCCATCTCCTCGGCGATGGCCGCGAGGGTCCCCACCAAGTCGATCTTGTGGACGAGTCTTTTGCGCAAGAGGTAGGCCTCCCCATTCGCCGTTCCGGGGGTCATGTTGGCCACCTGGACACGCACGGCCTCCGCTTCCGGCAGCATGCGACCCACCGCCGCCACCGTGTCGTCCGGCGCCTTTTTCGAGGTGAACACCCCTTCGTCGAACATCGCCTGCAAGGCCACCGACGGTGCGGTGGCCTGGCCTTGACGTTGCTTTCGAATCCATTTGAAGAGCGTGCCGCGCACGACGTCTTTGTCGGTCAACCCTTCTCGGTCAATGGCGGCCACCGCCTTGGTGGCCTCGGCCTTGAGGGTGGATTCCACCGCGCGAACCTCGTCGCGGAGGTCTTTGGACATCTTCCGAAAGTCCGCCGCCTTGAGGTCGCCAAGGGCTTCCAAGGCCGACCGCATCCCCTCCTTCAGCACTTCCCGGCCGTACGTGGTCAAGGGGTGACGAATCCGGCTGTCCTTCTCCTCTTCCACCTGCAGCCGGGCGAAGCCCTTCAACATTTCGGTGAATTCTTCTTGGCCCGGTGCACCGACGCGGTCCAACACGTTTGCCACAGCTTCTTCCACGATACGGTCTTGGTCCAACTCGATGCGGTAGTCTTGGTCCAAGGCCAAATCCCGGGCGAAACTCTTGACCAACCGGTTTGTGAAGCTGTCCAACGTCATGACCGCCATGTCGCCGTACCGGTGCAGCATCGTGGACCGCATGGCGCGGGCGCGGGCGCGCAGGGTGAGCGCGGGCAGGTTGGTTTGGGCTTCCAGCTCCCCCACAAGGCCATCGGCCCTGTCGTCGCCCGACCCGATGCGGGCCAAATCACGCAGGATGCGCTCCTTCATTTCCCAAGCGGCCTTGTTGGTGAAGGTCAAGGCCAAAATGTGCCGAAACGCGCGTGGCTCGTCGTGCACCAAGCAGCACGCCAAGTACCGGCTCACGAGCCTGTAAGTCTTTCCAGATCCGGCCGACGCACGGACCACTTCAAACGCTTGCGGGGACTTCATGTGACAGGGGTTGCCCGTGGCGAACAACTTCTGTTGCAAATTAGCAGTTATCCCATCATGACGAAGACCTCCACTCCTCTTTTGATGCTGGCCTCGCTGCTTTTGGCGGCCTCCGGCTGTCAGCCCGACGAATCGCCTTCGTTGCGGTTGGCGTTTGACCTGGCATGGGACGGGGCGCCCTACACGTTGGGCGAGGTGGTCTTGGACAACCAAGGACGCGACATTCGCCTGGACCGCATGGAGGCTTACGTCAGCCAGTTTGCACTCCACGACGTGGACGAAGGCTGGGTGAACGTGGACACGGTGCAGCGCATACGGTTTGCCGAGGAAGGCAACCACGTGGTGCTGGACTTGCCTGGATGCGAAGACCGTCACATCGACGGCTTGCGCATGGGGTTGGGGGTGCCCGCCGACCAAAACTTGGACGTGGACCCCGCCGGTTATCCCGCCGACCACCCGCTCGGATTCGCCGGCTCGGCAGGCATGCACTGGGGCTGGGCTGCGGGGTACATCTTCAGCGTGTACGACGGTCGGTTGCTCGTGGATCCTGAACAACCCTTCTCCTACCACGCCGGAGACGACCGACTGTACCGCACCGTCGAGTTCTCGTGGGAAGATGCGTGGCTTCTCGAAGCCGGGGAAGAACCCCAAGACCGCATCCTCACCCTGGACGCCTACAAGTGCCTGCACGGCAGCGAAGATGTGATTGACCCCACGGTGGATGCCCAAACCCACACCGGAAACAACCTCGAATTGGCCACGCGGTGGGTCAGATTGTACGTTCAAGCTTGGACCCTGAAGTGAGCATGCTGGGAAGAAGGACATGGCTCTGGATGGTGGTGGCGACTTGGTCGTTGGCCGGATGCGATTGCGGTCCTGACGAGCCGGTGTGGTCCCCCACGCCGTACGACTTGATCATCCCTCCTTTCTTCCCCCCGATGGACGTGCCGGCGGACAATCCCTTGACGGTGGAGGGCGTGAAGCTCGGGCGCATGTTGTTTTGGGAAACGGCCTTGAGCAGCGACCGAAGCATGTCGTGCGGGTCGTGCCATTTGCCCGCCCACAGCTTCTCCGACCCTGCCCAGTACAGCACCGGCGTGACGGGGGCCCAAGGCACCCGCAATGCCATGGCCTTGATCAACTTGGGATGGGCACCCTCGTTCTTGTGGGACGGCCGCATGCCCACCTTGGAGGACCAAATCCTCGACCCGGTTCAACACCCCGACGAAATGAACCTGCCGTGGTCTCAAGCCGTGCAACGTCTTCATGACGACGAGCTAGGGCGGGGCTACCCTCAGCTGTTTTTCGACGCGTTCGGCACCGACGTGGTGACCCCCGAATTGACCGTGAAGGCGGTGGCTCAGTTCGTGCGCACCATGGTGAGTTCGGACAGCAAGTTTGACCTGTGGCGCCGGGGCGAGACCGAGCTCAGCGAGGAGGAGTACAACGGCTACCAGATTTTCTTGCGCGAAGGGGGCGACCCCGAAGTCGTGCCTGGCGGCCAATTCGGCGGCGACTGCTTCCATTGCCACGGTGAAGCAGGGATGCAATTCACCGACAACCTGATGCACAACAACGGACTCGATTCGGTCTTCGTGGCCGACCCAGGCTTCGCAGGTGTGACCGGCAACCCCATGGATTCCGGAAAGTTCCGCACGCCAACGCTTCGCAACGTGGCGTTGTCCGCCCCCTACATGCACGACGGCCGGTTCTTCACTCTGGAAGAGGTCATCGACCACTACAACACGGGCGGGGTGCCTTCAAGCACGCTCGATCCCTTCATGAAATCTGAGGCGGGTGGATTGGCCCTTGCGCCCGTCCAAAAGGAAGCGCTCGTCGCCTTCTTGCGCACGCTCACCGACACGGTGTTCGTGAACAACCCCAAGTTTCAAGACCCCCACTGAGGGCGTTTCCCGTCAAGCACTCGGGCGCATCTGAATCTGGTTGACCTCTGGCTCCAGCTGGACGCCAAACTTTCCGTGAACGGAAGCCATCACATCCTGGGCCAAGGCCCACACCTCTTCACCTGTGGCACCGCCAAAGTGCACCAACACAAGCGCTTGCTTGTCGTGCACCCCGTGGGTCTCCCGAGAGTGTCCCTTCCAACCTGACTGCTCAATGAGCCAGCCGGCCGCCAGCTTCACCGCACCGCCCTCTTGAGGGTACTGCGGCATCGAAGGGTGCGCCTCCGCGAGTTTCTGGGCCACGGCTGCCGGGACGGTGGGGTTTTTGAAAAACGAGCCCGCATTGCCAACGACCGTCGGGTCGGGAAGCTTGGATTGACGGATGCGGATGACCGCCTCGCTCACATCTCGGTGCGTGCGACATTCCACGGGAATGGATGCAAGCTCGTGCTCGATGGCGCCGTAGCCCATGCGAAGCGGACTTTCACGGTCGAGGAGAAACGCCACACGGACGATGATCCACTTGCCACGTTCTTCCCGCTTAAACACGCTTTCCCGGTACCCAAATTGGCACTTCGACGCGTCGAACCGCTCCAAAGCGCCGTCTTCGATGCGGACGGCGTCCAACCAGGCGAAATGGTCCTTGACCTCGACGCCATATGCGCCGATGTTTTGCATGGGGCTGGCCCCGACGTTGCCGGGGATGAGGGACAGGTTTTCCAAGCCATGCCATCCCTCGTCCAGCGTCTGCATGACAAACCCGTGCCACGGCTCGCCGGCCCCAGCCGAGACGATGGCGCCTGTCTCCCCTTGGGGCGAGACGTCCACCCCACGGATGTCCACCTGCAAGACCATGGCATGCACGTCTCCGTGCAACAGCACGTTGCTTCCCCCGCCCAAGACCAACAGCGGAACCTCCCGTTCTTTGGCCCATGCGAGCGCCGCACGCAACTGCGTCAACGTGGTCACCTGCGCGAACCACCTCGCCTTCGAGGAAATCCCAAACGTGGTCCACCCCGCCAACTCCACATTCGCTTTCACATCCAATTCAGGTTCCTCCACCCCTGGGGACCAAACCCGATCGAAGGCTTCCTTGGAAATCTTCGTCCAAGGTCCGTCGGGTTCGAGCATGTCCAGCACGCGTTGACGCTCGGGCCACGTGTGGCAAACCACGTCGTGTTGAAGCACGCGTTGGCCCAACTTTTGCCCTTCCCAAAATCGGCTGGGGCCTTGAACGGCGACCACATTCTCGGTTTCAGTCATTTGGAGGTAGACGGGATACTCCATGCAACGAAGTTGACGCAATTTTGCGTTTCTATTGGGCAAAGCATGAAAGCTTCTCACAACACCAACGCTGACAACTCCCCGGCCAAACAAGCCGCACTCCACGCCATGACCGCGCGGGAGTGGCCCCAAGCGTTGGCGCAATGGAAGGCCCATTGGGCGGCCAACCCCGACGCCGCAGGGACCAACCCCGACGACATGCACGACCGGGCCGTCAGCCACTTTCATTGCGGCGACAAGGACGTCGCGCTGGACTGGCTGAACAAGGCCGCAGACATTCAACCGGATTACAGCTACCGGTACGCCTCTCGCGGATGGATGAAGCAGGCCTGCGGCGACTTGCGTGGCGCCATCGAAGACTACAAGCGCGCCGTGGAACTTGACCCCGAGGACGCCGTGACGTGGAACAACCTCGGGTTGTTGGAAGAGCAGCTGGGCTATCAGGAGCAGGCCAAGGAGCGCTACCGCGTGAGCGACGAATTGCTCGGCATCTTGAAGGAGCGGGGCATCGATCCTGAGACAGACGCCCCTGCGTTCCTCGACCGGCCGCAAGCACCGTCCCTGACCACCGCGCCCGAAACGGAGGAAGCGTCCTCCAAGTCGTTTTGGGGGGAAATCCGACGGGCCGTGGGCACCACCGACGGCCGCACCGAGCTGTGGGATTTCATTCGGAATGGATTTACCTTGAAGGGCTGAAGCTCCTTCCGTGTCCAACCCCACTTCCCCGACGTTCCCACCCACGCTGTCTCGACCTTCGTTCTTGGACGAAGTGCTTGAAGCGGTGATGGACCACCCGTTGTGCAAGACCAACCAGCTCGACCGGTTGGCCGTGGTGCTGCCGAGCCACCGGGCGATGTCCAAGCTTCGTCGGGGCCTCATGACTCGGTTGACAGGGCCCGCCCGCTTGCCTCAATTCTACGCGCTGTCTGGCTTCATCGAGGCGTCTTCGCCTTGGACGGCGGCGGACCCGTTGGAAGTCTTGGTGCGGCTGCATCAAGTGGTGGGCACCTCTGAGGACACGCTGCCGTTTGACCGGTTTGTGCCTTGGGCCAAGGTGGTGCTGGACGATTTTGCCGCCGTGGACCACGAATTGGCCCAGGTGGGAAAGGTGTTTCAGAACCTCGCCGACATCCAAGGCATCGAGGATTGGAGCTTTGGAGAGGAAACGTGGTCGGAGGACCAAAAAGCGTTCGAACGCCAATGGCGGCGGTTGCCTGAATTGTACGCCAGGCTGCACGCCAGCTTGGGACAAGATGGTTTGGCCACCCGCGCCCACTTGACCCGGAAATTGGCGGAAGGAGAAGGGCATCTGGACGTGGATCACGTGCTCGCGGCAGGTTTGGCCACCATGAGCACGGCCGAATGGACATGCCTCGACGCTTGGAACAAGGCCGATCGGTTGACGGTGCTTTGGGACGCCGACCCAACGTACGTGCACGACGTCCACAACGAAGCTGGGTTGTTCATCCGCAAATTCCGGAACCCCAAAGCGCCACTCCTGACGGGCACCATTGCCAGTGATCCGCCCAAAGTCCAGATGGTGGGCTGCGCCTCGACCGTTTTGCAAACCCAGCACGTGCGCGACATCCTCGCCAACCTGACGCCAGAGCAATTCAACCAGACGTTGGTGGTGCTGCCCGACGGGGGGACGCTGGGCACCTTGCTTCAGGCGTTGCCGCCCAGCGCCCATGGGTTGAACGTGACGATGGGCTTGGCCATGCACGAGACCCCCGTGTTGTCGTTTGTCGACCAGGTGTTCACCATGCTCGAAACGACCTCCGACACGTGGCGGCTGGAGCAGCTCCAAGCTTTCCACGCCCACCCGGTCATGCATCACATTCACCGGACGCAAGGGAACAGCCCTCACGTGGGACGCGCCATGCACGCCCTGGCGAAGGCCCACCGCGCCTGGGTGAGAGCAGACGACTTCGAGGAGCTGGGCGCCCGAGGGTTTGCCCAAGACGTGAGGCAGCTCGCCCCGCTTCGGGCCAAAGAAGCCTCGGCCTTTCTCGAAGCGCTCTCGTCGTGGGCCCGCGCCTTGGAAGGACGTCTGGAAGCCATGCCCAGCGAAGTGAACGACGACGACGAGGTGGCGTCGAGTGCGGTGCCTTGGATCCCCGCCGGATGGAGGAGGTTCAGGACGGTGGTGGCCGTATTGCAACGGCTGCAAGACGCGCATCGTCCCATGTCCACGGCGGCCGAAGTCCGCGCCATGGCACGTCGTATGCTGCGCCAAGAACGGGTGGATTTGTTGGGTGAGCCCAACCGCGGGCTGCAAGTCATGGGGTTGACGGAAACACGGGCGTTGGACTTCGACAGGGTGATCGTGCTCGACATGAATGAAGGCACCATGCCCCAAACGTCCAGGCCTGACAGTTTCCTGCCGTTGGACTTGCGGAGTTCGCTGGGCATGCCGGGGCCGAGGGAGCGTGAAGCGCGGTACGCGTATTTGGTCCACCGTCTGCTGAACCGGGCAAGCGAAGTTCACCTGCTGTACCGCAGCAGCCCCGACCGGAAAGAGGGGGGCGAACCCTCGCGGTATTTGATGCAACTGGAAGGCTCGTTCCACAAACCCGACGGCACCCCGCACTTGGAGGTGGAACACGTGACGTTGCACGTCCCCTTGCCAGACCCGAGGCCTGTCATCCAACCCATGGCGATGACCGACGCCATGCGCGACCGTTTGAAGACGTGGGCAAGTGAAGGCATGTCTCCGAGCGCCTTGAACACCATGCTCCAATGTCCCCGCAACTTTGCCTACCGATACCTCTACGGCATGGGTGAAGCGACGGAATTGCAAACTTCCATGGAAGCCAGCACCTTGGGGAGCGTGGTGCACCACGTCATGGAGCACGGGTTGGAACACGCCCAAGGCCATGTCTTGACCACGACTCATTTGGACGACGTGGCCGACGCCTTGGACCGCCACTTGGCCAACGCCTTGCAATCTGAATACAACGCCAATCTGGTGAATCGCGGGGAGAATGTGCTGCAACTGGAAATCGCGCGCACCACCCTGAAGAAATTCCTCCGTCAGGAAAAAACCGAGTTGTTGGATGGCCAACCTGCGCCCTTCATCCAAGACAGGGAAGCCGAACTTTCCTCGAAGCATCCAGGCACGTCGTTTGGCACCCTGGCGTTCGCGGGAACCGCAGACCGACTTGAGCGCGTCACAGGCGTCCCGCGGGTGCTGGACTACAAGACGGGCAAAGTGGAATCCAAAGAGCTCAAGCTCAAGGGCGATTGGACCTCGGAACTTGAAGGTGGACAGAAGGGAAAGGCCCTGCAGCTGGTTGTCTACGCTACGATGGTGCTGGCCACGATGGACGAGGAAGCCCAAGCTGCTGGGGTGACCGCCGCCATCCGGTCAGGCCGCAACGTCAAGGCAGGGCTGCTGTCCCTGAACATCGATGGTGAATCGTTGATCCGCCCCCAACACGTCGACACGTTCATCCATTGGCTCGCAGACACCTTGGACGAATTCGCCGCCGACGGCCAGATGTTGGAACACGCCTCAGATGCCAAATACTGCGAACATTGCGTGGTCCTCGACCCACCTGCCTCGTCGTCCTACTGATTTGCCCCAACTTGCGTCTCGCATGGGAATCGTCGCCAAACAATCCGTCAGAAACGCCCTCGTCCTCAGCACAGGGCTGGTGTTGGGCGCCGTCAACACGATGTACGTGTTGCCCAAGGCGTTCGAAGGGTTTGAAGAAGGGTGGGGCTTGCTCCGCATCCTGACGGCTTGGGGCACCATCTTGGCGGAAATCGTGGCGCTGGGGTCCCCAAGCGGCATCATGCGTTTTCTCCCCAAGGCAGAGAGCGCAGAACGCGAAGCTTCCATGCTCAGCACGCTGGTCCTCTTCCCGACTGCCCTCCTGTTGCTGCTTGCGGGGGCTTCGACGTTCGCCGGCCCCGACGTCTTGGCTTGGCTCGACGCCGACGCAGGGTGGCTGCTTGAAGGCCGCATCGCAGCCTTCCTGGTGATGGCCGGGGCGTACCTGGCGATGATGCTTTTGAAAGCCGTGCTCGCCCACCGCATGCGCACGGTCGCGGCCACCGCCATCCAAGAAGTTTGGCTGAAGGGCAGCTACTTGGGCCTTGCGCTGGCTTACCTCGGCGGCGTCATGCCGTTTGAAACCTTCTTCCGGTGGTTCTTGTACAGCTATGTGGCGGCTGTTGGACTGATGTTCTTGGAAGCGCTGTCCAGCGGCGCAAAGCTTGGACGTCCCGCCCTCAAGGAAGACACCAAACCCATGCTGGAGTACGGGCTCTTCGCGTTCTGGAACACAGGATCACGGGTCGTGGCCAAGAACCTTGATTTCGTGATGGTTGGCGCCTTGTTGGGGTTGGCCGTGGTGCCACGCTACACCTTCGCCTTTTTCATCGCCACCGTGGTGCGCATGCCCCACCGCGCGATGGGGCCCATCCTTCGATCGTTGACATCCAAGGCAGTGGCCCAACAAGGGCCCGAGGCCTGCGGCCCTGAATTGAAGCAATCGGCGCGCGTCCAACTGGCGATGACGGCGTCGCTGCTTGCCGCCATTGTGGTCGGCCTGCCCACGCTTGACCTGGCCTTGCCCGAGAACTACAAGGGGTTGAGGTGGATAGTCTTGGCCGTGGGCATGGCCTTTGTGGCCGAGGCCTCTGGGGGCACGGCCGGGCCCATCCTGCAATTCTCCTCACGCTACCGCATGGCCTTGCCCATCAATTTGGGCCTGGTCGTCGTGACGGTGGTCACCAACTACGTATTCATGCAGGTGTTCGGTTGGGGCCTGCTGGGTGCAGCCGTGGCGACGGGCCTCACCGGGGTCTGGAACATGGGGTGGCGCACAGTGCTGATGTGGCGCATCTTCGGAATTCACCCCTTCTCCAAAGGGTGGTTCGTCGTGGCCGGCATCGCCTTGCTGGTGGGTCTCAACCCCTTGGTCAGCGACGCCCCTGACGTTGCCCTGGAACTTGGAAAATTCGGACAAGTGGTCATGGCCGTCCTGCGAGGGGGCCTCGCCGCCGGCACGGTGCTGGTGGGGTCTTGGTTGGCGGGCGCGTTGCCCGAGCTGTCTCACGAAGTGAGGAAGCGCCTCACTCTGTGACGCGGTACCACTCTTGGGTGCGGAACAGGAAGAGGATGTAGCCGCGGACTTTCAAGACGTCCATGTCGTCCTCGTCAAACCACATTTCGCAGTCGTAGATGCTGCCCTTCTTGGGGTCACAAATCGTGCCGTCTTCCCACTCCAACTCGCCGTCTTGCACCATGTCGCGGACGATTTCCATGCCCAAAACGCGCTTGTCCTTGCGGTCGTCTTCGCACTTGTCGCAGTAAGGGTCTTGGTCTTCCTCCGGCAGGCGAAACAACTCCACCACCGTGCCATAGAATTTGCCATCGCGCTCGGTGATTTCCACCACGCTCTTGATGCGTCCGGTTTCGTCGTCTTTGGTCTTCCACTTGCCCAACAAAGGATGAGACTGAGACCATGCGGCGCCCATACCCAAGGCGGCCATCACCAAGAAAGAAAGGATGTGCTTCATGGGGCCAATGTAGCCCAAACCGTCAACCTTCACTCACCCTTTCGCGTCCGTTCCTCCACGTGCGCCGCCTGAAAACTTCGTCATGGCTTCCCGCCGGGCTTTCTCGATGCTCGCGTCCAGCTCGAATCCGAGCAGCAACACCGCGCTGTTCGCGTTCACCCAAACCAGCAACAGAAGCAGCGTCCCCAACGATCCGTACAATCGGTTGTAGGTGTTGACTTTGGCGATGAAGAAGCTGAATCCCAAGGACAGCAACACCATCAATATCGTGGTCATGGCCGCGCCAGGCGTCGCGGTCCGCCACTTCAGCCGGTCCCAATGGCCGACGTTGTAAAGCAAGGTCACGGAACTGTAGATGAGCACCAACGCCCCGAGCCACCGGGCGGCGTTGAACCACGGCAGGGACGATCCTGGAAGCAGACCACGGTCCGAGGCCCACATCAACGCGTCGCCGCTGAACCCGATCAGTAGCACCGCCAGACCCAGGAGCACCACCAACAGAATCAACAAAAACATGGACCACACCCGGATGAGCCAAGGGTTGCCCTTTTGCTCCAGCAACGCACTCTCATTGAATCCTGAAAGCACCGCGTGCACGCTGCTTGATGCGTAGTACAGCGAGAGGATGAAACCCACCGAGAGCAGGGCGCCTTGGGTTTGGCTAAGCAAGTCTTCCACGGTTTGCTCAAACAGAGACACCGTGTCGCCCGGGAACAACAGCCGCAAGGCATCCATCACCGCCTCCGTTTCCAAGGGGGTGTGGGGCAAAACGCTCAGCACAAAAATGACCGCGGGAAAGAAAGCGAGGAACAGCCTAAACGAGATGGCCGCCGCCCGCGTCGCCACCGCGCCGTTCACCAACCCCACAAGGAAGAAGCGAACCACGTCGTAGGCGTTCATGCCCTCTTGGCCCCAAGGCTGAAACCGACGCAGCAAGGCCTTCACGCGAAGGACCGTGGCGTTTTGGGCCAACCAACGGAACAAAGGGCCGTCCGGGAGATTCATACAGGAAGAACAGGTTGAGACTTGAGCGAAAGGTCCAGGCTTTTCACGCTGTGGGTCAAGGCGCCCATGGACACGAAGTTGACCCCGGCTTCGCCGTAGGCACGGAGGTTGGTCAAGTCGATTCCGCCCGACGCCTCCAGGGGCAAGGCTCCTGCCACCTCGGCCACCGCCTTCCGCGCTTGGTCTGGCGTGAAATTGTCCAACAGCAACCGAGTCAGTTCAAGTCCAGCCTCTGAGGCGGCGTGACGCGCCTCGCGCAGCTCTTCCATGCTTCGTACCTCCACGACGACAGGCACACGTTCTGCGCCGCCCTCGAAATAACGGTGCACCCCACGGAGGGCTTCCGTCATGCTGCCTGCGTAATCCACGTGGTTGTCTTTGATGAGAACCATGTCGTAGAGGCCCATCCGGTGATTCGTGCCACCGCCCAAGGCCACCGCCCACTTCTCAAACGCACGGAGCCCAGGGGTGGTTTTGCGGGTGTCCAACACCCGCGCGCCGGTGCCTTCCAGCAACGCCTGGGCGCGATGCGCCATCGTGGCCACTCCACTCATCCGCTGCATGAAGTTGAGCGCGAGGCGCTCGGCGGACAGGATGCTGCGTGCGGGGCCTTTGACCTTGATCACGGCTTCGCCGTAGGCCACCTGAGCCCCATCAGGTCGCAGGGCCTCAAACGACACTGTGGCATCCACGCGTTCAAACACATGGCGCGCCACTTCCACGCCGGCGAGCACGCCGTCCTCTTTGGCCAAAATGAAGCCTTCGTGCACCATCTCCTCCGGCACGCTCGACAAGGAGGTGCAATCGCCCGACCCCAAATCCTCTTCAAGCGCCCATTCCACCGCGCGTTCCATGGCATCTGTCCACATGGCACGAAGATACGCCTGCGATTCGGGCGGCCGTGTAGATTTGCCGCATGCAGCTGAGCTTGATCGCCATTGGCACCACAGGTCAACCCTGGGTCCGAGACGGGTTGGACATGTACAACACCCGGTTGGGCAGGTACACGAAGTACACTTACGTCGAAACGCCCAACCTCAAGGGCAAGTTCGCCAAAGCCGATCCTGCCCGCGTGATGAAGGAAGAAGCCGCCGCCGCGGAGAAGTTCCTCAAAGGGGTCGACCACCTCATCCTGCTGGACGAACACGGCCCACAAATGGGGTCGATTCAGCTGTCCAAACACCTCCAAGGATTGATGAACCGCGGACTCAAGCACACCGCCTTTTTGGTGGGCGGGGCGTACGGCTTTGACCCCAGCTTGCGGCAGCGCGCCCACGCCACATGGTCGCTCAGCAAGCTGACCTTCCCTCACGAGCTGATTCGGGTTTGCGCCGCCGAGCAACTCTATCGGGCCCACACCATCCTCAAGGGCGAACCGTACCACCACCCTTGAAACGCAACAACGCGACCCGAGGGCCGCGTTGTTTGCTGTCTGCAGGTGCCGAACGTTTATTCCGCGAGGACGGTCACCACGTTGTTCAAGACCTCCACGCTTCCGCCTTGGACGTCGAACGCTTCTTCTCCACTTGCGGTGCGTACAATCACTTGACCTGCCTGCAGGGTGGTGACCAACGCCGCGTGGTTGTCCAAGATGCCCATGCTGCCGTCGGCCCCAGGCAAGCCCACGTAGGTGGCCTCTCCAGAGAAGAGTTTGGCGTCGGGGGTGAGGATGTCGACGGTCATCGAATCAAGCTTCTGCCAACATTTTCTCGCCCGCCTCAATCACTTCCTCGATGTTGCCCTTCAAGTTGAAGGCCGCTTCGGGGTATTGATCGAGTTCCCCGTTGAGGATCATGTTGAAGCCCTTGATGGTGTCCTCGATGGGCACAAGCACACCCGGAATGCCGGTGAATTGCTCCGCCACGTGGAACGGCTGGGAAAGGAAACGGCTGATGCGACGTGCGCGGTTCACCGTCTGCTTGTCTTCTTCGCTCAATTCGTCCATGCCGAGGATGGCGATGATGTCCTGAAGCTCCTTGTAGCGCTGGAGGGTCTCCTTCACACGCTCCGCGGTGTCATAGTGCTCCTTGCCGACCACATCTGGGGTCAAGATTCGGCTGGTGCTGTCGAGGGGGTCCACCGCGGGATAGATGCCCAATGAAGCGATCTTCCGGGACAACACGGTGGTGGCGTCCAAGTGGGCAAACGTGGTGGCCGGTGCCGGGTCCGTCAGGTCATCCGCAGGGACGTAGACCGCTTGCACAGACGTGATCGAGCCGCGCTTGGTGGAGGTGATGCGCTCCTGCATGGCCCCCATCTCAGTGGCCAACGTGGGCTGGTACCCCACCGCGGAAGGCATCCGACCCAAGAGGGCCGACACCTCAGAACCGGCCTGGGTGAAACGGAAGATGTTGTCGATGAAGAACAAGATGTCGCGGCCGCCGCTTTGCTCGTCGCCGTCGCGGAAGTACTCGGCCACGGTCAAACCAGACAAGGCCACGCGTGCACGTGCGCCTGGAGGCTCGTTCATTTGGCCAAACACCAAGGTCGCCTGGCTCTTGGCCAACTCGTTGTTGTCGACTTTGCTCAAGTCCCAACCTCCAGCTTCCATGGACTCGACGAATGCGTCGCCGTACTTGATCACGCCAGACTCGATCATCTCGCGCAACAAGTCGTTTCCTTCACGGGTGCGCTCACCCACTCCGGCGAACACGGAGATGCCTTCGTAGCCCTTGGCGATGTTGTTGATGAGCTCCATGATGAGGACCGTCTTGCCCACACCCGCACCACCGAACAACCCAATCTTTCCACCCTTGGCGTAAGGCTCAATCAAGTCGATCACCTTGATGCCCGTGAACAACACGTCGGTCGAGGTGCTCAAGTCTTCAAACTTGGGGGGCGCTTGGTGAATGCTGCGTCCTTCTTCGAACGAGCGGTTGGCGATGCCGTCGATGGCTTCACCCACCACATTGAAGAGACCGCCCTTGATGCCTTCTCCGGTCGGCATGGTGATGCCTGTTCCTGTGGCCTCCACAGCCATGCCACGGCTCAACCCTTCGGTCGCTTCCATGGCGATGGCACGCACAGTGTCTTCACCGATGTGCTTTTGGGTTTCGAGGATCAATTTGCCTCCTTCGCGCTGCACCACGAGTGCGTCGAGAATTTTGGGGAGGGCAGCCCCTTCAGGGAAGCGGATGTCAACGACCGGGCCGATGACTTGTGAAATGACTCCTTGTGCAGACATGGGAACGTTTTTGTCTCGTTAAATCGGGGCCAAAAATAGTTGCTCTCCCGCGAAAATCCGCAACTAAATTTGCATGGTGCGAGTGCATCACCACGCTTCAGAGTTTCCCGGCCACGCCAGTGGACAACCAAGGACCGTGTTGACGGTGGGCACCTTCGACGGCGTCCATGCAGGCCATCGGGCCGTGCTTCAGCAACTGCGCGAGGTTGCGGACCGCCACAACGCCTCCACCACCCTCCTCAGCTTCACCCCCCACCCGCGTGTGGTGTTGGACCCCAACCACCACGGACTGAAACTTTTGAACACCCTGGAGGAGCGGCGTGAATTGTTGGCCCACGCCGGGCTCGACAACCTGGTGTTGCACCCGTTCACCAAAGACCTGGCGAACCTCACGCCGTGGGAATACGCCAAGACCCTGTTGGCCGACTGCATCAAGCCCGTGGCGGTGGTCATCGGAGACGACCACAGGTTTGGGCGCCACCGCGCCGGCAACTTTGACACCCTCGTCACCTTGGGCCAAGCTTTTGGTTTTGAAGTCGAGGCGCTCGACGCGCATCGCGTGGAGGATGTCCGCGTCAGCTCCACCAAAGTCCGGCAAGCCCTGGAAGCCGGGCGCGTCGACGAAGCCAACACTTGGCTGAGCCAGCCCTACCCCACCACAGGCATGGTGGTGCACGGCGAGGCGCTGGGCCGTGAGTTGGGCTTTCCCACAGCCAACCTGCACGTGGACAATCCGTTGAAATTGCTCCCCGCCCACGGGGTGTACGCCGTGTGGTGCCAAACCCCGGATGGCACATGGCATCCAGCCATGGCCAACGTGGGCACCCGTCCCACGATCCACGACGACGCGCCGACTTCTTTGGAAGTGCACGTCTTCGGGGCGGAGGGCGACTGGTACGAAAAGCCCTTGTCGCTGCGTTGGATGCATTGGATGCGCGGCGAAGTGAAATTCGATTCGAAGGAAGCCTTGGTCGCGGCCCTGAAGGCCGACCGCACCCGTGCGTTGGGCCTGCTCGCCTCCTCCACCAAACCTGGTGCGGCATGACGTGGCAGGGATGGCGTGTGGGGTTGCTGCTGGTCGCGATGACCACATGCACGCTGGCTTGGGGACAAGCCCGTCGGGAGGGCATCCCCGGCGTGGGTGCAGGCACCGTTTGGTTCGACGACCTGAGTAAGGCTCTGACGGCGCACCGGGCGGGCACACCTGTGGTCGCCTTGGACTTGACCCGCCACAAACTGCACACGCTGCCCGGAGACTTGGTTGAGCTCCCCGCATTGCGCGTGCTGATGCTGCACAAGAACCGCCTCAACGACCTGCCGCCTTGGCTGGCCGAGATGAAGTCTCTCAAGGTCCTTCTTTTGGACCAAAACCGATTCGACACGTTCCCCGATGTGCTGCTGCGCATGGACCGACTGGAAACGCTGAGCCTCGGCGACAATTTCATCGAAGAGATTCCGCTTGACGTGGATCACATGGCGTCGCTGCGTCATTTGGGCTTGTGGGGCAACCTCATTGGACGGTACCCAGCCTCGTTGGGAGACTTGCCCAACTTGCGCACCCTGGACTTGCTCCACAACGACATGACCGCCGAAGAACAGGAACTCGTTTCGAGCATGTTGCCCCAGGCGAAAGTGCTGATGTCCGAGCCTTGCCTTTGCGAATTTCAAGACCAACCCCGTCCTTGAGGCATGCCTGAACACGTTCCTTTCAAACGCGTCGTGGTGACCGGGGTCGAAAACTCCGGGAAAACCACCTTTGCCAAGCTCCTCGCCCGCGAACTCCAATGGCCCATGGTCGAAGAGCACGCCCGCAGGCACCCCGCGGTGCTGAACGACCAGGTGAACGAAGACACGTTTGACGAGCTGCATGAATCCCAGACAGAGGCGGCGGCGGACATCGCCCGCGCCGGACATGCTGGGGTCGTTTGCGACACGGGAGACCTTGTTTTGCGCATGTGGTCCGAGCAAGTGTTGGGCTTCAGTTGGCACCCCCTGGTCCCGCCATGGCCCTCGGTGGACTTGCACATTTTGTGCCCAACCCTCGAAGTGTGGGAGGAAGACCTCCTGAGGAGCATGCCCAGGCTTGAAGACCGGCTGGCCCTTGAAGCCCAGTACCTGGCTCACCTCGAGCACAGGCACCACCTCGTCGCCGAGGGAGACACTCCTGAAGCAAGGGTGGCCCACATCTTGGCCCAATGGCCATGGTGAGGGCGGCAGAAGTGGCCGGCGTGCTGCTCAACTTGGCCTACACGTACCTCTACCTCCAAGGTCAACTGCCCTTGGCGTACGCCTTTGCTGCGCTGGGTGCCGTGGGATTGGGCTGGGCGTGTTGGCGTCGCAAACTCCAGGCTGAAACGGGCCTTCACGGTTTCTACCTCCTGATGGCCGGGTATGGCGCTTGGTTGTCGGCAGACAGCGGCTGGCAAGTGACCTTGCACGGGTGGGTCCCCCATGTTGCCGCGGTCGGAGGCGGGGCGTTGGCCTGGGCGGCCTTGACCCCGTGGCTTCGACAACGCGGGTCGAGCATGCCCACCTTAGACGCCTTCACCACCGTGTACAGCGTGATCGGCACATGGTGGATGATCCAAGGCGACCCCGTCAACTGGATTTACTGGATGGTCATCGACGCCGTCAGCATCTACCTCTATGCAAAAAGAGGAATGCCCTGGGGGGCACTCCTCTTTTTGATCTACGGCCTGATGGCCGTCGACGGCTGGTTTGAAGGAATCAGCTGGTTCAGCGGATGATGAACTTCACCGGGATGGTGTACTGCACCGACACCGCCTTGCCGCGTTGTTGGCCTGGCTCGAATTGAGGCAAACTCTCCACGACGCGCACCGCTTCTTTGTCCAAGCGTGGATCCACCTCACGGAGCACCTTCACGTCTTTCACCTTGCCGTTCTTGCCCACGACGAAGTAGACGAAGACCGTGCCTTGGATGCCTGCATCCTTGGCGATGGGTGGGTACTTGGTGTTGCCACTGACGTACTTGATGATCTCCATTTGGGTGCACTGGTGACGCTCGTCGCCACGCATGCTGGTGCAAGGCCCAAACGCCGGCATGTTCTCCACGATCATGAAGGGGGTGTCGTCTTCAAAGTCTTCGTCGTCCTCGATGATCTCAATCTCCGTGTCTTCGTCAAGTTCGATGTCTTCGATTTCCAACTCCTCCTCGATTTCTTCCTCGTCGTCGACGATCTCAATCACCGTGGTCTGTTGGGGAGGGGGCGGTGGAGGTGGTGGGGTCACCACGTTCACAGGAATCTCCTCGTCCTCGAGAAGGTCCGCTTCGAAGTCGAGTGCCCGGGTGATGGCCACGTCGTAAGACGTCCAGGCCAAGGCCGACAAAATCAAGGACAGGGTGGCCACGAATCCGAGAGCCCTCCATGTGGAGCGCTTGTTCTCGAGGTCGGCCTGAGGGGTCTTTCTGCGAAGCATGAGACGGGGTTTGAGGGGGTGAAATTAATCAATCGGTTGCGATTCTTCCCGGTCTGCAACCAAAGATGACGCGGAAGGCCAACAACGCCAAGGCCACCCCTGCCACATCGGCCGCCACATCCGCCAAGTCTGCTGAACGGTTGGAAACGCACGCACCCTGCAAGCATTCAAGGACCGTGCCGAAAACGACCGCCCCTCCAATCATGACAAGTTCGAAGCGCGCCCCCTTCTGCAACAAGCGTTGCTTGGCCAACGCCACAGACATGGCCAGTCCCCAGGTCGCGAACGCCAAAAAGTGGAGCACCTTGTCCATGTGCCAGGTCGCCCACCAAGAATCCACGTCGACATCTTGACCAGAAAGGGCGTGCATGCACAACGTGCCTGCGGTGACAAGGGCGGGGCCCCACCACACACGTGCTCCGACGTTTTGGGTCACCCCAGTGGCCATGCGCCAGCCAGAATCAGCCGATGACGGCCTTGTACGCCTCGCCGTCGAGCAATCCGTCGACGTCTGCAGGGTTGCTCACCTTCACTTTGATGAGCCAACCCTCTCCGTAGGGGTCGTTGTTGACCAAGGCAGGGTCGTCTTCCACGGCCTCGTTGAATTCCACGATTTCTCCCGCCACGGGCAAGAACAAGTCGCTCACGGTTTTCACCGCCTCGACGGTTCCAAACACCTCGTCCGCGTCCAACGTCTCGTCCACTGTCTCCACTTCCACAAAGACAATGTCGCCCAACTCGCCTTGGGCAAAATCTGTGATGCCCACGACGGCAACATCACCTTCAAGGCGCACCCACTCGTGCTCCTTGGTGTACTTGAGGTTGTCTGGAATGTTCATGCGGCGAAGGTACAGCCGCCACCCTGATTTTGTTCACCCCGCGTGGCGTCCAAATCACTGTGTCAGGTTGAAGCGCAAGGCCAAGCCGGAGCTGATGTTGGTGGACGCAAACGACGTCGACACCTTGGGCTTGTT
>CBFHQO010000015.1:0-24594 GCA_965658045.1 uncultured Flavobacteriales bacterium | reverse complement strand
GCAGGTGGAATTCATGGCGTTGGAGCGCAAGCTGACCCTTGCTGGAAGGAGCATTCCTGAAAACTCCATTCAGTTCTACGGCCCACTCTTGGATTGGGTGCAAGCGTTTTGTCCTGAGGCTGGTGGCCGGGTCGAAATCCACGTCAAACTCGAGTACTTCAACACTAGTTCTTCCAAGTGCCTGATGGACATGTTGAAGCGTGTGGAGGCTTCCAAGTGCGCCGCCGAAGTGTACTGGTACTACGAGGAAGAGGACGAAGACATGGAAGAGGCTGGTGAAGATTACGCCGCGATCGTCCAGCTGCCTTTCAAGCTTGTGGAGACTTCAGGAGACCACTGATTCGAGGTTGCATCAGCAACCCCGCCCATACAAGGGCAGCCATTCCCATCAGAGCGAGCACATTGAACACCAGGGTGGGGATCTTCGAGCCTCCGAGCTTCTTGAAGGGCGTGTACATCGTGCTGTCGAATGCCTCGGTGCGGGCATCCAAGCGATGGATGGGGCCTGACTTTTGAACCAGGGTTCCTTCCACCTCGAGCACACGTTCCTTGCGGTCGTCTTGAAGCACCCACGACCACAATTCGTCGTTGTGGTGATGGCCCTTCAATGAAACCAAGTCACCTGTGTCCGCCAAGCCCGCGCGGACTTGGTTGCGTGCTTTGAAGGCGGCCTGGTAGTGGTTGTTGTACACGTCCTTCACCACGTTCCAATCGGGCTGGGACAATGTGTCGAAAGGCCAAACGAATGGGCTTCCCTCCCACCTGCTCAACTCGTCCTGGGCAAAAGCGAGTTCAGACACCAACAACGTCGGGTCGTCCACTTTGCGCATCTCAGCCAGCCAGAAATCCCGGCGCCAAGCCGCTTGATGGAGTCGGTCTTCCCAAGGCATCAACGTCTTGTCGTAGGCGTTGTTTCGGGCCAGGTCCACGGCAAGCGCTTCAAAGCCCCACCGAGACGCCATGACGTTGCCAAACCATGGCACAGCGTCCACTTGGGTGAAGGCCGGGTTGAACCGCTCAAACCGGATGATGGCCCCGCCAAAAATGATTTGGGGAATCACCAAGAGCGGGATGACGATGTAAATGACTTTCGCCGTTTTGAAAAGTGCAGAAATCAACAGCCCAAGCACGTTGCCGAAAAAAGCCACGGCAAACAACACAAGGGTGTGGGTGAGCACGAATCCCCGAATGTCCAAAATGGCATGCGACACCAAGACAAAGCCAAGGCTGTGCACCACCGAGACGGCGGCCACCACAGTCAGCTTGGCGTGGACGAAGTTGTGCCATTTGACCTGCAGAAACTGCTCGCGTTTGAGCAGTGTCCTGTCCCGGAGAATTTCCTCTGCACTCACGCTCAGCCCCAGGAACAGCGCCACAATGACGGAAATGAAGAGGAACGGCGGCACATTTTCACTGGCCCGGAAGGTGTAGTCTGCGTCGGCCAAGGCAAACCTCATGAACCCTGCAAGCAACATGGCAAGCGCCGGCGCTTCAAGCAAGTTGACCCAGAGGTACTGCTTGTTGCGCCATTTGGTGAGGATGTCACGCGACAGGAACGTTGTCCATTGCGTCCAACCTGAGGCGGCTTGGGTGGATGGCTTGACCACAGGGGTCTCTGCTTCCGAAGCGTCGGGTTCTTGTTCAAGCAGCACCGTGTAGAAGTCGCTCCACTCCTGAGGCGTGGTCCGCCGAATGTCGGTTTTGCGGCCGTACTCGTCCACGGTGCGTGCCTCGAGGATGTCGAAGATTTGCTCGGGATTCACGTTGCCGCAGGAGGCGCACTCGCATTGGTCGTCATGGACCCGGGACGCCAATTCGTTGAAGTGGCGCACAGCGTTCAACGGGTTGCCCCAATACACCGGATGACCTCCGACATCGAGCATGAACAGGCGGTCGAGCATCTTGAACAAATCAGATGACGGTTGGTGCAAGACCGCGAAAACCAATTGACCCGCGTAGGTCAGTTCTTTGAGGATGTCCATGATTTGGGCACTGTCTCGGCTGGACAACCCGCTCGTGGGCTCGTCAAGGAAGAGCACCTCGGGTTTTCGAAGCAATTCAAGTCCGATGTTCAGCCTCTTGCGCTGACCGCCCGAAATCACTTTGTCCAAGACCGATCCGACGCGCAAATCGCGGGTCTCCCAGAGCCCCAGTTGTTGAAGCACCTCGTCCACCCTCGCCAGTTGGTCGTCTTCAGACAAATGAGACAAGCTGAGCTTGGCGTTGAAGGCGAGGTTCTCACGGACGGTCAGCTCTTCCACAAGCACATCCTCCTGAGGGACGTGGCCAATGAGGCCCGCCACACGCTCTGGTGCAGCGTGGATGTCCACATCCATCAACTTTACAGAGCCGAACGTCGGACGCATGCTGCCGTTCAAGATGCTCAGCAATGTGGATTTGCCGGACCCGCTGCCGCCCATGATTCCAACCAGCTGACCTGCGCGGGCTTCAAAGCTGAATTGGTGGAGGGCCTGAGACTTGGGACTCTGGAACCAATGGCTGAGGTTGTGCACTTGGAAGGCCCAGGGTGCCTTCTCGCCCTTCTGGGCGTTCAGCAGGGCCACCAATTCGCTGTGAAACAACGTGGACCCGAGGCCGTCTCGCACGCTTCCTCCAGGCGCCAACATCACCACGGAGTTCTTCGGCACTGGCTCGTGGTTGATGCGCAATTCTTGGTCGATGCCCGCGCGGAGAAGAAACAAGTTTTGCTCTTCCACGTGGAGACCGGCCACCATGCCGCCAAACCGGCCATCAAGCTCTTTTTGCGACAACACGAATGTGCCTGAAGAACTGTCGTCAAGGTCTTCCACCTGGTTCACCAACAACTGCATGGCCTGGTAGGCGTCGTCCTCCATGTTGAACGTGTCCACAACCGTGCGGAGGAATACCTGGCCCGTTTCAGGGTCAGGCAACTCACGCAAGAACTCAAGCAAGCGGATGACCACGATGTGCTTTTCATGCAATTCGAGGCCTTTGTTGATTTGGGCGCAGGTGCGAAGCAGCTTGACGCTCAGCTTGGACAGCCGCTTGGCCACCATGTCCTCGCCCTGCCCGGGCATGGTTTGGAACACGTTGACCAGTTCATCGAAGCGCTGAAGGCTGTCCTCCAAATGCATTTTGGGCATTTGGCGTTGCATGTAGCGTGACGCATGACGACGGCCCATGGCGATGCCCTCTTTGCCGCGGCCGGCGGCGAAAAGGGCAAACAATTGGATCAGTGCTTCAAGGACGCTTGTCGTCATGGAAAGGCGCGATTGCCCTTCCCTTACGGGCCTTGGCCCTCAAAAGTTTCAGCCCAACACGGCGAGCCACTCAGTTGATGCGCTCGTAACAGCCCTTGGTGGGGGCGAAGGTGCTGCGCGGCTCTCCGGCCAAATCAGTGCCCACTTCAAACTCAGTGAATGGCGGCGAAGAGGAGGTGCCGGTCCACGACGCGGCGGACGTCTCCAGCCTGAAGTCCTCTTCAAACACGTTCACAAAAGGCGGATCGCTGTTGACGGACGTGGCGTCGTCCAAGATGTTTGCAGGGAACGCCTCCATTTGGTGCTGCACGGCGGATGCCGTCCACAACGGAGATGGGTACATGCTTGAATCCCACAGGTCCACAATGAATTCACTGAACTCATTCAGCGAAGCGTTGTTGCCCGCGACGATGCAATTTCTAAATTCCGTGGTGCCGGCAAAGGGCCGAAGTTGGACGCTTCCGTCTGCAGCTTCGTACCAGTCGTTGACGTAGACGGTGGGAAACTGTCGCAACCCACTTCCCTGTGTGCTGAAATTGGCGAAAGTCGAGAGGTGCAGTTGGATGTTGCCGCCCAATGCGAAGTAGCCACATGCTTGACCGCAATTGGAAATGAGGTTGTTGTATCCCTCAATGTGCCCCGACTGGGACAGCAGACCGATGGATTCCATGTTGGACAACACGCTGTTGGTGAGTCGCAAGGCGTAGTCTGCGCCGGTCCCCACACTGTCCACCCAAACCCCAACTGTGGCTTGCCTGAGGTCGACGTGGTCGAGCACGCAGTTCACCGCCCTGTCCAACCAAATCCCCCCGCGAAATGCCGAGAAATTGACCAAACTTCCAGAAAGCGTGTCGGTGATCTCAAAAGAGAGTCCCCATTGCCCTGGTGTGTTGGCGTAGTTGTCTTCCAAACGGTCGCCGCGGAACAGGATGGGTGCCCCCAGCGAGCCATCGGCCACCAGGGTTCCTCCCCTGACCCAGATGCCCGAACCGTCGTGGGCGTACACCTCCGCACCTGGCAAGATGGTCAAAGTGCACCCAGGGTCCACAAGAATTCTTCCGTAGAGGACGTGTGGCAACTCTGCCGTCCACACTTCGTCGCACGCCAAAGTGGTGTATTGGTTGGGGCCACCGTGAAATACGGCGTTTTGGCCACGCGCAAGCAACTTCACCTCTTGGACGTTGCCGTTGGTCACGAAGGTCAACTCGTCCCGAACCCAAAACGGCGTGGCCCCTGCCCCTGAATTGGGATCGACGGTGACCTCCACGAACACGTACATGCTGTCACCAGGAAGCAACGACAGTGTTTCCAGAGGAGTGTCGAGGTCCTGCACAGGCGATCCGTTGACGTTGAGCCTGTAGGCACTCGAAGAACCGTCGGCAAGTTGCAGGTCCTCCACGCGCAGGCTGGCGTCGTGGTCGTTGTACAGCTTGAGTGGCAACGTGACGCTTCCCACTGTGGCAAACACGGTGTCGAAGAACAACGTGTCTGTGGACAGCCTGAGCATGTGCTCTGGATTGGTGTCCCAGTTTTGCCTCTGACAGCCTTGAGTGCCCAGAATAAAGGCCCCAGCGATGAACAGGAATCCTGCACCGAGGAGAAAACTCGAAAGCCTTGGAAGCATCATGCTGCAAAGATGTCCAACTTGCATGCATGTATGAACGTGTTCACGCCGCATTTCTTGCGTTGCTTGTCAAGACCGATCCAGACATGCACAATTTGGTTCACCGCCAAGGACCTCTGCCCTTGCCTGCCCCTCGCCCACCTTTTGAAGCCCTGGTTCGCACGGTGGTGGGCCAGCAATTGAGCGTCAAGGCCGCGTCGACGATTTCAGCCCGGTTGACCTCGGCGTGCGACGGCCATCTCGAGCCCAGGCGCATCCAGGCCTTGTCCATGGAAACTTTGAGAGGGGCTGGGCTCAGCCAAAGCAAAGCAGATTGCGTGTTGCGTGTGGCGGAGATGGCAGGGCCTGATGAGATTCACCTCAAGAGATTGACCCAAATGCCTTCGTTGCAATGGCGGAAGGAACTCCTCCAGATCAAGGGGCTGGGACCGTGGAGTTGCGACATGTTCGGGATGTTTGGCCTTGGAGACCTGGACATGTTCTCCGCGGGAGACTTGGGGCTGCGGAACGCGATGGTGATCCACTTGGGGGTCAATGCAAAAGAAAAGCCCGCAGCGTTTGAACTGCGGGCTGATCGTTGGAAGCCCTACCGAACGGTGGCTTCATTGCATTTGTGGAAGAGTCTGGACAATCAGCCCAAGTAACCCTTCAGGATGCGGCTCCTGCTGGTGTGCTTGAGCCGCCGAATGGCCTTTTCCTTGATTTGACGGACCCGCTCGCGCGTGAGGTCGAATCGCTCGCCAATTTCTTCCAAGGTCATGGGGTGTTCCCCATTCAAGCCAAAGTAAAGGCGCACGACGTCTGCTTCCCGTGGGGTCAACGTGCGCAGTGAGCGCTCGATTTCCTTGCGAAGCGATTCCGTCATCAAGTCGGTGTCTGGAGAAGGCGTGTCGCCTGTCTGCAAGACATCGTACATGTTGCTGGAGCTTTCGTCCCCGTCTTTCAACGGCGCATCCATGGACACGTGACGCCCCGCATTCTTCATGCTTTGCTTCACTTCGTCCAATGTCATGTCCAACGTCTCCGCCAATTCGGCGGCGGTTGGTGGACGCTCGAACTCTTGCTCCAAGCGGGCAAAGGCTTTGTTGATCTTATTGATCGACCCAATCTTGTTCAACGGGAGTCGAACAATCCGGCTTTGCTCTGCCAAGGCTTGAAGGATGGACTGGCGAATCCACCAAACCGCGTAAGAGATGAACTTGAAACCACGGGTTTCGTCAAATCGCTGTGCGGCCTTGATGAGCCCCAGGTTGCCTTCGTTGATCAAATCAGGCAAAGACAATCCCTGGTTTTGGTATTGCTTGGACACAGAGACCACAAATCGGAGGTTGGCTTTGGTCAACTTCTCCAATGCCTCCTGGTCTCCTGCCTTGATCTTGCGGGCGAGTTCCACCTCTTCCTCCGCAGTAATCAAGTCAACACGGCCAATCTCCTGGAGGTATTTGTCCAGCGATGCAGTCTCCCGGTTGGTGACCTGCTTGGTGATTTTTAACTGCCTCATGCGTGCTGTTGAAATTCGTGTGTTACAATGATTGAACGGACAAGAACGTCAAAAGGTTCGTCCCAGCGTGGGTTTTAACCTTCGTTCTTGGGGCCTTCAGGACGTGGTCCGCGGTCGCGACGACGGTCTCCGCGGTCCCCACGGTCACGGCGGCGGTCACCGCGGTCTCCTCGTGGTGGGCGCTCCACGTAGCCCTCTGGCTTGGGGAGCAACACCTTCCGGCTGAGCTTGATTTTGCCAGTCTTGGGGTCGCGGCCGACCACCTTGAACTTGACGAGCTCACCCTCTTTCAGGACGTCTTCCACGTTCTCCACGCGCTTCCAATCTAATTCGCTGACGTGCAACAACCCATCGATGCCTGGCAAGACTTCCACGAAGGCACCGTACGGCATGATGGTCTTCACCTTGCCTTCGTACTCCTCCCCGACTTCAACGGTCGGTGGGAAGGCAATCTGCTTGATGCGAGTCAACGCCGCTTCGATGGCAACCTTGTCAGAGGCCGCGATTTCGACCATGCCCTTGCCGTCTATATCTTCGATGCTGATGGTGGTTTCGGTCTCGGCCTGGATCTCTTGGATGATTTTTCCACCTGGGCCAATGATGGCACCAATGCTGTCACCGGGAACTTCCAAAGACACAATGCGTGGTGCGTGGTCCTTGTAGTCGTCACGAGGTTCAGAGATCTCAGTGAGCATGGCCTTACGGATGTGGTGACGTCCTTCACGAGCTTGTTCCAGGGCTTCGCGCAATTGGTCGAAGCTCAATCCCTTGATCTTGATGTCCATCTGGCAGGCTGTGATGCCGTCGGCAGTGCCTGTCACCTTGAAGTCCATGTCTCCGAGGTGGTCCTCGTCGCCGAGGATGTCAGAGAGGATGGCGTACTTCCCAGAGTCGAGGTCGGTGATCAAGCCCATCGCGATGCCTGACACAGGTGCCTTGATGTTCACACCACCGTCCATGAGGGCAAGGGTGCCTGCGCACACTGTTGCCATGGAAGATGAACCGTTGGACTCGAGGATTTCACTCACCAAACGGATGGTGTAAGGACACTCGTCGGTCGGAGGCAACACAGGCTTCAACGCGCGGAGCGCGAGGTTTCCGTGTCCCACCTCACGGCGGCTGGTGCCACGCAAGGGGCGCTCTTCTCCTGTGGAGAACGGCGGGAAGTTGTAGTGCAGCAAGAACTTCTCATTCTTGCGGACAAGGGCGCCGTCGATCAATTGCTCGTCGAGCTTGGTTCCCAAAGTCAGTGTGGTCAAGCTTTGCGTTTCACCACGTGTGAAGATGGACGATCCATGGCAACCGGGGAGGTAATCCACTTCTGTCCAAATGGGGCGAATCTCAGTGGTCTTGCGACCGTCGAGGCGAAGGCCCTCGTTCAAAATGAGGTCGCGAACGGCCTTCTTCTGCGCCGACTTGATGTAGTCGCTTGCCAAACCACCCTTCTCGGCCTTCTCCTCGCCGCTCATGGTGGCCATGAACGCTTCCTTCAGCTCAGAGAAACGAGACTTGCGCTCTTCTTTGGTGGCGCCAGTCTTGCCCGCTTCGTAGAACTTTGGGTACATCTCGTCTTGGATGCGACCGCGCAATTCTTCGTCATGGGTTTCGTGGTTGTACTCACGCTTGTTTCCGAACGCGCCGACTTTCTTGGCGAGCTCATTCTGGGCTTCGCACTGGGCTTTGATGGCTTCGTGTGCTTTTTCGATGGCGTCCACCATCTCACCTTCGCTCACTTCCTGCATCTCGCCTTCCACCATCACAATGCTGTCCATGGTGCCAGCCACCATGATGTCCATGTCGGCGATTTCCAACTCGGAGCGCAAGGGGTTGATGACAAACTCTCCGTTGACGCGGGCGACGCGGACTTCAGACATCGGGCCGTCAAACGGAACGTCTGACACGGCGATGGCTGCGCTCGCTGCGAAACCAGCCAAGCTGTCGGGGAGCACTTCTTTGTCGGCGCTCATCAATTGGATCATGACTTGTGTTCCGGCGTGGTAATCGCCCGGGAACAACGGACGCAACGCCCGGTCGACGAGTCGCATCACCAACACTTCAGTGTCGGAAGGACGGGCTTCGCGCTTGAAGAACCCTCCTGGGAAGCGACCGGCAGCCGCGTATTTCTCACGGTAGTCCACGGTGAGTGGAAGAAAATCCACGTCCATGGGTTCGTAGCTGGACACGATGGTGGCCAACAGCATGGTGTCGCCCGAGCGGACGACCACAGAACCGTGAGCTTGCTTGGCGAGCTTGCCGGTTTCAATTGTGATCTCGCGCCCATTGCCGAGATCGATGGTTTGATTTTGAATGTTCATGTTGCCTCTTCTTCTACGTGTAAACGGGCCGGCAAGCCCCAATATGCCAAAGGCGGTTGACCATCAACCGCCTTTGAAAGTTTGAAATCTGATGTCAGCGACGCAGGCCGAGTTCCTTGACAATCGCCCGGTAGCGGGTGATGTCCTTGGCGGCGAGGTAGTTCAACAACTTACGACGCTTGCCGACCAGTGCGATCAACGAGCGTTGTGTGTTGTAGTCTTTGCGGTTCTTCTTCAGGTGCTCAGTCAAGTGAGCGATGCGGAAGGAAAACATGGCGATTTGGCCTTCGGGTGAGCCGGTGTCGTTGGCTCCCTTCCCGTGCTTGGCGAAGAATTCCTTCTTCTTTTCTGCGTCTAAATACATGTGCGAAATCTTTTGGATGTTCGGAATGTGAAACAATAAGAGCGGCAAAGATAGGTCACCCGCCGCAGAAGTTCAGTTCAGGAAGACGCGTGAAGCATCTTCAGCGCAAAGGACAACTTGTCCTTGAGCTCTTTCCTGGCGACAATCGCGTCCAAGAAGCCGTGCTCCAGCACAAACTCTGCCCGCTGGAATCCGTTGGGCAAGTCCTTGCCGATGGTTTCCCTGACCACACGGGGGCCCGCAAAACCAATCAGTGCATTGGGTTCACTGATGTTGAGGTCGCCGAGCATGGCAAAGGACGCGGTAACCCCACCTGTCGTTGGGTCGGTCAAGAGGCTCACAAAAGGCAAGCCCGCCTGGGACAACAATGACAACTTGGCGCTGGTCTTGGCCATTTGCATCAGGCTGAGTCCGGCTTCCATCATCCTCGCACCGCCTGACTTGCTGATGCAGATGAACGGCACCCCTTTTTTGATGGCGTGGTCAATGCCGCGGGCAATCTTTTCGCCCACCACAGATCCCATGCTCCCTCCGATGAAGGAAAAATCCATGCAGGCAATCACCACAGGCTGGCCATTCATGGTGCCTGAACCCACGCGGATGGCGTCGGTCAAGCCCGTTTTCTGTTGGGCCGCTTCAAGACGCACGGTGTAGGGTTTGGTGTCGCTGAATTCCAGAGGGTCGGCAGAAGTCAACTTGGGTGCAATCTCACGACACTTCCCTTCGTCAAACAGCAAGCCGAAATACGCATCGCTCCCGATGCGCTCGTGGTGGTCGCACATGCCGCAGACCCACAGGTTGTTGGCATGGTCTTGCTTGGACACCACAGTTTTGCAACTGGGGCATTGGTACCACGCGCCTTCAGGAATTTCCTTTTTCTCCGCGCTCGAGGTGGTGATGCCCTCGGTGTTTCTCTTGAACCATCCCATGCGGCAAATTTACGCGGGCGGGCACCCCGACCCAGGTAGCCTTCTCTCAGTTGTTCACGGAATTCACCGTTTGTTCGTGGATAGCCTCAAAACGGCATGCCCACCCCAAGGTGCAACGCGCCGCGCCATGGTCCTTGACCCAACCACCGCTGCCCCTTGACTTGCACAGGGTCGTGCACGCGCAATCCCGCGTCCATGCGCAGCACCACAACTTCAAAGTCGTATCGGACGCCCAAGCCAGAACCCAAGGCCACGCTGCCCCATCCCGTGTCACCCCATCTTGTCTCAGCTGGTGCGTCTGCCCCATGCAGCCAAATGTTTCCAGCGTCAACGAACCAGGCGAGGTCCCAAGGCGACACCCAATGGGAACGCCACTCGATGGAAGACATGAATTGTAGATCGCCCAAGCCTTCCACCACCAAGTTCGCATTGGCCGGATTCAAGTTGCCCGGCCCCAATTCCCGGAGGCGCCAACCTCGGATGCCATTGGCTCCTCCTGACAAGAACGAGTGTTCCAAAGGCAACGACACTGTGTTGGCCCCCACCCCTGCCCATCCCGCTTGAATCCGCACATGCGGGCTCCACCGCATCGCCCTTCTCGCACGGGGTGCGAGATGCACTTGGACCAAGTGCCTTTGATGTTGCACCAAAGGCACATCTTCACGGACCATCCATGCGCCGGTCTCTGGATGAAATCGCGATGGGTCTTGCGTCAATCGTTCCGCAACCGTTTGGCCGAGCCATCCACCCCAACTGGATTGAAGGGACACGCCCCCAGAAAGACGTTCGCCACTCCAGGAATTCGTCCACAACATGGTCGACCCCATATTCAGGTGATTGATGAACCGGCCTGCCACCAACGGGCTGGCCTCGAACTCCAGCCAGTCTTGGAAGGCGCCGGAACGGTTGGTCAAATTGACGTAAGACACCTTCATGGGCACACATTCCACCCTCCCTCCGCCTGTGCGGCCGGTCTTCAAGACGAACGACACATCAGACTGAAGTTGCGTTCGGGTGAATTCAGGCCAAATCTCTCGGTCCACCCCTGCATCAAACCAAGTGCGTGGTTCCGATTTGGCGTGGAAGCGACGCAAGGCCAACGGCCAAACTCCAAGGCGTTCGGCATTCCAATGCAGGGACCATTCGGCGCTGTTCAACCAGGCATCCCTGCTGAAGGTTGAGAATGGCTGTGCCGCCACGTATCCAACCCCAATTTTCACCGAACGGCGCCCCCCTCGTGACCGGGCATTCAAAGCGGCGAGGTCCAAACTTGCACGGGGGCCGTACCGTACGTTGTTCCGCACCAAGTCGAGCTCGAGACTCAAATCGTAGGGCGCACCATGTTGAACCTGGAGATCGACATCCACGCGCAACGAATCCCTCTCCTCCCTCATGGAGGATTCCACCGACACGTGGCGCACACTGGTCAAGCGTTGCAGGCGCTGAACCGCCGCAGCCAATTCTGCCCCACCATGAACGGCGCCAGGCTTCCAATCCACAACATGTTCCCATACGTCTGCCGACAGCCCCCCCATGATTGGCTGCACCATGGAACCCTTCACTCCGTGAAATGAAATGTCCCCCTGGTAGGCCAACGGATGGTGGGCGGAGACCAACGCGGAGTCGGATTGGCCGTCCAGCGTGCCATCGGCGACCCTGCCTTGGGCCCAAACATTCAGATGGACCTGCTCACGTGCTGCGGAGGTCACCGTGTCCGCTTGAATCACAAGCAGCCCCTCATGAAATGTGGCATACCCCATCGAAGTGGCTTGTTGGGCAAATTGGGACTGCACCTCCCGCAACAGGCTGTTGGAGAAAGGAACTCCTGTGGGCAAGAATTCATGGGCCGTCGACTCCAACTCTCCCAGCCCGGCATCTTCCAGGTGCCACGTCGCACTGGCCACAGTCCACCGCGCTCCAGGCACCGCTTCGAGGATCAGACAGTCTCCACGAGGCTTGGTTTGCCAACGAGGTCGAACCCGTGCATGCATCCAGCCCTCAAGGACCATTCTGTGGCGCAGCGACGTCGCGAGCTCCTCGGCCAAGAGGGATTTCTCGCCGTCAGTCATCGTTGCATTTGTACGCTTCCATGGTGGCCACGCGAACTTGCCTTGAGGGAGCAACGATTCCCATTCTGCAACCGTGGTTCGGTCTGGGCTGTCAGACCGGGGCTCCAACATCTCCACGCTTGTTTGATGCAACACTTTAGGAGAGACTTCTGCGTCGGTTTGCCCCCAAGTTGCCATGTGGACGGCATAACTTTGAAACGCCATGGCCATCCCCAAGCAAGAACGCCAAGACGTCCGACTTCTCAAGCGCAAGCAAACGCGCTGGGAAAGACGCCAAATCACCGTGGAAGGTGAAAAGGCCATTCTCGAATTGCTGAAGAGCACGTGGATCACAGAGCGAATCTACTTCACGGCAGGGCGCGAGTTGAGTGGGCGGTTGCGGGAGTCCTTGCAACCATCGACCAGCTTGGTGGAAGTCAGCTCCAAAGACATGGAGTTGATGACTTCCTTGAAAACACCTCCTGGGTTGCTGGCTTTGGCCACCATGCCAGACAAAGCAGGACGCGCAGAGCACACGGATGGGGTTTGGCTTTACTTGGACCGGATGAATGACCCTGGCAACGTGGGCACTTTGGTCCGTGTGGCCGATTGGTTTGGCATGGCCGGTGTTGTGATGAGCTCCGACTCTGCAGACCCTTTCGGTCCCAAGGCGGTTCAGAGCGCCATGGGATCCGCCTTTCACACCCCCATTCGAATCCAAAACTTCACGGACCTGCCAGCCCTTTGGAAGGGCCGGGTGGTCGGCTTGGACGCAGGTGGACAAAACCTCTTTGAACTCCATGGCCAGGAAGCGCCAACGATGCTCGTCGTCGGGTCCGAATCGCATGGCGTTTCGAAAGATGTGGGCAGTGCGTGCCACGTCATGGCTTCCGTCCCAGGTGCGGGTCGGGCCGAGTCGCTCAACGCTTCCGTGGCCGGGGCCATCGCCGCGGCCTCATTGGTGCAACAAGGCGTGGCGATGGGCCAAGGGCGCTGACGTGATCTCACACCATTTCCGCGACACCTCTTCCTCAGACCAGCCTGCCTCCTTCAGCTGTCCCACGATGGCCGACAACCTGGCTTGCCACGCGTCGCGATCTTCCTGCGTGGGCTCGGGCGCCGGCGCCAACATCTCACAGGTCAGTCCCAACCATTCTCCACACAGCCTTTGGTTGGGCCAAAAGCGCATGCCCGTCATCAAGACTTCGTCCACCTTGGTGGCCATGTGTTGCTCTGGCCTCACCCCTTCTGCCGGAGCTTCCCAAGACACCTGATCGTTGAAGTGAAAGTGCACCCGGCCTTTGTTGCCGACCATGCCCAAAAGCATGGAACGCTGGTCTTCCCCCTCGGTCTTGGTGTAATTCCCGTCACGTTCACGCGTCAAGAGCTCGAGGACCTTCATGCCGTCGCAGGGATCCCATTCGTAACTCAATGAGACTGGGCTCACTTGCAATGCATTCCATGTGGCAGGTTGACCGTTGTCTGAAAGTGTCCGAATCAAGGCCGGCGCGGTGGCGTCCACCCCATCCTTGGCCCTTCCTTCACGGTGCGCCAACCACACGGGCTGGCCTTGGGCAGTGACGTGACGGATGTACGCCGCGGTCCGCAAACTGTGCTGGTAACGGTCGCGCGCAGAGCCCGAACGTTCCACCACGAAACAACGGTTCAAACGAACCAACGCATTGACCCAAGGTGACGAGAGCAAGTTGGAGCCGATGCCAATTTCAGTTGCAGACAATCCCTGCCCAAGCAGAACCACGTTCAGGAAAGAAGGGTCCAACACAATGTCTTTGTGGTTGGTCAGAAAGAGCAACCCTGACTCCAGGGAAGAGTGGTCACCACTCCATGTGAACCCAGACGTGGTTTTGTCGGCGAGTGCTTCGAGGAATGGCTTGACCACGCTCATCTGAAAACCTTCCACATCTCGGACTTGGGTCCATGCGGCAAGGAGTCCTTGGGCCTGCTCGTGGGAGAGCACTTTGCCGAGTTGGCGAACCCAATCTGTGCCGTCGCGCAAGGCCACAAGCGCCTTGGCCGCCTCTTCTCCTTTCAGTGGAGCCATGTCCTCAAACCCCGTGTGATTCACCTCTGCCTTGGGCATGCCGCAAGATACGCTGGGGAGTACCTTTGGGCACATGGGCTTTGAAGTATTGAAACTCAAAGGGCAGTTTTTGAGGGCGCTGGACGACATGGGCTTCAGCGAACCGACGCCCATCCAAGAGAAGGCGATTCCTCGCATCCTGGCTGGACAAGACCTCATTGCGGTGGCCCAGACTGGCACAGGCAAGACAGCCGCATTTGTTCTGCCCCTGCTCCAGCACATTCAAGGACGTCAAGGAGGCGCCCCACGCGTGGCCATTTTGGTGCCCACCAAAGAGCTGGCGCTCCAGGTGCATCAGGCTGTGGTTGATTTCGCCAGCCACACAGACATGCGTGCGCTGGCCCTGGTCGGCGGCGTCGGCCCCAAGACCCAAATTGCAGCGCTGGAGCAGGGGGCAGAAGTTGTCGTGGCCACACCGGGCAGGTTCATAGAGCTGTATTTGAAAGGCGCGCTGGTCGTCAACAAGCTGCAGGCCATGGTGCTCGACGAGGCAGACCGAATGATGGACATGGGGTTCATGCCACAGCTCAGGGACATCTTGGAGGTGGTGCCGAGGAAGCGACAAAACCTCTTGTTCAGTGCAACCTTCCCCACACGGGTGGAGCGCTTGGCGGACGAATTCTTGCTTTGGCCCACAAGGATCGAGGTCGCACCTGAAGGAACCCCCGTCTCGACGGTGGACCAGCATATGGTGAAGGTGCCCAACCTTCAGACGAAATTGAATCTGTTGTCGTTTTGGCTGACAGGCAAACACCAGGACTCGCGGGCGCTCGTGTTTGTGCGGACCAAGGAAGATGCTCGTAAGATTCGCCATGCGCTTGAAGCGGTCATGCCTGGCCTCGTCGGTGAAATTCACTCCAACAAAGCCCAGCACACGCGTCTGGCTGCCATGAACCAATTCAGGCAAGGCGACGTGCGCGTGCTGGTCAGCACCGACGTGAGCAGCCGTGGCATCGACGTGCCCGAGACCGAGGTTGTCGTCAATTTCACTGTGCCCAGGATGTCAGACGACTACGTGCACCGCATCGGTCGGACCGGCCGGGCCAACCGTTCTGGCATCGCCTACACGTTCGTGGATCCGACAGACATGGTGGCGTTGGAACGTGTCTTGGAGCGGTTGCCCAAAGACGGCAGGCCTTCTTGGAAGGAGTTCCCTGCGCAAGTCGAAGTCAGCGAAACCCCTCCTTGGGAAGCCAAAGCCATGGCCAGGACCATCGACTTCCAAAAGAGAAAGGCGGACCCCACCTACAAGGGGGCCTTTCACGAAAAGAAAAAGAAGTCCTCAGGCAAGGTCAAGAAACGCCGCCGCTGAGTTCATTCCGGACAGAGCTCGACGTCTCCGTTGTCCATCACAAACCCTTCGTCAAAGCACATGACCTTGACCCTGCCGTCGCTGAGGGTGTCGAGGTGGGTGTGGAACTGGAAATCGAATCCACGTCGCACAAGCCACTGGGCCTTGCTCTCTTGAACGCGCCATCCCTCATGACCCGTGCTGTCTTCCAGGTTGCGCAGGGTCCTCAGCAACGCCCGGTTCTTGTCCAAGGCTTTCCGCACCATCCAGCGACGTCTTGTCCACGCGCCAGCCAAATTCGATTGTTGACTCATGTTCCAAATCTGAAGGCATACCAGCTCAGTTTGACGAGCCGTTTTGCGCTTGCACGCACACAATCGACAGACGTTGGAGGGTGTACCTTCGTGACATGAGGAAATGGACCCACATCGGCATTGTTGGTGCCGGCACCATGGGCGGCGGAATCGCCCAAGTCGCTGCAGAAGCAGGATGCCGCGTGACGCTTATGGACGCTTCTCAAGAAGCGTTGGCCAAGCACGAGTCGAGCTTGCAAGCGACCATGGACAAATTGGTTGCCAAGGGAAGACGCAGCCAAGAACAAGCTGACAACGCCCTGTCCAACATCCTCCGGACTCCTGACTTGAAGGCGTTGTCAGAGGCCGACATGGTCGTCGAGGCCATTGTGGAATCCATGGAGGCCAAACAAAAGCTGTTCCAAACCTTAGAACAAGTGGTGTCACCCCACTGCGTGCTCGCCACCAACACGTCTTCTTTGTCGGTCACAGGCGTGGCGAGCGCGTGTCAGCACCCCGAACGTGTCGTCGGCTTGCACTTTTTCAATCCAGCACCTCTCATGGGCCTTGTGGAAGTCATCCCCGCCCTCCAAACCGATTCAGCGCTCGGCCCCCACGCCATGGACACGTTGACTTCTTGGGGAAAATTCCCCGCGCTTGTGCAAGACACACCTGGGTTCATCGTGAACCGGGTTGCACGCCCGTTTTACAGTGAAGCCATTCGTATCTTGGAAGAAGGACTGGCCTCCGTGGAAGACATCGACGCGTCCATGAAGGATCTAGGATTCCGAATGGGGCCCTTCGAACTGATGGACCTCATCGGACATGACGTCAACTACGCCGTGACATCCACCGTGCACGCCGCGTTTTTCGGCGACCCACGGTACAGACCGAGTCACACCCAACGCCAACTGGTGGCGGCCAACTGGCTTGGACGGAAGAAGGGTCGCGGGTTCTATGAATACAATGCCAAAGGAAAACACAACACCACAGGACAAGTGGTGGAAGGCGTCGGCCAGCGCATCTTGACCATGCTCATGAACGAGGCGGCCGATGCGGTGTTTTGGCAAGTGGCTTCGCCAGAAGCGATCGACACGGCGATGGAAAAGGGCGTGAATTACCCGAAGGGCCTCTTGGCTTGGTTGGACGAGCGAGGGGCGCAGGACGTGGTGTCCGAAATGGATGCGCTGCACCAACGCTACGGGGAAGAGCGGTACAGATGCTCTCCCATCCTGAGGGACATGGTTCGGACTGAATCCAAGTTCTTTTAAGGAAACCAGCGGCGGATTCCAGCAAGCGTGTGGGTGGGCTTGCGGTCCTCGGCCTGGAGGATTTGCCCATCCTGAAGAAGGTCCAATCGGACCTCCCCGGAGGCATGCAAGATATGACCCTGGCCGTCGCACAAACCGACGTGGGTGATGCGCCCTTCTGGGTTGCAGAAAAACGCGACGTCGTCCATTTGGCAAGCTTCCGGTTTCACCTCAAGGCCCACAAGAAATTGTTGGCTGGCGTCCCGTGGCACAGTGCGGCCTCGCAAAGCGGCGGCCAAGGACACCAGGCCACTGCAATCAAACCCCCAACCGCTCCGGCCACCCCAATGGTAAGGCACATGGAGCATGGTCTTCGCCCAAGCCCACATTGACGACATGGGCAGAGGAATCGCCCCTTCGTTTGGCGTCACCTCCATTTCTCCCAAATGCCAACGGCCCTCGTGCTCTCGCACACAAGCGCCCGCGGGAAGCCATCCGCCAGGGACGCCGTTCCAAGCGCTGGACAAGGCCGTGGTTCGTTGCGGGCTGCCCAACCACATGGACGTCACAGGACGAAGTTGCCTTCGGTCCATCCACCCTGTGTACCCGTCTGGAAGCTTCACTTGCACCCAGTTTCCAGAGCCTCCACTCAAGATGGTCACGGTTTCACCTGCCAGCACCTCGTTCACGCATTCCGCGCGGTCCGAGGCCTCGGCCCTTAGAGGGACATGGCTAAGTGGACACCAAGCTTCAGTCATTTCAGGCAAGGCGAGGCGATCAAGCCAAAGATTCGACAATCACTGCAGACGCGCCGCCTCCCCCATTGCAAATGCCGGCGCCTCCCATCTTTTTGCCGTGCTGCTTGAGTGCGTGCACCAATGTCACCACGATGCGAGACCCACTGGACCCCAGCGGGTGCCCCAACGCCACGGCACCGCCGTGCACGTTCACACACTCTGGGTTGAGCCCGAGCGCGTGGTTGTTGGCAATGCCCACAACGCTGAACGCTTCGTTGAGCTCCCACAAATCAATGTCAGACACACCCAAGCCTGCCTTGTCAAGGGCCTTGGGGATGGCCATTGACGGCGCAGTGGTGAACCACTCAGGCGCCTGAGCTGCGTCGGCTGAAGCGTGAACTTTGGCCAAAGGCTTCAACCCCATCTTGGCCACCGCCTCTTCGCTGGCCAGCACCAGTGCAGAGGCGCCGTCGTTGAGGGTCGACGCATTGGCAGCGGTGACTGTGCCTTCTTTGTCAAAAGCAGGGCGCAATTGAGGGATTTTGTCCAAACGAACGTTGGTGTGCTCTTCATCGCAATCCACCACCACAGGTTCTCCCCTGCGTTGGGGCACGGACACCGGAACGACCTCCTCGCTGAATTTGCCCGATTGCCAGGCCTCTGTGGCACGGCGGTAGCTCTCCACGGCAAAGGCGTCTTGGTCTTCTCGGCTGATGCCTTTCTCCCTGGCGCACAATTCAGCACAGTTCCCCATGTGGGTGGCGTTGTACACATCGGTCAACCCGTCCAACAACATGCCGTCTTTGACTTTGATGTCGCCAAACTTGGCGCCATTGCGACCTTGGAGGTAGTGGGGAACCATGCTCATGTTCTCCATGCCTCCCGCCACCACAACGTCGGCGTCTCCCAAAGCAATCGCTTGGGCACCCAACGCGATGGCTTTCATGCCGCTGGCACACACTTTGTTCACGGTGGTGCATGGGACATCGTGGCCCACACCTGCGCCCAAAGCCGCTTGACGTGCAGGCGCTTGGCCCGCTCCGGCTTGGAGCACTTGCCCCATGAACACTTCTTGCACCGCGGTGGCGTCCAAGCCCGCGTGCTTCAAGGCGCCTTCAATGGCGATGGAGCCAAGTCGGGTGGCGGGCACAGAGGCCAATTTGCCCTGAAAACTGCCCATGGGTGTCCTGACGGCGGACACGATGTAAACTGTGTTTGACATGTCGTTGATGTTCAATGTTGGATCCCAAAATTAGGCGGACTCCGCCCGATTGATGGACGGCCTTCTCAATTCGTTGAAACTTTCGCCACAAGGCCCCGTAAGGGAGAGTAACTTTCAATCACACAACATGACATTCACCGGCATTCCTTTGCAGCATGAACCAGATCGCCTGAAGGAATTCCAAAGCCTCATCCGCCACGTGCACTCCGAGCCCACCCAAATGCGGCGGGCCCTGCGATTGGCATTCAAAGAGCTTCCCTTGGAGGAATCTCAGCGCTTGCGCGATTGGGTGGAGCGGCGCTTTTCGCTCTGACCACCTCTCTCAGGGCGAGGTTCTGAACGACCCTTGGACGCCCGAGGTGCCGGCTTGGGGGAACTGCCCCCACGGACCAGTTTGAGGAACTCGCTGGGCACCCTTGTCTTGACGTTGATGGTCTCACCGTTGGGACCCTGGATCGCCAGGGCAAACAGGTGAATCCCACCGCGCTTGATGGGGTCTGGAGCAGTTTTACCCACCCCAATCAACAGGCAGTCTTGCTTTCTCAACGCCGGCAACATGTCCCGGATCACGTCGTATCCGGACTTGAACTTCAACATGGTGAAGCGATCCGTGGCCCGCATGGTGCGGTACTCCAACTCGTACGGGTCTCCATTCTCGGGGCGCAACAGAAGTGCGTCGTCCGCGGCGAGGTGACCTTCCACCATGACGTACAAGCCCTTGGCAAAACTCCCCCAATGCTCCTGCAGGTGCTGACGCCACTCTCTTGACTTGGCGACGACAAGGAGTCCGCTCGCTTCACGGGGCAGCTTGTTGACGAAGTGGACATCCACCTCCTCCTCCGTCTTGTTCTCCAAGTAGGCCTTGACGGCCGTGTAGGTGGTCTTCACCTTGGGGTTGGGAGAAGCACAAACCCAGTTTGCAGGCTTCTCGTACACAAAGATGTTCTCGTCTTCGTAGACCACAGGAAATGGCGCACGCAGGACGCTTGTGGTGTGTGACGCCTTGGGCTTCCGCCCTGTGCCTCCAGTCCGCGCTTGCTTCTCCACGTCGGACTTGGACAAGATGGACACTTTGGTGTCAGGCTCGAGCACGTCGCTTCCTTTGAACGCGGTCTTCCCGTTCACCAGGATTTCACCGCGCTTCAAGGCATTGCGCGCACGGGTCCGGGTGGAATACCCAACCTCAGACATCAGCGCTTCAATGAGCTCGACGGGGTGCTTGACTGTAAAGTGCTCCATGGCGCGAAAGTACGCCTCAACAGACCGCACTCAATCGGCGGGGCAATCCAGGCTGTAGAGCGTGAGGAAATTCATCACGTCAATGACGTTGACCACCCCGTCGTTGGAGTTGTCTGCCATGCAGCCATTGGTGCACCCGAAGTCGGCCAACAACACCAGAAAATCTTCCACATTTCGGACGCCATCTCCGTTGTAGTCGGCATGGCACGTTGAAGCGCCTGTGCAGAAGGACACGCTGAACGTGTCTCCAAAGTCTTGGCCTTCTGACACATGATGCAACTCTCCAGAGCCAGACTGCAATCGGAAGCCTCCAGCACCTTGGCAATAGTCGCCAGAAAAGCCGTCACCACCCTGGTCGTTCCAAGTCAACGTGTAACAACCTTCGGGAAGGCACCAGGAGGTCACAAGGGTGTCGCCAGAAGCCAACGGCGTGCTGGCCAGGGCCAATCCGTTGCCGTTGTCCTGGGCCGTCAAATCCCACCGCATGTCCTCGTTTTCACAATCGCCCCACCACGTCAGCACTGTCGTCTCGGCGATTCCCGAAGCCCACATTTCTGAGGTCCATGGGGCTCCAGTGGGCGTCCCATCTGGTGCATAAACCTGCACGGAAAGCTCCACGTGACCTGTGAATGGCGAGCTGAACGAAATGTCAGACGTGGCCACAGAGGCTCCAGGCTGCAAGGGCTGGGGCAAATCCACCCCCTCCCAATGGGTGATTTGTTCTGGGCCTTGGGTCAAGGTGATTTCGAGCGCACATTCAGTCACACTCGCTTGCCCGGCGTTGTGAAGCAGGACGCGGCCCGAAATGATGTTTTCGCATTGCGCCGGGGACGCGTCCAATGCGACTGGAACCACAGTCCAATCAGGAGCATTGGACAATTGGGCTGCCCAAATTCCCCGGCCGTAGGTTCCTGCCACGATGCGGTTCAACGTCGTGTCTTCTTCGAGGTCCGTCACAGGCGTCAACGGCATTCCGGCACCGTACATGGTCCACAATTGTGATTCTTCAGACCACACGTGGACGCCGAGGTCAGAGCCGCACATCCACGTGCCGTCTGTCAATTCTAGCAAGCAATGAATGGGCAAATTGGGGAGTCCGGCACTCACGTTGTTCCAGGTTGCGCCACCATCGAGGGTCCGCCACACTTTGGTGTCCGCTTCGTATCCCGCAAAGGTCACCCACCATTCTTGGTTTGAACCCGACTGGGCGTAGGACACGTCTCCGATCTGCAATTCTGGCAGGCCATCAACCTGGACGAACCCCTCTGCCCCATGCCGAGCGTACAAGGTGCTGTTTTTGGCCAGCAGCGCAACCTCAGGGTCGGACGAGGAAAGCGCAAGTGCGGTGCTGCGAACCTCGCCAGTCCCTGTCCAGGACGTCCAAGACTCCCCTCCGTCGTCTGAATGGTGCAGCGATTTTTTGGCGGCCACAATCCGTCCAGGCACGGCGGGGTGAGGTTGAAACGGCGTGTGCCATGCCCCCACTTCGTTGACGGATCCTGTCCCGCCGAAATAACTCGCCACCTGAGTCATGGTCCTTCCTCCGTCGGTCGAGCGGTACAACAAGCCGTAGTACGCAGAGGCGTACATGGTGTCCGTGGAGTTCCCGTTGAAGAAGCAATCGAAGCCGTCTCCGTCCAGCACACGGGCCTGATGCAGCGGCGTTTGGTGAGACGTGCCGTTGTCTTGAGATCCCAACACAAGCTGACCTGGCTGGGATGGGTGCATGCCCAGCGCATACGCTTGGGTGATTTGCAAACCCGCAGACAGATCGGACACCCCTGAATCGTCCCAGCGAAACACCCCGCCATCGTTGGACACCACCACGTCGCCGTTGTCCAACCATAGCAGGTCGTGCTGGTCGGCGTGGGTCCGGTGGGCCGAGGACGCACCTTGCCAGTGAAGCTCACACGTCCAGCTTTGGCCTCCGTCCATGGTGCTCCACAGGTTGATGCCGCCAACGAGCACGTGCTCGGCATTGTTGGGATTCACCTCCAAACACAGATCCCAGAAGGCCTGACCCAAGTTGTCTGTGCCGTCGACGGCCACGCCAAGAAGGTTGGGGCCAGAGGCCTTGGTGGACATGGCTTCCCATGAAGCTCCTGCATTTGTGCTTCGCCAAAATCCCAAGAAGTTTTGCTGCAAGTCGTGGCCTGCCACGGCGTACAGCGTGTCACGTGACGCCAATCCGTTCCAAGACTCAGTGGCGAGCTGAATGCGTCCCACGCTTTCCAGGTCAGAAGGCAAGGTGGGAAATGTCCACGACGCCCCTCCGTCTGTGCTGAGGGCGACCCCCTGGTCTTCCAGGGCAAGCACCACTGAGGAGTCGGACATCCAGGCAATGTCCCTCACCGCCGATCCGAAGCTTTGCAAGGCAAACGTTTCCCCGCCGTCGTCTGTGGTGAACAAGCCCAAATCACCGCCGACCCAGAAGCTCCCCACATTGGAAGGGTGCGCGCGAAGGACGTGCAAGCGTTGCTGGTTTTCCACGGCAAGCCCGAGCGACAAAGGCGTCCAAGTTGTCCCGCCGTCCCACGTTTCCAAAATGCCGATGCTGTAAGTGTCGCCGCCGTTGCTGTCCCCGGTGGCCAGCCAGACATGGTCCAGGTCGTTGGGATCGATCCAAGCGTCGCTTGCGCCTAGGGGCGCCAGCGCATCAATGCCAAACACGGACCACGACTGACCCGCATCCATCGTTTGCCACAAGCCGCCTGAAGGGGCGCACGCCAACCAACGGTCAGACTGTCCAGGAAATGGGATGAGTTTGTTGATGCGCCCGGCGCCACCATGCACCGGAACCCCAGTCTCCGAGACTGGACCCACGTAATTCCACGTTGGCGCATCATTTTGTGGCCATAGAGCCCGCGCTGTTGCGCTCTCTTGCCACCAAGACGACGCCGGGACACGTTGCGTCTGTCCGCCTCGCATGGCTTGCCAGTGAGACCAACGTTCCAACTGCTTCAACCCAGTGCCACGGAGTCGGGCTTCGCTTTCGTGTTGGACTTCGTACGCTGCTTGAATGTCCTCCAGGCTGCGATGTGCTTTGTCGCCATGGGCACGCATGTGTTGAGACCAATGTGCCTGTTGGCCCACGGCATGACCAGCCCCGCCCAGGAGCAAACAACACGCAACAATGCGATTCATCCAGGTCATCCTCTTAAGGTACAAACCGGATGGAACATGAAGCGTCCGCCATGAAGTGGACTGGAAGGCGGCGGGCACAAGTCAGCCGACGGAAGGTTCCATCGTGTGGAAAACCGCCTGCACATCGTCGTCTCCTTCCAATTTTTCGATCAGGCTTTCGAGCTCCTCGGTTTGAGCTGCGTCGAGGGCCTTGGTGGTGGTGGGCACACGCTCCAAGCCGCTCTCGACAATTTCGTAGCCATCTCCCTCCAGCTTGGATTGCAAACCGCCAAACGATTCAAACGGGGCGGAAACAATGATTTGGTTGGCCTCCTCGTCGCGCTCCACTTCCTCGGCACCAAAATCAATCAACTCCAAAGTCAAATCGTCCAAATCAATGCCGGTGTCTTGCACATTGAAGAAGCACATGCGGTTGAACATGAATTCGACGGAGCCTGTGGTGCCAAGCTGTCCTCCCCCACGGTTGAAGTGGGAACGCACGTTAGCGACCGTTCGGTTGTTGTTGTCGGTGGCCGTCTCCACGAAAATGGCAATGCCGTGAGGGCCGTAGCCTTCGAAGGTCACCTCTTTGTAATCAGACGTGTCTTTGTCCGTCGCCTTTTTGATGGCGCGTTCGATGTTGTCCTTGGGCATGTTGGCCGCCTTGCAGTTTTGCAAAACCGCCCTCAAGCGTGCGTTGGTGTCAGGGTCGGCGATGCCTCCACCCTCTTTGATCGCCAGGATGATGTCCTTGTTCAAACGGGCAAAAATCTTGGACATCGCTGCCCAACGTTTCATCTTGCGTTCTTTCCGGAATTCAAATGCGCGTCCCATGTTCAGTGCTTTGAAGCGAAGATACCTGAGAGCCTGCCTTCACCTCGGGCGAGCGTGGTCTATTTTTGGACAAGACAATCGTCATGTTTCGCCTCCCCTTTTTTATGGCCTGTTGGACAGCCCTGGTTGTCTTCCTCTCGGCGTCCGACGCACAGGGACAGTGTTTTGATTGCGCCATCGACCCGGGATGCTTTGGAGGAACGTACCCTGTGTTGTGTCCTAGCGCAATGCCGAACGCCACCGTAGGCGAGTACTACGAAGAGTCCGCCACCTTTCATTTGCCGCCGATTGTCGTGGATCCTGGGTCAGGTTTGACCGTGGACTTCTTGTCCATGACGGTCATGACGGTCGAAGGTTTGCCTGCGGGATTGGTCTTCACCCCCAACATTCTTTCCGGGGAATACCACCCCATCCAAGGAGATGACTACGGCTGTGCAGTGGTCTGTGGCACCCCGTTGGAATCAGGTTCATTCTCGGTGGA
>CBFHQO010000014.1:0-8187 GCA_965658045.1 uncultured Flavobacteriales bacterium | reverse complement strand
GTCGATGTAGTACGCCGTGTTGGTGACGTTGTTCACCGAGCTGATGGTCACGGGCAACAGCGGGTCTGATTCTGGCACCTGTGCAATGTTGATGGCCCCATCAGGGAAGCCGGCAGGTGCCGCGTAAGGCCCGGTGATGCCTGGTCCGCTCAAGAAGAACGCGAAAATGTCGTTGTACTGCGTGTTCACATAGGTCAGGTACTCATCCGAGCCAAACACGTAGTTGAACGAGATGCTGTCCCCACCCGCTTCAAAGTCGAACTCCAAGATGCACAAGTCGTGGACGCTCCCCACACTGAACGTTTGGCCAATGAGCGGAGGCACACTGTTGGCCACCTCGAGCAAGTCAGGATCCACCCCTTGTCCGAGGCAATCCACGCAGAAGTCGTCGCAGAGTGCGTGATCTGTGTTGAGCATGAGTCCCGCATCCACGGAGAACACGGACGCGCCGTTTTCCAACAACCCCAGTTGGGACATGCTCCCCGTGTAGGTGATGTTGGTGGCGGTCACACCGTCGCCGAGCAAGATTTCTTGGATGTACTCCTCAGGCGTGCCGTAGGGCTGGGTGATCGTGGCCTGGGCCATGGTCCAAACGGGGGCAACCATGAGCACCGTCCATGCGGACACCTTCGAAAGGGTCTTGAAGAATTGCTGCATCCTCCAAACTTACGCAGAAGCCCCGCCCCTCATCCGGACGTTCCTCGCCTAACTTCGCACCATGGCCGGTGGACAACCTTTGATCCATGCCCGCGACTTGCGGAAAACGTACCACGTTGGGGACCAAATGGTTCAAGCCCTCGACGGTTTGGATTTGGACATCCATGCCAACGAATACGTTGCGTTGATGGGGCCTTCTGGCTCGGGTAAGTCCACCTTGATGAACATGCTCGGCTGCTTGGACAGCCCCACCTCCGGGAAGTACATCCTCAATGGCCAGGACGTGAGCCGGTTGGACGACGACGCCCTGGCGGGCATCCGCAACCGCGAGATCGGATTTGTCTTCCAAACCTTCAACCTCCTCCCGCGCTACACGGCCGTGGAGAACGTCGCCCTTCCCATGATTTACGGCGGATTTTCCAAGGCGGAGCGAGACGCGAGGGCACGCGAGGTGCTCACCCAAGTCGGGCTTGGAGACCGGATGGACCACAAGCCCAACGAACTCAGCGGCGGACAACGTCAGCGCGTGGCGGTCGCCCGGGCCTTGGTCATGAAACCGTCCATCATTTTGGCCGACGAGCCCACAGGCAACTTGGACACCGCGACCTCGCTCGAGGTGATGCAGCTGTTCTCCGACATCCAGAAGGCAGGCAACACGGTCATCTTGGTCACCCACGAGGAAGACATCGCCGCGTTCGCCCATCGGACGGTGCGCTTGCGGGACGGCAAGGTGGAAAGCGACGTCTGACCTGCCATTTTGCGTCTTTCGGGCGGTGCGCTTGAGCGTTGCCTGTTGTTACTTTGTAGGTGCAGCGAACACGCGGCAAGAACCACGCTTTTGAGTACGACATGACGGACGCAAACCACCTTTCTCGGACCCCCATTTCCAACCTGCTCGACGCGTCTGCGACTGGCCAGACGTACAAGGTGTGCGGATGGGTTCGGACGTTTCGGAACGACCGCTTTTTGGCCGTGAATGACGGATCGACCTTGCACAACCTCCAGTGGGTGGTCGACAAAGACCAAACCCCCGACGACCTCCTCAAGAAGCTTAACACCGGCGCGGCCGTGCAAGCGTTGGGCACTTTGATTGAAAGCCAGGGGGGTGGGCAGTCCACTGAATTGGTGGTCGAGGAATTGGTCCTTCTTGGCGAGGCGGACCCCGACGAGTTCCCCATCCAAATGAAGCGTCACAGCCTGGACTTCTTGCGGGAGAAAGCGCACTTGCGGTTCCGGACCAACACGTTTGGGGCGGTGTTCCGCGTGCGTCACGTGTTGCAGTACGCCGTGCACAGCTTTTTCCACGAGCGCGGATTCTACCAACTCCACACCCCCATCATCACGGGCAGCGATGCCGAGGGGGCTGGCGAGATGTTCCGCGTCACAACCCTCGACGTCGAGAACCCTCCGCGCGCCGAAGACGGCTCGGTGGACGTGAGCCAGGACTTCTTCGGCAAGGAATCCAACTTGACCGTGAGCGGCCAATTGGAGGCGGAACTCGGGGCGATGGCCTTGGGCCAGGTGTACACTTTTGGGCCAACGTTCCGCGCGGAGAACAGCAACACGTCTCGGCACTTGGCCGAGTTCTGGATGATCGAGCCTGAGATCGCGTTCGCCGACTTGAAGGACGACATGAAGCTGGCGGAAGACTGCTTGAAGCACGTCCTGCGCTACGCCTTGGAGCATGCGGCCGACGACTTGGCGTTCTTGGAGAAACGGGAGTTGGATGCGGAGAAGCAGTTGCCCCAGGCCGAGCGACACGACCAGCCCTTGCGGGCGCGGTTGCAGGCTGTGGTGGATGCGCCATTCACGCATTTGACCTACACAGAGGCGATTGACTTGCTCCGGAATTCGAAGCCGTACAAGAAAAAGAAATTCAAGTTCCCGGTCGAGTGGGGGGTGGATTTGCAGAGCGAGCATGAGCGCTGGCTGGTGGAGAAGCACGTCGGAGGACCGGTCATCGTGACAGACTACCCGGCGGGCATCAAGGCCTTCTACATGCGCGACAACGAGGACGGCAAGACCGTGGCGGCAATGGATGTGTTGGTGCCTGGCATCGGCGAAATCATCGGCGGCAGCCAGCGTGAAGAGCGCCTGGACGTGCTGAAGAAGAAGTGCACCGACTTCAACATTCCCGAGGAGCACGTGTGGTGGTATTTGGAGACGCGCAAGTTTGGGACGGCGCCGCACTGCGGGTTTGGCATGGGTTTTGAAAGGCTGGTGATGTACGTCACCGGGATGGGCAACATTCGGGACGTCATCCCATTCCCACGCACCCCTCAGAACGCCGAATTCTAACCCCGCATGCTCAAGCAGAGTCTCCAGCAAAAACTCCTTCAAAAGCTCTCTCCTCAGCAAATCCAGCTGATGAAGTTGCTTCAGGTGCCGACGCTGGAACTCGAAGCGCGCATCAAGCAGGAACTGGAGGCCAACCCGGCCCTCGAAGAAGGGGGCGAGGTGGAGGCCGAGCTGGACGAATTCGACAACCAAGACCCCAACGAGGGCAACGAAGCGTTGGAGGAGTTTGACTTCGACGACTACCTCGACGACGAAACTCCCGATTACCAATTGGGCATCCGCAACCACGGCGCAGACGTGGAAGAGAAGACGGTCCCGCTCGGCAGTGGGTCGACGTTTCGTGAATTGCTCGTGGACCAACTCGCCCTGATGGACACCACGCCCGAGTCTCGGGCGTTGGCCGAGCACCTCATCGGACACCTGGACGACGACGGGTACTTGCGGCGGGACTTGGACAGCATCGTGAACGATTTGGCGTTCACCCAAGGCATCGACGTCCCCCGCGCATCGTTGGAGACAGCCTTGGAGGTGGTCCACTTGTTGGACCCTGCCGGGGTGGGTGCGCGCGACTTGAAGCAGTGCTTGCTGCTGCAGGTTCACCGAAAGCAGGCGGACAAAGACGAGGTCGACCCCCGTCAACGATCCTTGGCCTTGGCCGAGTCCATGTTGCGCGACCATTACGACGCGTTTGTGAAGAAGCACTACGACAAGCTCCAAACGTTGCTCGACATCGATGAGGCCACCTTGAAAGCAGGTTTGGACGAGTTGACCCGGCTGAACCCCAAGCCAGGCAACGCAGGCAGCGAATCGGCGCGGACCATTCAACACGTGATCCCAGACTTCTTGCTCGCCGTGGAAGGGGAGGACATTGCCTTGCAGTTGAACGGCCGAAACGCGCCGGACCTCCGCATCAGCCGGACCTACAAGGAGATGATGGACACCTACTCGCAGGGGGGCAAGCAGGACAAGGCGACGAAGGAAGCCCTGACGTTTGTGAAGCAAAAGGTGGACGCCGCCAAGTGGTTTGTCGACGCCATCGCCCAGCGCCAGCACACCCTGATGAAAACCATGCGCGCCATCGTCGACCACCAGCGGGCCTACTTCCTCAGCGGGGACGAGGTGGACTTGAAACCGATGATCCTGAAAGACATCGCCGAGCGCATTGGCATGGACATCAGCACCGTCTCGCGCGTGGCCAACAGCAAGTACGTCCAGACGCCCTACGGCACGCTGTCGCTGAAGTGGTTCTTCTCGGAAGGGTTGACCACCGACAGCGGGGAAGAGGTGAGTTCCAGGGAGGTCAAGAAGATTCTCCAAGATGCAATCGCCGAAGAGGACAAGCGCAAGCCGCTCTCCGACGAGAAGCTCGGGGTGTTGCTCAACGCCAAGGGGTACAACATCGCGCGCCGCACCGTCGCCAAGTACCGCGAGCAACTCGGCATTCCCGTGGCACGTCTGCGAAAAGAACTGTGATGAAGATGCTGGCGAAGTTGGTGAGTGCGGTGCTTCATCCGCTGTGCATGCCGCTGCTGACCCTGGCGATGTTGCTGTCCGAGGACGGCTACCTCAAGCACAGGATGGGCTTGTTTTCTTATTTGTTTGTCCTGTTGTTGATCAACACGTTGGCGCCTGCGGTGTCCCTTTGGATGCTGCAACGCCGGGGCTTCATCAGCGACCTGGACATTCGATCGCGCAAGGAGCGCCCGTGGCCGTTTTTGCTTGTGTTGGCCTACTACACCATGGCCTACCTGTTGGTCTTGAACAGCACCGCTGTGGAGGTTCCGCTGTTTTACCGCCAGGTGCTCTTGTCCCTCGTGGTGTCGATCGGCATCGCGTGGCTCATCACCCTGCGGCGGAAAGTGAGCATGCACATGATGGCGCAAGGAGGGACCCTGGCTGTGTACACCCACGTGGCCCTTCAAAATGGCCTTTGGAGCGTGGGGTGGGTCACCGCCTTGGTGTTGTCCGCAGGACTGGTGGGGTGGAGCAGGCTCACGTTGGGGGCGCACACGCCCCGTGAGGTCTACGCCGGGTACACCGTCGGGGTGGTGTCTGTGTGGTTGACGCTGTTTTAATTCGAGCCCTCTTGGTTCAGTTTTTCCTGCCAGCGCCATGCGTCGGCCAGCGAGGTTTCGAGGCTCCGGGTGGTGCGCCACCCGAGTTCGTCTGCCGCCCTGGACGGGTCCGCCCAAATCGCCACGACGTCGCCTTCTCGGCGGTCGCCCATGGTGTAGGGCACCCTCAGTCCGGTGGCGCGTTCGAAGCCCTGGATGACTTCCAACACCGAAGCGCCTTTCCCTGTGCCCAAGTTGAACGGGCGGATGACTGACTGGTCGTCAGGCTGGTCGAGGCACCATTGTAACGCTGCCACGTGGGCTTCGGCCAAATCCATGACGTGCAAATAGTCACGGATGCACGTGCCGTCTGGTGTGTCATAGTCTCCGCCAAACACCGTCAAGGCCTTGCGGATGCCGGACACAGCTTGCGTGAGGAACGGGATCAAATTGTTGGGCACACCCAGTGGCAATTCCCCAATGTTCGCGGAAGGGTGTGCGCCGATGGGGTTGAAGTACCGAAGCAAGGCCACATGGGCAGTGTCGCGCGCCGCTGCGTGGTCTTCCAAGACGCGTTCGCACGCCTGTTTGGTCCAGCCGTAGGGCGATTCAGCGCGTTGGAACGGGGCCGATTCAGCCACGGGCATGTTCTTTGGCTCGCCATACACCGTGCAGCTTGAGGAAAACACGATGTTGTCCACATTGTGTGTGCTGGCCACCTCGAGAAGCACGCCAAGGCCGCCGATGTTGTTGGCGGCGTACATCGCCGGTTTGGCCATGCTTTCCCCCACGGCTTTGTGCGCGGCGAAGTGCAGCACCCCGACAAAGTCATGCCGCACGAAAAGCCCTTCCAACTCCGTTTTGTCGCAAATGTCGACGGCTTCGAAAGGGATGCCGTCGCCCACAATGGCCCGTACGCCGTCCACGGCCGAGGCCTTGGAGTTGTGCAGGTTGTCCACCAACATGGGCATGAATCCCGCCTCGTGGAGCGCCACGGCGGTGTGGCTTCCGATGTAGCCGGCGCCACCTGTGACGAGCACCATGGGTCGTGAAGAATTGGTCATGGCGCAAAAGTAGGGGGACAACGCAAAGCCGTTGAAACCTTTCTTGTCGCCCTCACGTACGCATGAGCATGGACAAGCACTACGACCTCACCTACCTCCATCAGGTGTTCCATGGCCAAGAGGCCAAGGTGCGCCGGATTGTGACGCTCTTTGTGGAGCGGGCGGAGGTGCTTGACCGCCAAATGATGGCTTGCATCCGGCAGTCGCGGTTGTTCGACTTGCATCCCGTGGCCACGACGTTGTCTGCCGGGGTGCGCATGTTGGGCCTCACAGGCTTGGAGCCTCTTGTGCAAGACATCGAGCGATGCAGCAAAGAGCGCGTGGACATGCACAGGCTTCCAGCCCTGGTCTCCCAGCTTCACGGCTCACTGAACGCTGTGTGCACATCCATGAGCCAAGACTTGGCCCGTTCGTGATTTGACGGCCGAGGTGGCGCTATCTTGGGGGGGTGGAATCCCGACCAAGTTCCCTCTTCGAATTGTCACCCGAAGTGTGCCGTGCGCGGCTCTCTTCACCTTCGCCCAAGACAGAGATTGAACGCCCCTGCACCCCATGCGACGGGGTGGAAGTGTGGACCAAGGCGGAACTCCTCGAGAAGTCCAGGCTCTGGGATGCGGCCCCTCCGGACGCGTCGACTTTGGGGTTGTGGGTGCCCGCATCTGGTGCCGCCACGCGAATGTTTCGTCCCTTGCACGAGAAGCCTCAGGCACGCCAAGTCTTGTGGTCGTTTGTGGACGACTTGGCCCTGGGAATGGCGTGGAGAAAAGCGGTTAAAGAGAACGGCTTGGATCCCGAGCAATGCTCGCCCGCAGAAGCCACTGAAGTGTTGTTGACCCTCCTGAAAGAAGGCGCCATCCCCAAGGGGTTGGTGCCTTTTCACATGGATCAATCTGGGACTGTCCCAGAAACGGCGTTGGAGGCCCACGTGCGGAGTTGGGGACGCTTGGTTGAATCGCCCAAGGTGTGGTTCACGGTCCAGCACGATCACGTGACAGAAGTCGAGTCTCATCTGAAGAATTCCTCGGTCTCTCAACATGCCCAACTCGGCTTCAGGGTGCAAGACCCCGCCACCGACCTGCCTGTTCTGGATCATGAAGGAAGGTGGTTGACGACAAAAGGTGGCGCAAGGTTCAAGCGACCAGGGGGCCATGGCGCATTGTTGCCGTTGCTGGAAGAGGTGAGCACGCCCATGTTCGTGATTCGCAACATCGACAACGCCCCGTCCCCTGCACGTATGGAGTTGCGGGAACTGTGGACCAAGGCTTTGGTCGCAGAGGCCCGCACTTGGGCGGAGGAACGCAATGCCCTGCTGCGTGACTTGGAGTCCAACCCTGAGCGAGCCGCGGCATGGCTTCAAGCCCAAGGTGTGACGTGTGACGTCGCAGACGTTGCAGGACTTGAAATGCACTTGGCGCGACCCATGCGTCTTGTGGGCGTCGTGCGCAACGAAGGGCAGCCTGGAGGCGGGCCTTTTTGGGTACGAGTGGCTTCAGGCATCGACGCAGGTTCTTTACGACCCCAAATCGTGGAGGCGGTCGAGTTTGGCGAGGACAACCAAGACGTGCTCGAACAAGCCACACACTTCAATCCAGTCGACATGGTTTGTGTGGTGAGGCCGGGGCAGTCTTTGGCTCCTTATGTGGACGAGAGCCGGTACCTCCTCGTGGAAAAGATGGTGATGGGGGAGCGCGCCAAAGTGTTGGAGCATCCTGGACTTTGGAACGGCGCGATGTCAGGGTGGCTGACCCGCTTTGTCGAGATTCCAGCGGAGTGCTTTCAGCCGGTGAAGACCGTGATGGATTTGGTGGGAAGGGTTTGACGGGACACACAAAAGCGGCCCGGACTCAAAGTCCAGGCCGCTCGGGTTCAATGTCGTTCTAGGGGGCGGGGAATCAACGCTTCAAGACAGTCACGTTCTTGATTTGGTCGCCCTGGATGATGCGGAGGGCGTAGTAGCCGGCGCCTTCGATGTCGCGGGTGTCGAAGCTGATGTTGCCTTCAGAATCCTTCACGTTCACGGTTTCTGTGCGGAGGATGTTCCCAGAGAAGTCGAGCAACTGGACAGTCGCAGGTCCCTTGGGGGCATTTTCCATGCGGACGTTGATGCGGTCGTT
>CBFHQO010000013.1:0-60613 GCA_965658045.1 uncultured Flavobacteriales bacterium | reverse complement strand
CATGGCACGCCGCGAATTGCAAGAAATCAATGCAGGCTCGATGGCGGACATCGCGTTTTTGCTCTTGATCTTTTGGTTGGTGACCACCACCATCGATTCAGACGAGGGCATCAAGCGTCAACTTCCGCCACCGGTTCCGCCAGACATTGACGTGCCACAAGCCAAGGAGCAGAACGTCTTCAACGTGAAGGTGAACTTCCTCGACCAATTGCTGGTGGAGGGTGAGCCCCTGGACTTGGAACAACTGAAGGACAAGGCCAAGAACTTCCTCATCGCCACTGGCGACGGTGTGATGTCCCACCCCGTGGGGCCCCAAACCGTGAACCGCAACCGTGAGGTCATCATGGTGACCGGCGCCAACGGCAAAACCAACGCGGCGTTCCCTGAGCGTGTGTGGGTGCGGAAGGCCGAGGTCAAGCTGCGGATCGCCGAATACGAACAGTTCGTGGCGGCCGCCGACACCGACAAGAAGAAGGATGCGTTTGGCAAGGTGCTCGACAACTGGCGCCAAAAGCTGACCACCATCGAATTGTTGGGCGGCGACTACAAGGAGCTCCCATCGTCGGCCCTGATCTCCATGCAGAACGACAACAACACCACCTACAACACGTACCTCTCGGTGCAGAACGAATTGCAGTCTGCCGTGAACGAGTTGCGTGATGAGTTGGCGTTGGAGAAGTTTGGCATGAGCTACGCGCAGCTGGAGGACATCTACGACCGCAACAAGGAAGACAAGAAGACCCTGGACAAAATCACCGCCGTACGTGCTGTGTACCCGCAACGGATTTCCGAAGCGGAGCCACGTGACGCCAGCGCCAACTACTACTGATCATGGGAAAGTTTCGCAAAGGAGGCAAGCGTGAAATGGGGGCCATCTCGACGGCATCCCTTCCAGACATCGTGTTCATGTTGCTGTTCTTCTTCATGGTGGCCACCGTGCTGCGTACGGAAGAGGAAAAGGTCCGCGTGATCCGTCCCGAAGCCTCGGAACTCTACAAAATCGAGAAGAAGCACCTCATCCGCTACGTGAACATCGGTCCTCCGATGGATCGTCGTTATGGCACAGAGCCGGTGGTGCAACTCAACGACCAGTTCTCCAACGCCGGCGTCATCCAAGACTGGATTGCCAAGGAGCGCACCACCCTCGCTGAAGCCGAGCAAAGCAAGATGTGGGTGTCGTTGAAAGTCGACAAAGACACCAAGATGGGTGTGGTGACCTCCGTGAAGCAGGAGCTTCGCAAGGCGTCGGCCCTGAAGGTGTTGTACTCGGCGTCCAGCCGCGACCGCACTGGAAGCTCTGACTATTGATTCGACCTCAACCTCACTGAGAAAAGCCCTGGCCACCGGCCGGGGCTTTTTCGTGGCCGAGGATCTTGTCGGCCAGGACCGAACTCAGCTTCACCAAGCTCTCTTCTGTCCATCCCGCCACGTGGGGCGTCAAAAGCACTCGGCGGTCCGCCAAGAGGCGCTCAAACGCTTCCCGCGCTTCAGGGTCCGCCATCTCCGACAAAGACTCTAGCGACCGTCCTTCAAACTCCAGCACGTCCAGGCCTGCCCGCCACACCTTTCCTGCATCCAGGGCGTCCAAAAGGTCTGTGGTGCGCACAATGGGGCCGCGTGCGGTGTTCAAGAGCACGATGGGCTTGGCCCACTTGCCCAGCCACGTGACGTTCACCAAGCCCTTGGTTTCCTCGGTCCACGGCAAGTGCAAGCTCACGACATCCGCCTCGGCGTGCAGTTGTTCGAGTGGTGCGGGTGTGACGTGGGGCAGGGGCCGGTCCACAGTCGGGGAGTCGCCCCAGCCTTCCTTGTGTTTGTCGTACGCCAGGACCCGGCATCCGAATCCGCCCAAGCGCTGGGCGAAGGCGTGGCCCATGTGGCCGTAGCCGACGATGCCCACGGTCATGGTCTTCAATTCGCGGCCTCGATGGGCGTCCCGCAACCATTGGCGCTCCCGAATCGTGGCGTCGCCAGACTGGATGTGGTTGAGGAGGTTCAGCAAGAGGCCGGTGGCGTGCTCGGCCACGGCGTCGCGGTTGCCTTCTGGGCTGCTGTGCACGGCGACGCCCAACTCAGCGGCGACATCGAGGTCGATGTTTTCGAGCCCGGATCCGCTGCGTGCAATCCAATGCAAGTCCGGCAGGGCGCGCAGGAGGTCCTCCGTCAACCGGATGCGGCTGCGCAGCACAAGGGCGTGGACGGGTGTGGTCAGTGTTGCCGCAAGCAAGTCCTCCCGCGTCAGGGTCGTCGCGTCGTGGCAGGTCATGCCGGCCGCTTCAAGGCGCGCTTGAAGGACGGGGTGCACCGTGTCGAGAAACCAAACGTGGAAGTCCGCCCCGCGTGTCATGCGCGTCAGGCCATGAGGCTCGCCACAAACGAACCGATGCTGAAGTAAATGACCAGCCCCATGATGTCGTTGGCGGTCGTGATGAAGGGCCCGGTGGCCAAGGCGGGGTCGATGTTGCGCTTGTCCAGCATCAAGGGGACAAACGCTCCGAAGAGTGCGGCAAAGACGATCACGCACAGCAAGGAGGCGCTGACGGTGGTGCTCAGGGTCCACCCAAACCCGAGCGCGATGCTGGTGAGCAGGATGACCGCAGCGCAAATCAACCCGTTGACGAGGCCCACGCTCAATTCCTTGAGCAAGCGGCCCACGAGGTTGCCCATGTTCACGTTGGCCGAGGCCAATCCTTGCACCACGATGGCCGAGGATTGCACGCCGACGTTGCCGCCCATCGCCGCAATGAGCGGGATGAAGAGGGCCATTTCGGGGTTGTTTTCGATGTCGAAGGCGCCGATGACGTAGGCGCCACCAACGCCGCCGCCCAGGCCGATGAGGAGCCAAGGCAGGCGCGCCCGGGTCAGGGCCCAAACGCTGTCCTTGCCTTCGACGTCTTCCGAAATCCCGGAGGCCAGCTGGTAGTCGCGCTCGGCGTCTTCAATCAACACGTCCACCGCGTCGTCGATGGTGATTCGGCCCAAAAGCAAGCCGGCTTCGTCGACCACAGGCAGGGCCACGAGGTCGTAGCGCTCCATCATCTTCACGACCACCTCTTCCGATTCGTCGGCATGCACGGTCACCAGATCGTCGTTGTCCTTCAAGTCGCGAAGCACGCTGCGCGCACTTGAGGCGTTGAGCAGGAGGCTCTTGAGCGAGAGGCGGCCGTTGAGCCGTCCCACTTCGTCCACCACGTAAATGGTGTAGATGTTGTCGACGTCGGAGGCCTGGGCGCGGATTTCACGGATGGCGCGGGCCACCGTCCAGTCCTCCTGGACCTTCACGAGTTCCACGGCCATCAAGGCGCCGGCGGTGCCTTCTTCGTAGTTGAGCAGTTCACGGACGTCGGAGGCCGACTCTTGGTCGTCCACGAGGCGGAGGGCTTCTTCGACTTTGGCCTCGGGCAAATCGGCCAAGGCGTCGGCCGCGTCGTCGCTTTCCAACCCCTCGATGACGTCCTCCGCGATTTCCTTGGAGCTCAGTGAGCTCAGGAGTTCCTCACGGATGTCTTCCTCCAGCTCGGCGATGACCTCCGAGCGTTGGTCAGGGTCCAGCAAGCGGTAGAGGTACAGGGTTTCCTCACGTTTGAGCGCGTCGAAGATGTCGGCCACGTCCTTGGGGTGGATTTCGCCCAAAGTCGCCGCCAACTCCACGTCCTTGCCCGACTCAATCTGAGCCTGCAGGCGGTCGAGGAGGTCCCGTGTCAGCTCAAGCATGGCCCAAAGGTAAGGGCCGGCGAGGTGCGGGAATCACCGCTTGGCCCGGAAGAAGGCCGTCAGAAGGGCGGCGGCTTCGTCGGCAAGCAGCCCGCCTTGGCATTCCGTCTTGGGGTGGAGCATGGTGAGTTCGCCATCGAATTTGGAGTGGCCGCGCTTCTCGTCCTTGGCCCCGTAGACCACACGGCCAATGCGGGTCCAAAACGCCGCACCCGCACACATCGGACAGGGCTCCAGCGTTACGTATAGCGTGCACTTGTCGAGGAACTTACCGCCCAGGTACTCCGAGGCGCTCGTGAACGCCTGCATCTCCGCATGCGCGGTGAAATCCCTCAGGCGCTCGCAGAGGTTGTGGGCCCGGGCGATGACCTGGCCTTGGGACACGATGACGGCTCCTACTGGCACCTCGTCCATGGCTGCGGCGGCCTCGGCCTCCTTTAAGGCCATGTTCATGAATCGGACGTCGTCGTCGGTGAAGGGAGCGCTCATGCGTGGGCAGGTTGATGGGTGTGCAGCCATTGTTCGAGCAGGTCAAACGCGCGAACGTTGGCCGGTTCGTCGGGCAAAGATCCGGTGGCGTGTTCCGGCAAATCTCCGGCTTCGAGTTGTTTTTGAGTCAGGCACGTGAACCCAAACCGCGACGCCCACAGCTTCCCCAGGGCTTCCTGCTCGGGCTGGCCCGGCGTCGGCACGAGGATCGCGCGGGCGCCCAGGGCCGCCAAGTCGAGCTGCGAGCTGTACCCGCTCCGGCAGACCACGGTCCTGGCTTCCTGGAGCGCCGAGGCCAACTCCGCGTCGCTCGGGTCGCACCAGGTCGTGATGTGGCCGTCCACCTGCACGCCGCCGCCGGGCTTGCCGGCGATGACGAGGCAGGGCTCGTCCGAGTCGGCCATCCAATCGTGCAGGGCCGCTTCCATCAGCCCGCGGTGGGGCTCGAGGCCGCTGACCATGCCGACTTTGTGCCAGGTCTGTGGCGGGTTGTCTTGGCGGTGCTGGGCCAAACGGCTCAACACCCCGACATACTCGGTGTGAGGGTGGACGTCCGCCGCCGCCAGGCGGCCGCTGAGGGACTGGGGTCCGGGTGCGGTGTCGGGCACCCACAACTGGTCGAACGCCTTGGCCCAGCGCGCCACCATGCCGCGGGCCGCGCCCTCAAGGATTTTGGGGGTCGGGACCTGCAGTTGGTGCGACATCAGAATGGATGGCACGCCAGGGACCGCCGTGCCGTAGCAGTTGTCGGAGTAGATGGCGTCGATGCCGTGGGCATCGACGAAGTTGGATGTCCAAGTGCGTTCCCGCTCGACGTGCGCCACGAATGCCGGCATTTGGCCCGCGATGCGGAGGAAGTTGCCACGCTTGGCGTACTTGATTTCCGGCCCCGGCTTGTCGTGGAACGTGAGGGGCAAGGCGGGGTCGAGGTGGCGCTTGAGCCAGGCCAATGCGGTGCCTTTCGTGGCGACGTGCACGTGCCATCCGCACGCCGCGGCATGCTCGATGAGCGGCAAGGTCCGCGTGGCGTGCCCCATGCCCCAATCGAGCAAGGTCACCAGCAGTTGAGGACGGTCCGAGGCGGGGGCGTTCATGGTCGAGGTCAAGTTCCTAAATTCGCCCCAATTCAACGAGCATGGGCAAGGGCAAACTTTGGAAATGGGAGGAGAATGCGGAGATGGACAACGTCTTCGAACCCGACCTTCAAGACGCGGTGCAAGGCGCCAATCACCCCTACAAGGGACAGTGGCACAAAGCCGTGTTCAAGAACGACAACCCCATCACCCTGGAGCTCGGATGCGGCAAGGGGGAATACACCGTGGGGTTGGCCCGAAAGTGGCCCAACCGCAACTTCATCGGGGTCGACATCAAGGGGCACCGGTTCTGGCGTGGGGCCAAGACGGCCAACCAGGAATCTTTGTCCAACGTGGCCTTCCTGCGCACCCGCATCGAGTTCATCGACCAGTTCTTTGGACCGGGGGAGGTCGCCGACATTTGGCTGACGTTCAGCGACCCACAACCCAAGGACGAGAAGGGCACCAAGCGCATCACGTCAGGCAAGTTCATCGAGCGGTACCGCCGGTTTTTGGCCCCTGAAGGGACGGTGAAGGTCAAGTCGGACAGTGCCTTGCTGTACGCCCTGTCCAAGGAGGACTACGTGGCGGCGGGTTACCCGTTCCTGCACGATTCGGACGACGTCTACGGCGGGTTCCTCGAAGGCGTCGACAACGACCTGCGCGAGGCGCTGGAGATCAAGACGTACTACGAGCAGCGGTGGCTCGCGGAGGGGAAGAACATCCACTTCATGGAGATTCGTCCGCCGGCGTGGGAGGAAGGTCTTTCCAATGACTGAGCCCAAATCCACCAAGCCCAACCGCAACTTCCCGGAAGAAGTCTTCGACGTGGTCCGGGCCATCCCGCCCGGCCGGGTGACCTCGTACGGGGCCGTGGCCAAGTGCTTGGGGGCGGCCCGCGCGAGCCGTCGTGTGGGCTGGGTCCTGAACAAAAGTTTTGGGGTGACGCCCCCTGTGCCCGCGCACCGCGTTGTGAACCGCCTGGGGATGTTGACGGGCGCAATTCACTTTCCAGCAGACCGGCCGATGGACGTCATGCTCGAAGCGGAAGGTGTGGTGGTGAAGGACGGGTGTGTTGTGGACTTTGAGGCCGTGTTTTGGGACCCCTTGTCCGAACTTTGACCCCATGAGCAATTGGACGAACGACGCCATCCTCGACGCGTTGCGCGGGGTGGTTGAACCGGAGTTGGGCAAGGACGTGGTTTCCCTCGACTTGGTCGAGGTGGAAGGCGCCGCCGGGGACCACGGCGAAGGCCTGACGTTGACGGTGAAGTCCAGCAACCCCGCGATGCACGCCCGAAAGCGCATGCAGGAGGCGGTCGAATTCGCGTTGGAACGCGCTTTCGGCAAGCCCGTGTCGTGCGACGTGAAGGTGATCCCACTCAAGCAAGAGGAACGTACGCTCGAGACCCGCAAGGTCCTGCCCGGCGTGGAGCACGTGATCGCCGTCGCCTCCGGCAAGGGCGGGGTGGGCAAGAGCACGGTGTCGTCCAACCTCGCCGTCGCGTTGGCCCAACTCGGCTACAAGGTCGGCCTCGTCGACGCGGACATCCACGGCCCGAGCGTGCCGACCATGTTCGACGTGGCCGGGGAAAAACCCCAGCCCGTCGAAGTGGAAGGCAAGACCAAAATCGAGCCCATCGAACAGTATGGCGTCAAAGTCCTGTCCATCGGCTTCTTCGCGGACCCGGACCAGGCGATCGTGTGGCGCGGTCCCATGGCCAGCCGGGCGCTCAACCAGCTGTTCACGGACGCCGACTGGGGCAAACTCGATTTCATGATCGTGGACCTGCCTCCGGGCACCGGCGACATCCACCTGTCCTTGGTGCAGCAGATTCCGCTCTCTGGCGCCGTCATCGTGAGCACGCCGCAGGACGTGGCACTGGCCGACGCGCGGAAGGGCGTGGGCATGTTCCGCCTGGACGAGCTGAAAGTCCCCGTGCTGGGCATGGTCGAGAACATGGCCTACTTCGTGCCGCCCGACATGCCGGAGAAGAAGTACCACATCTTTGGCCGCGACGGGGTGAAGCGCCTGGCCGACAGCCTCGAAGCGCCTTTCCTCGGCGAGTTGCCTTTGCTCCAAACCATCCGCGAGGCCGGCGACGCAGGACGTCCTGCCGCCCTCCAAACGAACGGCGAAGCCGCCGCCGCGTTTCGGGCCGTCGTGGCTAACTTGCTGAAGCAACTCGGCAAAGACGTTTGACATGGCGATCCCCAGCGTGCAAGAACGCGTGGAAACCACGCTCCAGGAACTCCGGCCTTACCTCGAGGCGGACGGGGGCGACATCCGTTTGGTGGAAATCACAGACGACCTCGTGGCGCGCATCGAATTGATGGGGGCTTGCGCGGATTGCTCCATGATCAACATGACCTTGAAAGGCGGCGTGGAGTCGGCGCTGAAAAAGGCCGTGCCGGAGTTGACGGCGATCGAGGCCATCAACCTTCTGTGAGGGCGGAGTCTGAAAATTCCTTCAGTGAACACCCCACGTCCTGCGTTGTTGGGTGAGTACTTTTGCCTTCGACATGATTCAAACGGACATTCTGATCATCGGTGCAGGCCCATGCGGCTTGTTCACGGTCTTTGAAGCGGGCTTGCTCAAGCTGCGTTGCCACCTCATCGACGCCCTGCCACAACCTGGCGGGCAATGTGCAGAGATTTACCCCAAAAAGCCCATCTACGACATCCCCGCCTACCCCAGCATCCTGGCCGGCGATTTGGTCGACCAATTGATGGAGCAGGCGGAGCCTTTCAAGCCAGGTTTCACCTTGGGAGAACGTGCCGAGACGATTGTCAAAGACGACGAAGACCAATTCATCGTGACCACCAACCGCGGCACCGTGCACCGAGCCCCAATCATCGCCATCGCCGGCGGGTTGGGATGTTTTGAGCCACGCAAGCCGCCCATCGCCAAACTCGCCGACTTCGAGGACAAGGGGGTGGAGTACATCATCAAGGACCCCGAGTTCTACCGCGGCAAGCGCGTGGTGATCAGCGGGGGAGGGGACAGCGCACTGGACTGGACTATATTCTTGGCCGACGGCGTCGCCAGCGAAGTCACTTTGGTCCACCGCCGCGATGGATTCCGTGGGCACCTCGACAGCGTGCAGAAGGTCATGGACCTTGCTGAGCAAGGCAAGGTGCGCCTCCTGACCAACGCCGAAGTGGTTGGCACCGAGGGCGACGGCAAGCTTGAGACCTTGACCGTGAAGCACAAGTCCGAGGGCGAGATGACGCTCGAGACGGACCACTGGGTGCCGTTGTTTGGCCTGAGCCCCAAGCTGGGCCCCATCTCCGACTGGAACCTGAACATCAGCAAGAACGCCATCGAGGTGGACACCTTCGATTACAGCACCAACGTGCCTGGCATCTACGCCATCGGCGACATCAACACCTACCCTGGCAAGCTCAAGCTCATCCTCTGCGGGTTCCACGAGGCCACGCTGATGGTGCAGAGCGCGTTCAAGCGCATTTACCCGGACAAGAATTTGGTGTTGAAGTACACCACCGTGAACGGGGTGGCTGGTTTCTAACTTGGCGGCATGAGCATGATCAAAGTGACGGTCGTCGACCGCGAAGGCCAAAGCCACGAACTCGACGCCCCCACCGACATGGGGATGAACATGATGGAGCTGTGCAAGAGCGCGGAGCTCCCGGTGGAAGGCACCTGCGGCGGCATGGCCATGTGCGCCTCGTGCCACATGTATTTGCGGAGCGACCACACCCTTCCTGAGAAGTCAGACGACGAGGAAGACATGCTGGACGAAGCGTTTCACGTCACCGACGAAAGCCGCTTGGGATGCCAAATCCACCTGGCCGACGACCTCGACGGCCTCGTTGTGGAGCTCGCTCCGGTCGGCTGACAGGCCGGTCAGCCTCGGTTCGTGTAATGGGCCTCGTAGTACTTCTGGTATTCTCCTGACGTCACTTCCTCCAGCCAGTCCTGGTTCTCCAGGTACCAATCCACGGTGCCTGCCAACCCTTCTTCAAACGTGACGCTGGGCTTCCAGCCCAACCGTGCCTCCAGGTGCGACGCGTCGATGGCGTAGCGCATGTCGTGCCCTGCCCGGTCTTTTACGAACGTTATGAGCGACTTGGAGTGGCCAGGCTCTCGTCCAAGTTTGGCGTCCACCAATTCAATCAGTTTGTGGACCAAATCGATGTTGCGCCACTCGTTCAACCCGCCCACGTTGTAGGTGTCGCCGACCCATCCGCGGTGCAGAATGACGTCGATGGCCGCGGCGTGGTCTTCCACCCACAACCAGTCCCGCACATTCACGCCTTCACCATACACAGGCAGCTCCCGTCCCTCGACGATGTTGCGAATCATCAAAGGGATCAGCTTCTCCGGGAATTGGTGCGATCCGTAGTTGTTGGAGCAGTTGGAGATGACCACGGGCATGCCGTAGGTGTGGTGGTACGCCCGCACCACATGGTCGCTTGAAGCCTTGGACGCGCTGTACGGCGACCGAGGATCGTACGGCGTGGTTTCGGTGAACAGCCCTTCGTCGCCCAACGACCCGTACACCTCGTCGGTGCTGATGTGGTAGAAGAGCGACGTGTCCATGCACCCGCGCGCCGTCCACGACGTCTTCGCCGCATTCAACAGCGCCGCCGTCCCCAGGATGTTGGTCTCCAAAAAGGCCAAGGGGTTCTCAATGCTCCGGTCCACGTGACTCTCCGCCGCGAGGTGCACCACCGCGTCAAACGCGTGCTCCTCAAACAACTTGGCCAACAGCCCCGCGTCTTGGATGTCGCCCTTGACGAAGGTGTGTCGCGTGTCTCCTTCCACATCTCGGAGGTTGGAGAAATTCCCGGCGTACGTCAGCGCATCCAGGTTGACAATGCGCACCCCATCATGTTTCCGCAGCAATGTGCGGACCACGTGAGAGCCAATGAAACCTGCACCGCCGGTGACAAGCACCGATCGAAACGTTCGAGGTTGGTGGGGGGCTTGGGGCTCAGTCATGAAGGGGTGAAGGTACGCTCAGAGGCTCCAGTAATCGAGGTCGCCCGTCTTGCCGCGGAACACGCCTTTGACGTCGATGACCGTGCCTTGGCCACCCTTCAGCAGGCGTTGGAAGTCCTTGGCCTCGAATGAAGCGTACTCGGCGTGGTTCACGGCGGCAATGATGGCGTGGTAGCTGTCTTGCTCAGCCTCAGAAATCAAGTCCAAATCATACTCGTCTTTGACCTCTTCCGCATTGGCTTGTGGATCTACGATGTCCACCTTTACATTGAAGGATTGCAATTCTCGGATGACGTCGATGACCTTGGTGTTCCGGATGTCAGCCACGTCTTCTTTGAACGTCAGACCCATGACCAAAACTTTGGCTTCAAGGGGATTGATGTCGCGCGCAAGCAGGCGTTTCACGGTTTGTTTGCCCACGTAAAAGCCCATGCTGTCGTTGATGTACCGACCGCTGTTGATGACGCGGGCATGGTACCCCAGTTTGTTGGCCTTCCACGTCAAGTAATACGGATCAATGCCAATGCAATGGCCACCTACGAGTCCAGGCTGAAACTTGAGGAAATTCCACTTGGTGCCAGCAGCTTCGAGCACTTCAAACGTGTTGATCCCCACTTTGTCGAAAATGATGCTGAGCTCATTGACCAAGGCGATGTTGACGTCACGCTGGGTGTTCTCGATGATTTTTGAGGCTTCTGCCACGCGAATGCTGCTTGCTCGGTGCGTGCCAGCTTTCACCACCAAGTCGTAGGTCTTGGCCACCGTGTCCAGCGTGGTTGCGTCGCACGCCCCAACGACCTTTACAATGGTTTCAATGGTGTTGACTTTGTCTCCTGGGTTGATTCGCTCAGGGCTGTATCCCACAAAAAAGTCAACGCCCATTTTCAGGCCACTTTCCTCTTCAAGGACAGGAACGCAGTCCTCTTCGGTGCATCCGGGGTACACTGTGCTTTCGTAGACCACAATGTCGCCCTTTTTCAAGGCTCGTCCCACTGTTCGTGAAGCTGCCACAAGTGGCCCGAGGTCTGGGTTGTGGTTGGCGTGAATGGGCGTGGGCACGGCCACAATGTGGAAGCTGGCCTGTCGCAGGTCTTTTGCATCCGACGTGAACGAGATGTCTCGATTTGCAAAACCCTCAGCAGGAACTTCTTCGGATGGATCTTGCCCATTTCTCATCATTTCAACTCGTCCTTCATGGATGTCAAAGCCAATGACCTTGAGATGTTTGGCAAATGCCAATGCAATGGGAAGTCCCACATATCCGAGTCCCACCACCGACATGGTGGCGTCTTTGCTCAACAATTGTTCGTGGAGATTCATGAAGATGGAATTGCAGTGATGATGTGATTGTTGATGCTGTAATCCCGACCAGTGGCAGGACAAGTTGCCTGCAAGCGGTCGCCAAAATTAAGCCGTTCTCCCGCATGGGACACCCATCCCATGTGTTTGGCGGGCACGCCGCCCACCAACGCGAAGGCTGGGACATCTTGGGTGACCACGGCGCCGGCGGCCACCATGCAGTGTTCTCCGAGGGTGACGCCGCAACGGATCGTGGCGTTGGCCCCAATGGTGGCCCCTCGCTGGACGAGGGTGGTTTCGTATTTGCCACGGCGGTTGACCGCACTCCTGGGGTTGCGGACGTTGGTGAACACACATGAAGGGCCCAAGAAGACGTCGTCCTCAATCGTCAAGCCTTCGTACAGGCTCACGTTGTTTTGGATTTTGACGTTGGCGCCGATGCAGACGTTGGAAGCCACGAAGCCGTTCTGGCCCAAGCTTGTTCCGGCCCCCAAACGCGCGCCAGGCATCACATGGCAAAAGTGCCACACCTTGACGCCGTCTTCCAACACGGCGCCTTCTTCCACGATGGACGAGGGGTGCACAAAGGGCGGGTTGGTGGACTGTGCTTGCGACATCAGCGGGTGTAGGATTCGAAGTCTTTGTGCTCGCTTCGGTGCAAGTCTTCCTTGGTCAGCCCCTTGAAGAACTGGTACGTCCGACGCAAGCCTTCTGCGCGGATCACAGTGGGTTCCCAGCCGAGAACTTCCCGTGCCCGTGAGATGTCGGGGCGCCGTTGGCGAGGGTCGTTGACGGGCAGGGGCTTGTGCGTGATGTCCACGTCAGAACCGGTGAGGGCCAAAATTTCACGTGCGAAGTCGGCGATGGTGATTTCGTCTGGGTTGCCGATGTTGACGGGACGGGACTCGTCGCTGAAGTGCAATCGGACGATGCCTTCAATGAGGTCGTCGACGTAGCAAAAGCTCCGGATTTGAGAGCCGTCGCCGAAGACGGTCAAAGGTTCGCCTCGCAAGGCTTGGCCGATGAACGCGGGCAAGACGCGCCCGTCGTTGAGGCGCATGCGCGGTCCATAGGTGTTGAAGATGCGCACAATGCGCGTTTCCAGCCCGTGGAAGGTGTGGTAGGCCATGGTCATGGCTTCCTGAAAGCGTTTGGCCTCGTCGTATACGCCACGAGGTCCCACGGCGTTGACATGCCCCCAATACTCTTCGTGTTGGGGATGGACTTCGGGGTCGCCGTAAATCTCGCTTGTGGACGCAATCGTGATGCGTGCACCCTTGACTTTCGCCAGCCCCAAGCACCGGTGCACCCCAAGTGATCCCACCTTCAAGGTCTGAATGGGGATTTTCAGGTAGTCGATGGGGCTGGCCGGCGAGGCGAAATGCAGGATGTGATGCAGGGGGCCGCTCACGTGGATGAATTCAGACACATCCTGGTGGACGAAGCTGAAATTTGGAAGCGGCAGCAAGTGGTCGATGTTGCGCATGTCCCCTGTGATGAGGTTGTCCATGGCAATGACCTGAAACCCTTCTTGCACGAAACGGTCGCACAGGTGAGAGCCCAAAAACCCCGCTGCACCCGTGATGAGCACGCGTTGAGATTTGGGGTCGCCTGGCACCATGAACTGTGTCATGACTCAGGTTGAAGGGAGGGACGTCCAATGCTGCGGTAGGTCCAGCCGGCGCGGGCCATTTTGGCGTTGTTGTAGAGGTTCCGGCCGTCGAAAATGACCTTGCCCTTCATCCGCGCCTCCATGGCGGCGAAGTCTGGGTTCCGGAACACCGCCCACTCGGTGCAAATCAACAGGCAGTCGGCGCCGTCGAGTGCATCCAATGCCTGTTGTGCGTAATGGATGGAATCCCCAATTCGGCCCTGCACGTTGGGCATGGCCTCGGGGTCGAACGCCACAACCTCTGCACCTTCCGCCAAGAGCTTGTCGATCATGTACAAAGACGGCGCCTCCCGGATGTCGTCGGTTTCGGGCTTGAACGACAATCCCCATATCGCTACCCTGATGTCCTGGAGGCTTCCTTCGAAATGCGCCTTCATGGGCTGGAGGAAAATGGTTTTCTGGGCATCGTTCACGGACATCACGCTGTCCAGGATTTGGAAGTCGAGGCCGACCTCCTTGCCACTTTTGTGCAAGGCCTTGACGTCTTTTGGGAAGCAACTTCCGCCGTACCCGATGCCTGAGAACAGGAACCTGTGTCCGATGCGGTTGTCTGTGCCCATGCCCATCCGGATCATGTCGACATCCGCCCCCACTTTCTCGCAGAAGTTGGCCACCTCGTTCATGAAGGTGATTTTGGTTGCGAGGAAGGAATTGGCCGCGTATTTGGTCAATTCAGCACTTCGTTCGTCCATGAACAAAATGGGGTTGCCTTGGCGGACGTACGGCTTGTACAATTCCTCCATCAATTCTTTGGCGCGTTGACCAGAGCACCCCACCACGATGCGGTCGGGCTTGAGGAAGTCGTCCACCGCAAAGCCTTCCCGAAGGAACTCGGGGTTGGCCACCACGTCAAACTCCACGGTGGCGTTGGCGGAAATGGCCGCCCTCACCTTGTCGGCGGTGCCCACAGGCACCGTGCTTTTGTCCACGATGACCTTGTACGAAGTCATCATGGTCCCAAGTTGGTCGGCCACCCCGAGGACGTAGCTCAGGTCGGCAGAACCGTCCTCGTCAGGAGGGGTGGGCAACGCCAAAAAAATGATGTCTGAGTGGTTGACCGCGGCTTTCAGGTCATTGGTGAACTCCAAGCGGCCCGCCTCAATGTTGCGGAGGAACAACTTGTCCAGGTTGGGCTCGTAGATGGGCACCTGGCCATTCTGCATGGCTTCCACTTTGGTTTGGTCGATGTCGACGCAAATCACATGGTTCCCAGTTTCAGCAAGGCACGTGCCAGACACCAACCCCACATATCCTGTTCCTACTACGGCAATGTTCATCTTCGAGTTTTCGGGCAGCCCTTTGGCGACGACACGCCGCGTTCAGACAACGCTTAAAGTTCGGGACAATTGTTCAACCACAAAGGCTTGGATGTCCTCGGTCAATTCGGTGTGCATCGGCAAGGCCAAAATCCGAGCCGCCGCGTCCTGTGCCACCGGGGTTCCACCTTCCGCAACGCGCCCCATTTGCGCCATCGCGGGCTGGGCCGAGAGCGCACCGGGATAGTACACGGCCGTGGGGATGCCCTGCTCTTTCAGGGCGTTTTGGACGGCCGAGCGGTCGCAGCCAGCCGGCAACATCACGCAGTATTGGTGGAACACGTGCGACGAGTGGGGGTCGCGGTGAGGTGTTGCCACGGCGCGGCCAGCCAACATCGCGTCGTACCGGTCGGCGGCGGCTTGGCGCCGTGCGATCAGGTCGTGGTAGTGGTCGAGTTTGACGTTGAGGAAGGCCGCTTGGAGGCCGTCGAGGCGGGAGTTGATGCCGACCTCGAGGTGGTGGTACTTGCGCTCGGCGCCGTGGTTGGCGACGAGCCTGGCGTGGGCGGCCAAGTCGGCGTTGCGTGCCATGACGGCGCCGCCGTCGCCGAGGGCGCCGAGGTTCTTGCTCGGGAAAAAGCTGGTGCATCCCACGTCGCCGAGGGCGCCAGCAGGGCCATGCACATTCACCCCACAGTAGACCGACCCAAGGCTTTGGGCGTTGTCCTCCACGAGGTGAAGGCCGTGCGTCTGCGCCCAAGGCACGAGGGCGTCCATGTCGGCGCATTGCCCGAAGAGGTGCACCACGATGACGGCTTTGGTTCGGGCGGAGCGGGCGCGCTCGGCCGAGGCGGGGTCGAGGTTGAAGGTGCGTGGGTCGATGTCTGCGAAGACGGTTGTTGCGCCGACTTCGGCCACAACTTCGGCCGTGGCGATGAAGGAGAAGTCGGGGACGATGACCTCGTCGCCTGGGCCGATGCCGATCGCGCGCAGGGCGAGGTACAGGGCGTCGGTGCCGTTGCCGCAGCCAACGACGTGGGCGTCGAGCTGGAGGGTGGCGCTGAGTTTGGCCTCGAAGGCGGATACATGGCGCCCGCGGATGAAGGCGGACTCCTGAAGCACCTCGTCCATGGCCCGGTCGAGCTCGGGCCGGAGTCGCGCGTGCAACCCTTGCAAATCGACCATGTGGATGGGGCCCGAAGGCGCCTGAGAACGGGGCGTGTTCATCGTCAAGAGGCGAAGATAGCGCGTACCTTGGCGGCATGAAACGCCTGGCATGGACGTGCGTGTGGGCGGCGCTTTCCCTGACGGGATGGGGCCAAACCGACCGCAACCTCGACGAGACCTCGGTCCGTTCGCCGCACCTGGGGCTGGTCTTTGGGACCATGGCGCCTCAAGGGGACTGGGCGTCGCAGTTTGGGGCATTCGGGCAGATCGGTTTGATGGCCGGATTGAAGACCGAGGGCAACGGCTACGTGTACGCAAGGGCCACGTCCTGGAGCGGGGCGGACGTCAACACGATCGGGTTGCTGTCGGACTTGATGAACGACCAGGGCTACATCATCGACAACGAAGGGGACATCGCCCAAATCACGGTGACGGGAAGGGGCGGCCAGTTTGGGCTGGGCGTGGGCAAGGTGTTCCCCACGGCGGCCAGCAACCCCAACAGCGGCTGGCTGCTTAAGGGCGGCCTCGGGTCCATCCACCACAACGTGCACTTCGACTACACCGAGAACCGCATTGGACCGCTTGAAGACGACCGCGTGAAGGGGTACGACCGGATGCGGTGGGGGACGTACGCGGAGCTTTGGTTTGGGTATTGGCTGATGAGCAGCGACCAGCGGATCAACGCGTTTGCGGGCCTCAGCGCAGGCGTGGCCCAAACCCACAGCCTCCGCTCCATCAACTTCGACACCCTCGAACCCAACGAAGCGCGCCTGGTGGAGGGCTGGGTCGGCCTGGAAGCGGGCTGGGTCTTCCACATCTACAAGCGCGCCCAAAAGGAATTCTGGTACTGATGCACCTGCGGCTGCTGCAAGTGGGGAGCGTGCTTTGGGCTTGGCTCATGCGGTACGTCGCGGCGTTTGGGCATCACCGCCGGGCGATGGCGCGTGTGGCCATCCGCCATGAAGGGCAAACCGCCGTGCTCGCCCACCGTGGCGCCCCACTCATGTGGTTCCATGTTGCCAGCCTGGGCGAACTCGAGCAGGCCATCCCTGTCATGCAGGCCCACCGCGCGGCCCATCCCGAGACGCCCTGGCTGCTCACGGTCTACTCGCCCTCGGCCTGGCACCCGCTCCAGTCCAAGAAGCCCGACGGCTGGCGCGACGGCGATCTCCTCGCGGTCCTGCCGGACGACTTCCCGTGGACGTGGAAGGCTTGGCTGAACCAAGTCCCGATCCGTGCCTTGGCCTTGGCTAAATATGACCTCTGGCCCAACCTCCTCGTGGCTTGTCGCCGCGAGGGCATTCCTGTCCAAGCCTTCGCGGCCGCCCCGTCCAAGGCCACGCCAAGCACACCAGCCCTTTGGAAACTCATCGACACCATCAGCGTGCAGGACGACCGGGCCGCCGTGGCTTTTGCGAAGGCAGGTATCGCCGCCACTCACGTGGACGGAGATCCCCGCATGGAACGGGTCCTCACCCGCGCTGCCAACCCTGGTGAGCCCTGGAAGGTCTGGGCGTCCCACGCCGCCCAGGTCGTGGTGGCGGGCAGCACGTGGCAAGAAGAAGAACAAGCCCTTCGCACCCTGGACTGGCATCCGCAACGGCGTTTGGTCCTGGTGCCCCACGACATTTCCGAGGGGCACCTCAACGAGATCGACGCGCTGTGGGAAGGCGGGGCAATCCGCGCCTCGGCGTGGCTGGCGCTTGAGCCCACCCAGCGTGAGAAGTGGAGCGTGGTGGTGGTCGACAACACGGGGATGCTCTTCGATTTGTACCGAATCGGCACGGTCGCCGTGGTTGGAGGCGGTCACGGCTCGGGCCTGCACAACGTACTTGAACCGGCCTCGGCAGGCTTGCCCATCGTGACCGGTCCCGAGCTTGGCGGGTTCCGGGAAGCACACGCCCTCCAGGACTTGGGCGCCCTCAGTTCAGGGGACGTGGCCGACTTGACCAACGCTTGGTTGGCGGACGCGAGGAGTTGCGTGCGGTTTGGGGAGCAAGGCCGAAAGTGGCTCGAAAGCCAACAGGGTGCTTCGGCTCGAATTGTGGGACGCTGGGGATGATGCCGCGCGGGTTGGACCGTGTATTTTTGGCATGCGCTTTTGCGCACCCCCACCTTAGGCCCGGATGGTGGAATTGGTAGACACGACAGACTTAAACTCTGTTGACCCGAATGGGTCGTGCGGGTTCAAGTCCCGCTCCGGGTACTCAGAAAGGCGTCCTCCGCGAGGGCGTCTTTTTTGTTGGATGTCCGTTTAGATTCTGAAATTCAGTACATTGATGGATGAAAATCTGGATTGAAATGAATCGAATGAAGCAGTTTATAGGAACAGCCTTAGTCAGCTTGACAGGTTTCTCCGCCCTGTCTCAAGCTGATCTTTACCACGTGGTTGCCTCTGAAAGCCCTGCCGTTTATCAGGTTGGGCCGAGTTCACCTTTCGTGCAGTCGGGGTGGATGACTGAACAAAATGGCGTCATCATCGGTGGATGCAATGGGCTCGCTGCGGATCCAACCACAGGTTTGAACTATGTGGTTTATTGGGAGCAAGACGTTGGTCCCAACGTACGATGGCTTGGAACTGTGGATTTTGCCTCCTTGACCGTCGAGACCATTGGTCCCTTGTTCGACAAAATCGCAGCTTTGGCGTGCAACTCCGCAGGCCAGTTGTTTGGCATCACTGGTGACGGCGGACAGAATCCAAATGTCCTCTACCTCATCGATCCGAATGCCCCAGACATTCCCAATCAGATTGCAGATTTCTCAGGGACACTTGATGACGATGGAGAGGCGCTCGCGTTCCACCCTTCGACTGGACCAGACGTCTTGTATCGATTGGCAGGAGGCAGCTATTTCTTCAGGGTAGACTTGCAGGAGATGTCCCAAGAACTTGTGACTGACTCCTTGTTCGATGGAGGGACTTGCGGACATGCCATCCACAGCCACGGCGATGGCTTTGTCACAATGGCGACCTACTTCTGCTCGATGTCTTTGCAGGGCGAACAATTCGATTGTTCGCCGGAATTCATGCCTTGTGTCAAAGGCATGGTCCCTGCAATTCCTTCCAGCGTTGAACATGCTCGTCCTTCCGAGGCTGTTTTGGTGTCTGTTCTGGACCTCGCTGGCAGGGTTGTTCCTCGCAGGTGCAATGTTCCCCAATTGTTGATTTACTCGGATGGAACGGTGAGGAAAGAATTCTGTTTCGAACAGCCTTGAAGCGTCAACCCGGAGAGGTTTACAGAATCCACACGCCAAAGCCATATGAGTACGACACGAACATGATGAGAAGCACAAACAGGCTGGCGACGCCGAGGCCAATGAGCAGCCATTGCCACCATGTTCGGTTTTGGCGCCGTTGTCGTTCCAGCTGACGCCGTTCTTCCCAAGCGAGCAACTTGGTGTCGTCTTGGGCCAACCTTTTGATGTACCAACCCAACACCAAGAAGCCGATGCCTTGGTAGATGAGGTAATCCTCGCCTTGGATGATGCTCCACGGCAAGTGGAGCAAGCCGAGGAGGAAATTCCACCTTGACGCCTTGCGAGCCTCTTCTCGCAGCGCCTCGAGTTGGGCAACGGGGACGCCAATCACTTGTGACGCAGTGTCTAGGTGGTTGGACCGCGACAACACGGTCAGGACGGAGTTCTTCAATTTCTCCATTCGTGATTCGGGGACTTTCGACACCCTTGCGCTGGAATCTGGAGACGCCGCCCCATTCACAGGAAAAATGGAACGACGGGACACCTCGAATGCCTCAGAGGGCTGAATGGTCTCCTGGGTGAGACGCTTGAGTCCTTCAGCTTGCTCGGGCGCAGCCGTCCGATTGCAGCCAGGCAAGCCATGGGTTTCGGCCGAGACTGGTGCGACCGGCACGTGCAGCCGTGTGGCCCGTTGTTCGATGTGAAAGCCGTGGGTGGTGGTTCGTTTTTGGACTGAGCAACCGGCAAGCACGGTCAACAACACACCGATTGCTAGAGAATAGCCACCGAAACGAAACGGATGGAGGTGAGGCTTTGGTGAGTGTTTCATATCGCTCATCCCCAAAATCCTGCGCCCGCGGCGAGTCCCCAAGCCAGCAAGCCGACAAGCCCCAACAGACACGCCAAACCAAGCCACAACAAGATCCATTGCCACATGCGTCGTTTTCTCTTCCTCTGACGCCGCTTGTTCCGTTGCACTTTTTCCTTCCAAACCAAGTCTCTCAACCGGCTGTTGTCCTTGGCCAGCCTGCGGAAATACAGACTCTTCAGCAGGCAAGCCACGCCCACAAAGACAAAAAAGCCTGTGTCCGCCAAGATGCTCAGCGGAAGCATGGCGAGGCCGACCCAAAAATTCACAGCCTTTCTTTTGAGCACATCGTCGCGCACCCTCTCCAGTTTGCTTTTGGGGGCTTGCGCCTGCTGCGACGTAGTGTCAAGGAGGCTCGTCGAATTGACCTCGGAGAAGAACGGGCGACGAGGGATCACGGCGGTCCCCATGGGCTGGGGAGGCAGGGTGTTGAGGGGTGCGAGCCTGTCCTTCCGGTCCAACTTGAAAGGTGCCGCAGCTCGCTTTGGCGGAGATATGGACTCTGCCACGACCCGGACGTCTACTCGTGCAGACTTTTTTTCGATGTGAAAGCCGCGGGCGGTGGTCCGCTTTTGGAGAGAGCAACCGGCCACCGACATCCAAAGCACCCCCAGGGCCACGATCCAGTGGAGGGGATGCATGAGACGGATGGCGTTGAGCTTCATGGACTCAAGGTAGTTCAGTTACCTTGCTTGAAAGCCAAGATGAAGCTCCCATGATTGTCAAGCGTGCCAAGATCTTTCCCCACGGCGCCCCCAGGCGCCGAGCGATGCCGTGGTTGGCGGGATGCGCGTTGGTGTGCTTGGGCTTGGCTTGCCAGTCTCAAGAGCAAAACATCCTTGGCACGTTTGAGTTGGACGTGGAGGTGGGGTGCGAGGGGTGCGAAGAGGATGGCCCCCTGCTCATGGCTTTCGACGACGAATCTCCCTCAGGCATGCTTGGCGGATACCGCTTTGAGTTTGCCGAGGATCAATTCCATGAAGGTCAATACGAGTTCGTCTATTTCGATGAGTCGAGCCAGTTGGTGCTATATCCGGAAGAAGCTTCGGCCGACCATTTTGGGCTGATCGGCACAACCCTGCAACCCGACTACGCAGTGGGCTTCAACGCCATTCGGGAGCGGTGCAATGGGGTGTTGAATTGCGTGTGGAAGCGAAGCGAGTGAAACGGTATTTTCGTCCCCACACCTTAACGACATGACATTCCGACCTCAATTGAACCTTGGCGCGGCATGCGCCATCCTCGCCTTCGCCGCCGTCGCTTGGACAGGCTGCGCGACGTCTGAACCGATGACCGCCGCCGCGGCGCCAACGGCGACACAGCCCGACGCTGTGACGGAGCTCTTCGCATTGATGCAAGGCTCGTTCGATTCGAAGGCCCAGGCCGAGAGGGATTCGGCGTTCTACGCCATTTCGCTGCACATGCATCAGGTTTGGCCTGAGCGCGGACATTTCCTCTACGTGGAGCAGGCCTTGGCGTCGATGCAAGAGCAGCCGTACCGCCAACGGATTTACCAGCTTAAGGCGGAGGGCGACGAAGTGGCGAGTTACGTGTACAAGCTGCCTGCGGACTCTGTGTGGATTGGAAAGTGGCGTGAGCCGGCGTCCTTCGAGACCTTGACCCTGGAGGACTTGGATTTGCTCGAAGGATGCGAAGTGCGGCTGACGCGCTTGGACGCTGACCACTTCAAGGGTGCCACGGGAGACCAAACCTGCCCCAGCTCCCTCTATGGCGCGAGCTTCGCGCAATCGGAGGTCGAGGTGACCGAGGGCCGCGTGGTGTCTTGGGACCGCGGGTTCGACGCCGAGGGCAATCACATTTGGGGCGCCGAGAAGGGCGGTTACGAGTTTGTGAAGTCGTTGGACTTGCGTTGATTTGGGGCCATGAAGCAACTGTTTCGACAACTGACCAAGGCGGATGAGCCGGGCAACAACCTCTCTGTGATGCTGTTTGCGCTGGTGGAGGTGGTGATGATTGTGGTGGGCATCGTGATGGCCAACAACCTTGAAGAGCAGAAGGAAATCCTGGAAGTCACCGAACGTGCGGAGGTGTTGTTCGAAGAAGTGCTTCGAGACCTTGAAGCGGATTGCTGGGCGGCATACCGTCCATTGATGACCAACCGACAGAACAACCGACTTTCTGACGTGCTCTACAACCCAGACCGCACCCTGGCGGAGGTTCAGGCAAACGCCTACGGGATCTACTACATGTTGCGGTTTGAAGGTGCGTTGCACATCGACACCCAAGGTTACGAGGCCCTTGAAAAAATCCACGAGCGCTTGCCTGAGCACTTGCTCGAGGCCTACGAGCATTTGGATCGGTTGATGGACCAAAACACCATCATCCAAGAGCACAACCGGCGCTACCAGGAAGTGGTGTACGCCAACATGGAGCACAACGTCCACAACCACCCTTGGTGGAACCAAGGCACGTATTCAGGGGTGCCGGACATGGATGCTTTGATGTGGATGATGGGGGAAGAGTGCAAAGCCCAAACCCACCTCATTGTGAACTCCTCGGCGCACCTGGCCGGAGCCGCCGAGCGGTTCCGAACATCTGCCATCCAGGTGTATGACGAGATCAAAGAACTCCTGGGCGACACCACCGCATCTCCAGGTTACATGAGTACCAAATTTTTCCCGACGGAAAGGAGTCAAAACCTGCTCGGCACCTTTGTACTGAAGGATTCCCTCGTGTTTGGGTCAGCGCCCCGCAAGCACCTCACCATGACGGTGATCGACGACCACCTGACGGCCATCTACGGCAACGGCGACACGTTGCGGCTGAATCCTTCTGGCCCAGCAGAGTATTCCCACCCTGGACCTCCTCTCGAAGACTACATGGAGCGAGACGGCAATTTGGTCGTGGGGAAGTGGACCATCCAAAAAGATTGGACCTACGAGCGTGTCCCAGACTGACCCCGCATGTTTCAGTCGCAGGCATTGCCGAACTGCGCGATGAACATCAGCAGGTCGTTCACGTCGATGGCGCCGTTGCCGTCCAAGTCGGCTTGACATTCTTCTGCGTCGGCGCCTCCGGTTGACGTGCTCGGCGCGTCTTGGTTGAGCGTGGCGCCGGCCACGTGCTTGATCATGCCTTGGGCCTGGTACTGCAAGTTGAGCAGCACGTCAAGGCTGCCTTCCGTCGTGAATTGTCCGAGCAAAATGCGTCCGTCGTCGCCCACCAACCCCGCGTCGGAGGCATCAGGCAGGATGAACCATGCGCCGCCCACCGCGTCGTCAAACACGAGGTCTTCTCCGGACGCAAACGCGCCCAAGCCGTCTCCCACAGCGTACATGAGGCCCTCGGTGCCGACGGCCAACCAGCTGTCGTCCGCCGCCGCCCCCGCAGACAAATTGCTGTAGAGGTCGGCGCCTGCAGGATCTTGGTGGAAAGAGGCGTCGGTGGAGATTTGGAGCGTGGTGTCCGCAATGCCAAACACCGCGGTCAGACGCACCGCCTGGTCTGCCTCGAACGTGGCGAAGAGTTGGTACGTCGTGCCGTGGTCGCCTTCGCCCACCACGTCGAGCTCGAGCCCCGCATATTCCGTGGCGTCTTCCGGGAAGATGCACGACCCGTCTTCAAGCTGAGCTGCGGGGTCGTAGTTCAGGGCCGAGGGGTGTGTGCACCCAGACGTCATGTACATGCATGACCCGTCGTCGACGCTTGCGAAGGGGTTGAAGTTCAGCGCCCCTGGGTCAGTGCAACCGGCCATGACGGGGTCGACGTCGGGGTAGATGCACGAGTCTCCTTCAGCCGTGCCTGCGTCCCATCCGTTGACGCCGTAGAAGAAGATGAGCAGGGGGTTGAAGTTGATGGCTGCGGGGTCGTTGCACCCCATTCCGAGGTCCAAGCAACTTCCGTCGTCTTCCGTCGCAGAGGGGTTGAAGTTGAGGGCGAGCGGGTCTGTGCAACCTGAAATCACGAATTCTTCGCAGCTTCCGTCGTCGGTGTTGGCCCATGGGTCGAAGTTGGGGGCCAAAGGGTTGGTGCAGCCTAGGATGGGCTCGGGGTACACGCAGACGCTGATGTCGCCGCCCCCGAAGAAAATGGCGAAGGGGTCGAAGTTCTCGGCCGCAGGGTCCGGACAGCCCACGCCCTGGCACGTCCCGTCGTCGACGGTGGCGGCAGGGTTGTAGTTGAACGCCTGGGGGTCGGTGCATCCCGCCAATTCGTAAGCCTCGCACGACCCGTCGTCCGTGTTGGCGAGCGGGTTGTAGTTGGGGGCGTAGGGGTCAGTGCACCCTGGCACCGGCTCTGCGTACTCGCAAAGGCTCAAGTCGCCCAGCCCAAAAATTTGGGCCAACGGGTCGAAGTTGCTGGCCGCAGGGTCGGGACACCCCACCCCCAAACACGAGCCGTCGTCCACTGTCGCGCCTGGGTTGTAGTTCAAGGCACCCGGGTTGGTGCACCCGGGGATGTTCGTTTGGGCGAAAGAGCACAGGGCGGTGGTCAACAAGACCAGGGTGAGCAGGGAACGGCGCATGAGGTTCGGTTTGCGATTGAAACACAAAAATGGCGGAAAATGTTGCTTGTCAGAACAGTGAACGCCTGCGTACCTTGCAGACTGAATCTGACCCTCATGACGAGTTTGAAAGCAATGCGCCCCCTGGGCTTGGCGATGGTGGCCTTGATGGCCTTGACAACCCTGGACTTGCAAGCGCAGTCCTACCGCGGCAAGCGCGCGGGACGGGCCAACGCGATGGGCCGCGTGAACGATTGCAACCTGGCTGGAACGGTGTTCATGGAAGTGAACCGGGCGTTTGGCATGGTGGACGGCGGACGTTGCGTGCTAAACGGTTCCCGCTTTGAACTCAGCGAGCCTTCAGGCGCCATGGGCCCTTACGTGCCCCTCGAAGGGTTGGACCTGCGTCACTCTTCGTGGGTGGCGGTGGACTTCTTGACCCCTCCGGTGCTTCGTTACACCGACGCCTCGCAGGCCAACTTCTCCGCCATCAACATGGACGGGGATGCGGTGGAAATGGTGGACGCCACCGGCTTCATCGCCACCAAGGCGAAGTTCCACGGCGCCCAAATGGCCTCTTGGTTCGTGCAAGGCGCGTTTTTCGACGAAGCCGACTTCAGCTCGGCCTCTTTGGTGGAGTGGACCACCGACGCCTTGGCCTACGACGGGCTGTATGAGACCGCACCTGAGAGCGAGCGCGCCATGTCCGCCAAGGACGCCCGCTTCGAGAACTGCTTGCTGGAAGAGTGCAACCTCTCCGGCGGCGACTTCGAAGACGCGTCGTTCTTGCTCACCAAGTTCACCGACGATTGCATTTTGAACGGCGCCAGCTTCGCCAACGCCATGATGGACCAAACTGACTTCATCGAAGCCAACCTCAGCGGCGCGAGCTTCTCTGCGGCGCGCCTGGACAAGACGACGTTCGAGTCGTGCAACCTGACCGGGGCGGGCTTCAACCGCGCCATGGTGCGCAACGTGTCGTTCAAGGACGCGTCCATGCACGGGGTGTCGTTCTCCGGCGCCATGGTGGATGGGGCGGACTTCACCGGCACAGACCTCAGCACGTGCAACCTCACCAATTCGGTGATGAAGAAGCTCGTGGGCACGGCCCCAGTTCTTCCCAAGGACTACGTGATCAAGACCTACGACCTCGAAGTCGTGGAAGCGTCAGGCGACACCTTGATGACCCCGGTCTACGACATTGTGATCAGCGAGTCCCGCTACAACGACGGCCTCCGCGAAAAGAACGAGTGAGAAGGTCAGCCCTTCCCTCAAACGCATGAAAAAGGCGGCCCTGAGGCCGCCTTTTTCGTGTCTGGGTGTGTCCTGAATCAGTCTTCGTGGATTTCCACGCGGAAGGTGTCGCCTTGGGCGATTTTCTCCACGAGGTCGAGGCCCTCGGTGACCTTGCCGAAGCACGTGTGGTTGCGGTCCAAGTGCGCCGTGTTCTCCCGGTTGTGCACGATGAAGAACTGAGAGCCTCCGGTGTTGCGGCCGGCGTGGGCCATGCTCAACACCCCTTTGTCGTGGTGCTGGTTGTCCCCGTCCAACTCGCAGTCGATGGTGTATCCGGGACCGCCGCTGCCAATGCCCTGGGGGCATCCGCCTTGCGCCACGAAGCCTGGAATCACGCGGTGGAACTTCAAGCCCTCGTAGAAGCCTTCCTTGGCGAGCTTCACGAAGTTGGCCACGGTGTTGGGCGCGTCCTTTTCAAAAAACTCCACGGTCATGGCGCCGTGGTCGGTGTGAATCGTTGCAGTCATGGTGCAAAGATGCATCACTGCCTTGAGAGTCAAAACGCCGCGGTCACAAACGAAAAAAGCCCCCCGAAATAGGAGGCTTTTGATGAGCGAGAAACGAGATTCGAACTCGCGACCCCAACCTTGGCAAGGTTGTGCTCTACCAGCTGAGCTATTCTCGCAGAAGAATCAGAAGGTGTTCTGACCCGCTCGTTTGCGGGAGGCCAAAATTAGCACAACCTCTCCTTTCTGCAAACACTTCCGGCGATTTTCTTCACGCAGCTGCTGCATGCCACGGCTTCTTTTCGAGCATTGCAGCCGTGAACTATTTGGCGCACATGGCGGTGGGACATTGGGCCGGGTTGGACCGCTCAGGCAAGCTAGGCAATTTTGTGGGCGATGCCGTGAAGGGCCGCAACGTCGAAGCCAAGTGGGGGACCGAAGTGGCCAGAGGCATTCGATTTCACCGCGCGCTGGACGAACACAGCGACCGCCACGAAGCCAGCCAAGCTGCGCGCGCCTTGATCAGACCGGTTTGCGGCAAATGGAGCGGGGTGGTGTGGGACGTGCTGGCGGACCATGTGCTGGCCTCCGAGTTCGCCCAACTCGGCCAAGGGTGTGGCGACCTCGACACGTTTGCGGCCCAAGAACTCCAGGGCCTTTCGCTGCAACTCGAGTCCATGCCCGCGCGGAGCCGGAGGTTTTACGACGCCATGGTGCACCATGGGTGGCTCACGGGGTACAGAGACGGCCAAGTGGTCCACGACGTGCTCGACGCGATGTCTCGCCGACGGTCCACGGCGGGGCCGGTCGGGAAAGGGTGGAAGGCGTTTGTCGCCGAAGAACGAGTGTTGAGGGAGTGCGCACGTGAGTTGATTGCAGACATGAACACGTGGGCCAAGGGCTTGGACCTTGTATCTTTGGTGCATCGGCCGGTTGGCTGAGTGTAGCTCGTCCACGTTTGGACTGGAGCGGCAAGAGACAAATCCAGCATTGAACACCATGGCAGACGCTTCCATCAACTTTGACGCGCTCAGCTACAACAGCATGAGGGACGACCTCGTGATTTCAGAATACGGACGCTCCATCCACCAAATGGTGGACCACTGCTTGAGCATCGCCGACCGCGACGAGCGCAGCAAATGCGCGGCCGCCATCGTCAGCGTGATGGGCAGCGTGGTGAAGCAAGAGGGAGGAAAGGACGAAGCGGCCCAAAAGCTGTGGAACCAACTTCATGTCATGGCCCGTTACGAGCTGGACGTGGACAGCCCGTTTCCCAAGCCTGAGCCTGCCGAGAAGGACAGTGCCCCTGCCGACATGGATTACCCCAACGCCCAGTCTCGCGTGGGCCACTACGGCAAAACGACCCTCGACTTAATCGAGGCGGCCAAAGCCATGGAGGACGGAGAAGAGAAGCAGGTGCTCGTGGTGAAGTTGGCCAACCTGATGAAGCGGCATTTCTTGACATGGAACCGCAACACCGTGGAAGACTCGGTGATTGCGGCGGAACTCAAGGCGAAGTCTGGCGGGGCGTTGGTGTTGCCAGAAGGCGTCGAGTTGGAAGGCCAAGCGGACATCCTGCGCAACGTGCGGAAGACGAGCGACGCGTTGGCACGTCCCCACAAGAAGAAAAAGAAGCGTCGCTGAGCCGCGCCGCAAGTCGCTTGACCTTTCCCCGAATCGGGGTTGATAACCCTGGCGTGGCGCACGGATGCGCGTGGGTCGGCCCCCGAAATTCGGGAGCATGGGAAGTTTCATCATTGAGGGCGGCCAGAGGCTGCAAGGGGAGGTCGTTCCCCAGGGTGCGAAGAACGAGGCGTTGCAGATTTTGTGCGCGGTGATGCTCACCGCAGAGCCCGTGACCATCCACAATTTACCGGACATCGTCGACGTCAACAAGCTCATCAACTTGTTGGGCGATTTGGGGGTGAAGACCCAGCACCTGGGGCCAGGGTCTTGGCGCTTTGAAGCGGACGACGTCAACCTCGACCACCTCAAGACCGAGTCCTTCCGGACCAAAGGAGGCGGACTGCGCGGTTCCGTGATGATCCTGGGGCCGATGTTGGGCCGGTTTGGCTTGGGCGCCATCCCACGTCCGGGTGGAGATAAGATCGGTCGCCGCCGCATGGACACCCACTTCATCGGGTTCCAGAAACTGGGAGCTCAATTCTCCTACGACGCGTCCACAGGATTCTTCAACGCAAGTGCGCCGGACGGGTTGAAGGGCACGTACATGTTGCTCGACGAGGCGTCGGTGACGGGCACGGCCAACGTGGTCATGGCGGCAGCACTTGCTGAGGGCACGACCACGATTTACAACGCAGCGTGCGAGCCTTACCTCCAGCAACTTTGCAAGATGATCAACCGCATGGGCGGCAAGATCAGCGGGGTCGGATCCAATTTACTGACCATCGAGGGCGTGCCAACCTTGGGAGGCACGGAGCACCGCTGCCTGCCTGACATGATTGAGATCGGCAGTTTCATCGGACTTGCGGCGATGACGAAAAGTGAAATCACCATCAAGGATTGCGCGTACGACGAGCTGGGCGTCATCCCCAACGTGTTCCAACGCCTGGGAATCAAGATGGAGCGCCGCGGGGAGGATCTGCACATTCCAGCCCAAGACCATTACGAAATTGACACCTTCATCGACGGGAGTTTGTTGACCGTGGCCGACGCGCCATGGCCAGGCTTCACCCCGGATTTGTTGTCCATCGTCCTGGTGACGGCGACCCAAGCGAGGGGGAGCGTCTTGGTGCACCAAAAGATGTTTGAGAGCCGCTTGTTCTTCGTGGACAAACTCATCGACATGGGCGCCCAAATCATCTTGTGCGACCCGCACCGCGCGACGGTCATCGGTCTTGACCGCAAGTCCAGCCTGCGTGGCGTGACCATGACTTCGCCGGACATTCGGGCCGGGGTGAGCTTGCTGATTGCAGCACTCAGCGCAGAAGGCCAGAGCACCATCCACAACATCGATCAAATCGACCGAGGGTACCAACACATCGATGATCGCTTGCGCGCCTTGGGGGCCAACATCGTCCGGGTTTCCTGAGAACGGGCGTATCTTCAATGACTCAGAAACGACACACAAAAACGTCAAAGCACATGTGGAAAGCAGGTTTCATGCTGGCCTTCTCTGCCTTGGTTTGGTCCGGATGGGGCGGCCAAGAAGAGTCCGTTCAATTGACCGCTTGCGCGGTGGAAATCACGGGGAAGATTGGCCACAACGTGGGGGACGAGGCGCCTGAAATCGCCATGCCCAACCCCAAGGGGAAAGAGATGAAGCTGAGCGACCTGCGCGGCAGCTACGTGTTGATCGATTTTTGGGCGTCGTGGTGCGGACCCTGCCGCCGTGAGAACCCCAACGTGGTGCGGGCGTACGACAAGTACCGCAAGGCCAAGTTCAAGGACGCCGACGGGTTCGAGGTCTTCAGCGTCTCCTTGGACAGCGACATCCCCCGTTGGGAAGCCGCGATCAAGAAGGACGACCTTTCGTGGAAACACCACGTGAGCGACCTCAAGAAGTGGGACAACGAAGCGGCGGCGATGTACGGCGTCAGCTCCATCCCCATGAGCTTCTTGGTGGATCCCAACGGCATCATTGTCGCCAAGAATTTACGCGGCATCGAGCTGCACCGCCAGCTGGACAAATACGTCACCAGCTTCTGAGCGCGGCGCACACAACATGACGAACATGCAAGGGCTTGGCAGAGATGTCAGGCCCTTGTCACGTTTGCATGACACCCTGTCGCATCTTCGCACTTGAAGCGGAGCTGGCACGCCGTTTGACCTTGGTGGGCCAGACCACACATGACTGCAAAAACGACCATGGAAGAGAAGCACGAGAACCCCGAGCACGACGCCCAGGAAACCACCGCCCAAGCGGAGCCAGCAACGGAAGCGCCCGAAGGCCAAGAAGCGCCAGAAATGGAGGACACCGATTGGCAAGACAAGTATTTGCGGCTGTATGCAGAGTTCGACAACTTCCGCAAGCGGACCATGCGCGAGCGAGGGGATTTGATCCGAAACGCGTCCATGGATGTGCTGGAGAAGATGTTGCCGGTGCTCGACGATTTTGACCGGGCTGCGGCAGACGCCAGCGAAGACGTCGAGGCCGTGCGCCAAGGCCGGAACCTCATCCACACCAAGATGCGTCAATTGCTCGAGGCCCAAGGTTTGGCCAAGATGGACGTGAACCAAGGCGACGCGTTCGACGTGGAGCTTCACGAAGCCATCACCAACATCCCAGCCCCGACGCCAGAGCTCGCAGGCAAGGTGGTCGACGTGGTGGAGCCCGGGTACAAGTTGAACGACAAAATCATGCGCTACGCCAAGGTGGTGGTGGGGCAATAAGGCATCATGGCCAAACGCGATTACTACGAAACACTCGGGGTTGGCAAAGGCGCCTCGGCTTCTGAGATCAAGAAGGCGTACCGCAAGCTTGCGCTGAAGTACCACCCTGACAAGAACCCTGACGACGCTTCTGCAGAGGAGCGCTTCAAGGAGGCGGCCGAAGCGTACGAGGTGTTGAGCGACGACACCAAGCGCCAGCAGTACGACCGCTTTGGCCATGAAGGCATGCGCGGCGGACCGGGCGGCTTCGGTGGCGGCGGGATGAACATGGACGACATCTTCTCCCAATTCGGAGACATCTTCGGAGGTGCCTTTGGCGGTGGCGGCGGTGGCGGCCGCAAGCGTCGCATGAAGGGCGCCAACCTGCGCATCAAGGTGAAGTTGACGCTCGAGGAAGTTGCCGAGGGTGTGTCCAAGAAAGTCAAGGTCTTCAAGCAGGTGCAGGCGAAGGGGGTGGAATACACCGATTGCGGCACCTGTCACGGAACGGGCCAAGTGCGCCGGGTGACCAACACCATTCTGGGCCAAATGCAAACGGCCTCGACCTGCAACGTGTGCCAGGGCACCGGCCAAAGCATCACCCGACGCCCCTCCGGCGCCGACGAGATGGGCATGGTGCGGGAAGAAGCCGTGGTCAACCTCGAGATTCCAGGTGGCGTGGAAGACGGCATGCAGCTCAGCGTTCGGGGCGAAGGCAACGGCGCCCCCCTCGGTGGTGTGCCTGGCGACCTCATCGTCATGGTGGAAGTGCTCCCCCACGACGTGTTCCAGCGGAACGGCAAGAACCTGCACCACGACCATTACATCAGCTTCGCCGACGCGGCCCTCGGGGCCACGGCTGAGGTGCCTCTGTTGGGCGGCAAGGCCAAAATCAAGATCGACGCCGGCACGCAAAGTGGCAAGATTGTCCGCCTGCGTGGCAAGGGACTGCCTTCCGTGGACAGCTACGGCAACGGCGACCTGCTGATCAACTTGAACGTATGGACGCCCAAGAAATTGAGCAAATCGGAGACGAAAGCGTTGGAAGAACTCCGCGATTCTGCGAACTTCCAGCCTGAACCGGACCACGGGGAGCGCGGCTTCTTCGACAAGGTCCGGGACATGTTCTCCTGACCATGAGCCAGCCCATCCTCCACGCCCAAGGCATCACCAAATCGTTCGGCGACCACGTCGCCCTTGCGCCTTTGGACTTGGACATGGAGGCCGGCAAAATCGTGGGCCTCTTGGGCCCCAACGGCGCAGGCAAGACCACCCTCTTGCGCATGGTCACGGGCATCACCAAGCCAGACCGAGGCACGCTTCGCATGTGGGGGGAATCTCACCACCGTGGCCTGCTGTCCAGAATGGGGTACCTCCCGGAGGAACGCGGCCTGTACAAGAGCATGCGGGTGGCCGAGCAAGTCCTGTACTTCGCGACGCTCCGAGGCATGGCACGGCCAGAGGCCGAACGCGACCTGAAGCAGTGGTTCGAGCGCCTCGAAGTGGAGGGGTGGTGGAACCGGGAAGTGGCCGACCTGAGCAAGGGCATGGCCCAAAAAATCCAGTTCATCGCCACCGTCCTTCACCGCCCGGAGTTGCTCATTCTGGACGAGCCGTTCAGCGGCCTCGACCCGATCAACGCCGCGCTGGTCCGCGACGAGATGTTGCGGCTTGTGAAGGAGGAGGGCACCACGCTCGTGTTGTCGACGCACAACATGGGGTCTGTGGAGGCCTTGTGCGACGAAGTTGTTCTCTTGCACAAGGGCCAAAAGATCCTCTCTGGACCCACCGACGAGGTGCGGGAATCGGCCCGACAGGGCCGCGTTCAAGTGGTCGTGCGCGGCCACCTTATGGCCTTCGTGGCGGAATTGGGTGCCCGGGCGGAGTTGCTTCAATCGAGCACCGAAGGGGACCGCCACACGTTGGACCTGACCTTGCCGGAGTCGTGGGGCATGCCCGCTTTTTTGGCTTGGGCGGTGCAGCATGTGGAAGTCTTGGAGGCCCGCCCTGTTCGACTTTCCATGGAGGAGGTCTTTGTCCAAACCGTCGAATCCGTGGGCGCATGAATGGGTTGAGCACCGTTTTGGCCATTGTGCGCAGGGAATACCTGACCCGCGTTCGGCGACGCGCCTTTGTGGTCGCGACCGTCTTGGGCCCCATCCTCACCGTGGGGTTGATTGCCGGTTTGGTGTTGCTCACCCAATCCACGGAAGATCCCGTGAAGGTGTGGGTCGTGGACCACGACGGCTTGATCACCGTGCCCACCGACGGTGGGCAATTCGTGCCGACATGTCCGGCATGTTACCCGGAGCGGCCTTTGTTGACCTACAGGTTCGGCAGGGAAGAGAAAACCAAGGAGGAGCTTCAAGCCGAGGGGTACACTTGCATGGTGACGTTCGACGCCGGGCTGATGCAAAGCGAGAAGATGCAGTTGCTGCAGTTGTCGCCGCCGCCGGGCCGGGCCAAGCGCGCCATGGAACGCGACTTCAGCGAAGCGTTGGAGCGATTGAAAGTGCGGGAGCGGGCGGATTTGGACTACGATGCCTACCTGTCGCTCAAGACAGACGTGTCCCTCGTGGCGCTCGACATCGAAACCGGGGAACAAAAAGGCGAGGAACGCGCCTTGCTCGGCTTCATGTTCAGCGTCTTCATGTTCACGTTCGTGCTCATCTACGGCATGCACGTCATGCGCGGCGTCATTGAAGAGAAGTCCAACCGCATCGTGGAGGTGGTGTTAAGCACCGTGCGCCCGAGCCAGTTGTTGGCCGGAAAAATTGCGGGCATTGGCTTGGTGGGGTTGACGCAAATCCTCGGCTGGGCGGTGCTGAGCTGGGGGCTGTTCTTCGTCTTTGGCCTTGCGCTCGACCAGAGTGCGTGGATGGAGGGCTGGGCCCAAACCCAAGGCCTCGCCCCAGAAGCCGTGGACTTGACCACCGTCTTGGCCTCCCAGTCGGAGCTTGCGTTTCTGCTCGACATCAATTGGGGCGTCATGCTCACGTGCGGGGCCCTGTACTTCGTGCTCGGGTACGCGTTGTACAGCGCCTTTTTCGCCACCATTGGCGCCATGGTGGAGCAGGAATCGGACGCCCAATACCTGCTTCTGCCGGTGATGGCGCCCCTGCTCTTCAGCTACATGTTGGCGTCGATGAGCTTGGACTCGCCCGAGAGCACCTTGGCCATTGTGAGCTCCTTCGTGCCCTTCTCCGCACCCATTTCCATGATGGTGCGCTTGCCCATGGGGGTGCCTTGGTGGCACGTCGCCTTGAGCATGGCGTTGCTGCTGGCCACCACAGTCGCCCTCGTGGGGTTGGCCGGCCGGGTGTACCGCGTGGCCATTTTGATGTACGGCAAAAAACCCAACCTGAAAGAGGTCGTTCGTTGGATGTTCCACCCCGATTCAGGGGCGCTGTGAACGCGTTGCGCAAACTGGCCGTCATCGATTGCGGCACCAACACCTTCAACCTGCGGGTGGTTGAAATGGGCGCCAAGGAAGGTTGGATTCCGGTGTTCGGACAGCGCGTCCCGGTCAAATTGGGCAAAGGCGGTGTCGCCAAGGGCGTCATCCAGCCGGACCGCATGGCCCGAGGGTTGGACGCCCTGGTGTCCATGCGTGAGGCGCTTCGCAACTACGACGTTGAAGAGGTGCATGTGCTGGCCACCAGCGCCATGCGCGACGCGAAGAACGGCCCGGAATTCGTCTCGGAAGCCAAGCGGTTGGCCGACCTCGACATCCAGGTCATCGGCGGGGCCCATGAGGCGAGGTTGATCCAAGAAGGCATTTGGCTCAACCACCCTGAGATGCCAGACGAGACCTGCTTGACCATGGACATCGGCGGGGGGAGCGTGGAGTTTGTGATTTGGAAAGGCCTCGAGATTCAGTGGGCGCAGAGTTTCAACACGGGGGTGGCCCGGTTGCACATGTTGATGGGACTCCCCGATCCGATGGGACGGGAAGGACAGGCCAAAATGACGCCTTACTTCGACGACGTCATGGCGCCTTTGGTGGCGGCGGTTGAGGCTTTGAAGCCCACGCGTTTGGTGGGGGCGAGCGGGTCGTTCGACACGCTGGCCGAGATGGCGGGGACCCGAACCAAGCGGGAGCGCCCCGACCACGCCCAAACGCCCGAGTCCCATCCTGGCGTGGACCCCATCCCCATGGAGGCGTTCCGCGCCTTGGCCCAGCAGCTTGTGGAACAGGATGTGCACCACCGCGCGGCCATGCCGGGCATGGACCCGGCGCGGGTGGACTTGATGCCGTTCAGCGTGGCTCTGATCGAATGGGTCCTCGGCTTGGGCGAGTTCAACGACATGGTGCGTGCGTCCTACGCCCTGCGCGAGGGGGTCATGTCCCGCTTGGAGCGGGGTTTGCCTTTGCTCCCTGAGTTGGGGTGAAGTTGCCGGGGTCACGAGTTTGGCACCATCTTTGGCTTGGCACGGATGAACACCCCAAATTGAGACCATGGCCCATCTGCTGATCATCGACGACGAAGCACCCATCCGCACCAGCCTGCGTGAAATTTTGGAATACGAGGGACATCGCATTTCAGAAGCTGCGACGGGGATGGACGGGGTGCTCGCTGCGACCAAGACCAAATTCGACGGCATCTTCTGCGATGTCAAAATGCCCCAAATGGACGGCCTCGACGTGCTCGACATGTTGGCCAAGAAGGGCGTGCAGACGCCGGTGGTCATGATTTCGGGGCACGGCACGGTCGACACGGCGGTGGCCTCGTTGAAGAAGGGCGCGTACGATTTCATCCAAAAACCGCTGGACTTGAACCGGGTGCTGGTCACACTCCGGAACATGCTGGAGCGTGAGGCGCTCGTGGAAACCACCCAAGTCCTGAAGAAGAAGGCCCACAAGGCCCAGTCGCACACCATTGTGGGGGAGTCCCAGGCGATTCGGGACATCTTGAGCATGGTCGAGACTGTGGCGCCCACCGAAGCCCGGGTGTTGGTCACCGGGGCGAACGGCGCGGGCAAGGAGTTGGTGGCGCGCCAAATTCACAACGGCTCCCCCCGTGCCGAGGGGCCGTTTGTGGAGGTCAATTGTGCGGCCATCCCAGGGGAGTTGATCGAGAGCGAGTTGTTTGGCCACGAGAAGGGGGCGTTCACCAGCGCCGTATCTCAGCGCAAGGGCAAGTTTGAGCAGGCCCAAGGCGGCACGTTGTTCCTCGATGAAATCGGAGACATGAGCGCCAACGCGCAAGCCAAGGTCCTGCGTGCTTTGCAAGAGCACAAGATTTCCCGCGTCGGTTCCGACAAAGACATCGCGGTGGACGTGCGCGTGGTGGCGGCGACCAACAAAGACTTGAAGCAAGCCATCGCCGACGGCGAATTCCGAGAGGATTTGTACCACCGGCTTGCCGTGGTGCCCATCCACGTGCCTTCGCTTTCGGAGCGCGCGTCCGACGTGCCTGTCTTGGTGGCGCATTTCTTGGACTTGTTGTGCGGCCAGAGCGGTCGAAGCGTCCCCAAAGTGAGTGCGGAGGCCATGGACATGCTCGCCGGCGCGCCTTGGACGGGGAACGTCAGGGAGTTGCGCAATGCGGTGGAGCGCTTGCTCATCTTCTGCCCGGCCAAAGGGGCCATCGACGCCGCATTGGTGGCCAAGCACGGGCACTTGGGATAATGCGCCCTATGTCCTCAGAACACATGCTTATGTCTTGATGCGTTGGTTGTCAGCAAGATGAGGCAACCTCTTCCTTGTTCCTTCGTCTGTCCTTTGGACAAACCTCTGACGACATGGAATTTTTTGACACCCTTGAATTGGACGGCGGCGTGGTGATTGGCTTTCTCTTTGTGACCCTCGTGGCCCTGGCTGGCAACTGGCGGTTGTTCGTCAAATGCGCCCAGCCGGGATGGTCTGTCGTGGTGCCGGGCTACAACGTGGTCATCGCCATGCGCATCGTGGGCCGCCCCGACAGCCACGCGCTGCGGTTCCTGATCCCAGGTTACAACGTGTTTTTCTTCTTCAAGACAATCATGGAGCTCGCGGCCTCGTTTGGCAAGCGGAGCAACTTGGACTTCGGCTTGGCGGCCGTCTTCAACGTTTTCTACATCCTCAACCTCGGACTGAGCGAGGACGAGGAGTACCAGGGCCCTGTGTTTGGCCGCGAATTGCACGAGCCCCAGCGGCCCCACCTCTCGGTTGCCTGACCGAATTCAGCTCATCCCTGAAGCTTGGCAAGCGCTGCATCCACGGCCGCTTGCAGTCCGGCGGCGTTTTTGCCGCCCGCGGTCGCGAAGAACGCTTGACCGCCACCGCCGCCACCGATGTGGCTGGCCAATTCCCGGACCAAGTTGCCCGCGTGAAGCCCATGGGACTCCACGACGTCGTCGCTGATGGCGATGGACAAGGTGACTTTGCCCCCGGCCTCGCTTCCAAAGACACCAAAGAACGGCGCTTTTTCAGCTTTCAGTTGGAACGCGAGGTCCTTGATGTTCTTGCTGTCCAAGTCCAGCACGGCCCCCACGGCATGGATGCCTGAGAGGGTGGTCATCTTGCCAATGAGGTCTTCTTTCACGTTGCCGGCGGCCGCGCGTTGAAAGGCTTCAATGTCTTTGGACATTTTCGTGTTGGCCTTCAACAGGTCGTCGATGGCTTGGGCAGGGTCAGCAGCGCCTTTGAGCAAGGTGCGAATGCTCGCCAGTTGAGCGCGCTCCTCGTGTTGGGCTTGCAGTGCACCTGAGCCTGTGACGGCCTCGATGCGGCGGATGCCGGCAGCCACGGCGCTTTCGCTTTCAATTCGGAACAAGCCGATGGCCCCAGTGGCGGGCACGTGGATGCCGCCGCAGAGTTCCTTGGAGGACCCAAATTCAATCATGCGAACCGTGTCCCCGTACTTCTCGCCAAACAACATCATGGCACCAGCTTCTTCGGCTTGGGCCAAGGGGATGTCCCGGTGCTCGCCGCACGGAAGGTTCGCCAGGATGCGGGTCTGCACCTTCGACTCGATGTGCGCCAACTCTTCGGCGGTCACCTTTTGGAAGTGGGAGAAATCAAACCGCAAGCCGTCGGGCTTGACGAGCGAGCCTTTTTGTTCCACATGCGTTCCGAGCACCTCACGAAGCGCCTCGTGCAAGAGGTGCGTGGCGCTGTGGTTGCGTGCGGAGTCGTCTCGACGGCCGCCGTGCACTTCGGCTTTGAAGGTGCCAGAAGGGGAGGTGGGGACTTTGTCCAAGACATGGACGATGAGGTTGTTCTCTTTTTTGGTGTCGAGCACGCGGAACACCCCGTCCTCTGACGTGAGCGTGCCTTGGTCGCCCACTTGGCCGCCCCCTTCTGGGTAGAACGGGGATTGGTCAAACACCGCTTGGATGAACGTCTTTTTCTTGGCCGTCACTTCCCGGTGGCGCAACAGCTTGACGTCCGCGGAGGTGTGGTCGTACCCCACGAATTCGGTGACGCCGTCGTGGGCGACCACCACTTGCCAGTCGTCGGCGGTGATTTTGCCGGCTTCGCGGGAACGGTTTTTTTGGGCTTCCAACAGGGCGCTGAATCCCGCCTCGTCCACCTTGAGGTCTTGCTCGCTGGCGATGAGCGCGGTCAAGTCCACGGGGAACCCGAAGGTGTCGTAGAGTTCGAAGACCAAATCGCCCGCCAACTCGTCTCCCGCCTTCATGTCCTTGGTCGCCAAGGCCAACTTGTCCATGCCTGAGGCCAACGTGCGCAGGAAGGATTGCTCCTCTTGCTCGATGACTTGTTGAATGAGGCCTTTTTGGGCCTTGATTTCTGGGAAAGTGCCAGACATCTGGTCGTCCAGCACGTCCACGAGGGTAAAGATGAACGGCTCATTCATCCCGAGGAAGGACGAGCCGTACCGGACCGCACGGCGCAAAATCCGGCGAATCACGTAGCCCGCACCGGTGTTGGAAGGCAGTTGGCCGTCCGCAATGGAGAACGCCACGGCGCGGACGTGGTCGGCGATGACGCGAAACGCCACAGCCTCTTGGCTGTCGTCGCCGGGGTAGGTCTTGCCGCTCGCCTTGGCGATGGCGTCGAGGAGTGGCGTGAAGATGTCGGTGTCGTAGTTGGATTGGACCCCTTGCAACGCCATGGCCAGGCGCTCGAAGCCCATGCCGGTGTCGATGTGCTTGTTCGGAAGGGGCACGAGGGAGCTGTCCGCCATGCGGTTGAACTCCATGAACACGAGGTTCCACACCTCGATCACTTGCGGGTGGTCCATGTTGACCAAGCCGCGGCCGTCGACTTTGGTGCGTTCGTCGTCGTCCCGGAGGTCGATGTGGATTTCAGAGCAGGGGCCGCAAGGCCCCGTCTCGCCCATTTCCCAAAAATTGTCCTTCTTGTCTGCCGCGAGAATCCGGTCGTCGGCCATGTGCTTTTGCCACTGCGCGCGGGCCTCGTCGTCGGCAGGCAAGCCGTCGCCTTGGTCTCCGCCAAACACGGTGACGTACAAGCGGTCCTTGTCCAGCTTGTAGCGGTCGGTGAGCAATTCCCACGCCCAGTCGATGGCCTCGGCCTTGAAGTAGTCGCCGAAGGACCAGTTCCCCAACATTTCGAAGAGCGTGTGGTGGTACGTGTCGACGCCCACTTCTTCAAGGTCGTTGTGCTTGCCGCTCACGCGCAGGCACTTTTGGGTGTCGGCGATGCGCGCATGTTTGACCGGCTGGTTCCCCAAGAACAAATCCTTGAACGGATTCATCCCTGCATTGATGAACATGAGGGTCGGATCGTCCTTCACCACCATCGGCGCAGACGGCACAATGGTGTGGTTCTTCTCTTTGAAAAAGTCCAAAAATGTCTGGCGGATGACGCGTGATTCCATGGCGCTTTGAATTGCAGCGTGAAAATACGGCAGACCATCCACGCAAGAATGACGACCTTTGCCCCGATGTGGACGCGCAGCAGGTACAATCCTGAGACCCTCCAGATGGAGGAGGTCAAGCTCACAGGCCGGGAGATTTTCCAGCTTGTGGGGCTTCGCGTGGCGTTTGTGCTGGCGATTGGGGCGGGCAGCGTGTGGCTGTTCGACCAAGTGTTCCAAAGCCCTGCCGACCGCGCCAGAGACCGTGAGATCGCCTTCTTGGAGCGGCAGCTGGAAGAGATGCGTGGGGAGGTGGCCTTGATGGAAGGGGCGCTCGGCGACCTGGCCCAACGCGACGACGCGGTGTACCGCACCATCCTCGGCGTGCAACCCGTTCCTGACCACCTTCGCCATCCGGGCATCGGTGGGGTGGACCGTCAAGCCACCGTGCGAGGCCACGTGCACTCGGAGGAGGTGGCTGAACTCAAGGACCGCATCGCGTCCCTGCAGCGCTCTCTGGTGGCGCAGTCCAACTCGTTGGACGAGGTGACCGACATGGCGCTCGAGTACGAGAAGCGTTTGGAATCAATCCCGGCCATTCAGCCGGTGCGGAACGAGGACCTCGGCCGCATGGCCAGCGGGTGGGGCTACCGCATTCACCCCATCTACAAGGTTCGGAAGTTCCACTACGGCATGGACTTCAGCGCCCCTGAAGGCACTGAAGTGTTCGCCACGGGCGACGGCGAAGTGGTCAAGGTCAAGCGTCTCTACAACGGCTACGGCCGCCACATCGTCATCCGCCACGGCTTTGGCTACGAGACGCTCTACGCCCACCTGAGCAAGTCCAACGTGCGTCGCGGCGACAAGGTAAAGCGCGGCCAGGTCATCGGCTTGGTTGGAAGCACCGGCACCTCCACCTCGTCCCACCTTCACTACGAGGTGCACAAAGACGGGCGGAAGGTGAACCCCGCGCACTACTACTTCAACGACCTGTCGCCTGCCGAGTACGAGCAGATGTTGGAGGCGGCCGATTTGGAGAACCAGAGTTTGGACTGAGCGTCCTATCTTGTCCTCATATGCCGCTGAATCAACCCATCCAAAAGCGTTACCACAGCATTTCTGAGGTGGCCAAGATGCTCGACGTCAACCCGTCGTTGCTTCGGTTTTGGGAAAAGCAATTCAAGCAGATTCAGCCCAAGACCAACGCACGCGGCAAGCGCGCGTACCGGCAAGAAGACATCGACGTCATCCGCCGCATCTACGACTTGGTGAAAGTTCAAGGCCTCACGCTGGAGGGTGCACGCAAGGCGATGTCGGCCAGAAAAGGAGAGGCGAAAGAGCGGGGTGCCCAGGCGGCTTTTGCGGCCCAGGCGGCCACTGCGATGCCGACGCCTGTGGTCGACCCTGCGGAAGAGGCCAAGCGCCAGGAGGCCGTGTCCAGACTCAAGAAGGTTCGACAGCGGCTGCTTGAGGCGCGCGCCGCCGTCCAGTCGTGAGGTGGTTTTTCACGTAGTCTTCGATCCCCGATTCCAGAGACCGGAACGTCACGTCGCAACCGTGGTTCCTCAGTTTGGTGAGGTCAGCTTCTGTGAAGTATTGGTAGGTGTCCCGGATGTCCTCTGGGGTGTCGATGAATGAAATCTCCGGGGTGCAGCCCATGGCGCTGAATGTGGCGCGGACCAAGTCGAGGAAGGTCCGGCCTTGGCCGCTGCCCAAATTGTACAGCCCCGAGTGCGCTGGGATGCGGTGGTGCATGAAGTGAAGCAACACGCTGCACACGTCTTCCACGTGGACGAAGTCCCGGGTTTGGTGGCCGTCCTCGAAATCGGGCCTGTGGCTGCGGAAGAGCTTCATGCCGCCCGTGGCTTCCACTTGGCGGAACGTGTGCAGGACCACAGAAGCCATGCGGCCCTTGTGAAATTCGTTGGGCCCGTAGACGTTGAAGAACTTGAAGCCGGCCCAGAAGTAGGGCTGGCGTTCTTGGGCGAGGGCCCAGGCGTCGAAGTCGTTCTTGGACCGCCCGTAGGGGTTCAGCGGTTCCAGGTCCTTCACGACCTCGTGGCTGTCGACGTAGCCCTTGCTGCCGTCGCCATACGTGGCCGCAGAACTGGCGTAGATGAGCGGCAGCCCAAACTCCACGCACAGGTTCCAGATGTCTTTCGTGTACTGCAGGTTGAGTGCGGTCAGGAGTTCCTCGTCTTGTTCTGTGGTGTCGGTTCGGGCCCCAAGGTGGAACACGAATTGCACTTGCGACTCGTTCTCGCGAAGCCATGCTGGGAAGTCCATGCGGTCCACGCGCTCGGTCACGTTGAGGTGGGCGTGGTTGGGGCGTTTGGCCTCCACATTGAAGTCATCGACTAAGACCAACTGGCGGTAATCCGCCTCCAACAGCCTGACGGCAAGCACGCTTCCGATGAAGCCTGCAGCTCCTGTAACCACAATCATGGCGCGAAGGTAGCCCGGTGAAAACATCTGCTACCTTTGCCGGGTTATCGCATCATGAAGAACGTCTACGTCACCCGCCGCGCCCATTTCAATGCCGCCCACAAATTGTGGAATGAGGATTGGTCTGAGGAGAAGAACATGGAAGTGTTTGGCAAATGCGCCAACCCCAACTGGCACGGCCACAACTACGAGCTGCACGTCACCATCAAGGGCGAGCCAGCGGAGGAGACGGGCTACTGCATGAACCTCAAGGAGCTCAAGGACATCATCAAGGACAAGGTGGAAGAGCCCATCGACCACAAGAACCTCAACCTGGATGTGCCGTTTTTGAAGGGCAAGAAGACTTCTACGGAGGTGCTCATCATCGCGATCTGGGAAGAGTTGGAGCCCGCCATTTCAGAGCGGGGCTGCCAGTTGCATCACATCCGGCTTTACGAGACGGAAAACAACTACGCCGACTACTACGGCGGGGAGTGAGGCCCTAGGCGGTTGCAAAATTTGGTCAACGGTGAGGGCTGAAGCGGTCCGTCTTGCATCTTTGGCGCATGGATCAACCACCTCGGATTTTTGAGGGCGCCCGCCCTGAGTTCAACGAAACACGTTTCACCAACGACGCCTCTGTGTCGTCGTTCATGTCCACGGTCTTCACGTGGATGGTGGCAGGCTTGGCCGTCACAGGCGCGGCTGCGTACTACGCCGCGGCCAGCCAATTGTACCTCTCCCTGATGCAGGGGGCAGGGTTCTGGCTTGTGACCTTGGCGCCGTTTGCGTTTTTGTTGGTGATGAATTTTGGGCTTCAAAAGCTCAGCGTCACCTCGCTCGCGCTGTGCTTTCTCGCCTTCGCTGGCACCATGGGATTGAGCCTTGGCGGCATTTTCTTCGTCTATTCCCTGGGCAGCCTGGCCCAAGTCTTCGCCATCACGGCGGGCACCTTTGCGATCATGGCGATTGCCGGTTACACCACCAACGTGGATTTGTCACGCTTCGGCAGCCTGCTTTTCATGGCGCTCATCGGCATCCTGCTGGCGAGCCTCGTGAACTGGTGGATGAAGAGCCCGATGATGGACTTCATCATCAGCGCAGGCGGCGTCCTCGTGTTCACGGGCTTGGTCGCCTACGACACGCAGCGCTTGAAGCGCATTGCCGCAGGCGTGGAGTACGGGGCCGTGGCCCCCATGAAGTTGGCGCTGCTCGGCGCCACGTCGCTTTACTTGGATTTCCTCAACCTGTTCTTGTTCCTGCTGCGCCTCTTGGGCCGTAGGGACTGAATCAGTGCGCCACCATCCAACGCTGCGTCCACGTTTGGCCGGACGCCGTTTGGAGGGTCAGCAGGTAGGGGCCGTTCGCCAACTCGCGGGCGTCGACGAACAAACGCTGTGTTCCTCGGGCCAACGTGCCTGCGTGCAATTGACGGACAGGCTGTCCGAGGCCGTTGCGCAACGTCACGGTGCATTCGACCGGCTGCGGAAAGTGGACCTCGAAGCAAGAGAGCTCTGAACCCGGATTCGGGTAGGCGGCCACCCAGGGGGAGAAGCCTTCAGCCTGCATGATGTGGTCGGTGCCACCCAATACTTTGAATGACCAGTGACCTGCCGGCGCGGGCATGGGGCGGTTTCCGGACTTCCCGCTGTTGGCTTCTGCCGACACAAAGTAGAACACTTCGGTGCCCACAGGTTGGGCGGGAATGTTTCTTGCGAATTCGCCCTCCACGACGCCTTCGCTCATGGCCACCTCATTCCAAGGTCCGCCCGCCGACGTCGACCAGGACAGCGTGGCTGAAGCGATGCCCGAGCGGTGGCTGATTTCCGCAACCACGGCGTAGGGTGTGCTGTCGTTCTCGGTGTCGTTCAGGGGGAGGTGGCTGATCATCAAAGGATCTTCCACGCCCACCGAATGGGTGATGCAGTGAATGGCGCCGCTCAACGCGATGATGTTGGAGTTGCCGCCATCACAGTCGATGCCCACGATGTTGTATCCAGGCAACGCTTCTTCCCAAATGCGAATCGCCGTGGTGTCGTACTGCTGGTAGTACGTGGGCAAGATGACCGTGTTGTTGACGAACACCGCGTTGCTGTAGGTCAAGTAATCCCCGTTTTGGTTGGGGTAGCCTCCGCCTTGTTCAGGGGGACTCGGGATGCGAATCACGTCGAAGGGCGTGCCCCACTTGGTGGTGAAGTTGCTCAAGACGTATTGCAGGTTCGCTTCGATTTGAGGACCGTCGGCCACCCCTTGGGGGTACTCCGCCACCAACAGCGTCGACTCGTCCAGCAACTTCATGTGCATGTCGATGTGGTGAATGCCGTCGTAGGGCAGGTTGTCCATCTTCACGTAGGTGTCCACACCGTGAAACGCTTCCACGATTTGGTCGATGTCGTCCTCCGTGTGGTCGGGGAACGTGGTCCACCAAGACTGGTCGCCGTTGTTTTCGTCGAGGATGAGTTCGGAGGCGAAGGCGGTGCCGTAGCCGTCCGACATCCAGTTTCCGCCCGTGTTCATCAAGTCGCTCGGCGATTCAATGGTGCTGTACAAGGTCAGTCCCATGTGGTCGGCCAAGGCATCTGGGATGGCGTCGTCGTCGGGACGAGGGCGGTTGTACAACCAGTCGACCAGCACGCGCCCGTCGTTCCACTCGGTGTACACCGTGTTGGCGCCGTAATCCCGAATCCAAATGCTGTTGGTGGGCACGTCCACCACCTCGATGCTGTCCATGGACAACGGTCCGCCGCAGGATCCTCCCGTGAGGTAGGATGTGGTCTGGTTGGGCTCCTCTGAAAAGATGACCACCCGGCACTCTTGGCTGGCCGCCGCGGCGATTTGCTTCAAGATGCATGAAAACCCTTCCCAAGTGATGGTCAGCACTTCAATCTCTTCCCATTCGGCGGCCGTCCGGAGGTTGGAGCCGGGAGGCGGGGTGGGAATGCCTCGGCTCAAGGTGCCAAATTGGCCATCGAGCGGACGGGGCATGTCAAGTTCCCACGGGGCAAAACCCTTGGGGAGGATGCGGTCTTCCTGGCTGTCGTGTTGTCCCCAAACCAACCCTGACGTCAGGGTCATCATGAGGAGCGTGGCGAGGCGGGGGAATGAAGGTTTCAATTTCATGACCCCAAGGTACCGCGGCTTCTGCCTTCAAACGACGGCCGGGGCCTCAGAGGTCCAAGCTGACGACCTCGCCGGCCGGGCACCACACCGAATCAATGGCCGTGCTGTCCAATCCCGCGCACGCCCAATAGCGGTGGTGGAGCAACCAGGTGTCTCCTGTGATGAAACATGTGGACTGGTCGGTGCCGCCCCCTTCGACCGCCACCCAATCCGTGCCGCAACTCCAACGAACTTCAGAGGCAGCTCCCTGCACGTCGCGGGGGATCCACCTGTAGATCATGTTGCTGTTGGTGCACTCGGGCAAGGAGTTGGACAAGGAAGCGTCCACCCGGGTTTGGGGCATGACGGCGACTTCGTGGTGGTTCAACGTTTCTCCTGAGGTCAGATCTTCAGGGTTGAACGGCACGAGTTCTTCGAAGCACCCCTCGCGCGCCACCCGAAGCCGGATGGAGAGCACATTGCTTCGTACCGTGGCCAACTCCACCACGCCGTCAGCGCCCGTGACGGCTTGATCCACCTCGGTGTAGAATCCGTTGAGCACCCCGTTTTCGAGGCGTTGTTCCTCCAGGGTCACTTGGACTTGGGAGGCCGGTGCGGAGGGATCTGCCCATTCCACACATGCCACCCGGAATCGGATGGACGAATCCTCAGGCCGGCACGACCATGTGCTGCCGGCCAGGAGCAAGAATAGCACGGTCAAGCCATGAAGGGAGCGAGGAGGCGTCATCCGACCACTTGGAGTTTGGCGAATTTGAGGAGCAGCTGTTTTTTGCCCACGGCTGGGAACGTGATGGTCGCCTTTTCATTGGGGGCGCTTCCTTCAATGTGAAGGACGCGGCCTTTGCCAAACTTGGCGTGCACCACGATGTCGCCCACCGCGATGTTGGCATCCGACCCTGCGGCAGGGGACGAGGCTGGCGAGGCTTGTGAAGCGCCCGCGCTTCCGCTTTTCGCGGCTTCCTTCAAGCTGGACCAATTGCCGGGCTTCGTGGGCTTGGAAGGGGTGGGGTTGGCTTTGCTTGCCAGCCGTCCGAACGACCTCGGCGCCGTGCCGCTTGGCATGCGCTGGAATTGGCTGCGGGCTTGGGCGAAGTCGACCGGGCTTCGGGACGACGGGGCTTGCTGGGGATGGACAATGCAACCCTCGTCGATCTCTTCCAAGAAACGGCTGGGGTCGCCTTGGGTCACCTGACCCCACTTGAACCTTGTCAATGCGTACGACAACGTGCATGTGACTTCAGCACGGGTCAGTGCCACGTAAAAGAGGCGTCGTTCTTCTTCAAGTTCCGCACGGCTTTCCATGGCCATTTGAGAGGGGAACAGCTGCTCTTCCAGTCCGACGATGTGCACGTGTTTGAATTCGAGCCCCTTGGCGGCATGCACCGTCATAAGGCTCACCTTGTTGTCGTCGTCGTCCTCGTTGTCTGCGTCGGTCAGCAAGGCGACGTCGATCAAAAAGTCAGACAGGGATTGGGCGTCTTCGTTGGCGGGGTTCTCCACGAAGCCCTGGAGCGCGTTCAACAATTCCTGGACGTTTTCGTAGCGCGCCACGCCCTCTGGGGTTTTGTCGCTGTACAAGGCGTGGACCAAACCAGACCGCTTGGCGATGGCCAAGCCCAAGGCGTGTGCGTTGGCGGTGCCCGCCTCGGCAGAGAAGGCCGAGACCATGTCTGCGAACTCGCGAAGTTTCTTCCAGGCGGTGCCTTTCAGGTTGTCAGGTGGCATCCCGTGCTCGGGGTGCAACACGTCCCACAAGCTCTTTTCTTCTCCCGCAGCCAGCGCGATGAGTTTGTCCATGGTGGTCTTCCCAATGCCACGGGCGGGGTAGTTGACCACACGCTTGAAGCTCTCGTCGTCGCTCGGGTTGACGGTGAGGCGGAAATAGGCCAGCAAGTCTTTGACCTCCTTGCGCTGGTAAAACGAGAGCCCGCCGTAGATGCGGTAGGGGACATTGAGCTTCCTCAAGCTCTCTTCAAAGGAGCGGGACTGTGCGTTGGTTCGGTACAGGATGGCGAAGTCCTTGTACTGGCATCCATCGTGGCCCCGCACTTCGAAGATCTTGTGCGCCACAAAGCGCCCCTCGTCGTTGTCCGAGGTCGCACGGAAGACCTTGATCTTTTCGCCGTCTGAATTTTGGGTCCAAACCTCCTTGGGGATTTGGTCGCGGTTGTTCGCAATCACCGAATTCGCCGCGCGGACAATGTGGGAGGTGGAGCGGTAGTTCTGCTCCAGCTTGAACAGCTTGGCATCCTGATAGTCCTTCTTGAAGTTGAGGATGTTCTGGATGTTGGCTCCGCGGAAAGCGTAAATGCTCTGGGCGTCGTCGCCCACCACGCAGACGTTCTCGTGGACCGCGCCCAGCTGCTTGATGATGAGGTACTGTGCGAAGTTGGTGTCTTGGTACTCGTCCACGAGGATGTACCGGAAGCGGTGCTGGTATTTGCTCAGCAGGTCCGGGAAGTCGCGAAGCAGCACGTTCATCTTGTAAAGCAGGTCGTCAAAATCCATGGCGCCTGCTCGGAAGCACCTCGCCTCGTAGTTGGCGAAGATCTCGGCGAGCATGGGCCGGCCGGCTTGTTGGTCTTCGGATCGAATCTCGGTATGCTCGGCGTACGCCCGCGCGTCAATCAAGTTGTTCTTGGCGCTGCTGATGCGGCTCTGCACGCTCGCGGGCTTGTACACCTTGTCGTCCAGGCCCATGCCCTTGATGATGTCCTTCAACAGGCTGCGGCTGTCTTGCGTGTCGTAGATGGTGAAGTTCCGAGGGTAGTTGATGCGTTCGCATTCCATCCGCAGAATGCGGGCGAAGATGCTGTGAAATGTCCCCATCCAGAGGTTGCGCGCCTCGCTCTCCCCGACGAGGGTGCCGATGCGGTGCTTCATCTCCTTGGCCGCCTTGTTCGTGAACGTCAAGGCCAAAATCGAGAACGGGTCCACCCCTTGCGTCATCATGTGTGCGATGCGGTAGGTCAGAACCCGGGTCTTTCCAGAGCCCGCACCTGCAATCACCATCATGGGCCCATCCATGTGGGCCGCCGCCTCCCGTTGGACGTCGTTGAGATCTTCTAAGAAATTCACAATTGAAAGGTACATTCCAGCCTCGCTTGGGCGACCATCCGCAGCAACGCTCTTGCAAATCGGGTGATTCAAGTTGGGTTGGAGAAGTCTCCGTAAAAATCTCCCGCCAGCCCTTGCTTTTTCGTTGGTTTCGTCTACTTTTGCACCCCCTTTAGAATTTGGGGGGATAGTATTTTATGCCCATAGATTAACGTCAAACCTAGACGATGCCTACCATCCAGCAGCTCATCCGCAAGGGACGGGTCACCAAGACCCAGGCGAGTAAATCGGCCGCTTTGGACTCATGTCCACAACGCCGTGGCGTCTGCGTTCGTGTGTACACGACCACGCCGAAGAAGCCAAATTCCGCCATGCGAAAAGTCGCCCGTGTGCGACTCACCAACGGAAACGAAGTGAACGCCTACATCGGCGGTGAAGGACACAACCTCCAAGAGCACAGCATCGTGCTCGTACGCGGCGGCCGTGTGAAGGACCTCCCTGGTGTGCGTTACCACATTGTGCGCGGTGCACTTGACACCGCTGGAGTGGACGGCCGCATGCAGCGCCGTTCGAAGTATGGCACCAAGCGCCCCAAGGCGAAAAAGTAATCTGACGACATGAGAAGAAAAGTCGCCAAAAAGCACCGCATTCTCCCCGACGCCAAGTTCGGGGACGTGCAAGTGACCACGTTTGTGAACAACCTGATGCTGGACGGGAAGAAGAGCGTGGCCTTCACCATTTTCTACAACGCCATCGAGCGCGTGTCCGAGCGGACAGGCGAAGAGGGTCTGGAGCTCTTCAAGAAGGCGCTCGAGAACGTCACGCCCGCCGTGGAGGTGCGCAGCCGTCGCGTGGGAGGTGCAACCTTCCAAATTCCAACCCCCATTCGGGACAGCCGCAAGGAGAGCATGGCCATGAAGTGGCTCATCGACTTCTCACGGAAGCGCAACGAGAAGAGCATGGCAGAACGCCTTGCCGCGGAAATCATTGCCGCGTCAAAGGAGGAGGGCGCGACCTTCAAGAAGAAGGAAGACACCCACCGCATGGCTGAAGCCAACAAGGCATTTGCCCACTTCCGTTTCTGACATTGACCCCATTGATCTGAAATCATGGCCCAAAGAGACCTCAACTTTACGCGCAACATTGGCATCATGGCCCACGTGGACGCTGGAAAGACGACCACGACTGAGCGTATCCTGTACTACACAGGCATCAGCCACAAGATTGGCGAGGTGCACGACGGTGCAGCCACCATGGACTGGATGGAGCAGGAGCAGGAGCGTGGCATCACCATCACGTCTGCCGCAACCACTTGCTTCTGGAAGTTCCAGGACCAGCAATACCGAATCAACATCATCGACACCCCAGGTCACGTAGACTTCACCGTGGAGGTGGAGCGCTCCTTGCGTGTCTTGGACGGTGCCGTTGGGTTGTTCTGCGCCGTGTCTGGTGTGGAACCACAATCTGAAACCAACTGGGGCCTCGCCGACAAGTACGGCGTGCCTCGCATCGGCTTCGTGAACAAGATGGACCGCAGCGGTGCGGACTTCTTCAACGTGGTCGGCATGATCAAGGACATGCTCGGAGCACGGCCAGTACCCCTGCAGGTGCCCATTGGCGCAGAGGAGACTTTCCGCGGCGTGGTGGACTTGATTGACAACAAAGCCTACGTGTGGAACGAGGAGGACAAGGGCATGACCTGGGACGAGATCCCGATGCCAGAGGACCTGGTGGACACCGTGGCCGAGTGGCGCGAAAAGTTGATTGAAGCTGCTGCCGAGCAGGACGACTCCTTGATGGAGAAGTACTTCGAGGACCCAGACAGCCTCAGCAAAGAAGAAATCGTGGAGGCCATTCGCAAGGCGACCATCGCCATGGAGATCACCCCGTTGTTGTGCGGTTCAGCCTTCAAGAACAAAGGTGTTCAGACCATGTTGGACGCCGTCATGATGTACCTCCCGTCTCCTTACGACGTGGAGAGCATCACAGGAACCGACCCTGACGACGAGAGCGTGGAGTACGAGCGCAAGCCGGACCCCAACGAGCCATTCTCAGGTTTGGCCTTTAAAATTGCCACCGACCCCTTCGTGGGACGCCTTTGCTTCGTTCGGGCTTACTCTGGCAAGTTGCCAGCGGGCTCCTACGTGAAGAACACGCGTTCTGGCAAGAAGGAGCGCATCAGCCGCATCTTCCAGATGCACTCGAACAAGCAGAACCCCATCGATGTGTTGGAGGCTGGGGACATCGGCGCAGTTGTCGGTTTCAAGGACATCCGCACCGGAGACACCCTCTGCGACGAGAAGGCCCCCATCGTGCTCGAGAGCATGAGCTTCCCTGCTCCTGTGATCGGCATCGCGATCGAGCCCAAGTCTCAAGCAGACATGGACAAGTTGGGCACGGCGTTGTCTAAGTTGTCTGAAGAGGACCCCACGTTCCAGGTTCACACCGATGAGGAGAGCGGCCAAACGGTCATCTCCGGCATGGGTGAGCTGCACTTGGAAGTGTTGATCGACCGCATGAAGCGCGAGTTCAATGTGGAGTGCAACCAGGGCCAGCCTCGCGTGGCATACAAGGAGGCCATCTTTGCATCGGCGGACCACCGTGAGGTGTACAAGAAGCAGTCTGGTGGTCGCGGTAAGTTCGCGGACATCATCGTGAAGATCGGCCCATCCCCAGAGCCTGAAAAGGAGGGTTTGGTGTTCAAGAGCTCGGTGAAGGGCGGAAACGTTCCAAAGGAATTCATCCCATCTGTGGAGAAGGGCTTCAAGGAGGCCATGCAGAATGGTGTGCTCGCCGGCTACCCCATGGACAGCATGTACGTGGAGTTGATCGACGGCAGCTACCACAATGTGGACTCGGACCAGCTGTCGTTTGAGCAGGCTGCGAAGTTTGCGTACCGCGCAGCTGTGAAGCAGTGCAGTCCCAAGATCTTGGAGCCCATGATGAAGCTCGAAGTGTTGACCCCAGAGGAAAACATGGGTGACGTCATCGGTGACTTGAACAAGCGTCGCGCCCTCATCGAAGGCACTGGCGAGCGTGCTGGAAAAACCATCGTGAACGCGGCTGTGCCTCTCTCTGAGATGTTCGGTTACGTGACCGACCTCCGGACGTTGACTTCAGGCCGTGCGACTTCAAGCATGAGCTTCAGCCACTACGCCGAGGCACCCAACAACATCCAGGAAAAGGTGATCGAAGACGCCAAAGGCTAATCCAACGACGACATGACTCAGAAAATTCGCATCAAGCTCAAGTCTTACGACCACAACCTGGTCGACAAGTCAGCTGAAAAGATTGTCAAGACCGTGAAGTCGACTGGAGCAGTCATCAGCGGCCCTGTGCCCCTACCCACGCACCAGCGCATTTACACCGTCTTGCGTTCACCTCACGTGAACAAGAAGAGCCGTGAGCAATTCGAGCTCAGCTCATACAAGCGTTTGATTGACATCTACAGCTCGTCATCGAAGACTGTGGACGCCCTCATGCGTTTGGAGTTGCCCAGCGGAGTAGAAGTAGAAATCAAGGTCTGATTCCCGTCAGGCTTCATTCATAAAAACAAACACCATGCCCGGACTCATAGGGAAAAAAGTAGGCATGACCAGCATCTACAGTGCCGCTGGGAAGAATCTCCCATGCACAGTGTTGGAAGTTGGTCCTTGCGTTGTGACGCAAGTACGTACCCTCGAGCGGGACGGCTACGAAGCCGTTCAACTTGGTTACGGCGAGCGTTCCGAAAAGCACACTTCGAAGGCCATGCAAGGCCACTTCAAGCGTGCAGGTGTGTCTCCCCAGCGTCGTCTGGTGGAGTTCAACGCCTTCGAACAAGAATTGCAACCAGGAGACACCCTGAAAGTGGACGATGTGTTCGCGGAAGGTCAGTTTGTCAGCGTCAGCGGCAAGTCCAAGGGTAAAGGTTTCCAGGGTGTTGTGAAGCGCCACGGTTTTGGCGGTGTGGGTCAAGCGACCCACGGTCAGCACAACCGTCTGCGTGCACCAGGTTCCATTGGTGCAGCGTCGACCCCAGCACGTGTCTTCAAGGGCATGCGCATGGCGGGCCAGATGGGCAACTCACGTGTCACCATCGAGAACCTCGAGATCCTGAAGGTTCTTCCAGAAGAGGGTCTCCTCGTGGTCAAGGGCGCTGTGCCCGGTCACAAGGGAGCCACTGTGATCATCCGCAAGCCTGAAGCATCATGAAACTGAGCGTTTACAGCAGCAAAGGATCCAAGACAAAGAAGTCTGTGGACCTCGACGATGCGGTGTTTGGCATCGAGCCAAACGACCACGCGATTTACCTCGATGTGAAGCGCTTCTTGGCCGCCCAGCGTCAAGGAACGCACGACAGCCTCAGCCGCTCCTTTGTGACGGGTTCCACCCGCAAGATCAAGAAGCAGAAGGGCACAGGTACTGCACGTGCCGGCAGCATCAAGAACCCGTTGTTCCGCGGCGGTGGTACCGTGTTTGGTCCTGAGCCACGCGATTACACCCAGAAGCTGAATGGCAAGCTGAAGAAGCTCGCACGTAAGAGCGCGTTGAGCTACAAGGCGAAGGGAGAAGGAATCACTGTGGTGGACAGCATCAGCATGGACGCACCCAAGACCAAGGATTTCTTGGCGGTGTTGGAAGGCTTGAAGTTGGCCGACAAGAAGACCTTGACGGTTTTGCCTGCCGCGAACGATGCGATTTACCGCAGCTGCCGCAACCTGCCTAAGCACCGTGTCATGGTCGCCTCTGACTTGAGCACGTATGACATCATGAACTGTTCCAACTTGGTCTTCGTGGACAACGCCCACGAAGTCGTTGAAGGAATGCTGAAAGCCTAAGCCATGTCGAACATTCTGATCAAGCCCCTCATCACCGAGAAGATGTCCCTCGACACCGAGCGCAACAACAGCTACGGTTTCGTGGTGGCAGACGGTGCCAACAAAATTGAAATCAAGAAGTCGGTGGAAGCCGCTTACGGCGTGACCGTGACTTCTGTGCGCACTCTGCGTGTGGACGGCAAAACACGTCAGCGTTTCACCAAAACCGGTGTCGTCCGCGGCCGCACCAATGGCTACAAGAAAGCCATTGTGAGCTTGGCTGAAGGACAGGCCATCGATTTCTACGACAACATCTAAGACGCCATGGCACTCAGGAAATTCAACCCGATTACCCCAGGCATGCGCCACAAGGTGCTCTCCAAGTTTGAAGAGATCACCACGGACAAGCCTCACAAGCCATTGCTGGAGCCCATCAAGAAGTCTGGCGGCCGCAACAGCGACGGAAAGATGACGATGCGCTACCGCGGAGGTGGCCACAAGCGTCGTTACCGCGTGATTGATTTCAAGCGGAACAAGCACATGGAAGCCACAGTCTTGACTGTGGAATACGATCCAAACCGCTCAAGCAACATCTGCTTGGTGGAATACAAGGACGGCGAGAAGCGCTACATCATTGCCCCCGAAGGCTTGAAGCCTGGGATGACCATCCACAGTGGCAAGGACGCCATTCCAGAGGTGGGACATGCGATGTACCTCTCAGACATCCCCTTGGGCACCATTGTGCACAACGTTGAGCTGCACCCCGGTCGCGGCGCGAACATCGCCCGCAGCGCAGGTGCGTACGCTCAGTTGGCTGCCCGTGACGGCAAGTATGCTGTGCTGAAGTTGCCAAGCGGAGAAACCCGCCAGATTCTCGTCACTTGCTTGGCTGTCATCGGTGCGGTGGGCAACAGCGAGCACAACCTTCAAGTCAGCGGTAAAGCAGGACGCAGCCGCTGGTTGGGTCGTCGCCCACGCGTACGTGGTGTGGTGATGAACCCAGTCGACCACCCCATGGGTGGTGGTGAGGGTCGCTCCTCAGGTGGTCACCCACGCTCACGCAACGGCGTGCCCGCCAAAGGACACAAGACGCGCAACAAGCGCAAGGCGTCCTCCAAGAACATCATTGAACGTCGGAAGAAGTAAGACATGGCTCGTTCACTTAAGAAACCACCTTTCATCCACTACAAGCTTGCCCAGCGCGTTGAAGCCATGCAAGCCTCTGGAAAGAAGTCTGTCATCAAGACCTGGTCTCGTGCAAGCACGATCACCCCAGACTTCGTGGGTTTGACAATTGCCGTGCACAACGGACGCCAATTCATTCCTGTTTTCGTGACTGAAAACATGGTTGGACACAAGTTGGGGGAATTTTCTCCAACGCGCACCTTCCGTGGTCACGCCGACAAAAAAGACAAGAAGCGCTGAGTCATGGGAGCACGTAAAAGAATCGCCGCAGATGCGCGCAAGGAGGCGCTGAAGAGCACCGCCATTGCGAGCTTGAACAACTGCCCGACGTCACCACGCAAAATGCGTTTGGTGGCCGACACGGTCCGTGGCAAGGACGTGTTTGAAGCGCTCAACTTGTTGCGCTTCAGCTCACGCGAGGCCAGCATTCGTTTGGAGAAGCTCTTGCTCTCTGCCATTGCGAACTGGGAAGCCAAGAACGAAGGCAAGCGTCCTGAGGAAGCCGGCTTGATCGTTCGCGAAATCAAAGTGGACAGCGCCCGCATGTTGAAGCGTTTGCAGCCCGCCCCGCAGGGTCGTGCGCACCGCATTCGCAAGCGCAGCAACCACGTGACCATCATTGTAGACAGCGCCAAGAACTAATCATGGGACAGAAGACGAATCCAATCGGCAATCGCCTCGGTTTCATCCGCGGATGGGACTCCAACTGGTACGGTGGCAAGGACTACACTGACAAGTTGGTGGAGGACGACAAGATCCGCACCTACTTGATGGCGCGTTTGCGCAAGGCCAGCGTGTCCAACATCATCATCGAGCGCACTTTGAAGCTCGTGACTGTGACCATCAAGTCTGCCCGCCCCGGTGTCATCATCGGGAAAGGCGGCTCTGAGGTGGACAAGCTCCGTGAAGAGTTGAAGAAGTTGACTGGGAAGGATGTGCAGATCAACATTTTCGAAATCAAGCGCCCCGAATTGGACGCGCGCTTGGTGGCAGAGAGTGTGGCACGCCAGATCGAAGCACGCATCAGCCACCGCCGTGCCATCAAGATGGCCATCGCGGGCACCATGCGTCTCGGTGCTGAGGGCATCAAGATCAACATTGCTGGCCGTGTGAACGGTGCAGAGATCGCCCGCAGCGAAAACTACAAGGAGGGGCGCATTCCATTGCACACCTTCCGTGCCGACATCGACTACGCGTTGGTTGAAGCGCACACCACCTACGGCCGCATCGGCATCAAGTGCTGGATCTGCCGCGGGGAAGTTTACGGCAAGCGTGACTTGTCACCTGTTCCACCCCAAAAGAAGGACCGCGGCGACCGCCGTGGTGGAGCCGACCGCCGTCGGGGTCCTCGTTCCTGATTGAAAGCAAGCTGAATAGTCATGCTACAGCCAAAACGTACCAAGTTCCGTAAGATGCAGAAAGGCCGTGTTCGCGGCCTGGCGCACCGTGGAAGCACAATCGCTTACGGATCTTTTGCCATCAAGACCTTGGAAGTGGGTTTCATCACTTCCCGTCAGATTGAGGCATCTCGTATTGCAATCAACCGCTACATGAAGCGTGAAGGAAAGGTGTGGATCCGCATCTTCCCGGACAAGCCCATCACCTCGAAGCCTGCAGAAGTGCGTATGGGTAAGGGTAAGGGTGCGCCCAGCCACTGGGTGGCTCCGGTCCGTCCCGGCCGCATCATGTTTGAAGTGGATGGTGTGCCGATGGAAACGGCACAAGAAGCCTTGCGTTTGGGAGCTCAGAAGCTCCCTGTGAAGTGCAAGTTTGTCGTACGCCCAGATTACGCCGGATAATGATTGCCATGAATGAAATCCGCCAGTTGTCCGACAAGGACTTGCAGGAGCGCCTCGACGTGGAGCGCGATGCACTGGCCAAGCTCCGTTTCAATCACACGATTGCGGGGCTCGAATCGCCCAAGGCGTTGTCCGAGAAGAAGCGTGACATCGCCCGTTTGTTGACTGAGCAGAACGCTCGCAAAAACGCCAACTAAGAAGCCATGAGCACAGAAGCAACTACCCGCAACCTCCGGAAGGAGCGCACCGGCATTGTGACATCCAACAAGATGAACAAGAGCATTGTGGTTTCCGTGGAGCGCAAGGAGATGCACCCGATGTACGGGAAATTCGTCAAGCGCACCAAGAAGTTTGTGGCGCACGATGAGGAGCAAACCTGCAACATCGGCGACACGGTCCGCATCATGGAAACCCGCCCAATGAGCAAGCGCAAGTGCTGGCGGTTGGTGGAAGTCGTGGAGCGCGCGAAATAATCCAGGGAAAGAAAAAGACTGAACGATGATCCAGCAAGAATCCCGTATGAAGGTCGCTGACAACAGCGGTGCGAAGGAAGCCCTTTGCATCCGTGTGTTGGGTGGCACCAAGCGGCGTTACGCGTCTGTCGGAGACACCGTGGTGGTGGCTGTGAAGAGCGCGACCCCGAACGGAAACGTGAAGAAAGGCACGGTGTCCAAGGCTGTGGTGGTTCGCACCAAAAAGGAAGTTCGCCGTCCCGACGGTTCGTACATCCGTTTTGACGACAACGCCATTGTGCTTTTGAACGCCAACAGCGACATGCGCGGCACGCGCATCTTTGGTCCTGTCGCACGCGAGTTGCGTGAGAAGGACTTCATGAAGATTGTTTCACTCGCACCTGAGGTGTTGTAATCCACGAACCATGTTCAAGAGATTCAAAGTCAAGAAGGGCGACACGGTCAAGGTGATTTCCGGCGGCAACCGCGGCAAGGAAGGCACAGTGTTGGCGGTCGACCGCAAGAAGGACCGCGTGGTCGTGGAGGGTGTCAACATTGTCACCAAGCACGTCAAGCCCAGCCCCACCAACCCCCAAGGAGGTGTCACCACCACCGAGGCGGGGATCCACATCAGCAACGTGATGGTGGTCGACGGAGCTGGCAATGCCACCCGTGTTGGACGCCGCGAGGGCGACAACGGGAAGCTGGTTCGTTTTTCCAAGAAAACCAATGAGGAGCTGAAGTGATGAGCTACATTCCACGACTCCAGACCCAATACGCGGAGGAAATCGCTCCCGCATTGAAGAAGCAGTTCGAGTACACCTCGTCCATGCAAGTGCCCCGCATCGTGAAGATTTGCTTGAACCAAGGTTTGGGCAAGGCTGTGGCCGACCGCAAAATGGTGGACACCGCCGTGGGTGAGATGTCCATCATCGCGGGCCAAAAGGCTGTGCCGACCCTGTCCACGAAGGACGTGTCGAACTTCAAGCTGCGCAAGGGCATGCCGATTGGTGCACGCGTCACCTTGCGTCGTGATCGCATGTACGAGTTTTTGGACCGCTTGATCGCAGTGTCTTTGCCTCGTACGCGTGACTTCCAAGGCGTGAAGGCCAAAGGTTTTGACGGCCGCGGCAACTTCACCTTCGGCATCAAAGAGCAAATCATCTACCCCGAGATCGACCTGGACAAGGTCAAGAACATCAACGGGATGGACATCACCATTGTGACTACCGCGAGGACGGACGAGGAAGCGAAAGCCCTCCTCGAAGCGTTCGGTTTCCCATTCAAAAAGAACTAAGCCATGGCCAAAGAATCCATGAAAGCGCGTGAGCGCAAGCGCGAGCGCCTTGTGGCGAAGTACGCTGCCAAGCGTGCCGCCTTGAAAGAAGCTGGCGATTGGGAAGGCTTGCAAAAGTTGCCACCCAACTCTGCAGCGGTGCGTTTGCACAACCGTTGCCAAATCACAGGCCGTCCACGCGGCTTCATGCGTCAGTTCGGCATCAGCCGCGTCTTGTTCCGCAAGATGGCGTTGCACGGACGCATTCCCGGCGTGAAAAAGGCCAGCTGGTAATCTGAAACAGAGAAGACATGCATAGCGATCCCATTTCCGATTACTTGACGCGCATTCGCAATGCGCAGATGGCCCGTCACAAGGTGGTGGAGATTCCTGCTTCCAACTTGAAGAAGGAATTGACCAAGATCTTGTTTGACCAGGGGTACATCCTCAACTACAAGTTTGTCGACGAAGGTCACCAAGGCAGCATCAAAATTGCCCTGCGTTACGACGCCAAGTCTCGTCGACCAGCCATTACCGAAATCAAGCGCCACTCGAAGCCAGGCCTGCGTCGTTACGCAGGTGCGGATGGTCTTCCCCGCGTGTTGAACGGTCTCGGCGTCAGCATCATCAGCACCAACAAGGGCTTGATGACCGACAAGGAGGCCCGCCGACTGAACGTGGGTGGCGAAATTCTTTGCACTGTATACTGATCCGTCATGAGCCGAATTGGAAAAAATCCCATCACCGTTCCCAGTGGAGTTGAACTCTCCATTCAGGGCAACGTTGTGTCTGTCAAAGGCCCCAAAGGGGAGTTGACGCAGGAGGTGGACGAAGTGATCTCCATGGAGTACGCAGACAACGTGTTGACGTTGTCTCGTCCCAACGACGACAAAGAGGTGCGTTCAAAGCATGGCCTCTACCGCGCCTTGGTCCAAAACATGATCACAGGTGTGTCTGAAGGTTACAAGGTTCAACTTCAAATGGTGGGTGTGGGTTTTCGTGCCGCTGCACAGGGACAACAGCTCAACTTGAGCTTGGGTTACAGCCACCCCATCATCATTGAATTGCCGAAGGAAGTCAAGTTGGAAGCAGAGACCAAGAAAGGTGAAGCTCCCCTCGTGACCTTGTCGTCACACGACAAGCAATTGTTGGGCACGGTTGCCGCGAAGATCCGCAGCCTGCGCAAGATTGAGCCTTACAAAGGCAAGGGTGTTCGCTTCTTGGGCGAGCAAATCCGTCGCAAGGCTGGTAAGACGGCCGCCAAATAACCTGAAGTCATGGATACGAAGAAGAAAGCGAAAGCGCGCAAGCGCATCAAGAGCCGCGTCCGCGGCCGTGTTCAGGGCACAGCCGAGCGTCCGCGCCTCACCGTGTTCCGGAGCAACAAGCAGATTTACGCCCAAGTCATCGACGACTTGGCGGGCCGCACCCTTGCGGCTGCCTCGTCACTTGGCAAGGACGGCGCCGAAGGTGCCAAGCTTGACCAAGCCGCTGCGGTGGGAAAGTCGATTGCAGAGAAGGCCCAAGCTGCAGGAGTGTCTCAAGTGGTCTTTGACCGCAACGGTTACCTCTACCATGGCCGCATTCAAAAACTTGCTGAAGCTGCCCGTGAAGGTGGCTTGAAATTCTAACGAGATGGCTCAGAATCAACGTCAACAAAAGCGAGGTGGAAACCGTGAGCAACAATCGCGCACTGGGGATCCCGATTTGAAAGACCGCCTGGTTGGAATCAACCGTGTGGCAAAGACCACCAAGGGTGGCCGCACGTTTAGCTTCAGCGCCATCGTCATCGTCGGTGACGAGAAGGGCAAAGTGGGACACGGTCTCGGCAAGAGCCGTGAAGTGGCCACAGCCATTCAAAAAGGCATTGAAGATGGCAAGAAGGGCATGATCCATGTTCCGCTTGTGAACGGCACCATCCCTCACGCCCAGGAAATGAAATACGCAGGTGCGCACATCCTGATTCGCCCCGCCTCTCCTGGTACTGGCGTGATTGCCGGTGGCGCAATGCGTGCGGTGTTGGAGAGCGCTGGCATCACGGATGTCTTGGCCAAGTCCCTCGGGTCTTCCAACCCCCACAACGTGGTGAAGGCCACCTTCAACGCGTTGAAGGAGCTTCGCAGCGCCAACGACGTCGCGCAGTTGCGCGGCATCCCTGTCAGCAAAGTGTTCAACGGATAATTGCATTGACCATGGGCAAAATTGTCATCACCCAAGTGCGCAGTGCGATCAACCGCACCAAGCGTCAGAAAGAGACCATCAAGGCTCTCGGATTGAAGAAGCTTCACAACCCTGTGGAACACGAAGACACCCCCCAGATCATGGGCATGGTGCGTGCAGTGGGTCACTTGGTGAAAGTCGAAAAGAAATAATCTCTAACCAGCACATTCCATGAATCTCAGCAACCTTACCCCAGCGTCAGGATCTCGGAAGCAGCGCAAGCGAGTTGGTCGCGGAGAAGGCTCCGGTCACGGAGGCACCTCGACACGCGGTCACAAAGGCGCAAAGTCTCGTTCAGGCTACAAGTCCAAGATTGGATTTGAAGGTGGACAGATGCCTTTGCAGCGTCGCGTTCCGAAGTTCGGTTTCACAAACCCCAACCGCGTCGAATACAAGGGCATCAATGTCGACACATTGCAAGCCTTGATTGAGAAGACCGGTTTGAAGGCTGTCACCCCAGCCGACTTGGTCGCCAATGGTTTGGCGGGTAAGCACGATCTCGTGAAAATCCTCGGCCGTGGTGAAATGACCACGGGTGTGGAAGTGTCTGCCCACCAGTTCAGCAAGTCGGCCACGGCCGCCATCGAAGGAGCTGGAGGCAAATGTTCCACCATTGACCGCTTTGCGAAATGAGGTTCTTCCAAAAAATCGGAGACATCTGGAGGCATGAAGAGCTTCGTCAGAAGCTTGGTGTCACGCTCGGATTGATTTTGGTGTACCGTGTGGGCTCCTTCATCGTCCTTCCAGGTGTGAACAGCGATGTGCTCGCAGAGCAAATGAGCCAGCTTGGTTCAGGAGGTCTGGGAGACATCTTGTCGTTGTTCACCGGCGGTGCCTTCACCCGTGCGTCCATCTTCGCACTGGGCATCATGCCCTACATCTCGGCTTCCATAATCATCCAGCTCTTGAGCATCGCGGTTCCTGCGGTCCAGAAGCTGCAGAAGGAAGGAGAGAGCGGCCGCAACAAGATCAACCAGTGGACACGTTTCCTCACCATCGCCATCACCTTGGTGCAGGCGCCCGGATACCTCGCGTCGAGCGTGGTGAGCGTCCCAGGTGTGGTGCAGAGCCCAGACGCGTTTTGGTGGTTCTCTGCAGTGACCATTTTGACTTGCAGCACGTTGTTGATCATGTGGCTCGGAGAGCGCATCACGGACAAAGGCGTCGGAAACGGCATTTCGTTGTTGATCATGATTGGCATCATCGCCACGTTCCCGCAGGCGATTGTGCAAGAGTTTGCACACCCCGACACCACGTTGTTCTTCTTCTTGGTG
>CBFHQO010000012.1:0-37193 GCA_965658045.1 uncultured Flavobacteriales bacterium | reverse complement strand
CAACGACCACGGCCATTTGCATGTTGAAGTGGGCCGCGCCGCAGACCTTGTTGCACAACAACACGTAGTTGAAGTCCGGATCGTCGAGGATGGTCCGCATGCTGTCTGTGGTGATCGTCGGTGTCATTTTGAACCGTGTGGGCACCCCTGGCACCGTGTTCATCTGTGCACGGAAGTGAGGCATGTAGGCGCTGTGAATCACGTCGCGCGAGCGGAACACAAATTCCACTTCCCGTCCCACGGGCAAGTGGAACTCGCCCTTCATGATTTTGTCGTCGGCACCCGCTTCCCATGCGGCGATTCCACCGTCGTAGTCGAAGGGCTTCACCTCTTCGATCCGCTGGCGGTGACGTTTCAAGCGGTGCAACTTGTCTTCTTTGGCTTCGGCTGCAGCGTTGGACAACACCACCACCTGGTCGCTGGCAAGCATGTGCTCCACCTTGTGCAAACGCGCTTCGAGGTTGGCTTTGAACCCTGGCGAAATGTCATGGTGGTCGTGGTCGTCGCCATGTCCCTCAGCGTGGTCGTGGTCGTGGCCATGTCCGTGACCGTGGTCGTCGTCCGCATGCAACTGCTCCTCGATGGAGGCCTTTTCAGCCAACAACCGACCCCGCTCGTGGGCCAACTCAGACTCGAGCGATGCAATTTGTCCTTCGATCTCGGCGAGTGCCTCAGTGACCCCATCTTGGGTGACAATGCCCAGCGGGTTTGTCGGGGTGATGAGGTTGTAGTTGGCCAAACCGAACTCCCCGTCGGCGCCGGGGTACCGGGCTGTCCAGTCGAACTGCTTGGAGTACACCTCCACGCGCAAAGCGTCGTCTGACGCATCGCCTGTCATCTCGTTCCACGTGCGGAGGCCGTAGATGATGATGACCGCGAGCACGATGGATGGGATTACGGTCCAAATCAACTCCAACCTGTTGTCGTGCGCGAAGAAGCGCGCCTTGCGCTCCTTGTCGAAGCGGTACTTGTTGGCGAAGATGAACAGCACGGAGTTCACCAGGAAGAACACCGCCATGATGATGTACATGTTGAAATTCATCAACGTGTCGTACGATTCACCGTGGGCCGAGGCGGCAGGCGGGTTGTAATCCCCGTAGCGGATGATCAAGAAGATGAAGGCCGCGTAGAACGCCACCATGAAGGCGATGAACAGGCCCCCGTTCAACCGGGTGTCTGCATCGCTGATGTCTTCCTCCTTTTTGTTGCGGATCAAAGACGTCAATTGGCCGACTTTGGCCAGCTGGGCCAGTGCGATGACACCGGCAATGACGACGAGAAGTGTGATGAGTTTCATAAGTCCGTCTGTTGTCTGATCAATAGTGGAGTTCCATGCTTTCCTGGAGCATGGGGTGGTTCTTGCTGAGGAGTGGCGCTTTCGCCAACGTGGCGAATGTCCGGTTCATGAACAACCCCAAGAAACCGAGGAACAATCCGACTTCAAAGAAACCAAAGTGGTTGTGGTCGAACATCGTTCCAGGAATGACCAACAGGTACACGTCCACAAAGTGGGCGATGAAAATCAAGATGGCCACGGGGATCACAAATCGAGGGTTTCTCTTGGCGTCACGGGCGATAAGAACGTAGAAAGGCACCGCGAAATTCACGAAGAACATCAGCAGGAAAGGCACCTTGTAGTCGCCCAAGACCCGGCTCATGTAGTACGTGACTTCCTCCGGAATGTTGGAGTACCAAATCAGCAAGAACTGGCTCAACCAGAGGTAGCTCCACAACATGGAAATGGCGAACATCCACTTGCCCAAATCGTGCATGTGGCTTTCGTTGACTTCTTGGAAGTAACCCTTGCTGCGCATCCAAATCATGGACACGTTGGTGAAAATCATGAAGCTCACCCACATGCCACTGAACACGTACCACCCAAAGAGGGTGCTGAACCAGTGGGTGTCGATGGACATGATCCAGTCCCACGACAAGGTGGAGCTGAACACCGCGAAGAACACCAGGAACAACGCGCTGCGGCGGAACTGCTTGTAGTGCAGGTCCAGGCTGGGTGCTTCGTCTTCCTGCAAAGACCACTTTCGGAACAAGCGGGCGAAAATCAAAAACGTCGCGATGTACACCAGCGTCCGCAACCAGAAGAAGGCGTCTCCGAAGTACGCGGCCTTGCCTGCAATCACGTGGTCGTAGTTGGGGTTCAACACCGCACCGTCCACCATCTCGTCCATGTACTCCACGTGGTCACCGGCTTCCACCATGTATTCGTGGTAGAGGGTGTGGTCCATCCAGTGGTACAGGTGATGCAAGTGCAATTTGCCTGCCACCAACACCACCACAATCACGGCAGCACCCCAAGGGAGGAACCCCCAGAGGGCTTCAAACCAACGCTTCAACACCGCCGACCAGCCGCTCTCTGTGGCGTACTGCAACGCGTAGAAGAACAAGGCGGCCAACGCCATGCTGAAGTAGAAGAACCCGTTGATCAACAGGTTGGCCCACCAACGCTGGTGGTGGTCGCTCGTGTCGGTCAAGAAACCGCCGACCAAGGCAATTGCGCCAATGGCCATCAACACTTGGGTGACGAGCTTGAGTCGTCCTTCAAACTTGAATTCCATGATCAGTTGTTCATTGCCATGGCGCCGTCAGCCGCCGATTCAACCACATTGCCCGCATCGTCAAACTCGGGCATTTCGCCGCCTTGCTGGAGCACCTTGATGTACTCAATCACCAGCCAACGGTCCTTCTGAGACAATTGAGAGGCATGTGAACCCATGAGTCCTTTTCCGTAGGTCAAGGTGTGGTACATCTTGCCCACTGGGAGGTCCTTCAACTTGTCCGAGTAAGATGGAATGCCAGCGATGTGTCCGTTGCGTGACAACGCGCCGTCGCCTTTGCCCTCTTCGCCGTGGCACTGGCTGCACATCTTGGTGTAGATCTCCATGCCGGCCTCAATGTGGGCCTTGGATGTGGTCAAAGGGCTGACGAGTCCTGCACCAGCAGCCTCGTACCCCTCAGGGGTGTTCGGGTACGCGTACGGCAGGCCAAACGCCTTGTTCGCCCCCACAAAGGGGATGGTGCCTGCCACAGGCTTGCGTGCGCTTTGGGTGTTCCGCTGCGACGACGCCACCTCTTCGGTCACGTAGTACGGGTCCATCCCATAGTCCACATAAGCCTCCACGGCAGGAGAACGGTACATGTCTGGCATGTACTCCAGTCCCGGACTGTTGGGGTCCGTGACACAGCCCGTCATGGCCACAACAACGGCGGCAACTGGGGCAAGAAGGGTCCAACGCTTTGACATCGCTTAGGCGTCTTTGATGCTGATTTCAAGCAAGTCCGTCTTGCGGATGGCGGCTTCAAGCTCGTCCGCGGACATGCTGTTGTTGTCGGTGCTGATTTCCACGACGAACTTGTCGTCCGTGGTGCGCGGGTCGGGGTTGGACGCAGGCATGCCTGGCAAGGTCCCGTTCCGCAACAGGTAGGTGATGGCCATGCCGTGCGCGCCGCACAACACAGAAAATTCGAACGTCACCGGAATGAAGGCCGTGATGTTCTCCAAAAGCGAGAAGCTCGGCTTGCCCCCGATGTTCATGGGCCAGTCTTGGATCATGAAGTACCACATGCCCAGAATCGCGAGCGACGTGCCGGTCATGGCGTACATGAAGGAGCAAATGGCCAAACGCGTGCGCTTGATGCCAATGATGGGGTCGATGCCGTGGATCGGGAACGGTGAAAACACGTCCTTCACCCGCACACCCTGGCCGACGAGCTCAGAGGCCGCAGCCATCACTTTGGCGTCGTCGTCGTACATGACGTGGAAGATCTTGCTCATTTGGCTTGCTCGTTTTTGTAAGACTCACCGCTCGACTTCAAGATGGTCTTCAGCTCGTTCAAGGCGAGCACCGGAAAGAACCGTGCGAAGGCCAAGAACAGCGTCAAGAAGATGCCGATGGTGCCAATGAAAATGCCGATGTCGATGCTCGTGGCGTGGAATTCCCCCCAGCTTGAAGGCAGGTAATCGCGGTGCAAAGAAGTCACGATGATCACGTAGCGCTCGAACCACATTCCGATGTTCACCACGATGCTCAACGCAAACGTGGCCACCAAGCTGCGGCGGATCTTCTTGAACCAGAACAACTGCGGGCTGATCACGTTGCAGGACATCATCATCCAGTACGCCCAGCTGTAAGGGCCGCTGAATCGGTTGATGAAGGCGTAGCTCTCGTACTCCACCCCGCTGTACCATGAGATGAACAGCTCGGTCAAGTAGGCCACGCCCACGATGGATCCAGTCACGATGATCACGATGTTCATGTACTCCACGTGCTTGACGTGGATGTAGTTCTCCAAGTTCATGCCCTTGCGCATGATCAAGAGCAAGGTCTGCACCATCGCAAAACCCGAAAACACCGCACCCGACACGAAGTAGGGCGGGAAAATGGTGGTGTGCCATCCTGGAATCACAGACGTCGCGAAGTCCATCGAGACGATTGAGTGCACCGAGAACACAAGTGGAGTTGCGATCCCTGCCAACACAAGGCTCACCTCCTCGAAGCGGTTCCAGTGCTTGGCGCGACCGGACCATCCGAACGCCAGAACTCCGTAGATCTTCTTTTGGATGGGGCCCGTCACCCGGTCACGGATGGTGGCGAAGTCTGGAATCAATCCGATGTACCAGAACACCAACGACACCGAGAAGTAGGTCGAGATGGCGAACACGTCCCACAACAACGGGCTGTTGAAGTTCACCCACAGCGATCCGAACTGGTTGGGGAGTGGGAGCACCCAGTAGCTCACCCAAATGCGTCCCATGTGGATGCCTGGGAACACCGCCGCCATGATGACCGCGAAAATGGTCATGGCCTCGGCCGAGCGGTTGATGGCCATCCGCCACTTCTGACGGAACAGCAACAACACCGCAGAAATCAAGGTTCCTGCGTGGCCGATGCCGACCCACCACACGAAGTTGGTGATGTCCCATGCCCAGTCCACGGTCTTGTTCAAGCCCCAGGTGCCGATGCCTGTGCCCAAGAGGTACAGGATGCAACCCACGCCGTAGACGGCGATGAGGCTGGAAATGGTGATCATGATTTTCCAACCCAAAGGTGCTGGCCCCATGATGGGACCCACCACGTCGTCCGTGATGTCCTTGTAGGTCTTGTGCCCCAGAATCAGGGGTTCGCGAATGGCTGCTTCTCTCTGCATGTCGAGGGGATCAGGCTTCGTTGGACTCAGTGTTGCGCACCTTCGTCATGTAGAAGATGTTGGGCTGGATGCCCACCTCCTCCAAGGCGTGGTACGAACGGTTGTTGTTGGCGTTGGTGCGCACTTTCGACGCTTCGTCGTTGAGGTCACCAAAGTTGATGGCGTGGGTGGGGCAAGCCTCCGCGCACGCGGTGAGCACGGTGCCGTCTTCCACAGACGTGCCGGCCTTCTTGGCGGACAACTTGCCTTCTTGGATCCGCTGCACGCACATGCTGCACTTCTCGATGACGCCACGTGCACGCACGGTCACGTCGGGGTTCAACACCATGCGGGTGAGTGAATCCTGAGAAGGGTTGGTGTGCTGGAACTTCGCGTAGCCCTGGTAGTTGAACCAGTTGAAACGACGCACCTTGTAAGGGCAGTTGTTCGCGCAGTAGCGCGTTCCGATGCAACGGTTGTAAGTCATTTGGTTCAACCCCTCGTTGCTGTGGGTGGTGGCCGCCACTGGACACACCGTCTCACAAGGAGCGTGGTTGCAGTGCTGGCACATCATCGGCATGTGAACCGTCTGGGGGTTCGCCGAGGGGTCTTCCATCTTGGTGTAGGACGAGATGACGCCCACACCTTCCTCCTCGCCGCGCTCTTGCGACCAATCCGAAGCGTAGTAGCGGTCGATCCGCATCCAGTGCATGTCGCGGTGGCGGCGAACTTCGTCCTTGCCGACGACAGGCACGTTGTTTTCAATGTGGCAAGCCGTCACGCACGCGCTGCATCCTGTGCAGGTCGTGAGGTCGATGGTCATGCCCCAACGGTGACCCACACCCTCCACGGGGTGGCTCTTCCAGAGGTCAAAGGCAGACGTCTTCTTGCCGTCGCTGGCGTCGATGATGCCGTCGCCGTTGACGTCCTCATGGACGGTCAACGTGTGGTTCTTGTTCCAAGACGCTTGGCCCTTCGGCTTGCTCGCCTCAGCGAGGTAGCTGTCGAAGGTGGTTTCCTTCACCACAGAATCGCGGTCCATGACCGTGTTGTGGATTTGGGTCGCCGCCAAGGCAAACTCTGCGCCGGTCGCTTCGACGGTCACGTCGTACGCGTCGTAGCGAGGTGATCCGTCTGCCGACACTGTCGCAAAGCCAAAGACGTTGGCGCCAATCGGCATGGGCTTGCCCTCTGCCGTTTGCAGGTGCTCTCCGTTCTCACCAGTGGCGAACGCGGCGCGTCCGATGTTTTCACCTCCGTCTCCCCGGCCGTAACCGAGTGCGATGCCGACGGTGCCAGGGGTTTGGCCTGGCTGCATGAAGGCAGGCAATTCGACCGACTGGCCGTTCACCGTCGCCTTCACCACAGACGCCTTGTCCCGCTGGGCGATGTAAGTGTTCAATCCCATGGCTTCCATGTCCACACGGGCCATGGTCACATAGTTGTCCCACGTGACTTTCGACACGGGGTCAGGCGTCTCTTGCAGCATGGGGTTGCCGGCTTGGTCGCCAAACCCGATGGCTTGCTTTTGGTACAACGCCAATTCAAATGCGCCGCCCGTGGCTGCAGACAATTTGCGGACAGAAGCGCTCACATCGTGGCCCACCGCCGCTGCTGAAGCAGGCATCGCATCGCCCGTCATGTAGAATCCGTCGTGCAACGACCCGTTCCAAGACGCGTCGTTGTACATGGCCTCGGACGTGTAGCCACCGCTGTGCGTGGTGCGAACCACGTCGTACCAAGCGGCAGGCTGTCCCGCCCATGCCATGAAGCTCTCGCCCGCCGCGCGGGTGTCGAACAACGGCTGAATGGTCGGTTGAGCCAAGTCCACACGGGTTCCTCCAATGCGGAGGTCCATCCAGTTCTCCAACCAGTGGTGGTCAGGGGCCATGGCCGTGCAACGGGCTGCGGTTTCATCGGCGAACCAAGAGGTGCTCACGCTGAACTTGACCTTGGCCAGTCCGGTGCGGAACGCTTCTTTGTCTGCGGCGTGGTAAGCGGGGTTGGTGCCGTGCATCACCAAGGCAGACACGCGGCCTGCGTTCATGTCTTGCACGAGCTTGGCAAACGCCGCATCGTCTCCGGCGAACAAGCGATCTCCGCTGTACTTCACCGTGGTGCCATCCGCACCCAACGCGGTGTTGATCGCGGCTGCCACGAGCTGGGCGTCCACGTCGTTCGCACCGGCCACCACCAATCCGGCGGCGCCTGCGCGCTTGAGGTCGTTCGCCGCGGCCTTCACGGCAACAGCCACGCGCTCGTCCAATCCAGAAACCGAACCTTGACCGGTGACAGCTGCATGAAGCGCTGCCAAAACTTTGCCGTGCTCAGATGGCTTCACCATGGTGCGCCTGTCGGCGTTGGTGCCGGTCAAGCTCATCACGGTCTCAAAGGCATGAAGCTTGGACATCGTGCCGTTCTCCGGACGACGTGTCTTCACCCACTCTGACTCGTAGTATGCGGCGTCGCCCCATGTGCCCAAGAAGTCGGCACCCACGGTGACCACCGTCTGGGCGGCTGAGAATTCAAATCCTGGGAAGGTGTCCACGCCGGTGTGCAGCTTGGCCGCCTTGCGCAAGGCGTTGTGGCTCACTGCATCCACCTGAACGTGGTCAGCACCGTGCGCTTGACAGAAGGTGTCGATGGTGCGTTGCAGCGAGGGGCTCAGCACGGTGTTGGTCAACACCACTTTGCGGCCAGACGCCGACATCGCTTGGGTCACTTCTGCGTCCAACGCGTTCCAAGAAGAACCGGCACCCGCGAGGTGAGGCCCTTGAAGGCGTGCGCTGTCGTACAAGCCCATCACAGAAGCGTTCACACGCACGTTGGCGTGGCCGACACCTGTGGCGGTGTTGCTCTTGATGAAAATCGGACGACCCTCACGGGTCTTGACCAACACGTTCACGTAGTCCTGACCGTTGTAATAGGTCGAGGCGTAGTGGTTGGCCACACCAGGGGTCACCTCTTCAGGCTTGTTGGTGTAGGGGATGCTCTTGACCACAGGGGTCTCGCACGCGGCCAATGTGGCGGCGGCCAGAGAGAAGCCCATGAACTTCAAGAAGTCACGACGGCCTGTGGAGGCCGAAGTCAAACCCTCGTTGCCGAGCGCCTCGTCAATGGCTTCGTGTTGCGGGAATTCTTGACCTTGGAGCTCTTGGAAAGCCTCCGTCTGGTGCAAGTCGTCGAGTCCCGTCCAGTAGCGTTTGTTGTTCGCCATGTTCATTCGAATCTGTCGTGGTTGCTCGTTGCGATCAGTAGTGGCACTTGGCGCACTCCCAACCACCCATTTCTTTGACCGTGATCTTGTCGTCCTCGAGGATGCGACGCAATTCCTCGTTGCCTCGGACGTCGTCCTTCATGCGGTCGTGCATTTCCTCGTAGTACTCGCTGCTCGCGAGGTCGATGGACGCCTTGTTGTGGCACTCGATGCACCAACCCATGGTGAGGGTGGGCTTGCTCAACTCGATCAACCCTGGGTACTTGTCAACCAAGGTGTTGATGTGGTCCACAGACGCGATGCGGCCCGCGCTCCAAGTCTCCACGTCGCCGTGGCAGTTTTGGCACTGCAACCCTCCAACCACTACGTGCTGTTGGTGGCTGAAGTAGACGTGGTCAGGCAAGTTGTGCACCTTGTTCCACTTGATGGGCTCACCGCCAAAGCTATCCTGTGGCGCCGAGTGGCCGTTGTTGCCCTCGCCGTCCAAGTACGTCCCTGTTTCAGGATCAAATCCAATGGCCGCGTAAATCTTGCCGATTTCCACCTCGCCGTAACGCGACCCCTTCTTCACCGCCTTATGGCAGTTCATGCACACGTTGGTGGAAGGGATGCCTGCGTGCTTGGACTCATAGGCACTGTGGTGACAGTACTTGCAATCCACTTCGTTCTCGCAAACGTGCACCGAGTGGATGAATTTGACAGGCTGTTCAGGCAAGTATCCTTCGTACACGCCAACCCCCATCAGACCTTGGTAGCCTTTCACCACGCCAAACGCCACCACAAAGACACCGAGGATGGACACAAAGACCATGTTGTTCCAGGCCCAAGCGCGCAGGCGCTCGAAGTAACTGAGGTCCTCCAGTTGCGGTTGGCCCTCGCGCTCACGTATGGCGTTGGTCAATCCGCGGTTCACACCGGAGGCGCTCATCGCAATCAACAGGAACATGACCAAGAGGATCACAAACCACAACGTAGAGCTGTCGCTGGACTCCTCCACCGGCATCTCGTCGATGTTGATGCATCCGTTGTCGGAGTTGTCCGCCACCGCCACATCGGGTGGGTTTTGGACGTAGGCCATGATGTCGCGCACGTCATCCGCAGACACCGCTTGGGCGCTCATCCAACCGTACGTGCCCACGTACCGGTCCACCAAAGACTTGATGTACCCGTCGCCCGTGGCGGCCGCACCTTGGGGGTTTTGGATCCACTGGACCAGAAGTTCATCGCTGGCGCCCCACCGGTCGGCAATGCCCGCCAAACCAGGTGCGGCCAACACGTCTGCCGTCACCAAGTGACAGGAAGCACAGTTGGCGTTGAACAACGCTTGTCCGTTTTCCACGTCGCCTCCTTCCCAAATGGATTGCGCAGACAGCGTCTGCGCGATCATCAGGGCCGCGACGGTGAGAATGCGCCCCAAGCCCGCAAGCCCTGGGAATCGCTTAAAATTCTTGTTTCGCATGTCGATTGAGTACCCTCTCAATTTGAACGCGAAAATAAGGAGAATCACAGGTCCCTCGCCAATCCGTCACAGGAATGTCACGAACAACGGGCATTTAGAATCGTTCCGAGGGTTCGAAGCGCATGATGGCCATCTCGGACGTCCGTCGCGGTTCACACAAGTTGGTGTGGCCTCAAGCCCTTCGGCACGCATGGCACAGATATCTTTGGGCACCATGAAGACCCCCTCCTCGTTCAGCTTGCGCATGTGGCTCTTGGCGGCCGGCGCCGTCCTGCCCCAGACGTCGTTCGCCCAAACCGACACCACACAAACCGAGGGAGAAACATGGTGGAAAGGGCTCTTCCGAGGCGGACAAGAAACACCCCAACCCATCCCCGAGCCCACACAGGACTCCCTGAACACACCGACCCTGACGACGATGGACTCCGTGGCGCTGACGCCGGCACATGTTCCCGAACGACCCGACGCCGTCCTGGCCACCTGGAACATGCCAGACACGTTGAGGTCGTTGGACTCGTTGGCCAAGCTGGACCCCGCGCCACTGCAAGGCTTCCGGGTGCAGATTTACTTCGGGGACTTGCAAGAGGCCCGTGCCGTGCGGGCGGCGTTCAACCGCGCTTGCCCCGACGTGGCCAGCCACCTCCACCCCATCGACCCCAACTACGCGGTCACGGTGGGGAACTTCAGGGACGCCTGGTCCGCCCAACGCGCTGTGCAAAGCGGCGCCCTCGGGGCATGGGACAACGTCTTGGTCATCCCCAGCGAGATCGACCTTCAAGCATTGAAATGAGGGCCTGCGGCGTGAAACGCCGCGTGGCCCGGCTCAGGCTCAGTCTTCGAGTTTCTGCTTGACTTCGACCTCCTCGTAAGCCTCCACCACGTCGCCGACTTTGATGTCGTTGAAGCGGTCGATGTTCAGGCCGCATTCGAAGCCTTTCAACACCTCCTTCGCGTCGTCCTTGAATCGCTTGAGTGAGCCCAGGGTGCCGGTGTACACCACCACGCCTTCGCGGATGACCCGAACCTTGCTTGAACGCAAGATTTTTCCTTCGGTCACGAAGCAACCGGCAATGGTGCCCACCTTGGAGATCTTGAAGGTCTCGCGAATTTCCGCCGAGCCCACAATGTTCTCTTCGATCTTGGCGCTGAGCAAGCCTTCCATCGCGTCGCGCATCTCTTCGATGGCCTTGTAAATGATGGAGTACAGCTTGATTTGAATCTCTTCTTGCTCCGCGAGCTTGCGGGCCGACGCCGAAGGGCGCACCTGGAAACCGATGATGATTGCGTTCGAGGCTGAGGCCAATAGCACGTCCGAGTCGGACACCTGGCCCACCGCTTTGTGGATGATGTTGACTTGGACCTTCTCTGTGCTCAGTTTCTGGAGCGAATCGCTCAGCGCCTCGATGGAGCCGTCCACGTCGCCCTTGATGATGAGGTTCAATTCCTTGAATTCCCCGACTTCGATCCGGCGACCCAATTCCTCGAGCGTGACCGTCTTCTGTGTCCGGACACCTTGTTCACGCTGCAATTGCTGGCGCTTGGTCGCGATGGCGCGTGCGTCCTTCTCGTCCTCAAAGACGTTGAATTTGTCCCCGGCGTTCGGGGCGCCGTCAAAGCCAAGCACCGACACTGGCGTGGCAGGACCCGCCTCGTCCACGCGTTGGCCGCGCTCGTTGAACATGGCCTTGACCCGTCCGCTGTGCTGGCCGGCAAGCATGGCGTCGCCAACTTTCAGGGTGCCGGCTTCCACCAACACGTTGGTCACGTAGCCACGGCCCTTGTCCAAGCTGCTCTCGACGACCGTGCCGAGCGCACGCTTGTCGGGGTTGGCCTTGAGCTCGAGCATTTCCGATTCCAGCAGCACCTTCTCAAGGAGCTCCTCCACGTTGGTGCCAAACTTGGCCGAAATTTCTTGGCATTGGTACTTGCCGCCCCAATCTTCCACGAGGATGTTCATCTCCGCCAACTCCTGGCGAATGCGGTCGGGGTTGGCCGTGTCACGGTCCACCTTGTTGATGGCGAAGATCATGGGGATCTCAGCCGCCTGGGCGTGGTTGATTGCCTCCTTCGTCTGTGGCATGACGCGGTCGTCCGCCGCCACCACGATGATGGCCAAGTCGGTCACTTGGGCACCACGGGCACGCATGGCCGTGAACGCCTCGTGACCTGGGGTGTCGAGGAAGGTGATTTTCTTGCCGCCGTCGAGCTCCACCGCATATGCACCGATGTGCTGGGTGATGCCGCCCGCCTCGCCAGCGATGACGTTGGCCTTGCGGACAAAGTCGAGCAACGACGTTTTTCCGTGGTCGACGTGACCCATGACGGTCACGATCGGTGGGCGAGACACCAGGTCCTCCTCGGAGTCTTCCTCGACCACGATGGACTCTTCCACCTCGGCGCTGACAAACTCCACTTCAAAGCCAAATTCTTCGGCGATGATGGTGATGGTCTCCGAATCCAAGCGCTGGTTGATGGACACCATGATGCCCAACGTCATGCACGCCGAAATGATTTCGTTGACCCCGCAATTCATCATCGTGGCCAACTCGGCCACCGTGACGAATTCGGTCATCTTCAAGATGCTTTCTTCCAATTGCGACTGAAGGTTGCTCTCCTCGTGGCGCTGTTGGATGGCGTCGCGCTTGCGGCGACGGAGCTTGGAAGACTTCGACTTCTTGCCGCCGCTCAAACGGGCGAGCGTGGCGCGAATTTCCTTTTGAATGTCCTCCTGGCTGACTTCTTTCTTGGGCTCGTTACGGCGGCCACGGCCACGCTGGTCCCCTCGACCGGCTTGGTTGCCGGCCTTGCTGACGTCCACTTTCTTGACGCGCACACGCTTCCGCTTGCCGTCCTCTCCAGTCGTTTTCTTTTTCTCGACAGGCAGTTCAATCTTGCCCACCACCGTTGGTCCAGACAGCTTTTCCGCACGGGCCCGGACGACTTCCTCTTCGGCAGATTTGGCCGGCACCTTGGCTTCAGGTTCGGCTTTCGCCGCAGGCTGTTCAGCCGCAGGTTTGGCGGCAGGCTTCTCCTCAGCTGGAGATTCCTCTTTCTTGGCCGTTTTCTTGACGGGCTTCTTGGGCTTCAATGCCTCCAGGTCCATCTTGCCCACCACCTTGGGCCCTTCCTGGGTTGGGGTGGCTTCTTCAGCCGCGGTTTCAGACTTCGCAGCTTCTGCCGCAGGGGTCGCGTCCTCTTTGGCCGCAGGTGCTGGCGCCTCGACCGGGGCCTCCTTCTTTGCAGGGACCGCTTCTGGGGCGGGTGCAGGCTGGGTGCGCTTCACCACCGGCGCCGCCTCACTCTTGCGGAATTGACTCAAGTCAATTTCTGGCTCCTCTTCCTCCTTCTTCACCTCGCGTTTCCGGGCGCTGGCAAGTGTGATGCTCTCGCGCTCTTGGATGCCCGTTGCACTGCGCTGGGCCTTCTGCTTGGTTTCCTTGTCACCCTGGAAGTTGGACTTCACAAGCGCATAGGTCTCGGGGTCCAACTTGGTGTTGGGCTTGGCCTCGACCTCGATGCCTTTGGACGCCAAAAAGTCAACCACGGTGGTCATGCCAAGGTTGAATTCACGGGCGACTTTGCTCAGGCGTACGGGTTTGGTTGATTCGGCCATTTAGGATGATTTCTGGGTGAAAGTATGAAACGAGGGGGTGCCGGAGGCGGGGTGGCTGGCAGGTTGTTCGTGGAGCTCCTTGAATAACTCTTACGCGTCCAATTCCGCCTTCAGGATGGAAATCACCTCGCGGATGGTTTCCGCCTCCAAGTCGGTGCGCTTCACCAAATCCTCTTCCTCCAAGTTGAGGACAGAGCGGGCGGTGTCGCAGCCAATCTTGGTGAACTCGGCGAGGATCCACTCGTCGATTTCGTCGGCAAACTCCTTCAATTCCACGTCTTCTGACACTTCGTCGTCTTCGCGGTACACGTCGATGTCGTAGCCGGTCAAGAGGCCTGCAAGCTTGATGTTGTTGCCTCCCTTTCCGATGGCCAAACTCACCTGGTCTGGCTTGAGGTAAACCTCGGCTTTGCCTGTGTCACTGTGAAGCGCCATGGACGTCACCTTGGCTGGGCTCAACGCACGCTGAACGAGCAACTCCTCATTCTCGGTGAAGTTGATCACGTCGATGTTCTCGTTGCGGAGCTCGCGGACAATGCTGTGGATGCGGGATCCCTTCATGCCGACGCATGCGCCCACGGGGTCGACGCGGTCGTCGTACGATTCCACCGCCACCTTGGCACGCTCGCCAGGGGCACGGACAATCTTCTTGATGGTGATGAGGCCGTCGTAGATCTCGGGCACTTCCATTTCGAAGAGGCGCTCCAAGAACTCTGGGGCCGTGCGGCTCAAAATGATGCGCGGGTTGTTGTTGCGCAACTCCACCGCGGCCACCACGGCCTTCACGGTGTCGCCTTTCTTGAAGAAGTCGCCGGGGATTTGGTGTTCCCGTGGCATCACCACTTCGTTGTCCTCGTCGTCGACGAGCAACATTTCACGCTTCCAAATCTGGTACACCTCGGCGGTGACCACCTCGCCCACACGCTCCTTGTACTTGGCGTACAACGCGTCCTTCTCCATGTCGAGGATTCGACCGGCGAGGTTCTGGCGAAGGGACAACACGTTGCGACGTCCGAAGCTTTCGAGTTTGATTTCCTCAGAAAGTTCCTCGCCCACTTCGAAGTCGTCCTCGACCTTCAAAGCCTCGCTCAAAGACACCTCCACGTTCTCGTCCTCCACTTCACCGTCTTCGACGATTTCGCGGTTCCTCCAGATCTCGAGGTCGCCTTTTTCAGGGTTGATGATGATGTCAAAATTCTCATCCGACCCATACTTCTTGATGATCATGTTTCGGAAGACCTCTTCCAAAATCGCCATCAAGGTTTCTTTGTCGACGTTCTTGAATTCCTTGAATTCAGCAAACGATTCCAGCAAGTTCAACTGCATGTTGACTCAGATTGTGGGGCTCAAGCCCGCGGTTTGTTAAACGAGATGATCACTTTTGTCCAGTGCACGTCGCCGTAGGCGAATGTGTGGTCCTCTTCGAACCACGCCTTGGCTTTCCGGCCTTCGATGCGTCGCTTCTCGCGGGTTTGGACCACGAAATGGTCCTCCTCCACGGCCTTGAGTTCGCCCTCAATCTTGGCGCCCTCGACTGGCATGACCGCCACATCCCGGCCCACGTTCTTCAAGTACTGACGGTGAAGCTTGAGCGGCTGGTCCAACCCAGGGGAAGTGACATCCAACGAAAAGTCTTGCACCTCGCGGTCCAAGGACCCCTCGATGTGGCGGCTCAGGCCCATGCAAAACTCAATGGACGTGTTCTCGTCGTGGTCGACGATCACCCGGATGTTGCTCCCGTCGCTGACCACCACATCCACCAGGAACCCAGGGGTTCCTTCCAGATGGGCCTCGGCCAGGGCTCGAATGTCTTCTGTACGAATCACGTGTTGCACTTTGTGGTGACACGACGCAAACTCAGGAGACAAAAAAGAGGCCTTGTGGCCTCCATCCTTTGCTCCGTCGTGTCTTTCCGTTGCAAAAGTACACAATTCAAGCCTTCCGAGCTACCTTCACTTCATGTCGTACATCCTGCGCATGATTGAAGAGGGCGAGCACCAGCACCAAGACTTCAAGCTGCGCGTGGACGACCCCCACAAAATTGCCAAGACACTCAGCGCCTTCGCCAACACCGAAGGAGGTCGTCTGCTGATCGGCGTGCGGGACAGCGGTGAAGTGGCTGGATGCAGGGTCGAGGAAGAATACCACATGATTCAGTGTGCGGCAGAGGTCCATTGCACGCCGTCCGTGGCGTTCGAAACCCAAGTTTGGAAGCACAATTACTTCAGCGTGCTCGAGGTCAAAGTCCCCCAGAGCCCCAAGCGTCCGCACTACGTGGAGCACCGCAACGCGCAAGGGGAACCCGTGACAGGCGCCTGGAATGCCTTTCTGAGAAAGGCCGACCGCATCCACAAGGCGTCGCCTGTGATGGTGAAGGTGTGGCAATACGAGATGCGCATGGACCGCTCCGAATTCCGGTACGACGAGTACGTCGGCCGCTTGTTCAAGAAGTGGCGTGACGGACATCAATTGCGCTTTCCCCAAGTGGCACGCACGGCGCGTCTGGAGTTTGACCAAGCCGAGGATTTGCTCGCGTTGTTGACCGTCTGGGGCATCGTGGAAGGCTCGTACGGCAAGCAAGGGTGGCGTTACGGATTGGCCTCCGAGGAAGCGCTGACCTTGCTCGAGAGCGAAGGCGCAGACGCCTTCCGTTGGAAGCACGCCGGTTGACCGCTGCGGCTGGACACAATATCCCGAACTTCGCCACGTATGAGGCCCAAGATGACCGCTCTTCGACCCCTTGTTTGGCTTTTGGCCTTGTCCAGCACCGCCCTGCACGCTCAGTACGAAGTGTCGAGCTGGCGTGACCACTTCCCGTATGGTGAAGCCAAACAAGTCATGGTGGCCGGGGACGAGGTGGTGGGACGCACCGACTTCGCGCTGTTCACCATCGACACGGCGAGTTACGAAGTGCAGCGTTTGGTGAAAGGCCAGGGGCTGACCCAAGGCAAGCCCACCGCCATGGCCCACGACCCTGTCACGGACCTGTGGGTGGTTGGCTACGACAACGGCGGGGTCGACCTCAAAGACGCATGGGGCGTGACCCACCTCCCGGACCTGCGCATCGCCCAAGTGGTCGGCACCAAGCGCATTCGCAACATCGCGATTTACGACGGCCAAGCCCTCCTGTCCACGGGTGTCGGCGTGGTGGTGGTCGACTTGGCCAAACGAGAAATCTCAGACACCTGGAAACTCAGCCCCTCCGACACGCCGGTGCAAGCCCGTTGCGTGGTGCAGCACGAAGGCCAGTGGCTCGTCGGCACCGACGGTGGGGTCTTCGCAGGCGCGGTCGGCGACCCCTTCTTGGCCAACCCCGACCAATGGACCCTGTGGGAAGGCGCCCCTGAGCTTGGGCCTGTGTTGGAGCTTCAGCGCTTTGGTGGAATGTGGTGGATGGCCACCACAACGCCAGAGGAGGGCCACGCCGTGGTTTGGCGCGGCAACGCGAGCACGCCTTGGGCTGTGGTGGATGGCTGGGACCCGGACGGGCTTGAATACGGCGGCATGGCGGCCGGCGACTGGGTGCTCCAAGAAGACGGCTCCCGAAGCCAAGGCATCCTGCTGGCGTCCTGTTGCCAAACCTGGGGCTTCGACGCGGAAGGGTCTCCTGTCGAGGTGGCCCCCACCCTGCCCGACTACGTGCGCATCCACGATGTGGCGTTTCTGAACGGCGACCCCGAGGGCCGCGCCTGGCTTGCAAGCCGCATCGGCGGGGTGGTGACGTGGATTCCCAACCCCACAGCCGAGAGCATTCCCCCTCGCGGCAACAAGCCCCAAGGGCCTCCCCACGCCAACGTGCGCCGCATGGATTGTTGGAACGACAACCTGTGGGTGGCCACAGGAGCCGTGAGTGCGTCGTGGACCCCTCAGTACCGGGCGGACGGGGCGTTGAACTTCACGGACAACGACTGGCTTGAACTTGGCTTGCCAGAAAGCCAAAACGACATCGAAGGGGTTCGGGACATCCTCGACGTGAGCATCGACCCCACCGACCCCAGCCACGTGGTCTTGTCGTCCTACGAAGAAGGCTTGATTGAAGTGCGCGACGGGCAGGTGGTTCGGGTGTTGAACGCCGACAACTCCAGCTTGCAATTGTCAGGCGTGGGAGGGGCCGTGCGCTCGGCCGTGGGCGGCATCGACTTCGACCGCCAGGGCAACCTGTGGTTCACCAACCCGTGGGTCAACACGGGGCTTCACGTTCTGCTGCCCGACGGCACCACGGTGGCGATGGATTTGGGCGACACGGGGCAGGACCTGTTGTTCTCCGACGTGGAAGTCACAGGCGACGGCTACGTCTGGGTGGTGCTGCCACGCGGCAAAGGCGTCCTCGTCTACGACCCGGCCGGCACCCCTGGCAGCCCCCAAGACGACCGTTGGACCATCTTGACGGCCACCCCCGGACAAGGCGGACTTCCTTCCAACGACGTGTTCTGCATCGAGGAAGACTTGGACGACGAAATCTGGGTGGGCACCGCGCAAGGTCCCGCCGTCTTTTACCAAAGTGCCACGGTGTTTGACGACGTGGTGAACGCCAGCCAAATCCTCATTTCGCAGGACGGCAACCTCCAGTACTTGCTCGAAAATGAAGTGGTGCAAAGCCTCATCATCGACGCCGGCAACCGCAAGTGGGTGGGCACGCAAGGATCGGGGGTGTACGTGTTGAGCGCGGACGGGTTGACCACCGACCATCACTTCACCGTCGACAACAGCCCCCTTCCCGACAACGACATCCAAGACATCGCCATGGACTACGGCAGCGGCGAGGTCTACCTGGCCACCGGCCAAGGGTTGTTGTCTTACCGCGGCGAAGCCACGAACTGGGACCGGGACATGGGGAATGTCCGGGTGATGCCCAACCCCATCCGGGCAGACCACACAGGCCCTGTGGTGTTCGATGGGTTGGCCTACAACAGCACCGTGCACATCACCGACGTCTCAGGAATTCGCGTGGCCGTCCTCGAAAGCAACGGCGGACGCGCCACCTGGGATGGCAACCTCGACAACGGGAGCCCCGCGCCATATGGCGTGTATTTGGCCTTCGCCACGGACAGCCAAGGCAAAAAGGGCGACGTGGTCAAATTCGCAGTGATCCGATGAACCGCAAGCCCAGCCTGCCGCCCTCCAAGATGCCGGATGTGGGCACCACCATTTTCACGGAAATGACGGCCCTGGCGCAAGCGCATGAGGCCCTGAATGTGGCCCAGGGATTCCCCGACTTGCCCACCCCCGAGGCATTGAGGCAAGCCGCCGCGGACGCCATGGAAGACGGGCACAACCAGTACGCGCCCATGTCAGGGAACAAGGCGCTTCGCACTTGGATCGCCGAGGTTCACCACGCCGGGGCTGGGTATTGTCCAGACACGGAAATCACCGTGGGTGCTGGCGCATCGAGTGTGCTCTACGCCGCCATGACGGCCTTGCTCCAGCCAGGCGACGAGGTGGTCATGCAAGAGCCCGGGTACGACCTCTATGCACCGGTCGCTGAACTCAATTTCGCCAAGGTGGTCCGCGTGCCGTTGGACGACGACCAAGCGCTTCACCAAGCCGTGGGCGCCCGCACCCGAATTGTGGTGCTGAACAGCCCCCACAACCCCACGGGCAACGTGCTCACCTCGGCCCAACTCGACCTGTTGGCCGACGCCTTGGAAGGCACCGACGCGTGGGTGTTGAGTGACGAAGTGTACGGGCCCATGGTGCACGACGGACGCGAAGCCTGGGTGCCTTGGCGGCATCCGAAGCTTCGGGATCGCACCTTGGTGGCGGGAAGTTTTGGGAAGCTCTTTCACGCCACCGGCTGGAAGATTGGCTGGATGGCCGCCCCGGCCGAACTCACGCGTGAGCTTCGGAAAGTGCACCAGTACGACGTGTTCTCCACAGGGGCCCCGTTCCAAGAAGCCCTGGCGCGTTACCTGGTCACGGATGACGCCAAGACCCACTTGCGCGAGTTGGGACCCATCTACCAAGCCAAGCGAGACAGGCTGCTTCAAGGCCTCGAAGGCACGGCATTCACTTGGCAACCCGCCGAGGGGGGGTACTTCCAGGTCCTGAATGTGGCGAACCACTTGTTGCATGGGGAATCGGACCACGACTTGGCGATGCGCTGGACCCGGGACCACGGCATCGCCACCATCCCGATGGGCGCGTTTGGCCAGGTGGCCCCCAGCGTGCGCGTCTGCTTTGCCAAAGAAGACCGAACGATCGACGAGGCGGTGGCCAAACTTCGGGCCATCCCCACCACGTCGGCGGCCGCTGCGGTCCCATCCCAAACGAGCACATCGTCGAACTCCCCAACGCAGGACACGCTCAGTGTGGTGGCGGTGCAAGCCGACCTCCACTGGCAAGATCCTGAAGCAAATCGCACGTCGTTCGCCGCCAAGTTGGACGAGGTGTTGCAGGACGAAGCGGCGGATTTGGTGTTGCTTCCTGAGATGTTCACCACTGGATTCAGCATGGACACCGGCAAGGCGGAACCCCTCGATGCCGAGGGCCAGGGGGTCACACGGAAGTGGATGCAATCCGTGGCCCAACAACACGGCGTGGCCCTCGGGGGCACGGTGGCCGTTCGGGACAGCAAAGGCGAAGCGTGGAACCGGTTTTGGTTGGCGACCCCGGAAGGCGACGTTCACGCCTACGACAAGCGCCACCTCTTTCACCTCGCCGGCGAAGGGGAGCATTACCAGGCAGGGACAGAACGGGTGGAGGTGACATGGCGCGGTTGGCGGTTGCTGCTGCAGACGTGTTACGACCTCAGGTTCCCCGGCTTCGTGCGCAACCATGGGTCAGAGCCCTACGACGCCGTGTTGTATCTGGCGAACTGGCCCGCACCGCGCAGTGCGGCGTGGAGGACCTTGCTCCAAGCCAGGGCCATCGAAAACCAATGCTTCGTGGCCGGGGTGAACCGCTCTGGCACCGACGGCTCTGGACATCACTATGCCGGGGACAGCCTTTTGGTGGACATGGCAGGGAACATCCTGGCGGATGCAGGCGACACAGGCTCACCTGTTGTGTTGCGCGCCACGTGGCACAAATCCGAGTTGACGGCCTTCCGCACCTCGTTGCCCTTCCTCCAGGACGCCGACCGGTTCGGCATCCGCTGAGGTTCGGGGAAAGCGGTGGCTCAACCTTGGCGCAGGACCTTGTCCATGGGCCGGCCCTTGGCCAGCTCGTCCACCAGCTTGTCCATCATCCGAACGGACTTCGTCAAGGGATTGTCGAGATCCTCAATCCGGTACCCGCAAATGCTGCCCGTGATGAGCGTGGCGTTCTCGTGGAGCTCCGCCGCTTGGAACAAATCTGCAAACGTGGACTTCGCCTCACGGTGGGCGTCCAATTCATCCGAAGACAACCCCGTAAGCCAGGTCAACACCTCGCGAAGCTCCGCTTCAGTGCGACCCTTCTTCTCCACCTTCGTGACGTAACAGGGGTACACCGACGAGAAGGTCATCTCGGCGATGCGCTTGTGGTGCGCGTCGGTGGGCGCAGGCAACTTACTTGAACGCGTTTTCCCCGGTGATGTCGAGGCCAGTGATGAGCAAGTGGATGTCGTGCGTGCCTTCGTAGGTGATGACCGACTCCAAGTTGGCCATGTGGCGCATGATGGGGTATTCGTTCATGATGCCCATGCCGCCGAGGATTTGACGCATTTCACGTGCAATGTGAATCGCCATGTCCACGTTGTTGCGCTTGGCCATGGAGATTTGGGCCGAGGTCGCACGGCCTTCGTTGCGCAACACCCCGAGGCGGTGCGTCAACAGCTGGGCCTTGGTGATCTCGGTGATCGCTTCTGCCAACTTCTTTTGCTGCAGCTGGAACCCTCCAATCGGACGGCCAAACTGCGTGCGCTCCTTGGCGTAACGCAAGCCGACGTCGTAGCAGTCGAGGGCCGCGCCGATGGCGCCCCACGCGATGCCGTAGCGCGCGCTGTCCAAGCAGCTGAGCGGCGCACCCAAGCCAGAACGGCCTGGCAAAATGTTGGCCTTGGGCACCCGGACGTTGTCGAAGATGAGCTCCCCTGTGTCAGATGCGCGCAGGCTCCACTTCCCTTTCATGGTGGGGGTGCTGAACCCTTCCATGCCACGCTCCACAATCACGCCGTGGATGCGGCCTTCCTCGTTCTTGGCCCACACCACCGCCACCTGGGCGAAGGGCGCGTTGGAAATCCACATCTTGGCCCCGTTGAGGATGATGTCGTCGCCATCTTCTTTGTAGTTGGTGACCATGCCCCCGGGGTTGGACCCGTGGTCAGGCTCCGTCAGCCCGAAGCAACCCATCCACTCGCCGGTCGCCAGCTTGGGGAGGAACTTCTGCTTTTGCTCCTCGGTGCCGTACTTCCAAATGGGGTACATCACCAACGAGCTCTGCACAGAAGCCGTCGAGCGCAATCCACTGTCGCAACGCTCCAATTCCTGCATGATCAAGCCGTACGCGATTTGATCCAACCCTGCGCCGCCGTACTCCTCCGGGATGTAGGGCCCAAACGCCCCAATCTCCCCCAACCCAGGCAACAAGTGCTTGGGAAACTCGCAGCGCTCCGCCGCGTCTTCGATGATGGGGCTGACTTCCTGCTTCACCCACGCACGCGCGGTGTCGCGGATCAACTTGTGCTCCTCGGTGAGGAGCTCGTCCATGTTGTAGTAGTCGTGTCCTTGGTAGAGGTCTGTACGCATGATCATTGAATTGCAGCCCAAAGATAACCCCTCCGACGCCCTCCTGCTTCAGCCCACATGGGCTTCATACCACGCATCGGTCAACAAGTCGCCGGTTTGGTACGCAGCCACCGCCATGGCGTCCACGCGCTCGTTCAGCGGGTTCCCCGCGTGGCCCTTCACCCAATGGAATCGGACCTGGTGCCGGCGGTACACACGCAGGAAGCGCTGCCACAGGTCGGGGTTCTTCTTGTCCTTGTACCCTTTCTTCTCCCAGCCAAACACCCAACGCTTTTCCACCGCATCCACCACATACTTGGAATCCGAGTACACGTCGACCTCAATGCCGTCCCGCGTCAAAGCCTCCAAGCCCACAATCACGGCCAGCAACTCCATCCGGTTGTTGGTCGTCAAGCGGAAGCCTTCGGACATCTCCTTGACGTGCTCGCCGTACATGAGCAAAGTGCCGTAGCCCCCTGGGCCCGGATTGCCGCTCGCCCCGCCGTCCGTGTACATGGTGACCTTGGCCATCAGAATAAGTGCTGGATGTTGGAAGCAAACAATTTCACCGCAATCGCAAGCAAGATGATGCCAAACACTTTCTGCAGCACCGCGATTCCCCCTTCTCCTAGGAAGCGCTCGAGCCTGCCCAAATTCCGAAGCACCAGGTAGACCAACACCATGTTGATGACGATGGCAATCGCAATGTTGACTTGCGAAAATTCTGCCCGCAACGAAATGATGGAGGTCATGGATCCAGCGCCTGCGATCAGAGGAAACGCCACAGGTACGATGGTGGCCGTTTTCATCGCGCGTGCATCCTGTTTGAACAGTTCGACGCCCAACACCATTTCCAGGGCCATGAAGAAGAGCACAAAGGAGCCAGCAACCGCGAAACTGTTGACGTCCACCCCCATGAAACCGATGATGCCTTCTCCCAAAACAAGAAAAGCCAGCATAATGCCGAGGCCCACCAAGGTGGCGCGACCCGCGTGAATGTCTCCCGCTTTTTGTTTCACATCCACCAGAATGGGAATGCTGCCCACAATGTCGACCACGGCAAACAACACCATGGTGCTTTTGAGCAGTTCCTCCAAATTCAGCAGTTCCAGCATGGCTTCAGGGTTTGTGTGACTTCAAATGCGTCTCGTCGCGAACGTCCCAGCCATGCGCCATGCGAATGAGGCCCTCCAACACCACGGGGTAGTGGCGGTGCTCCAACTCGAGCACTTTGGCTGCGATGGCTTCGGGGGTGTCTTCTGACTGAAGGGCCACCTCGCCTTGGAAAAGGATGTCGCCTTCGTCGTAGGCCTCGTTGACCCAGTGGATGGTCGTGCCTGACCGCGCGTCCTTCGCCTCGTGCACCGCCCGATGCACGTGCATGCCATACATCCCCAATCCGCCGTGCTTCGGAAGAAGGGCCGGATGGATGTTCACCATGCGGTGCTCAAACGCCGCACACACGTCAGCTGGGACTTTCAACAAAAAGCCCGCAAGCGCCACCCACCCGATGTCCCGGGACCGCAACTCGTGCAAGAGCTCCCCCTCGGCGATCGCCGCCTTGGGCAAGTGGCTCTCCGCGACGCCCATCGCTTGGGCCCGTGCACGCACCCCAGCCGCCTTGCGGTTGGTGCACACCCAGGCCACCTCCGCGACCTCCGAGCCAGAACCTGTGGCGAAGTGGGTCATCAACGCCTCGGCGTTGGAACCCGACCCTGAAGCCAAGATGGCAATGCGCGCTTTGGTCACAGAATCGGCCGTTCAGAATGCGAAATCGCCCAAGTCCACCAGGTTGCGCTCGTAGGCCTCCACCTCCGACTCCATGTCGGTCAGGCGGTCCTCCAGCGCCTTGGTGACGTCGGAGGTGGGGTGGAAATACTTCATGACACGGACCAACCGGTCTCCCACCTGCAAGGCAAACTGCATTTCGCGGTCCGCCGCCATGTAATACTCCGGCTCCAAAGACGTGAAGTACGCGATGTTGTCTTCCTGCATGGCCATGAAATCGTCGCTGATTTCCTGGGCCATCTTCCATGCATGCAGGCGAGAGACCTCGCTCAAGTTTTTGGTGTTGGGCGCAAGGGTGGTGTCGCTCGCCAACTGCATGTACGTCTCCGCCACAGGCATCATCACCCGGCTGTAGGGCACGTTTTCCTTGGGCATGGCGCGCATCAACTCGTCAAGCACTTCCATGGCGCGCTCCGGGTCGCGTTCCTTCAACAGCGCCTCGGCGAGGTTGGCCAACTGCAACCGCACATTGGTCACCATGCGGCGGTTGTTTTCATCCATGTAGATGCCGTGCTCGACATCGTCCATGTTGCCCCACACCCACTTGTCCATCACGTTGTCGTACATGATGTCGGTGCCGATCGCCCCAAGGATGTTGGGGTTGTCGTTCTTGGGCGACTTGAACGGCACCAAGCGGTAGGCCAACCCTTCCAAGCGGAAGTGGTCCTGCAAGCCGAGGTAGCTCTCCGGCCCGGTGGTCACAGCGAAATAAATCGGCCGCTCCCACTGGTTGTTGGCGATCATGTTCAACGCTGCGTAGTGGTTCTTGGTCACGTACGACTGGATGTTCCCATTGCCATTCGTCAGGGTCCATTGGATTTGGTCCTTGAGCAGCTTGGCCTCTTGGGCGCTCACCAGCCCTGAGGCGACCACCGCCGCCGAATCCACGGGCACCGTGAAGGTGTTTCCAGGGAGGTGGAAGTAGCCTTTTTGGCCTGGGAACTGCTGGAGGTTGTCGTCGTCCAGCGTGTAGTTCATGGCTTCCAGAAGGTCGATGGGCTCGGAGTTGCGGTCGATCAACACCACGTCCCTCGTGCCTTGGCGGTACTTCTCCTCGTCCATCAAAATGGGCAACGGCGCGCTCTCGTAGGCGCGGCGACGCATTTGGTCGATGTACCAATCGGTGTTCAGGAGGCTCAAGTTGCACACCCGGACGTCGGTCCGGATGCCCTCCACCTCCTGGGCGTACCACAAGGGGAAGGTGTCGTTGTCCCCGTTGGTGAACAGCACCGCGTTGGGCGCCAAAGAATTCAGGTAGTTCTTGGCCATATCCACGCCGGTCCGACGGCGGGCCCGGCTGTGGTCGTCCCAGCCTTCAGACGCCATGAGGCAGGGCACCAAGGCGGCAAGCAACGTCAACGCCCCAGCCCGAACGGAGCCGTCCAGCGACGTATTTCCCAGGCCCCACGATACGGCGTACAACACCGTGGCCACCACGCCCATGAACAGGACGCTGAACGACAACGCCTGGCTGCCGCCCGTGAGCATCTCCATCACGTAGAAGACAACGCCCGCCACCAAAGGCAAGGCCAACCCACGCATGTGTGCTTGAATTTCTGGTTTCTGCGAGGCTTGGTAGAGCGCCATCACGCCCAAACCGATCCACATCGCAAAGGCGTAGAACGACCCCACGTAGGCGTAGTCGCGCTCACGGGGTTGCAAGGGGGTTTGGTTCAAGTACACGACAATGGCGATGCCGGTCATCAAGAACAGCATGCCCACCACAGAAGCGCCCGGCGGGTCGCGGAACGCTTGGAACGCGAGTCCGATCAACCCCAAAATCAAAGGCAGGTAGAAGAAGTGGTTCAGGCCCTTGTTGTCCAGGGCCTCTTGCGTCAACACGTCGCGGTTGCCGAGGCGTTCCGCGTCGATGAAGTTCACGCCGCTGAGCCAGTTGCCGTCCATGAACGAGCCGTGGCCCTGCACGTCGTTTTGCTTGCCAATGAAGTTCCAGAAGAAGTACCGGAAGTACATCCATCCCATTTGGTAGTCGCTGAAGAACGTCAGGTTCTCCCCCTGGGTGGGCATCAACTCCTCCAGGGTGTTGTTGAGCCTGCCTTCGGCCTGGAGCGCCGCGCGGATGTCGTCCTGGTTCCGGGTTTGGTTCGCGCGCTGGGTCAAACGGCGCAAGGCGTCCTCATCCGCCCGCTTTTGCTGGTCGAGACGGCGCACGTAGGCCGAGCCGTAATCGAGGCCGGACTCCAACTGGTCCACGAAATACGTGGCCAAGCTGGAACGCATTTGCGCGTTGTCAAGAGGGGCGGCGTTCATTTGCCCCGTCTCAGGGTTGCGCACGAGGAGCGCAGTTTTGGATTGCACCCCGAAGTTTTGGTCAAAACGCAACCCGTAATCCAAGAACAGGCGTCGCAGCACCCGCTCCAACTCCGGCTTCTCGAGCTTGCCTGAAAGGATTTCCCCCTCCAAGTGGGCCACGAATTGGGCCCGGTTCATCGCCCCATCCACCATCGGGCTGACGTAGGACGTGGTCGCGTTGAAGCCCTTGTAGTTGCTCCACCGCTTGTACTCCTTGATGTGGCTTGCCGTCGAGCTGTACATCCGTGGGAAGACCATCGTGTAATCGGGGTTGTAGTTGGGCTTGGTGCCGCGCTTCTCGCCGCTGTCCACGTACTCCTCCACCACGTAAAACTTCTCCCCAGCGTTGTCCTCGACGAATTGCTTGGCGGCGTATTCGCCCTTGAAGCTCTTCACCCGCTTCTCCGAGGGGCCGCGCTTCTTCATCACGCTGTAGCTCTTCACCCACGCCGGCTTTCCGTCGAGGTAAGGCTTGTCCAAGTTCGTGGGGCTGTCCCAAAACTGGCCTGTCGTCAAAGGACGGTCGCCGTACTGCTCGCGGCTGAGGTAGCTGAGCAAGGCAAACAAGTTCTGGGGGTCGTTTTCATCCATCGGCGGGTTGGCCGCAGAACGAATCATGATCGTGGCGAACGAGCTGTAGCCCAAGAGCACCATGGCCATCCCCAGCGTGAGGGTGTTGACGGCCCACCATCCTTTTTGGCAAGACACCACCAAGAGGCCCACAATCAGCGCCACGAGCAGCGCGAGGTACACCAGCGCCCCGGTGTTGAAACCCATGCCGAGGTCGTTGACAAAGAACAGCTCAAAGCTGCCCGCCAACTGGACCGCACCCTTGATGAGCGCCTCTTGCACAAACCCGAGCAAAGCGATGGACACCGCCCCAGTGATGGCGAGGCCCTTCCACGAGAACGCGTAATTGCGGAAATAGTACACCATGGCGATGGCCGGGATGGCCAACAGGTTGAGCAGGTGCACCCCAATGGACAACCCCATGAGGTACGCAATCAAGATGATCCACTTCGTCGAATCTGGACGGTCCGCCACGTTTTCCCACTTGAGGATGGCCCAAAACACGAGCGCCGTGAACAAGCTGGACAACGCATAGACCTCGCCCTCCACGGCGCTGAACCAGAACGAGTCGCTGAACGTGTACGCCAATGCGCCCACCACGCCTGACCCCAGCACGGCCACAAGTGTGCCCCCTCGCGGGTCTTGCTCGCCACTGAGGCGTTTGGCCAGATGGGTGATGCTCCAAAACAGGAACAGGATCGTGAACGAACTGCTCAACACCGACAGCATGTTGGCCGCCAAAGCCGCCGTGTCAGGGCCCATGGGGATCATGAGAAAGCGCGCCAACAGCATGAAGAACGGGGCGCCCGGAGGGTGTCCCACCTCGAGTTTGTAGGCGGAAGCGATGAATTCACCACAGTCCCAGAAGCTCGCCGTGGGTTCAACAGTGAGGAAGTACACCAAAGTGGCCAGGGCCCACACAGCCCATCCGGTCCAGTTGTTCAGGCGGTCAAAACGCATGTGTCGTCAATCTTCGTGAGGCACGCGGCACCTGCCGCGCATCCCCGCGAAGGTAGGGCTCACTTGACGACCAAAGTGCCCCGCCAAACCCATCCCTCGCCTTGGATTTCAACGAGTGCGGGACCGGCAAATGAGGACGGCACATCCACCGCGTCGCCAGGACGCACGCCGAAAGTCGTGTCGAGGTCCTGACCCAAGAGGGTTCGGAAGGTGACTTGGGCCAGCCCCTGGGTCCAACCCGACAACGTCACCTGGTCTGAAGCAGGGTTTGGGAAACACTCGACCTCCACAGGCTGGGCGGCCATCGACAACCCTCCGTCGGTTGCGCCACAGTCGCCGAGCACCTCCACACCGAGGTCCAACGTCCACGAGCCGCCCGTCGCTTGGAGGGCAGAAAGCACGTCGTTCCACGCGGGAAGCTCTTGCCCCACACCCGCCGCGATTTGGAACACGTCCACCGACGCCAAATCCATGTCGTCCAATGCCGCCTCCAATTCGTAGCAGAATCCGACAGGCAGGCACAACGCCCACATTTCGTTGACGCTTCCACCTTCCAACACTTGGCTCAAATCCAAGTCCAGCTCCACGTCCACCATCGACAACACGAGTTCCAAGGTCAGTGGGTCGACCCCAGCTGCCGTGCCCCATTCCGCTTCCACGGCCAAGACCACTTGCTCACACTCTGGGCCGTTCTCCCCAACAAACAACTCCGTGCACGCTTCCGCCAAATCGCCGTTGTCGCACACGATCGTCACGCATGCCGTGGTGAATTCGTTGGCGCCCCAAAGCGGCACCTGGACGGTCCCGTCGCCGCCCCCTTGCACCGTTTGGCCATTGTCGAAGGTCCACTCCACCACGCTGTCCGTCAACGGACCCAACACAGGGTTGGACACGTCGTACACCTGCAGGTTCCAAACCCCGGCCAATTCCGGATGGGGCCACGCCTCGATGATGGGTTCGCAGCCCCCGGCAGGTCCACATTCGCCGGGGGTGAACTCGGTCACCCCCCCGTAGAACGTCGCATGGCACGCGTTGCTGTAGGTCACGCCGTCGCAACCGCACACCGGATCCCATTCTTCCGTGCACCCCATGTTGGGGTCCATGAGCTCAGGGTCGATGCACTCGGACACCCCGCCCAGCACCTCGCACGCCCACACGCCTTGCGGGCATTCAGGGCTTTCGTAAAACGCGCAGACCTCTTGAATCCCAGCGGGATTTTCCAGCGCAAGCACCGGCCCGCCAAAATTCATCCACTCCCCGTCAACCACCCAATTGATCAGCACGCCCTCCGGGAAGTTGTACGCCTCGAAGACCGCGGCGCCGCTGGGGGTCAACCCGCCCTCCATGTCCAACGTGCAGTCCGGCAGCAAATCGGCCGGCGTGATGCACGCCTCTGCCACACACCCTGACGGCGTGTCCACCACCACACAAACCTCCCAGGTGGGCGCCCCGAGCATGTCGTACCACTCAAAGAGGGGGCCTCCGTCGGATTGCATGTCTTGGCCGTTGACAAACCAGGTGTACCAGGCGCCTGCCGGCTCGGCCACCGCCTCGAAGAGGTAGGCGCCGTTGGGGCCGATGCCCAATTCTGTGTTGATCTCCACCGTGCAGTCGCTCCACGCGGATTGCACGCAAAACGTGTACCCCGAGAACGACCCGTCGACAAACTGCGGCTCAGGTTCCGACACGGTCCATGCGAGGTCGTCGGTGATTGGCTCCACGGTGGGGATCCATTCGACAAATTCAGACGACGCGTCCAACCCCACGAAATAGCACCCTTCGTACAAGCACATGTCCACGGCGTTGGATTGGGTGTCTTCGAAGGAAAGCTCGCCGTCCGCCGAAATCACCGCCAGCCCGTTCAACGGAGTCACCCAGAAATAGGCAGATTCGAGGGGCTCGCCGTTGAACGTCGCCGCCTCCATTTGCAGCCAAAGGGGGGCGCACTCGGGCTGGGCCCGCGCCGCGGCGGCCCACATCATGGTGGCCCACAAGGCCAGGGTACGCGATCGCAAAGTCATGTCGTCAGGTTTGGGGGAAAACGCCGGAAACGAAGCTCAGGTTGCAGCAAAACGCACGCGCTGTCAGTCGACAAAGCGTGGGTCGGTCTCCATCACGTGGCCACAAGCGTCGCACGTGCGCAGGGCCTCGCTGCCATAGAACTCCCGAAAACGCGGGAGAAAGTCCTTTTCAATGTTGGTGAGCTCGAAGTAGGTGTCGTGCAGTTTGTGGTTGCACTCGTCGCAAAACCACATCAAGCCATCCTTCATGGGGGTGCCCTTCCGCTTGCGTTCAATCACCAAGCCCAGCGACCCCGCCTCCCGCATCGGGCTGTGGGGCACCCCTGCCGGGTGCAAGTACATGTCGCCCGGGCCGAGCTTCATGTCCACGGCTTGGCCATCTTCTTGGATGCGGACGGTGATTTGGCCTTCCAATTGGTAGAACAGCTCCTCCGTCTCGTTGTAGTGGTAATCCTTGCGGGCGTTGGGGCCAGCCACAATCATGACGATGTAGTCGCCACTTTCCACGTAGAGGTTCTTGTTCCCCACGGGGGGCTTCAACAATTCGCGGTTCTCTTCAATCCACGAGGTCAAATTGAATGGTTTCCGAATGGCCATGCCTCCAAGTTACGCCAACCGACTTCAGGCCGCACCCCTCCTCCTCGGCGGCACACTGACGAGCCAGACGCCGGTGGCGATGACCGCGGCGCACCCTGCCTGAAGCCACCCCATGTCCGCCATGTAATCCGCCCCGCCCAAGCGCGCAGCAAGCCACACCATGGTGCCGACCAACAGCGGTTGGAGGTAGATGTAAATGCTCACCACCGTGGGCTGGACCCTCCCCAGGGCGTAGATGTTCAACAGGTAGACCAAAAACGTGGTGCACAACACCACAAACGCCACGGCCGACCAATCGCCGCCGTCGAACGACGCCCAATCGATGGCCAAGGCCTGGAGAAGGCCCACCGGCAACGCCATGAGTCCGCCGAACAAGAACACCCACGAAATCACCGTGAGGGGCCTGTACTTGGCCATCAGCGGCTTCACCACCACGAGATACACGCCGTAGCTCGCCGCATTCAAGAGGACCATCAGGTCGCCCTGCCACGACGCGTGGGTCATGCCTTCGGTTTGGGCGCCTTGCAACAGCAGCGTCAACGCGCCTGCCGCGCCCAACGCGATGCCGGCCACCTTTCTGCCTGTGATGGCGGTGCCCAGCAGTCCTGCGCTGATCAACAACACCAACACGGGGTTGATGGTCATGATGATGGACGCGTGCACGGGACTGGTGATCGCGAGGCCGTTGAAGAACAACAGTTGATTCACCGTCACGCCGGTCAACCCGCACAACCAAAGCCGGCCCAGGTCGGCGCGCGCCACGCGCTCCCAGCGGAACGCGTACAGCAGCCAAAACAACGGCGTGGCCCCGGCCACACGCAACGCGATGAATCCTGAAGGGCCCACCTTTTCAGGCATGACGCCCTTGGCCACCAAGTAGTTGTACGCGTAGATCAGCCCCACCCCCCAAAGGGCGAGGTGCGCCTTCCACGGCGAAGAGGATCCGGCACTGCGGGCGTCCCCCAACGCTTAGGAAATCAAGTCCCGGGCGCGGGCCACTTCCGCCTTGGCCGACCCGGCGGTCACGCCCTCGTCCGTCAAAAACACGGGGCGCTTGAGGAAGGTGTATTCCTCCAAAATGAGGGCGCGGTAGTCCTTCTCGGTCAGCGTCTTGTCTGCCAAGCCCATGCTCCGAAACTTCATGGCGCGGCGGCTGAACAGCGCTTCGTACGACCCTGCATGGGCCTTCATCGCGTCTAGGTTTTCGGCAGAAATGCCCTCGGCTTTGATGTCCACCACCTCACATCCGTGGTCAGCAGGGGTCAGTTCGTCAAAAATGCGTTGGCAGGTTTTGCACGTGGGAAGGGTGAATGCCTTTTTCATGTTCAAGGGGGTTTCCTCAAGAAGCGCCCAAGGCCTCGAGGTGTTCAATGAGCTGCTTCAAGCCAGGCGTCCAATCGTGGTCGTTGTCAATGACCACGTCGCATTGGGCTTGGTGAGGTTCGATGTGCGCGCTGTAGGCTGGGGACACGTGGTGCTTCCACTGGTAATCCACCTCTTCTGGGGCGTACCCACGCACGTTCAGGTCGCGGTCTTTCCTGCGGGCCAAACGAATCTCCGGCGACGCGTGGATGAAGGCTTTGACGTCGGCCATCTCGACCACGTCGGGGTAACACATCACAAACAACCCCTCCACGATAAGCCACTCGCGCGGCTCCACCACCGTCAACTCAGACGTCATGAGGTCCTTGTTGTACGTGTAGGATTGAAACGAGATCTGCTCTCCCCGGCCGAGTTTGAGGATGTCCCTGTGAAGGGCCACGTGGTCGATGGCCTCGGGCACATCGAAGTTGGTTTCGCCGTTGCCATCCACCGGCAACTCCTCCTTGGGACGGTAGTAGTCGTCCAGAGAAAGCATGGACGCCCGCGGCCCCAAATGGTCGGCAAGGGCGCGCAGGACGGTGCTCTTTCCAGAGCCACTCCCTCCCGTGATGGCAAGGATCTTCATGGTTGTGGGGTCGAATGGTGCACCGCCAGCAACATGTCGGCCATGTTGCGGTCGTTGGCGAGGCGGGGGATTTTGTTTTGGCCTCCGAGCTTGCCCCGTTGCCTCATGGCCTCCACGAAGCAATCGCTGGCCACCGGAGTCAACACGGCGGGGCGCAGCACGGCGCCTTCGATCAAGTCTTTGTAGTACGGGTTGCGCGACTGCAGCGCCACGTCGAGCGCGGCCTCAAAGGCTTTGACGTCCTGGGGCAACTGCTCGAACGCCACCACCCACTCGTGGTGCGGCAACCCCTCCTCCGGCGTCACCTGCGGGGCCACGTGGAACTCGGACACCACACCGCCGTGGGCGGACATGGCCTCCTGGGCGGCGCCTTCCACTTCCTCCGCGATGACGTGCTCTCCAAACGCGGAGGTGTAGTGCTTGATTCGGCCTGTGACCAGCACCCTCGGCGGGTCCAAGGACACAAATTTCACGGTGTCGCCAATGTCGTAGGCCCACAAGCCGGCGTTGGTGCTGAGCACCACGGCATACTGCACGCCAAGCTCCACCTCCTCCATGGTCAACCTTCGCGGGTGTTCGTCGAAGTACTCGCTGGCCGGGATGAACTCGAAAAAGATGCCGTCGTTCACGTTGAGCAGCATGCCCTCCACCCCAGGCGCATCTTGGTACGCCAAGAACCCTTCCGAGGCGGGGTAAAGCTCGACGCGCGGGATCTCGAACCCGAGCAGCTGCTTGAACCGCTCGGCGTAGGGCCCGTAGGCGACGCCGCCGTGGACGAACAGCGACAGGTTGGGGAAGACGTCTCGGACGGTGGCCGCGCCGGTGTGCTCCAGCAACCGCTCGAAGTACATCTGCACCCAGGACGGGATGCCGCTCACAAGCCGCAAATCCTCGGTGCAGGTCTCTTTCACAATGGCGTCCACCTTCGTCTCCCAGTCATCGATGCAATTGGCCTCCCAGGAGGGCAGCCGGTTGCGCTGCAGGTAGGCGGGCACGTGGTGGGCGACAATGCCGCTGAGCCGCCCCAAATGGACGCCTCCTTCCGTCTTGGCCAACTCCGGGCTCCCTTGCAAAAAGATCATTTTCCCGTCCACAAACGAGGCGTCCCCAGTGCCGGCGATGTGGCCCAACAAGGCGTTGCGCGCGCTGCCGATGTGGTTGGGCATGCTGTCCGCCGTCAAGGGGATGAACTTGGCGCCGGACGTGGTCCCGCTGGTCTTGCAGAAATACAGGGGTTCCCCAGGCCAAAGGACGTCCTGCTCGCCCTCCACGGCCCGGTCCACATAGCCTTTCAGGCCTTCGTAGTCCCGCACCGGGACGCACTCCTGGAAAGCTCGGACCGTCATGCCTGGTTGGAACCCATGATCCCGGCCAAACGCCGTCTCACGTGCACGTTCCACCAAAGACGACAACACCACGCGCTGGGCAGCCACCGGATCTGCCACCTGGCACCGAACCCGACGCATGGTTGCCCTCGCCAACGGTTTGCTCAGCCACGCCTTCCATCCCATGGCCCGAAAATAACAAGGCACCGCCACGGGGGCGATGCCTTGCTGAAGTCAAATGGTCGGATTCGCTTACTTCACCGTCAACTTCTTGGTGGTGCGGAAGTTGTCCGCCACCAAGGTGTAGGTGTACAAGCCAGACGCCCAACCGCTCAAGTCGAGGGTGGTGTTGTGCTGACCTGCGCCGAGTGTGCCCATGTCTTGGGTGGACACCAAGCGACCCATGCCGTCGCGCACCTCCAAGGTGACGTCGCGAGGCTGGCCCAACTCGAAGCGCACCAACGTGCTTTCGGAAGCGGGGTTGGGCATGCACTGCTCAAGGCGGATGCCTTGGCTGGCTTCCAACAACTCCACAGCTTCACGCTCGCTTGTGATAAGGCGCACCGCTGGGGTGGAGGTTTGGCTTGTGAACCACACGAAACTTCCGTCGCCGGCCTGGTTGAAGTTTCCAGTGCTGTTGTCGGTGTCGCTGCCCAATTCCGTCAACACAGTCAACTGGGTGGGCGACTCGTATTCGTTGATCACGGCCGCGAAGTAGAAGGCGTCTTCGTCCAATTCGATGGCGTCCTCAAACGAGAGGTACACTTCAAAGTCGCTGGTGCCGTCCAAGTTGCTCCACTCCACGTCGTACAACCAGTAGTTGGCGTCGAAGGGGCTGTCGGTCAAGCCCTCTGCACCGTCGTACGAGTACAAGCGGGTCTCGAATTCCAATTCACCGGGGTTGCCGTCGATGTCCAAACCGCAGTTGGCGCCGAAGCGCACCGCCACACCGTAGGCCATCGTGCCAGGGTTGGGGCAGTGGAAGTACGAACCGTATCCGGTGGGGTCGAAGTAGCCTTCGATGTCGTCGTTCTCACGTGGTCCCAGTTCACCGTCCAACGCGTTCTCGTCGTCGTGGCCGTAGATGTCGTCGGTGTAGAGGATGTTCTTGAACAAGGTGTTGTTCTCAGGGGTCGCGTCTGCGCTGTCGCCGGTCAAGGTGATGCGCAAGCCGTACGTGCCGGTGGCGTCTGGCTCCCAACCGGTGGCCAAGTACAAAGTGTCTTGGGTGTTGGCTGGGCACGTAAGCGCGTTGGCGTACGTCAACACGGTGTCAAGCATCTCTGTGGTGGTGTTCAACACCATGCCAGATTCGTCGAGCACCTCGACAAGCACTTCCACGTTGGTCTGGTTCACGGTGCCGACGTTCTTGTACATCACCCCAGCCAACAAACCGCCTTCGCTGTCGAGGATGGCTTGCTCGAGTGGTGTGACGCGGTATTCAAACACGTTGAACACATCGCCGTTCACGATTTGGGTGACCTCCACGTCGTTCATGACCTGGTTGGAGCTCACGGTCACGTCGTCGATGCCCCAGAAGTAGTGGCTGAAGCCGTTGCCTGTCTCAGGCGCCTGGCGGTAGGCGAAACGAAGCTGGACCGAGTCTTGGTTGGCGGCCACACAGCTCACGTCCACACTCACAGGAAGGGGGTTGGCGGAGATGGTGTTGGCCGACTCGATGAAGTCGCCGTGGGCGTCGAAGGTGGTCCATGAAGTCACCCCTTCGTTGGTGGTGCCCACTTCGAGGTACACTGGCGCGTAGGGGAAGCAGCAGTAGCGGAAGTACGACTCCCAGCTGACGATGACCGACGCGTTCTCCTCGAGGTTCAACCAAGGGCTGGTGATGGAGCCTTCGGTGTCCACCGCAGGGTTGTCCGCGGTGATGGCGCCGCCGTGGAAGAAGTCGTTGTCGAACACCACCCATCCGTCGGACGCCGTTTCAGAGGCCAATTCAGCGGTGTTGCCGCTGTAGTTGCCGCCAGGGTGGGCTGATCCGGTTTGGGTTCCATCGGCGTAGTAGCCCACGTTTCCTGGAGCCACCCACACCCAAATTTCTTCGCTGTTGATGCCTTCCACGTTGTCTTCCACAGTCCACGCTCCGTTGCCGTTGCTGCCGTCGAAGCCGTTGGCGAATGTCTCTTGGTACACCACGTTGCGGACGCCGCCTTGGTTGGCCAGGGCCTCTTGACCTTGCGCCAAAGAAGCTTGGTTTTCAGCGCGGGTCACCGTTGTGGGGACCACAGCCTTGTCTGTGTCGGCGGGGCGTTGGGCCACCGCAGCCGTCGTGCCCAAGGCAAGAACGGCGAGCATTGAAATGCGTTTCATGATGAAGAACAGGTTTTGATTGCGTCGAAAAATACTGACCGGAGGGCATCCGCGCACCATGCCTGGGGCCAAACACAAAAAAAGGGGAAGCCGAAGCCTCCCCTTTCCAGGAATCCCCTTTCGGGGAAGTCAAAGTCAATCTTACTTCACCATCAACTTCTGGGTGATGCGGGCGCCGTTCACCACGAGGGTCGCGGTGTAGGAACCAGCGCCGAACGCTGAAGTCTCCACCATGAAGTTGTTCATGCCGGCAGGCTGGGTGCCCAACTCGCGGACTTCCACCAACTTGCCAGTGATGTCACGCAACTCGAACGTCACCGCAGCCGCCTGGTCCAAACGGAACTGGAAGCGGGTGTTGTCGGTGGTGGGGTTCGGGAACGCTGGGAACATCTCAAACCCTTCGCTGGCCATCACCTCGTTGGTGTTGGTCACGGCGTCGGGGTTCAAGTTCAAGCGCACCATGGGCACTTCTGTGGTGTAGTACCAGTCGTAAGCCTGGCCAGAACCGAATGGGCCGTACACGAAGGCAGTCTGCGCTTCTGTGTCTTGGGCTTCACCGATCTGGACGTTGGCCCCTCCGTAGTGCTCGAACGCTGCACCGAGGAAGTCGCCTTCCACCGCTTCGTATGGCTCGTCAAACACGAAGGTGTACCAGGTGATCTCACCGGCGCCGTCGTTGGTGTTGCCTGGGACCAAAGCGATCTCAGGAGAAGACGTCAATTCGCCGCCGTATTGATCGGTCAACGCTTCGTCGGCGTTCACGTCCACCAAGAACCCACGCACAGGCGTGAAGTCCTCGCTGCCCTCCATGATTGCCACGTCCACACCGTACACGGTGACGTCCGCCAACACTTGGTACAAAGGCATCTGGATGTAGTCCACCGTGCCGTCGAATGGAGCCAAACCTGACACCTCACCGTTGTCACGTCCCCACTGGAGGTCGGTGATTTCGAATTCGGCGCTCACAGAGTTGTTGCTCATGTCGGCGTCGATGGAATCCATCTCCAAGGTGAGGCTGAGGTTCACCATGCCGAGGTCAGAACCGGTGGCGTAGTCGACGTACACGGTGTCGGTCTCGCCAGTGGCCAACACCGCCGCGAGGGGAGCGCCCACGCTCACTTCGCCGTTCGCATCCACGGAGCCGAACACGCCTGAGGTGGCGTTGTTGCCGAAGTTAGATGCCTCAGCCGCGTAGGTCAAGGTGTCGGGCAACTGAGACTGCGCCCATGCGCCGTACTCGTACAAGTTGCTTGTCGCCGTGGCAGTGAAG
>CBFHQO010000011.1:0-36049 GCA_965658045.1 uncultured Flavobacteriales bacterium | reverse complement strand
GGGGTGTAAGTCAGCTGAATGCAGTCTGACAAATCTGCACAAAACTGGAAGGTGTTCGTGTTCAGGTTTCCAGCCAAGGTGATGGTGGTGTCCAATCCTCCACCCTGAAGGGTCAAGTAATTCGTCAGTCCAGAGAAGGTCCAGCCATCATTGAATTGATCGTTGAGCGTGACCGAGAATTCCTGGCAAAAGAGGCAAGACCCGTCATCTGAAGACACTGTGGGGTTGAAATTCGTCGCCACCGGATCTGTACAACCTGCGCAAGTTCCAAACTCGCACATGCTGACATCAAGAATCACCGCCGTGGGGTCGTAGTTGCACGCGACCTCGTAGGTGCATCCTGAACACGTCGAGTCGTCTCCCCCGCAAACGCCGCACAAATCGAGCTCCTCTCCATCGCAGTTGCAATCTGAGGAGGGCATGTCTTGACATCCACAGCTGTAGACAGCGCCGGGACCGTCGCAAACACCACACTCGTCCAGCACAGCACAACTCCCGTCGTCGATCGATGCAGCTGAATCATAATTGCATGCGCTTGCATCCGTACAACCAGCGCAGGTGACGTAATCGCAAGTTCCATCGTCGAACGGTGCACTTGAGTCGTAATTGCACGCACTAGAATCGGTACAGCCCGCGCAGGTGACGTATTCGCAAGATCCATCGTCAGCAACAGCCGTCACCACGAAGTTGCACGCCGCCTCATCCGTACAGCCACTCAAACACGAAGTGAATTCACAAGATCCGCTGTCTTCTGTCGCCCAGGGGTGATAGTTGCATGCAGAGGGGATGGTGCATCCCACTGTACAATTCTCACAGCTCTCCCAACAGAAGGTAAAAACCTCATCCTCGGAAATTTCAACAGTCCGCACATGGTCGCCGACGTTAGTTGTGCAAGTCTCACTGCCGTCGAATTCCTCGTAGTCACCCCATTCATCCATCACGAATTTGAAATGACGGCTTCCCTCTTCGAGCATGAGTGTTGCGCTGTAAACTCCGTCGTTGTCATCATCGGTCAATATGTCTACACCCGCACCCCATCCGTTAAAGTCTCCCGCAATGCTGACCAAACCCACTTCCCCGCTGTATTCATTCAAGTTTAACCTGAAGGTGACATTGGCTGTATTGGCTATCGGGCACGAGCCATCTAGTGAACATGTTCCAAAGCAGAAGTCGTAAGTCACATCACCAGTCAAAGCTGGCAAAGTTCTGTCGTAGAAGTTGTTAGGATCTCCGCATGGAAGTCCAGCGAGGTTTTCCTTTGTAACCCAATCCGCAGCGTCGGATGGGCTGTTTAAGAAAATGTAATTGCCAGCCGTCCCCTCCTCCAACGAAAGGGTCAATGTCCAGAGATCTTCAGACACTTCGCTCATCGCATGTGCGTTGGCATGGCCCAGCAAGCCGCCACCGGCGAAAAGGCCGTTTGGTCCCACCTCGATGTTGGCGGTGTTCACGTTGAACGTGACGTCATGCATGGCAGGAACTCCTGTTGGACAAGACTGGCAATGGCCAAAGATGTCGTAGGCCACTCCTCCAACCTCAACGGTGCGGTTCGCGTAAACGCCGTAGTCTGTGATGGGGGGGCGCACAGCGCCGTCAACCATGTCGTCGATCAAGTTTTCAATGTCATTAAAATCATCAATGCCGTAGACGTACTCGACATCATCAATGCCATTCCCAGGAAGATCGATGGTCACGGAATAGACACCATCGCCGTCGGGGTCCGTCAACTCGTTATTGCCGATGCTTCCACACCAACTGCACCAGGGTCCAGAAACAAAAACATGATCAAAAGACTGTGCCCCGTTCTGAAAGTCTGGACAAGACATGTCGACATTGAACGTGTTTTGCCCAAAACAGGCGATGGACAACAAGGCAGCAAGGGAGGTGATCAGCAGACGAGCGAAAGCAAACATGACGATAAAATGAGGTTAATCCTCTGCAAATTAACCATAAACACCGGCCGAATCAAGGACACCTTCTCCACCTAGGGAGGGCAAATCACAGCAATTCTCCCTTCAGAAGCTGGCCCGATTCACGCACGGCACACACGCCGATCTCTGGACGAATCACGCCAAATCCGCCAGCTTCTCTTCGAGGACGGCAATTTTCGCCAAGGCATCGGCCTCCTTTTTGCGCTCGTTGTGGACCACCGCTTCGGGGGCCCCTTGCACAAACTTCTCGTTGGACAACTTGCCGCGCACGCTGCGCAGGAACCCTTGCTGGTACTCGAGGTCCTTTTGAACTTTCGCGCGCTCCGCCTCCACATCGAAGCCCTCGCCAAAGGGCACGTTGAAGCGGTGCGTTCCAATCACGAACCCAAAGGCGCCTTTCACCTTGTCCGTCACGTGCTCGATGGCTTCGAGGTTGGTGAGGTGCGCAATCCACGGCTCCAGGTGCGCGGGGTAACCCTCGCCCTCCTGAACCTTCAACACAAGCTTCTCCTTGTTGGCGATGCCGTTGTCGTTCCGAATGTTGCGGATGCCGGTGACGACCTCCTTCGCCAATTCCACGTCCGCCAGGATGGCCTCGTCGTACGCCACGCGCTCTGGCCAAGCGGCCACGCACAGGTCGTCCTCAAAGCCCTTGCGCTCCCCAGTCCAATGCCACACTTCCTCTGTGAGGAATGGCATGAACGGATGGAGCAACTTCAGCATGCGCTCGAACAAAGCCAGCGTCGCATGCTTGGTCTCCCCGTCGATGGGCGTCCCAAACGGCGGCTTGATGCTCTCGAGGTACCAACTGCAGTACTCCTCCCACACGAGACGGTAGGTGGTCATCAAGGCTTCGCTCAACTTGAAGTTGGCGAATTGCGTGTCGAGCTCTTCCATGGCCTGCTGGCTCCGTGCGTCCATCCACTTCACGGCCGTGGCCGCGGCGGCGGGTTGAGGTTTGGCCTCGTCGACCTCCCAGCCTTGCACCAAACGGAAGGCGTTCCAAATCTTGTTGGAGAAGTTCCTGCCCTGCTCGCAGAGCTTGTCGTCGAAGGGCAAGTCGTTGCCTGCAGGGGACGTCAACAGCATGCCCACGCGCACCCCGTCCGCCCCATATTGCTTCATCAGCTCGATGGGGTCGGGGCTGTTGCCCAAGCTCTTGGACATTTTCCTGCCCTTCTTGTCGCGGACAATTCCCGTGTAGTATACGTTCTTGAAAGGCGCCTCCCCCCGGTAGTGGTACCCGCTGATGATCATGCGGGCCACCCAGAAGAACATGATTTCAGGCGCGGTGACCAAGTCGTTCGTGGGGTAGTAGTACGCCACTTCCTCCTCCTTGTGCAATCCGTCGAACACCTGAATGGGCCAAATCCACGAGCTGAACCACGTGTCCATCACGTCCTCGTCCTGCTTCAGCTCGGACGCCGCCATGTCAGGACGGCCCGACTTCTCCTGGGCCTTGACCAGGGCTTCTTCCGCGGTCTTGGCCACCACGTAGTCCTCCTCGCCTTCGCCGTAGAACCACGCGGGAATTTGGTGGCCCCACCACAATTGGCGGCTGATGCACCAATCCTTGACGTTCTCCATCCAGTGGCGGTAGCTGTTCTTGAACTTGGGCGGGTGGAATTGAACGGTGTCGTTCATCACCGCGTCCAGGGCTGGCTTGGACAGCTCTTCCATGGACAAGAACCATTGGAGGCTCAAGCGCGGCTCAATCACGGCGTTGGTGCGCTCGCTTCGCCCCACCTTGTTGGTGTAGTCTTCCACCTTGACCAAATTCCCGAGGCCGTCGAGTTCCTTGGGGAACGCCTTGCGACATTCAAACCGGTCCATGCCCTCGTAGGTCCCTGCCTCCGCAGACATGGTGCCGTCGGCGTTGATCGTGTTGATCGTCTCGAGGTTGTGCTTATGCCCAAGCTCGTAGTCGTTGACGTCGTGCGCCGGGGTCACCTTCAAACACCCTGTGCCAAACTCGATGTCGATGTAATCGTCGGCGATGATGGGGATTTCACGGTTGACCACCGGCACCATCGCCTTCTTCCCCACCAAGTCCTTGTACCGCTCGTCGTCCGGGTGGACGCAGATGGCGGTGTCGCCCATGATGGTCTCGGGACGGGTGGTCGCCACCGTCACCCAGCGGTCTTCCTCTCCCACGATGGCGTAACGCACGTAGTACAGCTTGCCGTGCTCCTCGGTGTGGATGACCTCTTCGTCGCTCAACGCCGTCAGGGCGGAAGGGTCCCAATTCACCATGCGCACGCCTCGGTAGATCAACCCACGCTCGTGAAGTTGCACGAAGGTGTCGATGACCCCTTCGTAGTAGCCATCGTCCATCGTGAACCGCGTGCGGTTCCAATCGCAACTCGCGCCAAGTTTCTTCAGCTGCTCGAGGATGATGCCCCCGTGCTCGTGGGTCCACTCCCATGCATGCTCCAAAAACGCTTCCCGGGACAGGTCCGATTTCTTGATGCCTTGGTCGCGCAACCGGCGAACAACCTTGGCTTCGGTGGCAATTGACGCGTGGTCCGTGCCTGGCACCCAACACGCGTTTTTGCCCTGCATCCGTGCACGACGCACCAACACGTCCTGGATGGTGTTGTTGAGCATGTGCCCCATGTGCAACACCCCCGTCACGTTGGGCGGCGGGATGACCACGGTGTAAGGCTCGCGGTCGTCGGGCACCGAGTGAAAGTGCCCCGCTTCAAGCCAGTGGGCGTACCATTTGTCCTCCTTGGTGGTGGGGTCGTATTGCGCAGGAATGTTCATGGCGATGGGATGCGTCGTTGCGTGGGTGACAAAAGTACTTTTCATCACACGACAAAGCCACCCCGAGGGGTGGCTTTGCTGTGCTTGTTCTGTTCAGAAGGTCCAGCTTACTGCTTGCCCGACGTTGGGGCGCCAGCCGCAGGCTGCTTCACGGGAACGCCGCCTGTGTTGCCCAGGTCCGACGCTTCCACTTTGCCTTTGATGCGAATCACCTTGGTGGGCTCGTTGCCCGCATTGGAGGTGATGGTCACGGACTTGTTGATTGGGCCAATGCGCTTGGTGTCGTACTTCACCTTGATGGATGACGTGGCGCCTGGTGCAATCGGAGACTTCTCGCACTGGGGAACGGTGCAACCGCAGGACCCCTTGCAACGAGAAATGATGAGTGGCTCTGTGCCGCTGTTGGTCACAGTGAACTCGCAGTTGCCGTCGGCACCCTGCTGAATGGTTCCGTAATCGTGCACATCCTTGTCCAAGGTGATGGCAGGACCGTTCACGACTTCTTGGGCCAAGCCCATGGTGGCGATGCCAAGCATCAGCGCACACGCTGCAAAAAACTGCTTCATGATGTTGTTGGTGTTGTTCATTGTTTGAGGCAACAAGATAATACAGAATCCAAACCCGAAATGCCACTCAGGTGCCGGAGTGCCGTCCTTTCACATCCTTTTGAGGTGGACAAGGAAAAGGGCCGCCCCGGAGGACAGCCCTTTCTTTCATTTCATTTCAACTCAGATCAGTTGCAAGAGGAGCCGAACCCGCTCAAGAAGAGGAGCAAGTCGGCAGTGGCCACAGTGCCATCACCATCGATGTCTGCTGGGCAATCGTTGCTTCCAGTGTCGTCAAACTGGCAAGAACCGTCGTCGTCGTTCGCCAAGGCATTGTAGTTGCTCGCCGCCTCGTAGACACAGCCCGGAACCACCAAGTTTTGACAAGAGCCGTCGTCGATTCCTGCGTAAGGATCAAATTCGACGAACATGGGGTCGGTGCAACCTTGGGTTGGGCAAGCCTCGCAGCTGTTGTAGCAGACCACGTCGAGCGTGGCTGCACCCGTCACGGTCACCGCACGGTTCACATACTGGCCAGGGTCGGTGGTGCAAGACTCCGCTCCTGAGAAGCTCTCTGCCGAGTCCCAGTCGGCGTTCTGAATAAACTTGTACTCGTGCACGCCCGCGGGGAGCGAGATGGTCACTTCGTAAACGCCATTCATATCATCATCCGACATCATGTTGCTTAGGTTGCTCCATTCGTTGGCAGTGCCAGCCCAACTCACGGAAGAAGTGCCGGCTGTGGTGTTCATGTCAACGGAAAAGACCACATCGTAAGTGCATGCCACGCTCAAGTCACAGGGGCTTGAAAAGTTGTTGGCCGAAGGATCGGCACACCCCACATTGAAGTTTGCCATTGGAGCAGCCCACAAGTATTGACCGTCCTCGTTGACCGGGATGGGTGACTGCCAGAATTGACCGTTGCCCACCATCGGAATGATGTTGCCCAAGGCGGCCACAGTCATGTTGTCGCCACAAATGCCGAAGGACACCGTGGAGGCCAATGCAGCCAAGTCTCCGAGAAGTCCAGTAGGATCTGAGATGCCAGCCATGGTCAAAGGCACCGAGCCGTCGCCCACGATGATGCCATTGATGCTCACATTCGGATTCACACCACCGGCCGCTTCACAGCCACCTGCCATCATCTCAAATGGTGTGCCAGTGAGCGTCAAACCCACAAGCCAGACGTCAGTGGATTCCGTAGGGATGGTGCTCGTTTCAAGGTAATCGCAGGTACCGTCGTCGGTCTGGGCCATGTTGTCGTAGTTGCAGGCCATGGGGTCGGTGCAACCAGGTGCGATGGCGTTGCCAGCGCAATCGTATCCAGCATCCGCGTAGGTGCAAGAGCCGTCGTCCGACGTGGCCAACGCGTTGTAGTTGCACGCGTCAGCATCGGTACAGCCAGGTCCAGCAGAGGCCAAACCGAGCAACGCCGCCATGCGTGGTGCAGCGTACCCCACGATGGTGTCGCAGTAGGCACGGCCTTCGAGCGGCCCCATGTTGGGGTTCAACGTCAACTGGGTCTCGGCGATCGTGGTGCCGTTTGCAGCATCCACCAATTGCGTGGTTGCCACGTCCCACCACTGCCATGGAGCGCCGTCGAAGGGCTGTGTAGCTACGCCGTTCACATTGTCGTTCTTCACAGGGTAGAGACCGTCCCAGCCCATGTTGCCATTGGCAACAGCCTGTGTTGAGAACACGTCAGTCAACCCAAGGGCTTGGTAAGAGGCGTTGTTGTTGGGGTCGGCTTGGGCGTTGATTTCATCGTGGATGTCGAATGCACCGCTCACCTCCACCACGTTCTCGTTGGTGGTGGGCACCACGAGCACACCTGTTGTGTAAGGTGCGAACTGGTCCACTGGAGACTGGAAGCTGATCATGGCGGGGTCGCCGGCATCCAACCAGTTGAGGTCACCCAACGCACCTCCCAAGTTCACTTGGAAAGACACGTCTGAGCTGTAGCCCACGTGGTTGGCAATGCACAACTGCACAGGATCTGGCCCAAAGGTCCCCGCGGGAGCGTAGCCGTCCGTAATGGCCTCTGGATCGCCGTTGATCTCTTGGATGACCATCGGGACAAACGCACCTGAAACAGAATCAGGAACATACCAAAACTTGGCGATTGGGGCACCCATATCGTCAAGAATGATGTCGTTGTAGTCGCTGATGGTCGAAGCCGCGTAGCTCACGTAACCCCCAGTTCCTTCGCCGAGGTAGCCGATCTTGGTGGGATCAATGCCATAAGGGTCGCCGTCTTCTGCTTCCGACTTTCGGAAAAAACGGACCGCCGTGCGCGCGTCCTGAACACCGCGGTACGCCGCGTTGATCAATTGGAAGGTACGCTCAGATGCAGTCGACGCAAGCGGGTTCCAACCCAAACGGTAGTCGATGGATGCCACCACATAGCCCATCTTCGCGTAGCGGGAGCAAAGTTCAACGGCTACGGAGTCGCTCTTGGTGCCGACTGCACTCCCGTTCAGGTATTGAGGCAAGAAGTTGCCCGTGTGAATGTAAATCATCAAAGGACGATCCACTTCCGTGTCGCCCGCAGGCTCGTAAATGTCGCACACCAACGGCTGGGCCGCGGGGGGAGCGCCTTGGAGCAGTGGCAGCACAGTCACATTGCTTCCATACACAACGTCGGACGTGACATTCACATCTGTGAACACCTCGTTGAGGTAACGCACCTGGGCGTCCATCTGACAGATGGCCATGAGCCCAAGGGCAAGGTTTAAAAATTTCTTCATGATGTCGTAAAGAATTGGTTTGTCGTAAATCTAAGTCAAAACCGCTGATTTCGTGTCTCAAACACACGTTTTCATCGACGGATTAGGCCATTCAGGGGTTGAATTCAGAGATCCATAGCGAAGCTGATGTACGCCAACCGCCCCACCGTGGGGCCGCCGTAGGTCTCGATGTGTTCGTTTTGCAAGAGGTTGCTCGCCCCGGCCTTCACGGTCAATCCTTGGGCGTCAAACTTGTAGTTCACCTGGCCGTCCAAGAGGTCGTAGGCCGGCACAAATCCCGTGAACTGTGGGGAGCCTTCAAACACGAAACCCTGAACCCAGCGGTAATTCAAGCTGAAGCCCCAGCTGTCCTTGCCTTTCGCCTCCAAGCCTCGGGCGGTCAACCCCAAGTTGTATTTGTGCTCAGGCGTGTTGAACGCGGGGATGATGGGGTCGTCCTCGTCGGTCTTGACCAGCTTGTTCCAGCTGTAGTTTCCGTTCAAGGTGAATTTGTCGTCGAGGAAGTAATTGAAGCCGAGTGAGGCGCCTTGGGTTTGGACTTGGTTCAAACTGTTGGCGGCGTAACGGTACACGTCCACCCCCGTGATGAACTCGGGAAACGACGGGTTCTCGAACAGCAGGTCCAAGCCCAGGTTGTATCCAATGAAGTGGGTGTACCAGCTGAAGTAGTAGTTGGCGTCCAAGTACAGCTTCTCCCCCACAGTGGTGCGGTAGCCCGCTTCCACCGTCCGAACCTGCTCAGGACGCAACGGCGCAATGTCGAAGTACTTCAACGTGTCCAAATTGAAGCCAATGTTGGAACCGGAAGAGCTGTTGCGATAATCAATGAAGCTCTGCACGGTGACCAAATCCTGCGCCCCATCCAGGTTGCCCACCAAGGTGGCAGGCCCCACGTCTAGGAACAGGTACTGGTCCGCCAACGTCGGGTTGCGAAGCGCCGAGCTGAAGCTCAATCGCACAAAGTCGGTGGAGGTCGGCGTCCACACAAGCGAAGCTGCAGGCGAGACCACGAGGTTGAAGTTTTGGTTTTTGTCGGCACGCATGGTCGCCGTCGCGATCAACTTGTCCTCGAGGAAGTGACGCTTGATGCCAGTGTACAAGCCCACCTCCTGGTTGGTGATCACACGGCCATTCGTGTCCGAAAAAATGGTCCCATCTGAATCCGGCGTGTAGCGTCGCATGTTGGCTCCGAAGCGGATCTCGTCGGCCCACCACGGCTTGAAGATTTTCTCTGCATGGACATGCACCAGCGAACTGCGGTCGAAGAACCGCGTCCCGCCTTCGGTTTCGTTGTTCTTCTTGCCGACCAAGTCATTGAACAAGGTGTTGAACCGTTCGGAACCGGGCTGTGCAAAACCTTGCGGATCCGTGGCGACGTCCGCCAGGCCCGCGTACCCATTGTTGGTCCACTGCTCCACTTGAGAATGCCAATTGGCCAAGTTCTCACCGTTCTCTTCGTACCACGCATCTTCCGCCCCTTCCAGGTATCCCGCCACGGGCACCAACGTATAGATTTCTGGCGGCACGATCCAAAGGGTGTCGTAACGGACAATCTCCAACGGGGGGTAAGTCGCGTCGATCTGGGGTGCGATGCTGTCGATCCAGTAGGCGTAATACACCTTAGACCAGCCGTAGTCGCTGCGCAAGCTGTCCTGCATGCGCAGGGCCGTGGCGTAGGGGTCGTAGCTGTTTCCGGCGTCCTCGCTGGTGCGGTAGGCGCGAATGAACCAATCTCCTTTTTTACGCAGCTCCACCTTATGCTGGTAGAACTCGATGTCGCGCAGGCTGAAGCGGTTGTCGCCTTGGTACACCGTGGTGCCTCGGCCCATGTTGAAGCCGTAGATCAGCTCAGGGCTTTCGTACGTCTTCTCAGGCTGCAAGCGCCAGTGCCCGCTCAAGCTGACTTTCAGGTTGTCGGTGTTGTAATCCACCAAATCCACCTCTTTGTACCCCGTGCGGTAGATCGTGCCGAGACCTCGTGCATTGGTGCTGTTGTCTCCCCCGTAATCAAGCGGCGAGCTGTACTCGTCCCCGTAGATGTTCACGGCGTCGAACCGCCCGGGGTTGGAAGCGTCCACGAGCGACCCGTCGACGGGCCCGTAGTTGGTGGCTTCCCAATCGTAGGCCGAGAACGAGAAGGCATTGACTTTGTACGCAAACACCGGGTCACCATCCTCGTTGTCGAACGACTCCGCCCAACGGAACCCCCACTCGCTCAAGTTCCGCTCGCCTGTCCTGTAAGAGGCACTGAGGCCGTCAAACACAAACGGATCCTTGGTCTCCATGTTGATCACGCCGTTGAACGCCCCGGGGCCGTAGTAGGCTGAGCTCGCGCCCGCCACAATCTCCACGGTCTTGACGTCCAAATCGGGCGCCCCGAGGAAGTTGCCCAGGGAGAAGTTCAACCCAGGGCTTTGGTTGTCCACCCCGTCGATCAACTGCAAGGAACGCACGGGCGACGTGCTGTTGAAGCCGCGCGTGTTCACAATCTTGAAGCCCAGCGATGCGGACGTCAAATCCACGCCTTTCAGGTTGCCCAAGCCTTCGTAGAAGCTCCCGGTGGGCGCCTCTTTGATGGCCAGCGCGTCCATGGTTTCCACGGTCAACGGGGCTTGCTTCTGCTTGTCGCTGATGCGCTCCCCGACGACCTCAGCCTCTTCAATCAGGACTTGGTCGGGCATGAGCTTGACCTCGATGCGTTGGTTGGCCTGGGTCACCGCCACCTGCTTCAAGGAATACCCAATGAAGCTGACGTTCAACGTGACGGGCAGGGAAGCCACGCCGATGTTGAAGCGGCCGTCGAAGTCGGTCATGACACCCTTGGTCGTGCCGTCCACCGTCACGCTGGCCGAAAACATCGGTTCGCCGGTCTCGCCGTCCACCACGTTGCCAACCAATTGGATTTGGGCTTGTGCGCCCAAGGCCAAGGCCCACAACATGAAGAGGGTCCATGCCCGCTTCAGCGGATGGGCAGAAAAGTGTGTAAAACGCGCCATGGCTGGAGTTTGACTCGCAAGATGAGGCAAGACCCCTGACGATGGACCTTCACCCGGGCGAAGGTTGTCCACGAGACACGTGCGAAATGTTGTGGGAACTCAGGCTTCCTGTTCCGAAATGACCCAAACCTCCGTCGGGTCCAAGGCCAAATCGAGCGTGTCCCCAGGGCGCAACTTTCGACGCCGTCGAGATTCCGCCTCGCCGTTGACGGTGACCAGGCCTTCGTCGACGATGGCCTTGGCTTCCCCTCCTGTGGCCGCGATGCCCGTTGCCTTCAGGAATTGAAGCAGGTCGATGAACTCGGTGTGGATGCCGAAAGTCTGCCGCGCCTCGCTCATCGCAACGACGGGTGGTTCGTGGGGTCCACTTCGCGCATGACGTTGTACGCCGTCTCCACAATGTCCTCCACGCTGGGCTTGGAGAAGTAATCGCCGTCGCTTCCGTAGGCCGGCAGGTGTGGCTTCGCGGTCAAGGTTTGGGCTTGGCCGTCCAACATGTTCCACGCGCCCTGGCCGTTCAACACCGCATCCAACAAATAGGCGGCAGCGCCTCCGGGCACGTCTTCGTCCACCACCAACAACCGGTTCGTTTTGGAAACCGATTGCGCCGTGACGCCCTCCAAATCAAAGGGCAACAAGGTCTGGGCGTCGATGAGCTCCACCTCCACGCCCAAATCGGACAACCGTTCACACGCCTCTTGGCACAGGTGAAGCGTCGATCCGTAGGACAGCATGGTCAAGTCTGCCCCCTCCGTCAGCACCTCCACTTGGCCCAGGGGCACGCGGAAATCGCCAAGGTTGTTGGGGCAAGGCTCCTTCTTTCTGTAGCCGTTGAGGCACTCCACCACCAACGCCGGTTCGTCAGCTGCCATCAAGGTGTTGTACATCCCTGCGGCTTGGGTCATGTTGCGTGGCACGCACACGTGCATCCCGCGCACCGAGTGCACGATGGCGCCCATGGGCGATCCGCTGTGCCAAATGCCTTCCAGGCGGTGTCCACGCGTCCGCACGATGAGCGGCGCCTTCTGCCCGCCCGCTGTGCGGTAACGGACCGTGGCCAAGTCGTCGCGCATCAATTGCAAGGCGTAGTACAAATAGTCCAAGTACTGGATCTCCGCGATGGGCCTCAACCCACGCATGGCCATCCCAATGCCTTGCCCGAGGATGGTGCATTCTCGAATGCCGGTGTCGCTGACGCGCGTGGCGCCAAACTTCTCTTGCATGCCTTCCATCACCTGGTTGACCCCCCCGATGCCGCCGGTGTCCTCCCCGAAGGTCAACACCCTCGCGTCGCGTTCGAACATCACTTCAAAATTGCGCTGAAGCACTTGACGGCCATCGAGCACTTCAGGGTCGGGGTCGTACGTGGCGGGCACAGGCTCCACGTTCAAGGCGTTGTCGTCCCCCTCGCTGTAAAGGTGGGCGTTGAACCGCTGGACGTTGTCCTTCTCAAACGCCGACAACCACCCGGCGAGGTGGCTGCGCGCCGCCGACCCGTCCCCTGCGGTGTCGATCAGCGCTTGCCTGACCGCTTGCGCGACTTCGGCGCGGCCCGCGTCGGGGTTGTTGCGGAGCGCTTCGGCCCGGGCGGCGTCCACCGGCTGGAGCACATCGCATGCGGAGAGGCGCTCCTCGTCGATGGCGGCGCGGAAAGCAGACCAAGCCGCCTTTTGCAGTGCCCGAACGTCTTTTTTGGCCTCCTTCCGGAGCGCCTGCAATTCGTCGTCTGTGGCCGCCCCCTCGCGGATCAAGAACTCGGACATCTTTTGGATGCAATCGAATTCCTTGGCCCACGCGAGCCGCTCTTCGGATTTGTAACGCTCGTGAGAGCCAGAAGTGCTGTGGCCTTGCGGCTGGGTCACTTCTTCCACGTGCACCAACACGGGCACATGGTCCTCACGACAGCGCTTCGCAGCCTCTTCGTAGGTCGCGACCAAAGACGGGTAATCCCACCCCTTGACGCGGTAGATGAACAGCCCGTTGGTGGCCTCTTCACGCTGGAAACCGGACAATGCGGTCGAAATGCTTTCCTTGACGGTTTGGTACTTCTTGGGAACGGAAATGCCGTAGCCGTCGTCCCACACACTCATCAACATGGGGACTTCCAACACGCATGCCGCGTTCATCGATTCCCAAAACATGCCTTCCGAGGTGCTCGCGTCCCCGATGGTGCCGATGGCAATTTCGTTGCCCCCGGAGGTGAAGGTCTCCATGGAGGAGGCCAATTCGGGCATCGCACGAAACACCTTGCTCGCTTGGGCGAGCCCCACCAAACGCGGCATTTGCGCCCCGGTCGGCGACACGTCGGGCGAGCTGTTGAAGCCCGCCATCAAGTCCTTCCAACTTCCGTCGTCCTCCAAGGTTCGGGTGGCGAAGTGCCCGCCCATCTGACGCCCCCCTGAGGTGGGGTCGGCCGCCACGTCGGCGTGGGCGTACAACGCCGCGAAGTATTGCTGCACGCTCAGTAGGCCCTTGGCCATCATGAGCGTTTGGTCCCGGTAGTACCCGGAACGCCAATCGCCCGGCTGCAACACCTTGGCAAGCGCTACTTGCGCCATTTCCTTTCCGTCCCCGAAAATCCCAAACTTCGCCTTGCCTGTGAGCACTTCTTTGCGGCCGAGAAGCGAGGCTTCGCGGCTGAGGCACATCAATTTGAAATCTGCGAGAAGCGTCTCTCGAAACGCTTGAACATCTTGGTTCGTGGGGGTGGTGGAAGTTGCCGCCATGGAGTGCAAAAGTACGCAGACCCTCGCCTCCTTGGGAGGACTCAACCCAAGGCCGCGTAGGCCTTGGCGATTTGGCCTCCGACCATGGCGTTGTGCTTCACCAAAGCCACATTCGCCGCCAAGCTCTTCCCCTCCGTCGCCTCGGCGATGAATTTGAGCAAAAACGGCGTCAGCGCCTTGCCTTCCACACCCTGGCGCTCGGCCGCAGCCAAAGCCTCTTTCGTGGCGCCGGCCGCGTCAAAGCCGGCCGCGTCGGGCACGGGGTTGGCGACCAGCACTCCCCCAGTGAGCCCAAGGCCCCACTTGGAATGCATGGTGCGCGCCACGTCCTCCGGAGAATCGGCACGGTGGGCCACCGCGAGTCCACTTCGAGGGGTGAAAAACGCTGGGAATTCGTCCGTGCCGTACCCGAGCACCGTGATGCCTTGGGTCTCGAGGACCTCCAAGGTCTTGGGCAAATCCAAAATCGACTTCGCCCCTGCGCTGACCACGGCCACGTTGTGCTGGGCGAGTTCCCCGAGGTCCGCGCTGATGTCCCACGTGTCGGCGACGCCGCGATGCACCCCGCCGATGCCGCCCGTCACGAACACCCCGATCCCTGCCAGCCCAGCGCCGATCAAGGTGCCGCTGACCGTCGTGGCCCCCAAGCTGCCTTGGGCAAGCACCACGGGGAGGTCGCGACGGGACACTTTGGACACGCCGGGCTCGGAGGCCAGGCGATGAAGAATGTCTTCCGTGCACCCCACCTGCAACTTGCCGTCCACCACCGCGACGGTGGCCGGAATGGCGCCCTCAGCGCGCACAATGAACTCCACCTCACGGGCGGTGTCCAGGTTGGCGGGAAAAGGCATGCCGTGGGCCACAATGGTGGACTCCAAGGCCACGACCGGCCGCCCCTCGGCAAGGGCATCCCGCACCTCTTCGGCCACCGACAACCAGGGCGACGTGTTCATTGGAAGTGGGGATTGTGAAGCAACGGGTTGGCCTGCACAATGGCGTTCCACACCGCGTCTTTCAGCGGCTGAAGGCCCTGCTGCGCGACGCTGCTGAAAAACAACGGCGGCACGTCCAAATGCTGGGCCAATTCCGCACGCAACTCCCGCTCCAACTCGTCGTCGAGCATGTCGCATTTGCTGACCGCAAGAATGTGCTGTTTCTCCATCAAGTCCGGGTTGTACTTCTCGAGTTCACGGCGCAGCGTGGCGTATTCCGCAGGGATGTCGTCCGCGTCTGCAGGGACCAAAAACAACAACACCGGGTTGCGCTCGATGTGACGAAGGAACCGCAAACCCAGCCCCTTTCCCTCCGCGGCCCCTTCAATGATGCCGGGGATGTCGGCCATGACAAAACTCTTGTTGTCGCGGTGGGCCACCATGCCCAGGTTGGGACGGAGGGTGGTGAACGGGTAGTCGGCGATCTCTGGCTTGGCCGCGCTCACGACGCTCAACAGCGTGGACTTCCCAGCGTTCGGGAACCCCACAAGTCCGACGTCGGCAAGCAGCTTGAGCTCTAGGATTTTCCATTCCTCGCGGCCGTCCTCTCCTGGCTGGGCGTAGCGCGGGGCTTGGTTGGTGGGCGACTTGAAGTGGTCGTTCCCCAACCCGCCGCGTCCTCCAGGCGTGGCCACCACGGTTTGCCCGTGCTCCGTGATTTCAAATTGGGTCTCCCCCGTTTCGGGGTCCTTGACCAAGGTGCCCAATGGGACTTCGATGACGGCGTCCTTGCCGTCGGCGCCATGCTTGCGGTTGCCAGAACCTCCTTCGCCGTGCGCGGCGATCACGTGACGCTGGTACTTCAAGTGAAGGAGCGTCCAAAGCTGGTCGTTGCCACGGATGACGACGTGACCGCCACGTCCACCGTCGCCGCCGTCAGGACCGCCTTTGGAGGTGGTCTTGTCGCGGTGCATGTGCGTCGAGCCCTGCCCACCCTTTCCAGAGCGACAGCAGATCTTGACGTAGTCGACGAAGTTTTGGCTGGCCATGCCTCAGGCGCCGATCGCGCCGGTGAGTCGCTCGGTGATGTCCTCGATGGAACCCACCCCGTCAATGCCTTGGTACTTGCCCGCGGCGCGGTAGTGGTCGGCCACAGGGGCGGTCTCGGCGTTGTACACGTCGATGCGCTTTTGGATGACGGCCGGGTCGGCGTCGTCTGCGCGGCCGGAGGTGGCCGCGCGTGCAAGCAGGCGTTGCTTCAATTCCTCCTCGGGAACCTCGAGGGCGAGCATGGAGGAGATGGTTTGGCCTTTCCCTTCGAGGAAGGCGTCCAACGCCGAGGCTTGCGCCGTGGTGCGTGGGAATCCGTCAAAGATGAATCCCGCGGCTTCGGGGTGCTTGTTCACCTCCGATTCCAGCATGCGGATGGTCACGTCGTCGGGAACGAGTTGACCTTGATCCATGTAGCTTTTGGCCAAGTTCCCCAGCTCCGTTTCTCCCTTGATGTTGGCTCGGAAAATGTCTCCAGTGCTGAGGTGAACCAGGTTGTAGTGCTTCACCAAGAAGGCACTCTGGGTGCCCTTCCCTGCCCCTGGAGGGCCAAACAAAATCAAGTTCCTCATCGCTGTGTTCCTTTCGTGGATTCTTTGGGGAAAATGCGAAGATAGTTGAATGCTTCAAGGCAGTACCTTCGCGGCATGAAGTACGACGTGATTGTTCTTGGAAGCGGGCCTGGCGGATATGTGACCGCCATCCGCGCATCGCAATTGGGTTTGAAAACCGCCGTGGTGGAGCGTGAGGCGCTGGGCGGCATTTGTTTGAACTGGGGGTGCATCCCCACCAAGGCGCTTTTGAAGAGCGCCAACGTGTTCGAGTACATCGAGCACGCCGAGGATTACGGCATCCAAGTCGGCGCCCCCAAAGTGGACTTTGAAGGCATGGTGAAGCGCAGCCGCGGCGTGGCCGAGGGCATGAGCGGTGGCGTGACCTTCCTCATGAAGAAGAACAACATCGACGTCATCATGGGCAACGGCAAGTTGCTCCCCGGCAAGAAGCTCGAAGTGACTGCCGCCGACGGCGCGGTGTCCACCCTGGAGGCGGACCACATCATCGTCGCCACCGGGGCGCGCTCACGCCAACTGCCTTCGCTCCCTCAGGACGGTGAAAAGGTGATTGGCTACCGCGAGGCGATGACCCTCAAGAAGCAGCCCAAGAAAATGGTCGTCGTCGGCTCTGGCGCGATCGGCATCGAGTTTGCCTACTTCTATAACGCCATAGGCGCGGAAGTGACCGTGGTGGAGTACGTCGACCGCATTGTGCCGGTGGAAGACAAGGAAGTCTCCAAGCAACTTGAGCGCACCTTCAAGAAGGCGGGCATCAAGATCAAGACCAGTTCCGAGGTCACTGGCGTGGACACGTCCGGCAGCGGCTGCAAAGTCACCGTGAAGACCAAAAAGGGCGAAGAAACCCTCGAGTGCGACGTCGTGTTGAGCGCGGCGGGCGTGGTGTCCAACATCGAGAACATCGGCCTCGAGGAGTGCGGCATCGTGCACGACCGCGGCAAGATCATGGTCGACGATTACTACGCCACCAACATCCCAGGTTACTACGCCATCGGAGATTGCGTGCCTGGTCCTGCATTGGCCCACGTGGCCTCGGCAGAAGGCATCACTTGCGTGGAGAAAATCGCCGGTCACTACCCCGAGCCCATCGACTACGGCAACATTCCAGGCTGCACGTACTGCTTCCCTGAAGTGGCGAGCGTGGGCATGACCGAGGACGCGGCGAAGGAAGCGGGCCACGAGATCAAGGTGGGGAAGTTCCCCTTCTCAGCATCCGGCAAGGCCAGCGCGTCCGGCCACAAAGACGGCTTTGTGAAGCTCATCTTTGACGCGAAATACGGCGAACTCCTCGGCGGCCACATGATTGGCGCCAACGTGACGGAAATGATCGCGGAAATTGTGGCGTTGCGCAAGCTCGAGACCACAGGCCACGAGCTCATCAAAACCATCCACCCTCACCCCACCCTGAGTGAGGCTGTGATGGAGGCGGCGGCGGCGGCCTACGACGAGGTCATACACCTCTGAGGCCCCAACCACCTCCATGAAAAAGGCGACCTGCGGGTCGCCTTTTTTTGTTCTGTGGTGTGCGTCAGGGCTTGCGAAGCGTGATGTGCATGCACCCGCCCTCAGGGATGACGTAGATGATGCCGGCATCCTGGTAGCGGTTGAGCAAGCGCTCCATTTCCCGCGTCGGACTGCCGCAAGAGGCGTTGTCGTCCATGCGGTCGACAAAGGCGATGTCGAACGATGCCCCGTAGCTGTGGGTGCTTTGGCTTCCCGTCGCGTTCAGGTTGCGGCGGCGCAACTTGCGCTGTTGTCTGTCCGTGCGTGTGACGGACGTCACCCGAAACACCGCGCCTTCAGAAGCAGTGCCCTCCAAAGCGTCGGCGAAGTCGTTCCCCATGTCTTGAAGCAGCCGGTACGTCTCAGGAAGCAACCAAGGGTGGCTGTGGGTCAAACGCGCGATCCGGTAACCGCGTCCGTCTTCCACCTCGACCAATTTGCCGTTGCGCTTCCCCGCCCCGAGCTCCACGTCGTTCTTCACAAAGAAGCTGTTGGGCAAGCTGCGCGCTGCCCTTTGGTGCGCGGTGTAGGGGTTCTTGGGGACGCGCATGGTCTTCTTGCACACGCTGCAGGGCAAGATGTCTGTGCGGCGCTCGCGCGGGGCGTCGGCCGCAGGCTCGGGCACAGACTCCACCACGGGCTGTGGCGTGGGTTCAGGCTCGGGCAACAAGGTGCGCTCGGTTGTGACTGGCGGCGGGGTCGCATCGTCCTCCGTGGCTTCCTCGGCCTCTTCCTGGGCGGTGCGGTTGCGCAACAAGACAGGGAAGGCTTCCTTTCTCTGGAGGGCGACCACCGGCTTAGGGTGGGTCAAGCGCGTGAACGCCTCTTCCTCCGCTTCGCTGGATCCCACGAGCGCCACCATCCCGCTTGAGCAGCCGACCAAAATCAGCCCCACAAGCCCCAACCGGTCCCAACGCATTGCTTTCATGACTGCCAAATTTCACAGGAAGCGTCGAATCGACTAGGACAGGACGTCCACAAATTCCCACGCGCCAATGTTGAAACGCGTTGAGGGGCCCAAGCGTATGACACGGCCGTTGTTGCACTTTGCATCCCATGGCAACACTTGGCGCAAAAATCAACCACCCCAGCTACGGCGAGGGGGTCATCTTCAACCAAGACGGCGACTTCTGGCGCGTGTATTTCCAAGAACACGGCGAGAAAGAATTCAACAAGTCGTTCGACGGTTGGGAGCTTGTGGAGGAAGGCATGGAAGAAGGGGCGGTCGACTTGAGTGATTTGACCTCGGCGGTGGAGCAAGTCTTCGAAGAGCACATTTACCGCATTGAGCAACACATCGAACCGGCCCCCATCGAACTTGGCGACCGGTGGGACGGCGGCACGCTCATCATGCAACCTGGCGACGACGGCTTGCAAGCCAAAGAGGTCCCGGTGGAAACCTTCTTCCACAAGGTCGTCATGGTGCGCGACCGCCTGCGCGTCATGGAACAGCAGATCAACGCCCAGGACAAATTGTCCGACGAGGACAAGGTGAACCTGCAGCAATACATCACGCGGATTTACGGCAGCCTGACCACCTTCAACGTGCTGTTCAAGTACAAGGAAGACCACTTCAAAGGCGCCAGCAAAAGCGGAGAAGGGTCATGATTTGGGCGCTGCTTTCAAAACTGAACAAGTGGCTGTTGCCTTCCATCCACAAGGTGCCAGACTTGACCCGGCTGAGTGGCTTCCAAAAGGCCATCGTTGGCTGGAAAATGTGGGTGACGTACAAGCACCTCGACACCCTCAAGGAACAGGGAGAAGGGCCGTTGAACGGCGAATCCCTGCCCCACTGACATGGCGACCTCCCGGGTGGAGCGGTGGCTGAAGACCCTGGGGCCAGGCATCTTGTTCGCGTCCACCTGCATCGGGGTGTCCCACCTGGTCCAATCGACGCGGGCGGGGGCGTTGGCGGGGTTTGGCCTCGTGTGGGCGGTGGCGGCGGCGAATGCTGCCAAATACCCCTTCTTTGAATTCGGGTCGCGCTACGCCTCGGCCACCGGGACCTCGCTGATCGAGGGCTACCGAAAGTTGGGGCGCCTGGCGTCCTGGGGCTACCTCGCCACGGGCCTTGCCACGGGCTTTTTCGTGGTGGCGGCCGTGGGACTGGTGACGGCGGCGTTCCTGGACGCCTTGCTCGGGATCTCTGCTGCGGCAGGAACGGCATCCACGACGTGGGTGGCGGTGGGACTGTTTTTGGCCACCACGGCCCTCCTGCTCGTGGGCAAATTCAACACGTTGGACAAGCTGGTCAAGTTCCTCGCCAGCGTGCTCGTGCTGTCCACGGTGGTGGCGGTCGTGCTCAGTGTGGCCTCGCCCCCCGAAGCCCTTCCCGCCGTGGATTGGCCGCAATGGGACTTGGACACCGCGGCCGGAGCCGCCTTCCTGATTGCGTTGATGGGCTGGATGCCCACGGCGGTCGACTTGAGCACGTGGAACAGCATCTGGACGCTGGAGCGCATCAAAGCTTCTGGGTACCGCCCCACCCTGCAAGAAACGCTGCGCGAATTCAACCTGGGGTACGGAGTCTCGGCCTTCTTGGCGTTTGGGTTTTTGACGCTCGGCGCCTTGCTGCTTCACCGCACGGGCGCGTCGTTGCCGTCAGGAAGCGCGGGCTTCGCCGCAGGCATCGTCGGGCTCTACGCCAAAAGCATCGGACCGTGGAGCGCGCCCATCATCGGGGCGGCCGTCTTCAGTGCGATGCTCGGCACCTGCATCGCTGTGATGGACGGGTACGCCCGGAGCTTGTCGCAATCGCTAGCGGTGGCCTTGGGGCGCGAAGCCTCGGCACGCTGGGGCCAGGTGGCCCTGCTGACCGTCGCGGCTGGAGGCCTGGCCATCGTCGTCATGTTCTCAGGCCAGATCAAGCAACTCGTCGACCTCGCCACCACCCTGTCGTTCCTGGTCGCGCCCCTGGTCGCGTTTTGGAACCTCCGACTTGTGACGCGGCCCGAATTCCCGGGGGACGCCCGACCGGGCCGTGGCCTTCAGGCGTGGGCCTGGGCCGGCTTGGCCTTTCTGACGGCGTTCACCCTTTGGTTCCTTTGGATCCAATTCGTCGCTTGACCTCGCCCATCAAGTACAGCATCTCGGTGCCAATCTGACGGCATCGCGCGTCGTACGTCGCCGCCTCCTCGTCCGTCCCGTCGCTCACCTTGGGATCCACGTATGGCGTGGCAAAACGGGCGGCAGCTCCGTGGACCAGAGGACATCCCCGGTCTGCGCTGCTGCAGGTCATCACCGCGCCAAATCCCTGCTGCGGGTTGGCCTCGTCGGTGTACGTCTTGGAGAAGCACGCCATCCCCGGAACGCTTTTGCCCATGGACACGTTATAGGTCGGGTTGCTGGCGCCCTGCACGGTGTCTTGCTCCGCCACTTGGAATCCTGCACGACGCATCGCCGCCACCGTGCGTGGGTTGCACGCGGTGGCTTCCGTGCCTCCGCTGAACGTGCGCACGCCTTGCAGCCCTGAAACTTCTGCACTCACCTGCGCCCAAACCTGCGCCAAATGACTCCGTCGGCTGTTGTGCGTGCAGATGAAGGTCAAGTCCACGTGGCCAGAATCGACCAACATGTCGGCCACCCAAAGAGCCACCTCGCTGAGCTCAGACTGGCGCACCTGGGCGATGTCCACGGTGTCGTCTGCCATGGATTCCACGGTTCGGGCCAAGGAAGGATGCAAGCGATCAAGGGTCATGGTGGTCTGGGTAGAGGGCGCTTGGCAAGCCAACCACACGCTGGCCACCAAACCTCCCATCAAGGGGCGAAAGGTCATGCCCCAAAGAGACGGATTGTCGGCCACTTCGCAGCCAAACGCTTGTCAAGAAAACGTGAAGAAATCGACGAGGCCATTCGGTGGAATCTCACGACCTTCGGAGCATGAACCGCATCACCATCACCGCCTTGGGCGTCGTCGCTTTCGTTGGACTCATGGCCTCCTCAGGAGGTGTGGCTGAACAACAAAACCAAGACCGTACTGGCGCCCCCGGCTCCAACTCGCCGTGCTCCGCATGCCACAACGCTGGCAACACGGACGCCACGTCGGCGTTTGACGTGGTGGACCCCGCCACCAACGAATCGGTGACCTCCTACCTCGCAGGCCAGGACTACCTCGTTCGGATGGTGGTCGAGAGCACCAACGCGAGCCGCTATGGCGCGCAAGGCACCGCGGTGTTTTCCGACGGCAGCAACGCAGGCGCTTTTTCCATGCCCGCGAGCAACGTGCAACTGGAAGACGTCAACGGACGCCACATCGTAGAGCAAAATGCCTTGAGCAACAGCAACGTGTTCGAAGTCACATGGACCGCCCCGGCTTCAGGGTCAGGCGACGCCATCTTCTACATGAGCGGCTTGGCTTGCAACGGTGACGGCGGCACGTTGGGCGACGCCTACAACGGCGCCTCGTTCACCTTGCCTGAAGAAGGCACCTCAAACCTCTCCGACCTGTCCCTCAGCCGTTCGCGTCCGATCGGCCAATTCGGCCAATGGACCTGGACGGCACCCACCGAGGGTCAATTCGTGGTGGCCGACCTGGCCGGCCGCGTGCTGAGCAATGAAAAAGCGGTGAAGGACGAGCGCCTCGAATGGGAAGCCATAGGCGTGCATGTGGCGTCGTTCGTATCCAGCGACGGGCATCGCGCTGCTTGGACCTTGGGGGCGCACTGAACGCCGAACCTCACGTGTCGCAACCCGCTGAAAAAACCATCTACACCCTCTCCCAACTTGGGGAGAGTCTGAAGCGCACGCTGGAACGCGTCAGCGAAGGGCGTGCCTTGTGGTTCAAGGCTGAAATCAGCAAAATAACCACCGGCCCCACAGGCCATGTCTACCTCGACCTGGTGGAAGAGAAGGACGGTCGGCGGCTGGCCGTGATGCGCGGTACACTGTGGCGCGGTCAGGCCGACGTGATCAAGGCCAAACTTGGAGACAACGCCAACCAGATCTTGCAAGCCGGTTCCGAGATTGTGTTCAGCGGACGGGTCAACTACCACGCCGTATTTGGGGTGAGCTTGGTGATTGAAGACATCGACATCGACGCCATGGTGGGCGAGGCTGAACGGCGCAAGCAAGCCACCCTCGCCACCCTGAAGAAGGAAGGCGCCCTCGCCACGAACGGCATGCTCTCCATGCCCCGGTTGGTGCAACGCATTGCGTTGGTGGGCTCACCCGGCACCTCGGGCTTTCGAGACTTCGGCGTGCACCTCCTTCGAAACGAATGGGGCCTGGGCTTCGACGTCGAGGTGTTTGCCACCTCCGTGCAGGGCAAGGATGCCCCTGCTGAAGTCGTGGCCGCCCTGAAGGACGCAGCGGCGGCATCCCCTGACGTTGTGGTGGTGGTTCGTGGCGGCGGATCGGCGTTGGACCTGGACGCGTTCAACGATTTGGAACTGTGCAGGGCCATCAGCCGCTGTCCCATCCCGGTCCTGACTGGAATCGGCCATGAAAGCGACTTGAGCGTCGCCGACCTCGTGGCCCACACCCAATTCAAAACCCCCACCGCGGTGGCCGATGGCCTTGTGGACAAGATGGTGCAAGAGCAATCCCTGCTGCTGGAATGGATCGGACAGATGGGCCGTCACACCCACCAACGGCTGGCGTGGGAACGCGAGCGCTTGGCGCATCTGACCCAGACCATGAGGTTGCAACCGGACCAAATGCTACAAGCCAAGGCCGTCCAGCTTGGCCACTTGCGCGAACGCACGTTGTCGCTGGCGCAGCAAGCCTTGGAGCGACAAACCCAACGCATCGGCCAACTCCACCAAACCGTCGACGCCCTGAAGCCCGACAACACCTTGGCCCGTGGGTTCTCCATCGCACGCCACCAAGGCAAGGCCGTGAAGGACGCCGCGTTGCTGTCCAAGGACGACGTGGTCGAACTTCAATTTAACCAAGGCCGAGCCACGGCTATGGTCACGTCCGTAACTTCGAATCAAGATGGCTGAACACGACAACCTCGACCTGACCTACGAAGAAGCGCTGCAGGAACTCCAAGACATTTTGGGGCGCATGCAATCCAACGAGTTGGGCATCGACAGCTTGACGGAAAACATCCAGCGCGCCTCTCGCCTGCTCGACTTCTGTCAAGGCAAGCTTCAAAAAACCGAGGCCGAGGTTCTAGCGGTGCTCAAACGACTCGGCCTCGACGACGGGGAATAAGGATCGAACGCGGGCTCAGTTCTTCTTGAGCCTGTCCAACAATTCCGAGGCAGACTCCTTCGCGTCGCCCACAGCTTCTTTCACTTTATCCTTTGTGTTGTCCATGCCCTTCTGCGAGCGTGCCAGAACCTCTTCCTTCACCTCGTTCATCACTTCAGTCAGGTTGATGAATTCCACGCAACCGCCCATGGCTTGGGTGTACAGGCGGTCGAGCTCGCGGTTGCCTGAGGGCTGCATGCATGGCAACACAGCCTCTGAAATCAAGACGTTCAATTCCGCCGTAGATACCTCGTCCATGCTCTTCATGCCCTCAAGGAAGGCCGCGGCTGACTCCTTGTTTTCGGTCACGCAATCGCAGGGATCGCCGCGCTCTGCGATGGCTTGCTCCAAGGTGGGGACGGCTGGGGCCGTAGGTGTGGCTTCGCCGGTGCTTTCACCGCAGCTCTCCAACAAACACATCATGGCGACAATGGCCAGGGCAAGGGTCAAAAATGCTCTCATGGGAATTCGTTCTGTTGCTGTTCAGTTGAGTCTGAGTCACTCTTCGTCGCGGACGACCACAATGCGCTTTTCAACACGCACCTCGCCGTCGCCGGATTCTTTGCGGATGATTTGGACGTCTTGTCCACCGGTCATGCCTTCCATCACCTGTTCCATGTTCACCTCCACATCGATGTCGTCGCCGTTGGAGGAGACATTCACAACGCCACCACCTGGCAGCGTGATCACGGTGTCCCCTTCAAAATCCTCGTCGGTGAACATCATCACCTCCACTTCGCCGTCCGACACCCACACGTTGTCGCCGACTTCCATGCAACCAGGATGGCCTTTGTGCATGCGAGGACCTTGGTGCCCTGTGACACGGCCAAGCAAGAAGCCCAACACCAGGAACACGGCGCTGAACAAGATGAGGTGGGTGTTCTTGGATTCCATGAACCCAAGGTCTTTCACTTCACCGCCTTCTCAGACCTGAAGTTGACAAGTTGCCACCGTCTGTTTGTGAACTGCGCCCACGGCGCAGAATCACTCGCAAGTCAGGTTGTAGAGCGTCAAAAAGACCAACAAATCTTGGGCATCCACTGCGTCGGTGTCATCGAGGTCGTAGGGACCGGCCCAGGGCTCGCCGTACGCCGTCAGGAACAACACAATGTCCGCTGACCCAACGGCACCGTCACCATTGAAGTCCCCTGCACAATCGCCGTCGGGCAGGAAGCCAGTCCCCCCGAACTCCTCGGCCCATTGCGGGAACACGATGGTCTCGGCGTAGTGGAAGGCGTGGCGCCCCACGTCCCTTCCGATGCGTCGTCCAGGTGCGTCGTCGACGGGGGGGTGAATGCCGCCCCACATCCGACTCAATGCACTCTCGTTGGAGGCGTCCATGAACGTCGCCCACTGGAGGTTCACGTTCACACTCGGCCCGTCTTCAAACACCAAAAACTGGTTCATCGGCGCCGGCCACTCGGCCAAGCCGCCCGGCCAGTATTCCGACCCGGTCAACAGCTCCAGCAACTCGGCCGCCGCACGAGAATACGTGCTGTGCCCGCTGACGTACCCAGCGAAGGGCGGCGTCACGAAGCTGGGACGCTGGTACGGCCACCATCGGTCGGCAGGAATCCACCCCACCCCCGCCTCGTCAATGAGCGGCACCTCGATGTGATCCGGACCTTTCCAACAGCGCACCTTCACCTTGCCCACCTGATCCACACCCTGGATCATGTTCAGAGGGTCGGCGTCGTCGATGATTTCAATGAATCCAGGGATCAACGGCAGTCCAGCTGGGTGGTAGCTCGGAAGGTTTGGGTCGGTGCTCTGGCCGTGCTCCGCCATGTAACGGATGGCCGACACGGGGCGCGAGTAATCGTAGTAGCCCTTGACGCTCCACGCTGAAATCGCGCAGTCGTGCATGGCGCCACCCAACGCGAGGTAGGCCTTCACGTCGAACTCCAAATCGTCGATGATTGGCCCCTGTCCGCGCCAACGGTGCTCGCCCGCTTGGGCGTCGAGGATGAACTCGTTCAGCAGGGTGAACCAGTGGCCTGGGGGTGTCTCCGAATCCGGACCGTCCGCCCAAAATTCCGCAATCACTCGGGCGTAGTCCCCGCGAGGCACGATGTTGGGCTCGTAAGGCTCGCCCGTGAACGGGTTGAGCTCGTGCCCCTGGCCCCCAAAGTTGCCGTTCTCGTCGTACCACGACACCAAGCCGCCTTCTTCCCATGCGTAGAACTGATCGAGGTCTGTGTTGGCGGGCAAGCTGCCGTCGTATTTCAAGCTCGCTGGGCTGATGTCCCACATCACACCGTCGTCGGGGCTCAAGTGTTTGCTCCAGCTCATGACCATGCCGTGGTTCCACTTCCACAGGTCCTCAAACCCGCTGGCGACAGTCGTGTCCACGTACACCGGCGGGCCTGGGTTGTGCCACACCTTGTACTCGCAGCCGCCGTTCTCCAGCACAGTCAGGTTGCTGTCACGAAGTGCAAACCCGGGCACCTCGCCCCATTCTGGTCCGAGGAACGGTGGGGTCTCGGTCAAGAGTTCGCCGCTTTGGTCGATCGCGAAACTCAATTCGACGGCCTGCCAGGCGTTGGGATCCTGAAGGCCGTTGGTCCCCGGAATCTCCGGCAAGATGTTCGGCTCACTCTGCACGTAACACATCGAGGCGTAGTCGTTGGCTTCGTTGGAGCCGTCTGTCAGGCCGTAGGCAATGAGTTGCTCCGCGATGTAGTTGCCCAACGCCGGCGCCCCGTGGGTGGCGTAATCGGTGCTGGTGAAGCCCGGATCGAGCTCCTGAATGATCATTTGAACCAAGATGTTGTCCATGGTGGACTCCGCCTGGGGACTCTCCGAATACCGATGGGTCAACAACCGGAACATCGCGTAGCTGATGGCCACCTCCTGGGCCTCCTGAATTCCTTCAGGCGAGTCTGGCATCTCCAGCGCTTCGGGGTCAAAGGGACAAGTGTAATCGTCGAAGGTTTGGCCGAGGAACACGTTCTGCGCGGAGGTTGAATCGTAGGCCGCCCAGCAGTCGTACATGAGGATGCTCGCGTGGTACAAATTCCTCGCGTGCACCGTGGGACGTGCGAAGTCGTTGCGGATGGCTTCGAGGTTTTGCTCGTTCCATTGGTGCGCCACTGTGTGCTGCTGCGCCGAGACGCTTGTGCACCCCAGCAACACGAGCCCCATCGCCCCCATTGCGCGCTTCATCCAATCCTTGTTCAAGTCCATGTTGTTCACTGTCGCGTCTCTTGCAATTTACAACATCACACCCGGCGCCTTGTGCTCCCAGGGTCGCATCTGTCGACACACGGATGTGGCCAAATGAAAAGCCCGATGCACAGGGTGCACCGGGCTTGAAGTAGCGGGGACAGGACTTGAACCTGCGACCTTCGGGTTATGAGCCCGACGAGCTACCAACTGCTCCACCCCGCGATGAGGTTCCGCTGCCTTCGTGCCTGAGTCATGACCTCGGCGGCAGCGGACCGCAAATGTACACAAGGTTTTTCCATCTGCAAGCGCTAGGGGCGGTTTCCGCGTGCTTTCCCGGGGGGACCCGTACCTTTGGACCTCGAAAATGCCCGCCGTGTCTGACAAAGCACCTCTCCCTCCCATGCCCCACGCCAGCTCTGCACAACCTGTACCGGAAGGCCACCGCGCGGGCTTCGTGAACATCGTGGGCTCGCCCAACGTCGGCAAGAGCACCTTGATGAACCGGTTGGTGGGAGAGCGTTTAAGCATCATCAACGCCAAAGCCCAAACCACGCGTCACCGCATCATGGGCATCGTCAACGAGGACGACTACCAAATCGTCTACAGCGACACCCCGGGCGTGCTCGACCCTGCCTACAAGTTGCAGGAGGGCATGATGAAGTTTGTCAAGACGGCGTTGCAGGACGCCGACGTGCTCCTCGTCGTGACCGACGTGAACGAGCAAGGCATGGCGCACCCGGAAACCCTGGAGAAGATTGGAGCGATGGACGTGCCGACGTTTGTGCTGGTCAACAAGATTGACCTCGCGACAGACCAAACCGCCGTCGAAGCCAAGCTCGACGCCTGGGCCGCCAAACTCCCCCGCGCCTCGGTGGTCCCCATCAGCGCGCTTCACAACTTCAACGTGGACACCCTGCTCGATCGCATCGTGCAACAGCTGCCAGAAGGCCAGCCCTTCTTCCCCAAGGATGAGTTGACCGACAAGCCCATGCGCTTCTTCGTGTCGGAAATCGTTCGGGAGAAAATCCTGACGCACTACAAGCAGGAGATTCCTTACAGCTGCGAAGTCGTGGTGGAGGCCTACGAAGACACCCCCGACATCACACGCATCCGCGCCGAGATCCACGTCGCGCGCGAGTCCCAAAAGCACATCGTGGTCGGCGCACAAGGACGCATGATCAAGCGTGTGGGCATGGACTCCAGGAAGGACATCGAGTCCTTCCTTGGCAAGAAGGTCTTCTTGGACCTGTACGTCCGCGTGGACAAGAACTGGCGCGACGACGAGCGCAAGCTCAAGCGCTTCGGATACATGGACTGACCTCGGCCATGGTCCTCTTCCCCCCTGCCAAAATCAACCTCGGGCTCCACGTCCTGGGCAAACGCCCGGACGGCTACCACGCGCTGGAAAGCATCTTCCTGCCACTGGCCTGGACGGACATTTTGGAAGTGGTCGTCGCCCCCCAGCTGGCGACAGGCGACATGAAAACCACCTTCACGGGGCTGCCCATCCCAGGGGGGTCGGACGACAACCTGGTCGTGAAAGCCCACCGCATCCTCGCCGAACGTCACGACTTGCCAGGCTTGCACATGCACTTGCGCAAAAACCTTCCCATGGGCGGCGGCATGGGCGGTGGAAGCTCGGACGGCACCTATGCGCTTCTGGCCATCAACGACGTGTGCGAACTCGGCTTGTCCAAGGAAACCCTGCTTGCCCATGCGGCGGAACTCGGGAGCGATTGCCCCTTCTTCGTGGACAGCGCACCTGCTATGGTGGCGGGCCGCGGGGAGCACGTCGCCCCCTTGGGCTTCGAGTTGCCGTTGGACGGGGTGTGGGTCGTGGTCGCCAACCCAGGCATCCACATCTCCACCGCCGAAGCGTTTGGCGGGCTCACGCCCACGGAGAGAACCACCCCATGGGACCACTTGGCCACCACCCCCCTGGCGCAGTGGCACACCCTCATTCGAAACGACTTTGAAACCGGCGCGGTGGAGCGTCACCCGGCCATTGGAGACCTGTTGCAAGCCCTGCGCAACGCCGGGGCATCGTACGTGCAGATGACTGGAAGCGGCTCGACGGTGTTTGGGCTGTTTCACGAAGAAGCCCTGGCCAGAGATGCCGGGACTGCCTGTGGCGCCCAATTCGTGGGGCCACTCCGCGCGTGAGCATGAACACGGCCTGGGCCACAGCGGCCCCTCACTTGGGCGCCCGGGCGTACAGCCATCCGCCCAAGCCTGCGAACAGCACATTGGGCAACCACGCCGCCAAGAACCGGATGCCTTGCTCGTTCAACGGGAACCATGGCGGCACTGCCACGGCCGCGGCCCACACAGTGATGACCTTCGACGCGAACACGTAGGTGAATCCGATCAGCACGGCCGCAAACAAATGAAGCCCCATGCCCCCGCGCATCCGACGCGCGGCAATGCTCACCCCGATGAGGGTCAGCACCAGGATGGCGGCGGCGTTGGCCGTTCGGCTGTGCAACGTCAATTCCAAATTCGCCGTGTCCGCCCCGCGCAAGCGCACCTCGTCGATGTGCTTTCTCAACGTCCACGAGGGCATGGTCTCCACCACCTCCTTGCGCTCTGCAAAATCGTCGATGCGCATGGTCAAGGCCGTGTCCATCCGGGACAGGAAGCGGTGGCGTTGGCCGCCGTCAGGGTTGAAGTCACGAACGCTCGCGTTCACCAAGCGCCATGTGCTGTCCTGGGCCATGTAAGTCGCCTTCGCAGCCAAGAGCCGCTGCTGAAGCTCAGGTCCGTTCCACTGCTCCAGTTGCAACTTGTACCCTGTGGCCCGGCTGTAGTTGACACTCCGGAAATACACCACCGTGCCAGGTTCCACTTCCCGGTAGAGGTTGCGGTCTTGGACGTGCACGGTGGTCTTCACGAAGCTCTCTTCGAAGGCCAATTTTTGCTCGTTCGCCTTGGGCACAATCACATGGGCGAGTGCCAGCGCCAGCACCATGAGCAGTCCCGACGCCATGAAATACGGGCGAAACAAGCGTTTGAACGGCATGCCTCCCGCAAGCATGGCAACGATTTCGCTGTTTTGGGCCAAGCGACTCGTGAACCAAATGATGGTCAGGAACACGATGAACCCGCTCAGCAACGAGGCGAAGTGGAAGCACAAGTTCAGGTAGTACAGTGCCGTGTCCCCCAGCGGCGCGTTGTGCTCCACCAAGCGACTAACGCTCTCCATCAAATCGAAGACCACAACCACCATGCAGAACACCCCCAGCATGAACCCGAAGGTGCCAAGGAACTTCCCCACGATGTAGCGGTCGAGTCGTTTCATGTCACACGCGCTGGGCGAGTTGCACCACCATCTTGTCCTTCCATGGGCGGAAGGTGCCGGCTTGAATCTGCTTCCGGGCTTCGCGCACCAGGTCGAGGTAGAAGCACAGGTTGTGCACCGAGCCGATGTACAAGGCCAAAAGCTCGTTGGCGTGGAACAAGTGCCGAACGTACGCCTTGCTGTACATGTGGTCCACCGGGGCCGAGCCGCTCGGGTCGAGGGGGCTGGTGTCGGTTTTCCATTTGGCGTTCTTCATGTTCATGACCCCGTTCCACGTGTAGAACGTCCCTGTCCGGGCATTCCGTGTGGGCATCACGCAATCGAACATGTCCACCCCCAAGGCGATGTTCTCCAGGATGTTCACCGGCGTGCCAACGCCCATCATGTAGCGCGGCGCGTCTTCCGGCAAAATCGCACAAACCTCCTCACACATGGCGTACATGTCCTCGTGGGGCTCGCCGACGCTCAGGCCGCCGATCGCGTAGCCCAGTGAAGGCACCTCCGCCACCGCGTGCGCCGACGCGCGGCGCAAATCGGGGTACGTCGACCCTTGCACAATGGGGAACAGCGCCTGCTCGTGGCCGTACAACGGCTCGGTCTCCTTCATGCGCTTCACACAACGGTGCAACCAACGGTGGGTCAGCTCCATGCTGTTCTTGGCGTACTGCCGCGTGGACGGGTACGGCGGGCACTCGTCGAAGGCCATCACAATGTCCGCCCCGATGCTTCGCTGAATGTCCATCACCTTCTCCGGCGAGAACAAGTGCTTGCTTCCGTCGATGTGGCTGCGGAACGTGGCGCCCGCCTCGGTGATTTTCCGGTTCTCGGCCAAACTGAACACCTGGTACCCCCCGCTGTCCGTCAAAATCGGGCGGTCCCAGTTCATGAACTTGTGAAGCCCACCCACCTCTTCCAAGACGTCGGTGCCGGGGCGGAGATGCAGATGATAGGTGTTGCCCAGAATGATGTCCGCGTTCACCGATTCCTTCAACTCCTTCTGGGGCACGGCACGGACGGTGCCGATGGTCCCCACCGGCATGAAGATGGGGGTTTGGATCGCCCCGTGGTCTGTGTCGAGGACGCCGGCCCGTGCTTTGGAGCCAGGATCTTGGGTTTCGAGGGTGAACTTCAACGCGTCGGTGTTGACGACCGCCCTTTATCCAAGACGGTCCGTGGAACCCCAAAGGTAACTTGGGAGCATGGTCGGAACACTCTTCAACACGGTCACCGTTATCGTCGGCGCGTCGGCGGGGTTGGCCTTGGGCGCCAGGTGGTCCAACGACCTCAAGGACAAAATCTTCGCCGTCATCGGGTTGTTCACCCTCGCCATCGGCGCCATGATGGCCCTGGAGACGGAAGGACCCATCGACTTGTTCCTGGCCCTCGTCCTGGGCACCATCCTCGGCCACACTCTCAACCTGCAAACCCGCATCGACGCGCTGACGCAGCGCGCGTCTCGGGGATTCATGGAAGCCTTCATGCTGTTTTGTTTGGGCTCAATGACCTTGGTGGGATGCATGGAAGACGGCCTGCTCGGCAAGCCCGACCTCCTGTTCATCAAAGGCACCATGGACCTCATTTCCAGCGCCTTCCTCGCAGCCACCCTCGGGCGTGGCGTGCTGTGGTCTGCCGCCGGGGTGCTCGGGTTTCAAGGCGCACTCACCCTGGGCTTCATGGCGCTGGGCGAGCGCATGGATCCCGCCCTCATCCGTGAACTGAGTGCCCTGGGGGGCATCCTCATGCTTGGCATTGCGTTCCAGCTTTGGGGCGTGCGCGCCAACGGTCGTCCGGCTTGGCCTCTGGTCGACGCACTGCCTGCCCTGCTGCTGCTCCCCCTGATTCGCATGGCGCACACCTGGCTGGAAACCGCAATCTTCGGTTGATGGCTCGGAAACGCGCATCCCGCATCGACACCGTACGGCTGGGCCATTTTGTGGGCGCGTTCTTGGTCTTTGGCGCGTTGTACCTCGCGTGGACGTACTACAACGCCCACGTGGTCACACCCTGGCACGCCGCCGGCGACCGGGCTGGCAAGGATGTGGCGGAAGAGCACTACGCGGTGGACGTGCTGAGCGCGGCGCGGAAGTACGATTTGGACTACAGCTACCTCATGGCCCTGCTCATGTTGGAGTGCTCCGGCAAAAAGCCCGCCGGCGCGCGTTTCGAGCCACACGTGTACAAGCGGCTGCAGCAGGTGAGGGACGGCAAGCGGCGCAGCTACGAAAACGTCACTCCCTCGCATTTGGCGGACGCGTCGGACGACGCGCTGAGGAACTTGGCGACGTCGTGGGGGCCGTTCCAGCTAATGGGGTACAAGTGCATCTTGCTGGACGTCAACATCCGGGACATCCGCGGTCCCAACGGGGTGGAACATGGGGCCGACTGGATCAACCAGACGTACGGCAACAGCCTCAGGGCCGGACGATTCAAGGATTGTTTCCACATGCACAACACCGGCTCACCTTACCCCAAAACCGGCCTGCCACGCACCCACGATCCCCAATACGTGCCCCGCGGTTTGGCCATGATGAACCAATTCACCGCCCCGGAACCGCCCAACGCCATCTTGCACTGACCCGACATGCCCGCCAACAAGTACGCCCTTCTTCGGTACCGGATCATCGACCGGTGCTTGACCAACCCAGGAAACCCGTTCCCGACGAAAGAGGAATTGCGTTTGGCCTGCGAAGAAGCGCTGTACGGGAGCGACGGGGAACACATCAGCATCAGCACCATCGAGAAGGACTTGTGGGCGATGCGCAACGAAGCGGACTTGGGGTACTACGCCCCCATTGAATACCACAGGGACGAGCGCGGCTACCACTACACCGAGGACGGGTACAGCATCAACGACATCCAGCTGAACGACGACGACCTGGACGCCATCCGGTTCGCGACGAAGACGCTGATTCAGTTCAGGGAATTGCCCATTTTCCAGCAATTCGACCAAGCCCTGGGCAAGATTGCCGACCGCCTGGAAGTCTCCCCCAATCTGGATCCCGAAGGCGTGGATAAGCACGTGCAATTTGAAAGCACCCCGCACGCGGCCGGGTCGGAGCACCTGGGTCCCTTGCTGCACGCCATCCGGGCGCACCACCCGATTTCCCTCACCTATCTGAAGTTCACCGACACGCCGACGGAGTCGAACTACGTGCTGGACCCGTACCTCCTGAAGGAATACCGAAACAGGTGGTACCTGCTGGGTTGGGACCCTGGGCGAGGCCACATCCGAACGTTCGGGTGCGACCGGATTCGTGGCATCGCCGTCGACGACACGCAGAAGTTCCAGGTCCAACCGTCGTTTGACGCGCGGAACTACTTCGAGCACGCCATGGGCATCACCGTCTTGGGAGACGGAACGCCTGAAGATGTCGCGTTCCTGTGCGACCCACTGCTGGCGAAGTACCTGACGTCCCAGCCCTTGCACCATTCCCAGGCCATGGACCTTGACGACGACGGGGGGGTGACTGTGCGGCTCAAGGTCATGCCTACGTTTGAGCTGTTGCAATGGCTGCAAGCCCACGCCAGCGAGCTCACGTTGTTGCGTCCTGAAAGCATCCGCCGCTCCATGGTGGACAACCTCCAAAACGCCCTCGAACGACAAAAAAATTCGGGTCCGTAAATCCATTGCGGAGTGCCTTGGTCCCTTTGGTTCAGAGAAAACAACCACTGAACCTCAACACCATGGCACTCCCCCTGAACCCCGCCCTAGTCTCCACCCCCTGCTCGATCGCCGACCTCCCCCAAGCCCGCATGTGGGTGGAGCGGTTTGCACGTCCCCAGGGCTTCAGCCCGTACGCCTGGAACACCACCAAGCGCATCGCCATGGAAGTGTGGAAATGCCACTTCGCCGGCCGCCCTTTCCAACGCACCCTCAACTTCATGCACCCCCTGTTCTACCAGATGATCCGCACGCCAGAAGGCCTTCCACTGGTGCCCGCTCGGAACATGCGTGGGTTCGTTTGAACCCTGCCCAAGACGTTCGCGCAAGATTATGTGTGTGAACAAGTTCCCGCTGATTTTCCGACCTCAGCGCTAGGGAACAAAGCAACCTTCTTGTATGTTGCGTTGTTGTTTTGGTCGAACGGTTCTGCCGATTCGTCGAAACTTAACCCGCAAGATGGACCACAGCAAGCACACCGAATTGGTTCCGATGCTGCAGCAAAGGCTGCGGTCGTCCGGACCTGAAGGCACTCCCTTGGGAGGGCGTTACGGCATCCTGCTGTCGTTCACAGGAACCGTGGAGCGTGACATCGTCCCACACCTGTTGCAGCTGGCCGAGCGGAGCTTGGCCACGTCGGGTTGCAGCCGCAAGGAAATGAAGCGGGTGCTGTTCGTGACCATCGAGGCTGTCCAGAACGTCATCCACCATGGCTACATCGACCCATCTGGGGACATCGCCCTCTACCTGACGCTGGAGAACACCCCCATCGGATTCCAAGTCCATTGCGGCAATTGGATGGCCACGTCGGACGCAGCCGCTTTGTCGGAGCGCGTGTCCCACTTGAACAGCCTGAACCACGCCCAACTGCGCAAACTCTACATCGATGTGTTGTGCAACGGCGAGCAATCCGGCAACCAGGGCAACGCGGGTTTGGGGTTGATTTCCATGGCCAAACGCACACGTGGCCCCATTGAATTCGTGGCCGAGCCCCCTCAGGAGGGGGTGCAACACGTGACCTTGACGGCCACCATCGAACCCTGAGGTTCGCGACCTGACACTTCCCTCAAGTCTTCCTGTCCTTTTTCTTGGCTGCGGGGAACAAAATGTTGTTCAGGATCAACCTGTAGCCTGGGCTGTTGGGGTGCAAATTCAAATCGGTGGGAGGGTCGTTGACCAGGTGCCGGTAATCTTCCGGATCGTGTCCCCCGTAATACGTCCATTGGCCCAAGCCCAGCGTTCCGTGGATGTATTTGGCCGTGGGCAGGTTTCGGTTGTCCCCCATGATGGTCACGTCGGGACGGATGAAGTCCTTGCGGAAGGACGTCGTTTGGCCCATGAATCCCGCAATCACACGCTCGTGACTCTGGGTCAACATCGTGGGCACGATGTCCCATTTGGCCGAGAAGTCGAAGAGCGTGAAGAAGTCGTTGATAGGCTTGATGCCCCCATGGTCCTTGGTGCCGTCGATGTCCGAGAACTCGTACACCATCGGGTCCATTTCCAACCGGTAATCCTGAAAGGCCAAGCCCGCTTCGAAATCCAGCTTGGACTGTGCAGACGCGTCGGTGGGATCCCCGTCGAACATGGGCCCACAAATGTCCACACCTTGGGCCGCGAGGGCAATGTCGTAGCTGTCGGTGCCTGAACACATCGTGAACAAGAACCCGCCGCCCAAGACGAAATCCCGGATGGTGGTGGCCACCTCACGCTTCATCTCACTCACCTTTTGAAAGCCCATGAATTGGGCCGTGGTGCTTTGACGTTCCACCTCCGCCTGGTACCACGCTGCGCTGCGGTAGGCCTTGTAGAATTTCCCATACTGCCCCGTGAAATCCTCGTGGTGCAGGTGCAACCAATCGTACTTGGGCAGCTCTCCCGTCAAGATTTGCTCGTCGTACACCACGTCGTAGGGAATCTCGGCGTAGGTCAGCACCAATGTCACCGCGTCGTCCCATG
>CBFHQO010000010.1:0-2275 GCA_965658045.1 uncultured Flavobacteriales bacterium | reverse complement strand
GGCCACCGCAATACACGTCGGGGTTGGCGTCGATGGCAGGGCTGAAGGCCACGTACTCCACCTCCACGTCTTGGGTGTACTCACACCCGAAGTTGTTGGTGGCATGGGCGGTGTAGGTGTGTTGGCCTGCAGTCAGCATGGTCACGCCCACGTCGGCGCAGTTCCAAGCCCCATCAAAGACGATGTGGCTGTTTTGTTCCAACGTGTTCCAGTAGGTGCTGTCGCACTCCAGCCCAAACGTGGGTGTGAAACTCAATTCCGCGGGGTACAAACTGTCCGCAAACTGGATGGCCCAGTCGAAGACGAATCCGTTGTCAGACCCCCACAAGTCGCAGATTTCCATTTGCCACACGCCGTTCAAGGGACATCCGTCGAGGTTGCCCCAGGTTTGGACGCTTTCATACTCCCCTGGAGGGAGCGTTCCTGTTGTGTTTTCCGCCCACGTCCCGTTGGTGGCGTCCGGCGTCCAGAAGTAATCGAAGCCTTCGCCAGGGGTGTCTGGGTCTCCGTCGTCGTCGACAGGAACCCCCAAGAACGTGCCTCCGCCACCTTGTTGGTGGACCATCATGCTTTGGCCATTGGGGCATTCGAAGGTGATGGTCAAATCCCCCATGAAGCTGTGCTCGAAATTGATGTAGAAGCTTTCAAGCGCGTCTGCGGCCGACCCGATGGTTTGGCCTGGGATGAATTGCGTGAACGTCAACTCGCTGGAAAAGCACTGTCCAGGTTCATCCGGAATGAACAACCCGCCGCCGAAGTCCACGCTGGGCTCCAAGGTGAACGGCTGCCCCTCCACAGACACGGACAAATCCACTTGCTCTCCTGTGCAGGCCACTTGGCTCAACGGTTCCATCGTCCACACGGGGTCGTTGCTCACGTAGACCAAGTAGTTGGTCAATTGCACGCTTTCGCACCCGATTTCATCCACCAAGCTCAATTGCATCCGGTGGATGCCAGGCTCGTCGTACACGTGAATGGCGTACCCGTTGTCGGTGGAATCGTCCACCGCGCCGTCGCCGTTCCAATCCCAGTACCACATGGTGATGTCGGCGTCCCCGGTGGCGTACGAATCGGCCCCGTCGAACGGCACCTCCACCCCTGGGCACACGCGGTAGGGCGCTGGGTCCTCCACATTGACGACAGGCACAGGCACGGCGCAAGGCTGCCCACAATTGATGCCTGCGGCGAAGTTCCCTGTGCTTTCAGGGCCACTTGTGAAGACAATGGTCAAGCACCCCGTGGGGTTCGTTTCTGACGCGATTTGTACGAGCCCCTGCAACTGGTCGCCGCTGCCTTGCGCCAAGATGGGCGCGAAGGTGTCGTCTCCGTCGTGCACGGTGATTTGGGATTGCGCGTCGAGGTCAAACACGCTCCACTCAATCCAGATGGTGGTGTCCGGGGCCGTGGGGCACAGCGTCACCATCTCGTCTTCGTTGGCGCCGTAAGGCGCTGTGCTGCTGCCCGAGTCCACCAGGGCGTCGCCGCAACCTTCAATCAGGTCGGTGCTGGAAATGGAAATTTGGGCATTCAAACCGGTCCATGCCCCCATCACAAGGACACACGCGGCCAACACCTTCCACTGAATCATGCGCTTGCTCATTTCAATCGGGCTTGGGCGTTGACGAGGTAACGGGCGGACCACTTGTCCATGAAGCCTTGGCTTGACACCACCACAAAGGTGTTGCGGTCGGTGGGGTACGCCACGGCCGTTTCACGCGGTTCAATGTGCATGGCCAGGAGCGCTTGAGGAACGTCGGCGCCGCGAAGAACCTGCAAAGCTTCCACCGGAATGCCTGCCTTGGGGGTGGCCACTTCCACCCATCCTTGGGACACCAACACAGCCTCATGCACGTGTTCAGTCCACGTGCGGTCCAACGTTGTCGTGCTCAAGTCGTGGTGCATCATGACCGCATCCATGCCAGGAAGGTCCAAGGCGCTCTGTCCAAACGCCTCGCTTGGCGCAAGCCAAGCGCATCCAATCAGGGCCAAACACCCCATCCAATTTCGTGTCGTCATCCTTCGTCGAAGTTGAGGTTGGGCTTGGTTCTGCCCAAGCCGTGTGCAAGTTAATCGCTGAAAGACAACCGCGCGTTGCATATCTGATGTCGCAAAAGTTTGCGCGGTAGAAAAACTGACTATCTTTGCCCCCCTCAACGGAGGAAAACGACCTGGTAGCTCAGCTGGTTAGAGCATCTCACTTTTAATGAGAGGGTCCTGGGTTCGAGTCCCAGCCGGGTCACAACAAAGGGGCACCAAGCCTTGCACCGCCCAGGTG
>CBFHQO010000009.1:0-21657 GCA_965658045.1 uncultured Flavobacteriales bacterium | reverse complement strand
CATGCGCCACTCCTCATGCGCAATTGAGACCCCCTCGAGGTGGTCCACAGACAAACTTCTCTTATTAATGCAAAGGTTCACACCACCAATCTCATTGAACTTATTGACATGAATTTTGGACTTCAAACCAAGAGAGTCTGAAGCGTCCAACAGCAGTTCTGTTTCTGCCACGCCGAAGTAACCCTTCTCGCAAAAGGCATCGACGTAATCCACCAACCCCTCGGCCGCCAGCGCCGGGAGCATGTCGTTCACCACATGTTGGGTGTACGCCATGGCATCTGGGAACTCAGGGGGCACCGCATGGCACCCAAGGAACGTGGCCTTCACCGGGATGGGCAGGGCTTCCTTCAACCTGGCCACCACACGGAGCATCTTGCGCTCTGCCTCGAAGGTCAAGCCGTACCCAGATTTGATTTCCAACGCACCCACACCCTGGGCCATGACTGCGTGAATGCGGGCCAAAGCGTCTTCGAAGAGCGCATCCTCAGACATGGATTGGAGCGCTTTGGCTGAATTCAGGATGCCGCCGCCGCGCTCCGCGATCTCTTGGTATGTCGCACCCTCCAGCCGCATCAGAAACTCCTCCGACCGGTCTTTGGCAAACACCGAGTGGGTGTGGCTGTCGCACCAGGACGGAATCACGTAGCGTCCCTGGACATCCCCGATGGTCAAGCCCGACCAATCCGCAATGCCAGGAAACGAAGACATCTCCCCAAAGTCCACCACCATGCCATCCTCCACAGCCAGCCATGCGTCTTCCAACACCGGGAACTTCGCCATCTCTCCCCCTGCCACATGCCGCGGCACGTCCGCAAACGCCCCGACCAGTCCCTTGATGTTTTTGAGCAGTGTACGCATGCCACGCAAGGTATACCTTCGCAAGAATGGCGGGCAACACCTTCGGCAACTTGTTTCGCGTGACCACCTTTGGAGAGTCACATGGTCCTGCTTTGGGCGGCATTGTGGACGGGTGTCCTGCGGGACTTGTGCTTTGCGTGGACTCGATCCAGCGGGAATTGGACCGGCGCAAACCCGGCCAATCCAAGCTCACCACGACACGCAAAGAATCGGACCTGGTCGAGGTCCTTTCTGGCATCACCACCCGAGACGCGGGCCTCACCACCACGGGTGCACCCCTTGGGTTCATCCTGCGCAACAACAACGCCAAACCTTCCGACTACAGCCACCTGGAGAACACCTTCCGCCCTTCCCACGCCGACTTCACGTACGAGGCCAAATACGGCTTGCGAGAAGTCGCAGGAGGTGGGCGAGCCTCGGCCCGAGAGACGGCGTCGAGGGTGGTGGCAGGCAGCGTGGCCCGGCAATTCCTGGCGACGCTCGACGTCGAGGTCGGGGCCTACGTGGAGCGCGTGCAAGACATCAGCATGCCCTTGCCCCCGTCGTTCCACAACCGAGACGAGGTGGACGCCCACCCAGTCCGGTGCCCACATCCGGACACGGCGCGCCGCATGGCCGAGCGCATCGAGGAGGTTCGCCAGGCAGGCGACACCGTGGGAGGCGCCGTGGTGCTCGTGGTGCGAGGCGTGCCAGCGGGTTGGGGAGAACCGGTGTTTGACCGGCTCCACGCCGATTTGGCCAAAGCCATGTGGTCGCTGCCCGCCACCAAATCCTTGGAACTGGGCTCGGGCCTGAGCGGCACCTTGATGCGCGGCACGGAGCACAACGACGCCTTCGTGAACCGAGGCGACCGAATCGGCACCGCCACCAACCGAAGCGGCGGCATCCAAGGAGGCATCAGCAACGGCGAGGACATCGTCTTGCGGGTCGGGTTCAAGCCCGTGGCCACGGTCATGTCGCCAGGCCAATCGGTGAACCGGGCTGGCGAACCGGTCGAGGTTCAAGGACGCGGAAGGCATGACGCCTGCGTGTTGCCCCGCGCCGTGCCCATGGTGGAAGCGATGGCCTGCCTCGTGTTGGCCGACCACGCCCTGCGTCAGCGCGCAGCACGCCTTACCTTCGGGGCATGAGCACCTCATCTCGTTTGGCCCTGCATTGGCAGGTCCTGATTGGCCTCGCGCTGGGCGTGGCGTACGCCTGGGCAAGCATTCGGTTTGGTTGGAACGACTTCACCCTCGACTACATCCAACCGCTGGGCGACATCTTCATCAACATCCTCAAACTGATTGCCGTCCCGCTCGTGTTGTTCAGCATCATCGGCGGGGTGGCGTCCTTGGGCGACGTGAAGAAGCTCGGCCGTCTGGGGGCCAAAACCTTGGGACTTTACCTGCTGACCACCTTCTTCGCCGTCACGCTTGGCTTGGTGCTGGTGAACCTGTTCCAACCAGGCGCAGGCGCGAGTGAATCGCTGAAAACCTCCAACCGAATCCGCTATGAACTTTGGCGGGACGCCAACGGCATCGAGGTGCTGGACGACCTCCAACTCTCGGCTGCCCCAGAGAATGCGGCGGTGGTGCGCGACATCCGAGGCCAGCAAGAAGGCTTGAACGCGTGGGTTGAAGACAAGCTGAACAAGGCCGACAATGCCTCCCAAAGCGGCCCCTTGCAGCCCCTGGTCGACGTGGTGCCCAAGAACATCTTCAGGGCGCTGAGCGACATGGCGATGCTGCAGATCATCTTCTTTGCCGTGTTCTTTGGCATCGTCCTCGTGCAGGTGGAAGAACCCAAACGAGGGGCGCTCTTGAAGGCTGTCGACGGGTTGAACGACGTGTTTGTGGGCATGGTGTGGATGGTGATGAAGGCCATGCCTGTGTTTGTGTTTGCCCTCATGGCAGGCCAAATCGTCAAAGCGGCCGGCACAGACCCTGCGAAATTCCAAGAGCTTCTGAGCTTCTTGTTGCGGTACGGCCTTGTGGTGGTGCTGGGTTTGGTGCTCATGATTTTTGTGGTGTACCCCTTGCTGGCCAGCGCGGGCATCCGGGGCATGACGCCGCGCCGGTTCTTGGCGGCCATGCGCGACGCCCAAATCACCGCATTCTCCACCTCGTCCTCGGTGGCCACCTTGCCCGTCACCATGAAATGCGTTCGGGAAAACATTGGGGTGAGCGAGCGCACGACAAGCTTTGTCCTGCCCATAGGCGCCACCGTGAACATGGATGGCACAAGCTTGTACCAGGCTGTGGCCGTGGTCGCCCTGGCGCAATTCCACATGGTGGACTTGAGCCTGGCGCAACAGGCCGTCATCGTGCTGACCGCCACCCTGGCCTCCGTAGGGGCCGCCGCCATCCCGAGCGCGGGCTTGGTCTTGATGATCATCGTGCTTGAAAGCGTCGGGCTCAACCCCGCATGGATCGCACTGATCTTCCCCATCGACCGCATCTTGGACATGTGCCGCACGGTGGTGAACGTCACGGGCGACGGAACCGTCTCTGCGCTGGTGGCCCAATCGGAGGGAGAGTTGCACCCCCAATCCTGACCATGGTCTTGGGTCGATTGGCGGTGTTGGGCGGCTTGTGCTGGGCATTCGCGCTCTCAGCACACAGCCAATGCACCCTGGAAGAACCTCGGTCCGCCAAAGCCGAGAAGTGGCTGGACCGGGCCAAGTCCCCCAAATCCAAGGACAGTTTGGAGGACCGAATGGCGGCCGTCCAAGATGCCCTTGAGCTCCACCCGGACGACGCCGAGGCCTGGATGATGCTGGCGGAGTTCCAATTCAAGGCGCTTCGCCGCGGAAGCCTCACCTGGGAGAATGTGCTTGAATCGCTCCGCGCCTTGGAGGAGTTGTGTCCGGAGGGCATGCCTGAAGCGACGTACATGCGGGCCGCATTTCATTACAGCCAAGAAGATCATGCAGAGGCCCTGAGCGGCTTTCAGGACTACCTCGCAGTGGACGAAAGCCTCACGCGCGCCTCTCGGCGCAAAGACGCCCTGGGCATCTTGGACGATTTGGCCTTTCTAGTCGACTACCACCGGCACGAAGACCTCCCCCCACCCCTGCCCATCCCGCATGTGAGCCAAAGCGTGGACGAATACCTGCCCATGCTGGCGCCCGACGGGACCATGCTGTTCTACACGCGCATCGAAGCCTTCAAAGCGAAGGGCGACGTGACCACAACCCGTCGAGAACGGTTCACGGTGTCCCATTTGAATCAGACTTCAGGAGCGTACGACAGCGGCACCGCCATGGAACATCCCTTCAATGCAGGTGCCAACTACGGGGGAGCGTCCCTCTCCGTGGACAACAAGACCATGGTGATCGCCGCCCTGAACCCCGTGCGCGAGAACCCCAACAACATCGACCTCTTTCAGGTCACCTACGAGTTCGACTACCGGGACGCGTCCGGAAAGGCCGTGTACATGTGGTCGGAGTTGACGCCGTTGGGACCTAGCGTGAACAGCCCCCTGGGTTGGGAAGCCCAGCCCAGCATCAGTGCAGACGGACAGACCCTCCTCTTCGCAGGCGCGCGGGCGGAATCCACCCCGGACCGAAACGGCAACTTGACCATGGATTTGTTCCTGTCTCGAAAGGCTGCCGACGGCAGTTGGTCCCCTGCCGAGAAGCTGCCCTCTCCCCTGAATTCCGACGCGCAGGACAAATCCCCCTTTCTCCACCCGGACGGCAAGACGCTGTATTTCTCCAGCAACCGAACCCCTGGCGGGGGTGGATTCGACGTGTGGCGCACCCAACGTGATTCCACCGGACGTTGGTCGACGCCCGTCAACATGGGGCTTCCCTTGAATTCAAGCGGGGACGAGCACGGCATGGTGGTCAGCACAGACGGCACCCAGGCGATTTTCGCTTCGCGTCGGCGAGGCACCCAAGGGCTGGATTTGTGCGCCTACCATTTGCCAGACACCCTCAAGCCTGAAGCGGTGACCGTGGTGAAAGGGGACCTTGGGTGGCCCTTGCCCGAAGGGGAGTTCACGGTCAGCATTGAGTACGTGCAACGCAAGCGGGTGGAACGAATTGAAGTCTCGCGGGAAGACGGCACGTTCGCCCAGGTCGTTCGGTTGCCCGAGGGCGAGGACGTGGTGTTGACAGTGGAAGGAGAAACCGTGGGGTACAACAGCCAAGTGGTACACATGCAGGGCGACCCTTTGGGCGCAAGCTTCGACATGAGTCTGGACATTGAGCCGGTCGCCGAGGGGACCCCGTTTGAGCTGGAAGACGTGCAATTTGCCACCAAGAAGAGCCAACTGAGCGCCAAGGCAGAAGTCATGCTTCAAGCCCTGGCCAACCGCATGGAGCGGCAACCAGGCGCCACGTTGGACATTGAGGGGCACACCGACGACGTGGGGTCGTCGAACGACAACTTGACCTTGAGCGTGGCGCGGGCAAACGCCGTGAAGAACTTCTTGATTGCCCACGGGGTCGGGTCGAACCGATTGAGCGCAGCCGGTTTTGGGGAATCAAGGCCCAAAACCGACAACGACTCAGAGGCTGGACGGTCGGTCAACAGACGCACCGAATTCAGCTGGCGCGATTGAGCCCGACGGGCACGAAATCCCCACGTCTTCGCGTTGAAAAACAAGTTCCGAGCTCCGGCCATGGCCTGGGGGCGACGGTAGCTTTGAAAAGAACACGCGAGACCCATGCCCTACCTCCCCCTTCGTTCCCATTTGGCCCCTGTGACTTTGGCGATCGGCTTGACCGCCGGTTGCGCTCTTGGACACGAGGCCTCGGCCCAATGGACCCAAGCCACAGACCACCGCGCCACGGAACTGGCGCGTGCGAAAGAAGCGTTCAACCAACAGCGCTACGCCCTGGCGCTGCACGCCTTCGAATCGTGGATTGACGACGCGGACAACGTCGAATCGAACGATTTCGTCGACGCGAGCTACCATGCGGCCATGAGCGCCTTGGCGCTGTACCACAAGGATGCCGTGGTTCGGGTGAAGGGGTTCATGGCCGACTTCCCTGAAAGCCCGCTGGCCCTTCAGGCCCACTGGGAGCTCGCGAACTACCACTACAAGCGGAAGAATTACTCGAGGGCGTCCGAGGAGTTCATGGGCATCCGGATTCGAGATTTGGCCAAGCCCAAGCGCAACGAGCTCCGCTTCAAATTGGGACACTGCTTGTTCGAGCGTGAAGCATTCGAGAAGGCCCGCGTTTACCTTTACGACGTCTTGGACGTGGAGGGCGAATTCCAAGCCCCGGCCCAGTACTACTTCAGCCACATCGCCTACCTCAACGGCCAGCCTCAGGTGGCCTTGGACGGCTTCGAACGCATCGCCGACCACCCTGCCTTCGCGGAGTTGGTCCCGTTGTACATCGCCCAACTTTTGCACGCCACAGGACAATTCGACCGCCTCAAGGAATATGCCCCACCGCTGCTTGACGAGTCGAGCGGGCTGGATGGAGAGAGTGTGGCGGAAGTGGCCCACCTCTTGGGCGACGCATGGTACAGAGACGGCGCGTTCGAGACCGCCTCGCCGTACTTGGAGTTGGCCTGGGAAGGCACCGACGGGCCTGGCCGAGGTCCTGAATTCGCCTACCAGATGGGCTACACCCGCTACCGCCTGGGAGAATGGCGTGGCGCGTTGGACTGCTTCCCCTTGGCGACCTACGGCGAAGACGAGTTGGCCCAAAACGCGGCGTACCACATGGCAGACTGCTACCTCGAGCTTGGCGACCGCGCCAGGGCGAAGCAGGCCTTCCGAACCGCTTCACTGCCAGACTTCGACTTGGACATTCAGGAAGACGCGTTCTTCCACTACGCCAAGCTGGCCTTTGAGCTGTCCTTCAACCCCTTCGACGACGCCATTGTGGCGTTCGAGTCGTACTTGACCCAATTCCCCGCATCACCCCGACGCGACGAGGCCTACAGGTTCCTGCTTCAGGTGCACATGACCAGCCGAGATTACGAACGGGCGTTGGGTGTACTGGACAACATTTCCGAACCGGACCAAACGGTCATGGCGGCCGCCCAGGTGCTCGCATTCAACCGTGCGGTGGAGTTGTACCAGAACAAGCAGCTCGACCGCGCGTTGGTCTTCTTCCGCAAGAGCCGGGCCAACAATGTCGATCCGCAAATGCATGCCGAGACGTTTTACTGGGAAGGTGAGATTCTGTACAACCAAGGGAAGTTCACGCCTGCCGCCGCGGCGTTTGCCAAGTTCAGCACCACCCCGGGCAGCTACTTGAGTGAACTCCACAACGACGCCGATTACGCCCGTGGGTACGCCCACTTCAAGAGCGAGAAGTACACCGACGCCTTGTCGGCATTCCGATCCTACTTGGAAACCGCCCCCCAAGACGACCCTTCCCGCATGCGCGACGCGGAGCTGCGCACCGCCGACTGCTTCTACGCCTTGAAGTCGTTTGAGCAAGCCGGCGAATACTACGACCGAGTTTTGGCACGGGGCGTCAAGCCCATGGATTACGCCTTGTTCCAAAGCGCCATGGCCGCCAAACTCAACGAGGACCCTGGGGCGCAAGTCACGCGTTTGGAGCAGCTGTTGGCCGATTTCCCAGAAAGCCGTTTGGTCGTGGAAGCGCTGTTCCAGGCTTCCCGAACCCACATCGAAGAGGGTGCGCTTGCCACAGCCGAAGACAAGCTGAACACCCTGATTCAATCTTATTCTGCCACACCTCGCGCCAAGGAGGCGCTCGTGGAGTTGTGTTTGGTGCACGTCAAGCAAGGCGAGGACGACAAGGTGCTGAACCTTTGGGACAACATCCGGACCAACTACGGCAACGACAATGTGGCCGCCGACGCCTACAACATTGTGGAGCCGTTGTTGATTCAGCGGGGCTTGTTGGACAACCTCCCTCCTGCAGTGGGCTTGGACGGGGCCGAGATCGAGCAACGGTTCTTCGAGTCGGCCTCGTACCTGGCACTGGAAGAGCGCTGCGCAGAGGCGATTCCGCGTTTGTCTGAGTACGTGCGGCAGTACCCAGGGGGCACGCACATGGCCGAAGCGCAATTCTACCTGGCGAACTGCCTCTTCGACCAAAACCTCCCTGACTCGGCTTACGTGTCGTACGTGGCGGTGCTCGCCCTGCCCGCGGGAGACTTCAGCGAAGCTGCCGCCCTCGGGGCCGCCACCATCGCCTGGAACAACGGACAGCACCGCGAAGCCTTGGGGCACTACGAGACGTTGGAAGGGCTTGCGGCGTTGCAGTCGAACCGCCTGGAGGCGGCCATCGGCCAAATGCGTTGCCACTACCTCCTCGGCCAGGAAGACGAAGCGGCCAACTTCGCCGCGCGCGTGATGTACGATCCTGCCACGCCGGACGACATCCAACGGACCGCCCAACTTTGGAACGCACGCATCGCGTGCAACCGGGGCGAGCACAACACAGTCCTGGAGGATTTGGCCACCCTCGTCACCTTCGGCGGCAGTGCGGGCGCTGAAGCCCAGTACCTCTTGGCAGAACACGACCACAACTCCGGCGCTTTTGACGCTTGCGAGGAAAAACTGTTTGGGCTGATCGAGCAGTTCTACAACCAAGACGCCTGGAAGAACAAAGGATTCCTGCTGTTGGTCAAGGCTTACATCGGCATGAATGACCTTTTTCAGGCCCGAGCCACGGCCAACTCCATCCTCGCCAACGTGCAAATCGCTGAGGTGCAGGAAGCCGTCTCCGACCTACTCCTTGAAATCGACGCGTTGGAAGCCGCAACCACAGAACCCAACCAAGAATGAAGCAGCCGAATCACCTCGCATTGTCCCTCGTGTGTTGGGCCCTCCTGCCGCAGGCTGGACTGACCCAGCAGGACACCCTGGACATGGACGTCACCTTTGTGGGCAAGCGCACCATGGAAGTGCGGGACGCCGTGAAGTTGAGCTCCTGGCCGATGGCCAGACCTCTTTCTTCCGAGAAGCCCACGTTGAGCTACGACCTGCTTTCGAAGCGGCTTCAATTCGAGCCCACCATGACCCCCGTGGAGGCCACGCGCCTGAGGGTGGACGCGTCCCTCTCCCGCCTCTACAGAGGCCACGTTCGCGCCGGGGGCGGCAGCAGAGGCACGAGCTTGCTGGACGCGAGCTACACGGATCTCCGATCGCGCGAAGGCAGTTGGGGGACGTCGTTGCACCATGCCTCCACCACCTCTCCGTCCAACCTGCTTTCTGGCAGGATTCACGAAAACACGCTCGACGCGTGGAACTCGCGCTTTGTGGGGCAGGAAAAGGTCGCCTTCAACGTCCAAGTCGGTCAGCACAAAACACGGATGTTTGGGTTTGACAGCACGTTTGTGGACAGCATCTCGGTGGACGCGACCGCCCTGCGATGGAGGCATGCAGGTGCCGCCCTTCAATTGAAAAGCCACCGCAAGGACAGCACGGCATTCAACCACGAATTCAACACGGCGTTCGATTACATGACCAACAACCACAGGCTCGCCGAACGGCACGTCTTGGGCGAATTGAACCTTCATCGCCATGTGGGAGGCAAACGGTTGGACATCGGGGTGGAAGCCCAGCTCGACCGCACGCAATTGGACACCGCGCGTGCCTACAACCAGGCCATCGTGCAGTTGAATCCCAAGCTCTCCACAGAGAAGGGCCCCTGGCGTGCATCCGTGGGCCTTGGCGTGGCCGTCGATGCAGACCAACCCACCCGGGATGAGATTGGAGACGTTGTGCACGTGTACCCGCGTGCTGAAGTCTCTGTCAATTTGTTCCGCAACCTCTTTGTGCCCTACGCGAAGGTGGGCGGGGGACTTTTGGCCAACAACTTGCATGACGTCTTGGAGCTCAACCCCTTCTTTGCGCCCGACCACCTGGACAGCCCGGTGGTGTTGAATGGCCAAACCATCCAAGCCTCGGGTTTCCGCTCCACGAACAAGCGACTCGCGTTTGCCGGCGGGGTGCGTGGCACGGTGACCGAACATTTCCGGTTCCATGGGCACGCCAGCTCTGCGCAGCACGAGGACTTCTTGCTGTTCAAGCCCTCCACCGTCTTGAACGACACCGCGTCCTACGCCACTTTTGAAGCGGTGTACGACACCGTGAACGTGCGCACGTTGGGGGGTGAGGTTGGTTTGTCGTTGGGAGAGCGGCTTGACTTGAAAGGGAGCTTGACCCTGAACAGCTACAAATTGCGGAACGAAGACCAGGCCTGGCACCTCCCCACCCTCCTATGGGATGTCGCCATGTCCTACCAAGTCATCGAAGGGCTTGCTGTCCAAGCAGATGTTCAATACGTCGGAGAGCGCTATGCCTTGAGCAAAGACCCGAACTACGGCAACCCTGAGCCCTTGGACAACGGCAATTACCAACTTGCCCTGCCAGGATATTTCGACGTCAACTTGACCACCAATTACCGGTACAACGACCGTCTTGGCGCATGGTTGACGTTGGCCAACTTGGCCAACACGAAGTACAGCGTCTGGGGCGGGCACCCGGTGCAAGGATTCCAAGTGCTCGGCGGCGTGCAATACGCCTTCTGACGCTGTCCACATTCCTTGTGAAAACCCTCGTTTTTTCGTGGAAAAATCAGGGTTTTTCATGCGCCAAATTCCCGCGTTGGGCGGGGCTGTCCGAGTATCTTCACAGGACAATTCATTACGATGTCAGAAGAGAACAAAAAAGCCGGCCCTTCAGGGTATGACGCCAGTCAGATCCAGGCCCTGGAAGGCATGGAGCACGTGCGCATGCGCCCCTCCATGTACATCGGCGATGTGGGGGTGCGGGGATTGCACCATTTGGTGTACGAGGTGGTGGATAACTCCATCGACGAGGCGCTGGCAGGCCATTGCGACACCATTTCAGTGGTGATCACAGAAACCAACGGCATCCGCGTGTCCGACAACGGACGCGGCATCCCGGTGGGCATCCACGAAAAGGAAGGCGTCAGTGCACTGCAGGTGGTCATGACCAAGATTGGCGCCGGCGGAAAATTTGACAAGGACGCGTACAAGGTCTCAGGTGGTTTGCACGGGGTCGGCGTGTCTTGCGTGAACGCCTTGTCCATCTCCCTTCGTGCCGAGGTGCACCGTGAAGGCAAGGTCTACGAGCAGGAATACACCCGAGGCAAAGAACTTTACGCGGTTCGCGAAATCGGCACATCTGCGAAGCGAGGCACCACCGTGGAATTCCAGCCCGACGAAGACATCTTCGAGACGCTGGTGTACAACTACGACACCTTGGCCGACCGCATGCGCGAGTTGTCCTACCTCAACCAAGGCATCAAGGTCACGTTGACCGACGAGCGCGTGCAGGATGAAGAAGGCAACCACCTCACCGAAACGTTCCACAGCACGGAGGGTCTGAAGGACTTCGTGACCTACCTGGACGGCAACCGCGAGGCCATCATTCAGGAAGTCATCCACGTCAGCGGTGAACGCAACGGGGTGCCTGTGGAAGTGGCCATGACCTACAACAACTCGTTCTCTGAGAACCTGTTTTCCTACGTCAACAACATCAACACCCACGAAGGTGGAACCCACTTGACCGGATTCCGTCGGGGATTGACCAACACGTTGAAGAAGTACGCCGACGGGAGCGGCATGTTGGACAAGCTGAAGTTTGACATCAGCGGTGACGATTTCCGCGAAGGGTTGACTGCCGTGGTGAGCGTGAAAGTGGCGGAGCCACAATTCCAGGGCCAAACCAAAACCAAACTCGGCAACGCCGAGGTGAGCGCCCCCGTGAGCCAGGCTGTGAGCGACATGCTCGAGGCCTACTTGGAAGAGAACCCCAACGACGCGAAGACCATCGTGCAGAAGGTCATCCTCGCGGCGCAGGCGCGGCACGCGGCACGAAAGGCCCGGGAAATGGTCCAACGCAAAACCGTCATGGGCGGCAGTGGCCTCCCCGGCAAATTGGCCGACTGCGCCGAGAAGGACCCGGCCCTTTGCGAGCTGTTCCTGGTTGAGGGTGACTCGGCAGGCGGCACGGCCAAGCAAGGCCGCGACCGCATGTTCCAAGCCATCATGCCACTCCGAGGAAAAATCCTCAACGTGGAAAAGGCCATGCAGCACAAGATCTTCGACAACGAGGAGATCAAGAACATCTACACCGCCTTGGGCGTCACGGTGGGCACTGAAGAGGACGAGCGAGCCCTCAATTTGGCCAAGCTCCGCTACCACAAGATTGTCATCATGTGTGACGCGGATGTGGACGGAAGCCACATTGAGACCCTCATCCTCACCTTCTTGTTCCGCCACATGAAGGACCTCATCGAGAGCGGCTACGTGTACATCGCCACCCCTCCACTCTACCAGGTGAAGAAGGGTTCACGCTCGATTTACGCGTGGAACGAAGACGAGCGCGACCGCTTGATCGCCGAATTCCGCGGAAAGAGCGGAAGCGAGAGCGGCATTCATGTCCAGCGCTACAAGGGTCTTGGTGAAATGAATGCGGAGCAGTTGTGGGAGACCACGCTGAACCCAGAGAACCGGACGTTGCGCCAAGTCACCATTGAGAATGCCGCCGGTGCAGATCACGTCTTCTCCATGTTGATGGGCGACGACGTGCCGCCGCGTCGAAAATTCATCGAAGACAACGCCAAGTACGCGAACATCGATGCCTGACCGCTTCGAGCGGTTGAATGTGACAGGCATGACCTGCGGGTCCTGCGTGGCCAAAATCGAACACGCGCTGGACGGCTCCTCTGGGGTGGAACACGTCCATGTCGACCTGCAACAAGGTACGGTGATGGTGTCCGGGGGTGCCGCGCTTTCGCGAGAAGCCTTGGAGTCCGCCATCCGCTCGGCTGGCTTCGGGATGGAAGGCGGTCCCGCCGTTCAGGCGTCCTCCTTCACCCCCTTGCTTGTGGCCGTGTCGCTCATCGGACTGGGCAGCTTGGTGTCGGGGGGCGTGGACGGCTTCATGGCCAATTTCATGGGCGGGTTCTTCCTCGTCTTTGGGGGATTGAAGCTCCTGGACTTGGGTGGATTCGCCGCTGCCTACGCCAAATACGACTTGCTGGCCGCACGGATCCCCGCGTACGGATGGGTGTACCCCATTGTCGAGGTGGCCCTTGGATTGGCCTACCTCGCCACGCCAGAATGGATGGGGCTTCACGCCATCACGTTCGTGCTCATGACCTTCTCCGCCTTGGGCGTCATTCGCGCCCTGCGGCGAGGTGAGCAGCTCACCTGCGCGTGCATGGGCACCGCCTTCAACCTCCCCATGACCACCGTGACCATCGTGGAAGACCTCGGCATGGCTGCCATGGCGGGGGCCATGCTCGTTCAATTCTCAATGTGAAGCACATGTCAACTTGGAACAACAAACTTGTGTGGGTCACCGGCGCCAGCAGCGGCATCGGAAAAGCCTGCGCCGAGGCGTGGGCCAGGAAAGGCGCCGAAGTGGTGCTTTCCTCCCGCAAGCAAGACGCCCTGGAGGCTGTGGCCCAACCGCTTCGAGCGGAGGGTTGTGAGGTTCACGTGGTGACCTTGGATTTGGCCGACTCAGACAGTTTGTCCGGCGTGGTGGCACACGTGGAGTCGACCCACGGCCCCGTGGATGTGATGGTCCATTGCGGCGGCATCAGCCAGCGTTCCAAGGTGCTTGACACCGCGCTTGAGGTGGACCGACGTGTGATGGAAATCGACTACTTCGGCACCTTGGCCCTGACCAAGGCCTTGTTGCCCGGGATGGTCGAACGGAAGCAAGGCCACTTCGTGGTGGTGACCAGCTTGATGGGCTTGTTCTCCTCTCCCCTTCGTTCAGGTTACTGCGGGGCAAAGCACGCGTTGCACGGGTTTTTCGAATCCCTGAGGGCGGAACACCACGACGACAACGTCAAAGTCACCATGGTGTGTCCTGGGTTCATCCACACCAACATCAGCATGAACGCCGTGGTCGGCGACGGCTCTCAGCAAGGCACCATGGATGCGAAAACAGGCGCCGGCATGTCTCCTGAGGCGTGTGCCGCCAAAATGGTTCGCGCCGTGGAGCGCAACCAAGCCCAAGCGCTGATTGGCCGCACAGAACTCCTCGCGGTGTACTTGAAGCGGTTTGCACCAGGCGTGCTTCGCCGCATCATGCGGCGGGCGGCGGTCACGTGAACTCCCGTCCTTCCACGTGAAGGACTTGGGTGCGCTTCTTCAAGAAGCGCAACACCAAAAACGCCAAGGTGCACCCGGCCAACCCGGCCTGCCACCCCGTGGTCAAATGGGACGGGTCCCCGGCCCCTGCGGATCGAACTGCGTCCAACGCGAAGTAGCCAAGGACGAGCGCATAAGTGCCGTTGTATTCCCGCTTGAGCACGTGCCTCCAAGAGATGGCGTTGCCCGCCGGCGTCCATGCGCTCCTTCGGGCGCCCCATCGGCCCGGCACAAAGGCAGGCACGCGTCGCGACCATTCGGCGTAGGCGTCCCCGAATTTGCCCTCCAAAAAGGCCTCCTCTGCCATGGCAATCCGCAGGTAGTACATCATGTAGAGCAGGGTGACCACCAGGGCGAAGTCCATCCTGCCCGTCGCCAGCACCAAGCCCATCCACATCAGGTAGTTGCCCAAATACAATGGATGGCGCACCAAGCTGTACATCCCTCGGGTGTTCAGAGATTCGGCCACTTGGCCTTCTGACGTGTTTCTGCCTGAAGTGCCAGGAGGAACATGACCAATGGTCTTGGCCCGAATGCCGAGCCCGGTGAGTCCCACCCCCCAGCACAAAACCTGCCAGGCCTGGGCATGCGCCCAATCCGGGGCCTCCCACCCCATCCAAAGCGCCGGCGGCACCAGGGCAAGGGGCAAGAAACTCCGCCAACGGAACAGCGAATTGCCCCGAAGGACCAGTTCATTCCTCAACATGGGGTGCCAACTTGATGAGGGTCGTTCGACACGATCCATGATTTGGCCGCGGCCATCAAAGGGGCCATCACCGCGTCATTCTCCAAGAAGGGCACCACCTCACGGAAGGAGGTCTGCAGAGCCGACAGCGCTGGCGCCATGGCGACGTCAGGATCCCTGAAATCGCTGGCCTGGGCGGCGCACATGGCCTCAATCGCCACAACCTGCTCGGCCTGGCCCACGACCTTCCACATTTTCAAGGCGCCGTTGGCCCCCATGCTCACGTGGTCCTCTTGGCCGTTGCTGCTGTCGGCGTTGTCGGCGCTGGAGGGGGTGCACAGCTGTTTGTTGTGGGAGACCAAACTCGCCGCCGTGTACTGCGGAATCATGTACCCCGAGTTCAGGCCCGGGTTGGCCGCCAAGAACGCCGGCAAGCCGCGCTGGCCGCTCAACATCTTGAAGGTGCGCCGCTCGGACATGCTGGCCCATTCGTGGACCGCCAAGGCCAAACGGTCCATGGCCAACGCCAACGGTTGGCCGTGGAAGTTGCCCCCACTCACAATCAAATCTTCTTCAGGAAACACCAATGGGTTGTCGGTGACCGCGTTCATCTCCGCCTCAAACACCGTCCTCACCCCTTCCATCACATCCCGCGACGCGCCGTGAACTTGGGGCATGCACCGGAACGAGTACGGGTCTTGCACGTACGACCTGGGCTGCGCCACGCGTGCGCTGCCTGCGACCCAAGCTCGGATGTTGTGGGCCGAGAGGATGGCCCCAGCGTGGTTGCGCACCGCATGGATGGAGGAGTGCATGGCGGCTTCCAAACCGTTCCACGCTTCCAACGACCACGCACCCACAGCGTCAGCCCAACTGGCGAACCGTTCAATGCGTTGCAAAGCCACCATGCCCACGCCCAACATCATTTGGGTGCCGTTGATCAACGCGAGCCCCTCTTTGGGCCCCAACTCAAGGGGTTCCCAGCCGAGCTCTGCAAGCGCCTCGCCGGACGGCAAACGACGCCCGTCGGGCATGGTCACCTCGCCCAGGCCAATCAAGGGCAACACCATGTGCGCCAGGGGCGCCAAATCGCCCGAGGCCCCCAACGACCCTTGCTCAGGAACCACCGGCAGCACGTTGGCGTTCCAATGGTCCAACAAGCGTTGCACCGTGGCCAAGGCCACGCCAGAATGACCCTGGGACAGCCCCTTCACCTTAAGCAGGAGCATCATGCGCACAACATCTTGAGGGAGGGGTTCCCCCACGCCGCAGGCATGCGAAATCAACAAGTTTCTCTGCAAGCCGTGCAGGTCGTCCACCACCGTGGTGGCCAAATCTCCAAACCCCGTGTTGATGCCGTAGATCACCTCGCCTTGGCCAGCCTTCGACAAGAGAAAACCATGGCAGGCTTCAATCCTGGACTTCGCTTCGTCCGACAAGTCATACGTGCATTCATCCGGGTCCAACGACCAGCAAGTCTCTGCACTCCACCAGCCCTCAGGCAGGACTTCTCGGCGTTTGCTCGGGCTTCGTTCCATGCCGACAAGATACCCCGATGCGCCTATCTTGCAGGCTCAATTTTCCCACATGAGAATCTCTCCTTCTTGGCTGTTGGCAACAATGGGGTTGGCCCTGTCGTCGTCGCTCTCGGCCCAAAGCGAAGCCCGTCAAATTGAGTTCACCGAATTCGATTTGGACAATGGCTTGCACGTCATCCTGCACGAGGACCACTCCACCCCCTTGGTGGCCGTGACCGTCTTGTACCACGTCGGTTCCAAAAACGAGGACCCCAATCGCACGGGGATGGCCCACTTCTTCGAGCACTTGCTCTTCGAGGGGAGCGAGCACATCGGCCGTGGGGAGTTTGACACCTACGTCGAAAATGCAGGTGGCGTTCTCAACGCCAACACCTCCATGGACCGCACCTTTTACTACGAGCTTCTGCCGAGCAACCAGCTCGAGCTCGGGTTGTGGCTCGAATCGGAGCGCATGTTGCACGCCAAGATTGAGCAGATCGGCATCGACACGCAAAATGAGGTGGTGAAAGAAGAAAAGCGCCAGCGGTACGACAACCAGCCCTACGGCCAGTTGCTGCCCAAGACCATGGAGGCCGCCTACAAGGAGCACCCCTACCAATGGACGCCCATCGGCTCCATGGCGCACTTGGACGCAGCCACGCACGCCGACTTCATGGATTTCTACGAGACGTTCTACGTGCCAGAAAACGCGACCTTGAGCATCGCCGGAGACTTGAATGTGGACGAGGCCAAAGAACTGGTCGAGGCTTACTTCGCCGACATCCCACGCGGCGGACGGGACATCCCACGTCCGGACATTGTGGAGCCCCTGCGCACCGCCGAAGTCCGTGACACGGTGTGGGGCAAGGACCGGCTGCCCATGGTGTTGCAGGCCTACCCCATCCCTGCCCAGGGCACCCCTGACTACTACGCCGTGGACCTCCTCAACCAAGTGTTGAGCGGAGGTGAGAGTTCGCGCCTCAACAAGCGCGTGGTGGAACAAGACCAATTGGCATTGTACTGTGGGGCGTTCAGCTTCGGCTTGGAAGATCCCGGATTGACCCTGGCTTTTGCGATGTGCAACATGGGCGTGGATCCGAGCCAAGTGGAAGGTGCCATGAACGACGAAGTGGAACGCATGAAGGCGGAGCCCATCGGAGACCGCGAACTTCAAAAGCTCAAGAACCAAATTGAGTTCGACGCCGCCACGGGCAACCAAAGCATGGCAGGCATCGCCGAGAGCTTGGCCAACTACCACACCTACTTCGGGGACGCCAACCTCATCAACACCGAGGTGGAGCGCTACCTCGCCGTCACCCCAGAGGACATCCAACGGGTGGCGCAGAAATACTACGTGCCTGAGCAGCGCGTCACCCTTTACTTTCTCTACCAAGACAACTGAGCCATGAACTGCATTCCTTCCCGAATTTCTTTCGCAGGCCTCGCCCAGGTCTTGATGTTGTGGGCCGTGGGCTTCACCGCTTCTGCCCAAATCGACCGAAGCAAAGCCCCAGAGCCTGGCCCAGCGCCTGAGTTGAACATCGGCACAAGCACCGAAGTCAAACTCGCCAACGGCATGACGTTGATCGTGGTGGAAAACCACAAGACCCCGTCTGTCTATTGGAGCATGACCCTGGAGTTTCAACCGTTCCAGGAGGGCGACAAGGCTGGCATGATGGACGTGGCCAGCGCCATGATGTCCAGCGGCACTGAATCCCGCACCAAAGCGGAGATCGCCGAGGAGATTGAATTCCTCGGGGCGTCGTTCAACGCCTCCGCCACAGGATTTTCTGCGCGCTCCTTGTCCAAGCACACGGAAACCTTGCTCGAGATAGTGGCAGACGCCGTCCTGAACCCCACCTTCCCCCAAGAAGAACTGGACAAGGTGAAGACCCAAATGGGCTCCAACTTGGCCAACATCGGCACCTCACCTGGTGAAATCTCCGCCAACCTGGTGGCTGCCGTCAACTACGGCGAGCTGCACCCCTACGGGGAAGTCATGACCGAAGAAAGCTTGCAGGCCATCGCCCGAGAAGACCTTCAAGCCTACCACAGGAAGTACTTCCGCCCCAACGTTGCGTACCTCATCGCGATCGGAGACATCACCCCTGAAGAAGCCCAAGCGAAGGCCAACAAGCACTTCGGCACATGGCGGCGGAGCAACATTCCCTTTGAGCGTGTGTTGCCACCTGCCAGGCCCAAGGGCATGGAGGTCCACTTCGCCCCTGTGGAAGGTGCGGTGCAGAGCACGATCAACGTGACCCACGCCATCCCCTTCCCTCCGGGACACCCCGATGCGGCAGCGGCACAAGTGGCCAACTCCATCCTCGGCGGGGGGGTGTTCAGCGGACGCCTCATGCAGAACCTTCGTGAGGACAAAGCCTTCACTTACGGCGCCCGCTCCAGCTTGCGGACCGACCCGGTGATGGGCCAATTCTCGGCCTACGCCGACGTCCGCACAGAAGTGACCGACAGCGCGGTGGTGGAGTTCTTGTACGAGATCGCCCGCATCCGCAACACGCAGCCAGACTCCACCGAGATGTTCACGGCGAAGGCCTCGTTGGCCGGGGGCTTTGCGCGCTCGTTGGAGAGCCCCGGCACCGTGGCTCGGTTCGCACTCAACACGTCTCGCTACCACCTGCCAGAGGATTACTACCAGACGTATCTCGCCCGCTTGGAGGCGGTGACAGCAGAAGACGTCCAGCGGGTGGCCCAGGACATGATCCGATTCAACAACGTCAACATCTGTGTGGTGGGGGCGCCGGAGGTCATGGAGAAACTGGAAGTGTTCGACAATCACCAGGGCATCGACGTGTACGACGCGTTTGGACGACGCCAAGTGCCGCGCGAGGACGCCCCTGCAGACTTGACCGTGAACGACGTGCTCAAGCGTCACTTCGAAGCCATCGGAGGCAAGAAAGCTTGGGGCAAGGTGAAAACCATGGTGGCCGAAGGATCTGCCGAATTCGGCGTGGGCCTGAACCTTCAATTCCGCGAATCCATCCGCCTCGAAAAAGGCAACCGCGCCAAGCGCACCGAAATGCTCATGTCCAACCAGCCGGTGATGGTCCAACTCGTGACTGAAACGGCAGGCAGCCAATCGGCGATGGGTGAAACCAACGCGATGGACGCCGACGAGCTTGCGCTAGAGCTGGCTGACCTGTCTCCAGTTCGTTTGTGGGGATTGGAAAAGGAAGGATACAACAGCCGCATTCTTGGGGTGGAAGCCTTGGACGGCATTCCATGCACCCTCGTTGAATTCACCCGCGACGACGTGGCAGAGACGTACTGGTTCAGCAACGAAGATGGGTTGATGATCCAATCGAAGAAGCCCGCAGGCGACGGCACCTTCCTGGTGGAGCGTTTGGATTTGTACCTCCCCCACGGCGAGAAAGGGTTGAAGGTGGCTTCCAGCCGAAAGTCGGTGGTGGACGGCCAACCCATTCACCAGCGCACCGTGCGGGTGACCTTCGACATGGAATTGGACGACAGCATCTTCCAGCTAGACTGAACGTGGACCACGGGGCACCTTTGATTCAACTCTCCGGCGTGGATGTCCGGCACCACGAACATGTCGTGTTGTCGGACATTCACCTCGAAGTGCGCCCCGGTGAATTGATCTACCTTGTGGGCCGAACAGGCAGCGGCAAGTCCAGCCTTCTGAGGACGCTGTACGGGGATATGTCCCTGAGTTCCGGTGAAGGCCGAGTGTGCGACGTGGACTTGAAGAAGGTCACCCCACGCAACGTCCATGTCCTGCGCCGCAAACTGGGCATGGTGTTCCAGGATTTTGGGCTGTTGGAGGACCGAAGCGTCGACGACAACTTGTTGTTTGCGCTGAACGCCACAGGGTGGACGGACAGCAAGGCCAAACGTCGACGCATCGACGAAGTCCTGACCGCGGTGGGGCTCGAGCACAAGGGCTACAAGTTGCCTTTTGAGTTGAGCGGCGGAGAGCAGCAACGTGTGGCGATTGCAAGGGCCTTGCTCAACGACCCGCCCCTCCTCCTTGCGGACGAACCCACAGGCAACTTGGATCCCGACACCACGGAGGACATTTTGAATTTGCTCCATGCGCTTCCTGGCCAAGGCAAATCCTTGGTCATGGCCACCCACGACTGGGCTTCCATGGACCAGCGTCCGGGGCGTGTCTGGAGGTGTCAAGAGGGTGTTGTCCACGACCAACATGCGTGACCTCACGGTCTTGATTCCAACTTGGAACGACGCGGAGGCCCTCTCAGTCACCCTGACGGCATTCGCTTCGCTTCCCTCAGAACTGAAAGACAGGCTCGACGTCGTCGTGTCCGACGGCGCCTCCAGCGACCACACTTTGGACGTCTTGTCGGCGCACGCCGACCTGGTGCGCCATGTGTCTTCCAGGCTTGACCGCGGGGTGTACGACGCGATGAACCTGGGCATGGCTTGCGCTTCGGGAAGCCACGTGTGGGTGGTGGGGGCTGGGGACATCCCCGACGCAGAAGGCCTGGCCCACGCCATGGACGTCTTGTCCGCAGATCCCTCGCCCAAGGCGCACGCTTGGCCAGTCGCCGCCTTGCCACCCGTGGAACCGGGCGTGCCCGCACGGTTTGGACCCGATTGGGGCAAGGCGCTGACTTGGAGGAACACGATGCACCACCAAGGTCTGGTGGCCCCCAAGGCTTGGCTGGAAGCTCACCCCTTCGACCCCTCCTTGAAGACCTTGGGCGACTACGCCCAGATGCTGGAATGGCGAAACAAAGGGCACCTTGTCACGTGCCATTCTGAGCGCACCCTGTGTCACGTCGCGCCAGCTGGGTTGTCCAGGAAGTTCAACGCCGCCTTGTACCAGGAAGAGTGGCGCATGAAAAAGGCACGGCTTCGGGGTCCTCGGCGTTGGGCTCAGCCCTTGTGGCTGGTGGCCAAATGGGCGTTCAAGCAAGTGTCCACCGTGGCCAGAATCTGAGGCTCATCCACGCCCCAGTGAAACTGGTCGCTGGCCAATTGCAAGGCCTGGGACCATGAGGATTTGTCTTTCGCCAGGACAGCCTGCACCGCTTCTCGCAGTGCGGCCGGAGTCGCCTCCTCCACAACCTCCCCCAAGCCGTGGGCGCGCACAATGGCCGCAACTTCTTTCCGGGCAGTCACAACCATGGGAAGGCCCGCGTGCATGAAATCGAAGAGCTTGTTGGGCAAACTCATCTCGTAATTCCCGTGGCCCGCCTTGTCCAGGCTCAGGCCCACATCTGCGCTCGTGGTCAACAGGCGCAACTTTTCGAACGGAAGCTTGGGGATGCAGTGAAGCCGGCCCTCAAAACGCGGATGATCCTTGGCCGCGCGTGCCTCTTCCCACTCAACCCCGGCGCCGACGAGGACGAGCCGCACCCCATTCATGTCAGGAAGCGCCGACACCGCCTCGGCCGCCCCACGGTCCCGGTCCATGTACGCACCCTGCATCAAGGCAATGGGCAAGTCCACGGGGACCCCGTGTTCCAAGAACGCTTGCCGCCCCTCCACCATGGGCCTGGGCTGACGTCGGGGCATGTTGCGCACCACG
>CBFHQO010000008.1:0-1144 GCA_965658045.1 uncultured Flavobacteriales bacterium | reverse complement strand
CATTCCCATTCGATGGTGGCCGGTGGCTTCGAGCTAATGTCGTACACAACCCGGTTCACGCCACGCACCTTGTTGATGATGTCGTTGCTGACCTTGGCCAAGAAATCATAAGGCAAGTGGCACCAATCGGCCGTCATGCCGTCTGTGCTGCTTACGGCTCGAAGGGCCACGGCGTTCTCGTACGTCCGCTCGTCGCCCATCACACCCACGCTTTGCACGGGAAGCAGGATGGCCCCTGCCTGCCACACAGCGTCGTAGAGGCCGGCGTCTCGCAAGCCTTGGATCCAAATGTGGTCCACCTCCTGCAGCACGCGCACCTTCTCGGCGGTGATGTCGCCCAAGATGCGGATGGCGAGCCCTGGACCCGGGAACGGATGGCGTCCGAGGATGCCTTCCTTGATGTTCATGGCACGCCCCACGCGCCGCACCTCGTCCTTGAACAACAGTCGGAGTGGCTCCACCACTTCGAGGGTCATGTAATCAGGCAGTCCACCGACGTTGTGGTGGCTCTTGATGGTGGCCGAGGGGCCGCCCGTCGCGCTGACCGACTCGATCACGTCGGGGTAAATCGTGCCCTGGCCCAGCCAACGTGCACCCTCCACCCCTTTGGACGCTTCGTCGAACACTTCGACAAACACGCGGCCAATGGCCTTGCGCTTGGTCTCCGGGTCGGACTCTCCGGCCAGGGCTTCCAAGAATTGGTCGCCTGCACGCACGCCGCGCACGTTCAAGCCCATGTCCTTGTAATCCTCAAGCACTTGCTCGAATTCGTTCTTCCGAAGCAGGCCGTTGTCGACGAAGATGCAGTGAAGCCTGTCCCCGATGGCGCGGTTCAACAGCTCGGCCGCAACGGTGGAATCGACCCCTCCGCTCAGGCCCAGGATGACGCGGTCTTCTGGGCCGATTTTGGCCTGAAGGTCCTTGACCGTGGACTCCACAAAGTTGTCGGGGGTCCACGAGCCTGTGCATCCGCAGATGCCCATCACGAAGTTCTTCAACAAAATGGGGCCCTCCGTGCTGTGCCACACCTCGGGGTGGAATTGGATGCCCCACACCTGCTTGCCCTCGGCGCGGAAGCCCGCGAAGTGCACGTCGTCGGTGCTGCAAATGGTCTTGTAGCCAGAGCCCAACTCCAGAATGGTGT
>CBFHQO010000007.1:0-4757 GCA_965658045.1 uncultured Flavobacteriales bacterium | reverse complement strand
ATGTCGGTGTATCCACTGAAATCCGCGTACACCTGAAGGCTGTAGCCGTACAGGGCCACCATGATCCAGGCCGCAGGCGTGGACCCCGGGTCGTCGAACGCAGGGTCCACGAGCCAAGTGCCCACCACGTCGCCCAACAGCACCTTCTTCACCATCCCTTGAACGAGCAACATCACAAAGGGCTTCATGGCTGAAGGGGCGGTGTTCCAGGTCGGAGAAGCCAGCTGGGGCAAGAAGGAAGTGGCCCGAACGATGGGGCCCGACACCAGCTGTGGGAAGAACGTGAGGTAGGTGGCGAACGACAACAAATCCGGGGGCGTGGCCAGCGTACGTCGGTGCACGTCGACCAAGAAGCTGATCGCTTGGAACGTGAAAAACGAGATCCCAAGCGGCAGCATCCATGCGTCCAGCCTGAAGGTCCCGGAGGCCAAGAGTCCAAGGCCGAAGGTGTCGTCGATGAAGAACGCGTATTTGAACGCCGCCAGCCCCAAGACATTGAAGGCCACCCCGAGGGCGGTGGTCCAAGTGCGCGCATGGCCTTTCAACTTGTGGATGAGCTTGCCCAGGCCGTGGTTGAGCAGCACGGATGTGGCCAGAATGCCGGCACATGGCGCTGCGGCCAGGAGGTAAAACCCGACGCTGAAGGCCAGCAGCAGGCCGCGTCGCAGCTGGACCGCATGCGTTTTTGCGAATTTCGACCTTGACCCATGGAGCCATGTCGACGCCATGAACGCAGATGCGAACAGCAGCCAAAATTCCCAAGACGTGAACGACATGCTCATGGGGCCATCAGCTTGGCGGGTTGAACCCGTTGGTTGGCCCACAGGGCCCGTTCATGTGCAAGGGCTTGCAAGAGCCGTTGGGCCGCTTCTTGGGCCCCGCGGACCGAGAAGTGAACGTGGTCGTCGCCAGCCCAACGCAGGTCCACCCACTGCGCCATGGCACCTGGTCCACCCATGACGGCTTGAAGGTCCCAATGCAGGGCATGGTTGGCCAAGGCCGTGTCCCTCAAGGCTGCCACGGTGTGCGACAGCCCTGGGTAAGTGCTCGGTGCTGCGCCCATGTCGGAGGGACCGATGAAGAGGATGGGCACGCCGGGCCACTGGACCTGAATGTGCCGGATGTTTTGGCCCACCTTTTTCGCGTAGCGTTTGGCGCCTTTCTCGTTGGAAATGGATGGCACGGCGTTGCCTCCAAATTGAAGGACCACCAGGGCGGGGTTGGTGTGGGTTCGTAGCGCCTCCCAGTCTGCGTCGGGCACGTCGTCAAACAAGGTGCCAGAACCGCCTCGCATGGCCAAGTTGTGGACGTAGACGCCTGGGCCAGAGGTGAGGTTGGCGCCCAACAACGCGGCGCCTGACGTGCGCCACGTTCTGCCGTCCAGACCTTCCGCATGCGTCCACGTTTGGTGCGGACCAGGGGTCGCGGGGGAGGTGTCGGTCGCTGGGGAGACGTCCCACTGGCCTTCGCCTTCTTGCCAAATTGCCATGTTCGACCACGTTTGGCCGCGGCCGCGGGCCTTGGGGTTGTTCCGGATGGTCCACGTCGAGGCCGAGTCGAACCGGGTCACCGCAAAAAAGGGCAGCCTCCTCGCTTCAGCCTCGCGCCTTGGTCCAAATCCGGCCACCCTGCCCACCTCGCCGGAGGTGGATTGCCGGACCGCGAACGACGGCGCAGGCGTCAACGGCATCACCCATCCGGCACCCTGTCCTCCATGTTCCTTCTGGAAGTGTGCGCGCAGCACCCCTGTGATGCGGTCGCCTTCAATTTGACTGTCCCCCCAATGGTAGACGTCGACCGGCCTCCGGTCGGCTTGCTCGAGTGCTTGAAAGAACGTTCCCAATTGAAACCACGCGCGTGCAGACCCGGAGATCTTCCACGCCGGAGGCAACGGCACCGAGTCCAGCCGGCCCACGGAATCCCTCGATGTCAAGGGAACGAAGGCGGATTCCGTGCCGGACAACGCCACAGCCTGGACGGGTTTGGGAACCAAGGGCGCCATGTGGGTCGTCGGCTGGGTGAACCATCGCCAGGGTGGGGCAGGCATCCAGGTGTCCAAGGCCCACCACAGGGCCAGAAAGCCAGCCCACATCAGGCCCCAAGATGCCCTGGTGTTCATGGAAAGGGGATTCGGAGTCGCATGCCGGCCTGGAGGTTGTCCCACACGCCATTTCGCGCACCCAGGCAGGTCGGGTGGACGCCGTGGCGTCTGGAGATGCTGTACACGGTTTCTCCGTCTTCGACGACATGGACCACCGGCAAGTCCAAATTCTCCAACAGCCGGACCCCTGTGCGAACCCGCTCCGCCGTTAGGTCGGAGGCCCCGAAGCCCAACGCCAGGTTCATGACGGACTCAGGCGAGTCGGCGGCACCCAGGGTGGGCCAAAAGTTGTCTGGCACTTCAGGGCAGCCGCAGGGCACGTCGCCGCATGCAGGCGTGTCGAAGAGCAACGCAGGCAGCCATTGCGCACTTGCAGGAAGCCCGTGGGCCACCTGGGCGGTCCGCCATGCGGCTGCACAGGGGGAGGCCCGAAGCCAGAGATTTTGGACTTCCAAGAAATTGTCAGCCCGCCAAAATGCCATGGCCTCGCGTGCATCGGGCCAAGTGGATTCCCAGGCCAGTTCCCACGCGTCAGGCAAACGGATGTCCTGACGGAATCCCAGGGGCGTGTCCACGCAGGGCGTTTGCCCTAGGGAGGTGCACGGCGTGACCAACGCCAATGCCAAGCAGGCCACAATGGATCGAAGGATGGGGGCGGTCGGCATGTGCATCAAAAATATTTCGGGGGCGGCAGCCCTCGGTTCGTTGGGGCTGCAGGTTCTGCACCATGGAGTCGAATTTCTCCATCCTCGCCTTGCACTCGATTTAATTTTTATGTAAATTACAGATGAGGTCAAGGGCGAGAGCCGACCTCGTTGTGAATCGTAGAAGGGGCGTCTGCAACGGCAGACCCCCTTTTTTTCATGACCTGTTCGTGGCGCATGAACCTCAGGAGCCTTCAGCGTGTTTCCCTGCCATGCACGAATTGCGCACTTCCATGGTTTTGCCGATCTCGCTGGACGAGGCGTGGGCCTTTTTCAGCGTTCCCGACAATTTGGATGAGATCACCCCGCCGGACATGGGGTTTGAAATTTTGACCGAGAACGAGCGCCGCACGTATTCTGGCCAGATCATTCGGTACCGCGTCCGCCCGCTCCTCAACATCCCCATGACGTGGGTCACGGAAATCACCCATTGCGAGGATCGGTCGTACTTCGTCGACGAGCAGCGGTTTGGGCCCTACGCGTTGTGGCACCATCAGCATCACTTCAAGGAGGCGGAAGGCGGCGTCCAAATGGACGACATCCTGCATTACAAACTGAAAGGCGGTTGGCTGGGCGACAAGCTCACCGGGTGGCTGGTGCACGGCCGGGTGCAGGGCATCTTCGACTACCGGACCGACCTGTTGCTGAAGCGATTCGGGGGCAAGGACCTCAGCTGATCACTGGCAAAGGACGTTGGCGGCCCAAGCCGCCATGAGCAAGTCCGGCTTCACTTTGGACTGGAAGCCGAGCGACGTGATGTAGCCTGAGCTGGCGCTGACCAACTTGTGGCTGGCGTGCTGGCTGTCGCTGTTGAAGTCCAGGTCGATTTGGGCGACACGCAAGTCGCATTCCTCGAGGATGAGGTTGGCCAGCGCCACAGAGCGCTCCGTCTCTCCCCACAGTTTGGTCCACATGTCCAAAATCTTGGGGACGCGCTCCCGTCGGTAGATGACGTGGGCCCCGTTGTTGGGAAAGCGAAACACCACCGTGGTGACGTACACCGTGTGGCGCTTGTGGTTTTGGGAGTCGCACCCGACGTGAACTTCGATTTCAGATTCTTGGGTCATGGCGGCGATGTACTCACACACGTCGTGTGTCAGTGTGCCCCCCATGACTTTGAACCGTCGATCTGCCGCATCCATGTTTCCCAAGCTAGTTGCAGTTGGGCGCAAAAAAAAGCAGGGCCGAGGCCCTGCTTCTTCATGTTATGCACAATCTCAGCGGTCCAAGGCCACGTCGATCAGGTGCCGCACGTGCGCGCGGTGGGCGCGGGTCAGCCCATCGGGCGACGACGCGTCCCGCTGTTGGCGGTCGATGCGACGCAGCTGGGCGAGGACGACGCTTTGGGCCACGCCAGTCAATCGGCTCTTTTCCCCCAGGGCGTCGATCAACGCTTCGACGTACATCAGTTGCAATCCTTGGCGGTAGGTGTTCACGGAGGAGCGCAAGTCCGCCTTGAAGATGGCCTCTGTCAAATCGTCCATGTATTCCGCGAGGTCGTAGGTGTTGCCGTACAGGCCGCTGTCCAAGACGCGCATGAGGACCTTGGGGTTGACCAAGTGGGCGAGGGCGCCACGTTGGGCACCGGCCACCCGGGCGTGAATCTTGGGATCCTCGCCGCCGCCAAAGAACCCAAACCCGCGACGCTGGGCTTGCAAGTAGGCCAGCACATTGGCTTGGGCATCGAAGGCGTCGGGCGCGAAGGCGTAGGTGCTCAAGGCCTTCATGGCCGCTTTTTGGTCGGCCTCCGACACAGGGGTGTAGGGGGCTGCGCCGTCCAGCTGCGCCGGGGTGGCACGGTTGTAGCGTACGCCGCCAATTTGGCGCGTCATCACACGAAGCTGGGTGGCATACTCCCCCGTCAAGGCGTAGTACGCACGGACCACTTCTTGATGGCTGTCCACGCCTGGCGCGAAGTTCTCGACAATGGACGGGAGGAGGTCGTTGACCAG
>CBFHQO010000006.1:0-4012 GCA_965658045.1 uncultured Flavobacteriales bacterium | reverse complement strand
CGAGAACGAGGAGTTCAACCTCCTGCAGGCCGCACTCAACATCGAGGACGGGTTGGACACCTTGCGTTACAACAAGGTGGTCATCGCCACGGATGCGGACGTCGACGGCATGCACATCCGGTTGCTCCTGATCACCTTCTTCCTGCAGTTCTTCCCAGATTTGGTCAAACGAGGCCACCTCTACGTGTTGCAAACGCCGCTGTTCCGGGTGCGCAACAAAAAGGAGACCCGCTACTGTTACGACGAAGGGGAGAAGCAATCCGCCCTTGCCGACTTGGGCGCCCGTGCGGAAATCACCCGATTCAAAGGATTGGGGGAAATCAGCCCGGACGAATTCACCCACTTCATCGGCGAGGACATCCGGTTGGATCCTGTGGTCATCGGCAAGGAGCAGAGCCTTCAGGAGATGTTGGGGTTCTTCATGGGCAAGAACACGCCCAACCGCCAAAAATTCATCATTGAGAACCTCCGTGTGGAGAAGGACGAATTGACGGAAGCATGAGCGAGCAAGAGCATCACGACGACGAGCGCGACGAGCGCGACGACGAGTTTGCCGGGGACGAAGGGGCAGGAGACGCCGGGGAGATGGAGCGGGTGATTCCGGTCCGTGGGATGTACAACGATTACTTCCTCGACTACGCCAGCTACGTCATCCTCGAGCGTGCGGTGCCGCACCAGCACGACGGCCTGAAGCCCGTGCAGCGGCGCATTTTGCACAGCTTGCGTGAAATGGACGACGGCCGTTTCCACAAGGTGGCCAACGTCATCGGCAACACGATGAAGTTCCACCCTCACGGGGACGCCAGCATCGGGGACGCCATGGTCCAAATCGGACAACGCGAGCTGCTGTTGGACTGCCAAGGAAACTGGGGCAACATCCTGACGGGGGACCGCGCCGCAGCCCCGCGATACATCGAGGTCAAGCTGAGCAAGTTTGCGTTGGAGGTGCTCTTCAACGCCAAGACCACCACGTGGCTCTCCAGCTACGACGGCCGGAACAAGGAGCCCGAGACCTTGCCCGTCAAGTTCCCCTTGCTGTTGTCCAGCGGGGTGGACGGCATCGCGGTGGGGTTGGCGTGCAAAATCTTGCCGTACAACTTCATCGAATTGATCGACGCGTGCATCGCGCACTACCAAAACAAACGCTTCAAACTCTACCCCGACTTCCCCACCGGCGGGATGGCGGACATGGAGAATTACAACGACGGGCTTCGCGGGGACCGGGTGCGCGTTCGGGCCCGCATCGACAAGGTCGACAACAAGACCTTGGTGGTCCGGGAGGTGCCTTACGGCGTCACCACAGGGTCGCTCATCGACAGCATCTTGAAAGCCAACGACAAGGGCAAAATCAAGATCAAGAAGGTCGAGGACAACACCGCCGACAAAGTGGAGGTGGTCGTCCACCTGGCGAACAACGTGTCGCCGGACAAGATGTTGGATGCCCTGTACGCGTTCACAGACTGCGAAGTCAGTTTGGCGCCCAACAGCTGCGTCGTGTTCGACGACAAGCCCGTCTTCATGGGGGTCACGGAGATCCTGAAGATCAGCGCGGACCGCACCCGGCACTTGCTCAAGCGAGAGCTTGAAATCGAGCTGGGCGAACTCCAGGAAACCTGGCATTTTGCTTCGTTGGAAAAGATTTTCATCGAAAACCGCATCTACCGCGACATCGAGGAATGTGAAACGTGGGAGGAGATCCTCGCCGCCATCCACGAAGGCCTCAAGCCGCACATCAAGCACCTGTTGCGAGAGGTGACGGACGAGGATGTCACGCGACTCACCGAGATTCGAATCAAGCGCATTTCCAAGTTCGACAGCTTCAAAGCCGACGAACGGATCGCGTCGTTGGAAGGGGAGATCGAGCGCGTCAAGGACCACTTGGCCCACCTCACCGAATACGCCATCTCGTGGTTCAAGCGCCTCAAGGAGAAATACGGCGCAGGCCGCGAGCGCAAGACTGAACTGCGCACCTTCGAGTCCATCGACCGCAGCAAGGTCGCGGTGGCCAACGCCAAGCTTTACTGGAACCCGGAAGAAGGGTTCGTGGGCACCGGATTGAAGCGCACGGAAGGGGAACTCCTCGGCGACTGTTCCGACATCGACGACATCATCGTGTTCCGGAAAGACGGCGTGATGCAGGTGAGCAAAGTGTCGTCCAAGGCGTTCTTCGGAAAGAACCTGCTGTACGCCGCCGTTTGGAAGCGGGGGGACAAGCGCACGACGTACAACGTCATTTACCTCGACGGCGCCACGGGCAGAAGCATGGTGAAGCGTTTCAACGTCACCTCCATCACGCGCGACCGAGAATACCCCATCACCAAGGGCACACCCAAGTCCAAAGTCTTGTACTTCACCGCCAACCCCAACGGCGAGGCAGAGGTGGTGTCCATTTTCTTGCGTGCCCAAGCCCGCCTGAAGAAGGTCAAGTTCGACGTCAACTTCAGCGACATCGCCATCAAGGGCCGCGGGGCCGGAGGCAACTTGGTCTCCAAGTTCCCGGTTCGAAAGGTGGAATTGAAAGAAGCCGGGGTAAGCACCTTGGGCGCGCGCAAAGTGTGGTACGACGACACCGTGCGTCGTTTGAATGCGGACGGACGGGGTCGGTTCTTGGGCGATTTCAAGGCGGAGGACAAGATCCTGATGCTCTTGGACGACGGGTCGTACGCGTTCTCGAGCTTCGACTTGAGCACGCACTTCGACGACAAGATGATCCACCTCGAGAAGTTCGACGAGGACCGTCCGGTGTCGGTGGTGTACTACGAAGGGGAAAAGGACGAGTGGTATGTCAAGCGCTTCTTGCCTGAATTCAGCAAGAACCCCACCGGGTTCATTGGGGAGCACGAGCAGTCCAAACTTTGGGTGGCATCGACCCTGCACCATCCCCATGTGCGCATCCGCTACAACCGTCGCTTCAAGCACACCCGCGACCGGGAAGACGACGTGCTGGACTTGCGTGGATTCATTTCGTTGAAGGGGGTGAAGGCTTTGGGCAACAAGCTCAGCGCATTGCCTGTGACGGAGGTGCGTCTCGAGCCGCCAGTGGAGGAACTGGAGCAAGCCTTGGAGCAAGAGCTGGATGCGGCACGTGCCGCCGATGCCGCGCGTGAAGCCACTGCGGAAACCCCGCCAGAAGCAGCCCCTGAAACGCCTGAAGCGGAACCCGAGGTCAAGCCGGAGCCTTCAGCCAAGGCCCCTTCTCCAGCGCCTGAGGTGGACGAGGGCGGCCAGGCGTCGTTGTTCTGATGGGCCAGCTTTGAATGCGATGAAAAGGACTTGGTGTTCATTGTACACCAAGTTCCAAATGCGCTACCTTTCGACCCCAAATACAACCTGATGAACCGATTGATTTTCCGCACTTCTGCCTTGGCCATCATGGCTTCTTTCGCTGCTTTTTTGACGTCCTGTGGAGGGCCCAATCCTTCCGGAGATGCGGAAGTTCTGGGTTCAGGCGAGCAAGCCGACGTGTTGGTGCACGCCGAGTGGACCAAAAACGCGACCATCTACGAAGTGAACGTTCGTCAGCACACCCCAGAGGGAACCTTCAACGCGTTGATCCCAGACCTTCCTCGGTTGAAGGAACTCGGTGCAGACATTTTGTGGTTGATGCCAGTGCATCCCATTGGAGAGGTCAACCGCAAAGGCGGCGAAAACGCCAACAATTACATCGTGGAGCCCGGCAGTTCTTCGTTGGGAAGTCCCTACAGCGTGCAGGACTACTACGCCATCAACCCCGACTACGGAACCCTTGAAGACTTCAAGCGATTTGTGGACGAGGCCCACGCGCTGGGTTTGCGGGTGATTTTGGACTGGGTGGCCAACCACAGCGCCTTCGATTGCGTGTGGACCGAGTCGCACAAGGAATACTACCTTTTGGACAGCCTCGGACACTTGCAGCCCCCATTGGGCACCGACTGGTGGGACGTGGCCCAACTCGATTGGGAGAACGGCGTGGACAACGGGCTGTACGCGGGCATGGCGGACGCCTTGGTCCACTGGGTGGAGAACTACGGGG
>CBFHQO010000005.1:0-4060 GCA_965658045.1 uncultured Flavobacteriales bacterium | reverse complement strand
TTGTTTCCAAATGTTCTTGTCCCATGGATGTTGCTTGCAGGCCCAGGCAGCACACCGCTGTCCAAAACCACTTCATTTGAGTCATGAACAAATGTCACCTCTTGCGAGAAAATCTCCAACCCAATCAGTCCCCTGATTGTGCCATCCGGTAGCGCAAAAAGCACCCTTGAAAACCCAGCTCGGGCTGTGCCCCTTCCCAGAGCACGGACACGTCAGACGTTCTCAATCCGAACTCGAGCCCTCGGCGCATGCTGAAGCGGAAAGACACCGGGTACCGGACGACATCCTGGCGGCCTCGATGGACGCCCGCTTCCAACACCAACACCGAGGTGAGCCTCACCCCCGCGGTCGCCCCCCCTGTCCAACCACCACGTGCGATGGCGTCTCGGTTGCGCACACTCATGTTCGCTGCAAGCACGACAGGCTGAATGGGGCGAAAACCGGCAGAAAGGGCAAGCATGGGCTTGGCACGCACCACGCGTTCCTCATCTTGTCCAGATTCAAACCACGACTCCGGATTCAACAAATCGGAGGCGCTCGACAGCCAACTTCCTGGATCGATTGAGAATTGTGACGGATCGAACGCTTCCGGGTCGGTGGCGATGGGTGCGAGACCCAGGCTGAGGTTTTGAATGCCGTATTCCTTGCCTTTCCAGGTCATTTGGCCCAAGTCGACAAGGGAAGCCCCGATCCAAATGTTGTCGCGGGCAAGAACCCCGCCCACGTCGACACTCCAACCTCGACCCGCTGGACTGAGGATGTCCAACCAACCCAAGGACAATCCCGTGCCTCGCAGGGAATCGAAGGCTTGGATGCTGCTCCAAGACAACCCTTCAGAGCGGGCCCCGAAGGCCTGCAGCTCGTCGCCCTCCGCCTGAAGGTCGAAGTAGGCCGACCCGAGGATGAGCCGGGCGCCCACCCCTGTATGCAACTCCCAGCCGCCTTCCTGTTGGGCACCCCACGACTTGGAGAGCCCCACTTCATGCGACCTCACCGATTGAAAAGACAACGTGGTACCTTGGAGCAGGTTGGCCAAGGTGGCCTCCGTGTTGAGCTCAACACCCTCCCACACTTGACCCAACGTGAAATCAAAATCTTCCACCGGCACGATTTCACCTGAGTCCACCAACCGAATTGAGGAGAACAAGTCGAGCCCCCCATCCGAAAACAATTTGGCGGCCGTCGACGACAAATTGACAGAAGCCAGAACCGACCGCCTGTTGGCGTAGGCAAAAGCCCATGACCCCATTCGTTTGGCGTAAGCTGCCGACAAGAAACTGCCCCCCATGTGGAGGTCCTCATCCGTCAAGGCGTCCACCCAATCGTCCACGGTCCATGGGGTGGATTCGGATTCAGTGTCGCCCCTCAACTGGGACCAGAGGTCAGCGCGTTCCAGGAAGGTTGAACGGATAGACAGTCCACCTTCAAACCCACCTGTGGTGCGTGTGTACCCGCCTTCCCATCCGTCGAAAGTCATCAACGCAGGGTTGAAACCCAGTGCACGGTAATCCGAACTCAGGGCAAAGGGCGTGGCCGCACCTTGGATGTGCGTCCGCTCCATTTGGGCGTTGGCGACATGCGAACCACACCACGCCAGCAGCATCAGAAAGAGGGACCGTGCCATGCCCCAATGTACGGGAGTCAGACGGGAATGTTCCAGGCGAAGGGATCCTCACCTGCGCCGGTTCTCACCTCGTCGAGACGTTGCTTCAACCTCGGCGCCACGGACCACGTGTCTTGGCTTGGCAAGTCCCAGTCGCCGTCTTCCAGTCCCAACGTGCAAATCGGGGAGATTGTGGCCGCCGTGCCTAGACCAAAGGCCTCCGTCAACCGTCCAGCCTTGATGGCCTCGTGCAACTCTCGGACTTCCAAAACCCGCTCTTCCACCTCCATGCCTTCATGGCGCGTAAGCTCCACGGCGCTGGCCCGTGTCACCCCGGAGAGGACGGTGTCGCTTGTGGCAGGAACCACCAACTTGCCGTCCATCACAAACGCCACGTTCATGGTGCCGCACTCTTCTACTTTGGTGTGGGTGGCGCCGTCTGTCCAAAGGATTTGGTCGTAGCCCTCCGCCTTGGCAAGTTCCGTTGGATGCAGCGATCCTGCGTAGTTGCCAGCCGCTTTGGCCGCGCCTGTGCCGCCTGAAGCTGCGCGGGTGAATTTGGTCTCCACCTTCACACGAACAGGCTTGGTGTAGTACGCGCCCACCGGGCATGTGAAAATGCAAAGACGGTAGTTCAAACTTGGACGCACCCCAACGTGGCTTTCCGTCGCGAACATGAACGGACGGATGTACAACGCGCTGTCCGGTGCGCTTGGCACCCACTTGGAGTCAAGCTTGACCAACTCGACGATGGCCTGAAAGACGGTGTCTTCGGGGACTTCGGGCATGCTCATCCGGCGCGCAGAGAAATTCAACCGCTGGATGTTGCGTCCTGGACGGAACAACGACACGGATCCGTCTTGTTGACGGAACGCCTTCATGCCTTCAAAGATGGCCTGACCGTAGTGCAAGGACATCATGGCAGGAGAGAACGTCATGGGTCCAAACGCAGAAATTTCTCCCCGTTGCCACGCCCCGTCGGCGTAGTCCATGACGAACATGTGATCGGAAAACACCTTGCCAAACGCAAGGTTGTCGAAGTCCACCTCATCCAGTCTGCTCGTTCCCACAGGGGAAATGTCAAAGTCCAACATCACGTGATTCTCCAATTGCATGACCTGTCATTTAGGTGGTGCAAAAGTCGCAAATCTGAGGCCTCGAAGCAAGTCAAGGCTTCCCAACAAGTGTTCAATGGACACGACTCACTGAGCCTCACCCTGAAACAGGAATTTGTTGGGACTGACCAACCCCGTTTTGACGGCGTACATCACCATGGCCGCGGTGTTGTTCACACCCAACTTGGCCATGATGTTCTTGCGGTGGGTGGTCACCGTGTGAGCACTCAAGAACAGTTTGCTCGCCACCACCCCATTGGTGTGCCCCTCTGCAATCAAGGAAAGCACCTCGGTTTCCCTGGCACTCAAGTGAATGGGGTCGCATGTCAGCGGAAGGTTGTCGAGGTCGCTCACGTCGATGGACTCTTTCCGAATCCGATCCAGAATCTGACCACAGAAGAAGGCCCCACCTTGGGACGTTTCACGGATGGCGTCCTCCACCTCCCCGAGGTCGCAATCCTTCTTGATGTAACTGTCGACCCCGGCCTTGAGCGCGTTGACAATGGTGTGTCCACTTTGCTCCGACGTGATGGCGAGCACGCGGCATCGTGGCTTCATGACCTTCACTCTTCGGACCACGTCGATGTCAAAACCCTCCGCAAGAAAGTCCACGATGACCACCTTCGGATCGAAACTCTGCACGAGGCCCACAAGGTCTTCAGATGTGCTGGCTTCCCCCACAATTTGAATTCCCTTCACATGGCCCGCCATGTTGCGCACACCCAGTCGGAACAGGGCACTGCTGTCGGCGATGGCAACGGTGGTGGACAACGAGCTCATGTCTTTGGAATGATTCTAAACAAATATAGAACACCCCCTTAGGACAGGGTCATCCTGCGCCCACCTTCTTCACCATTCCGTCCGTGGCCACCTCCACGGCGCCATGAACCGCCTTGGCTTCCTCAAGAAGCTCTCCGACGTCACGGTACCTCGTGCTGATGTGCCCCAAGACAAGGTGTTTCACATTCGCCTGGCTGGCGAGCCGCGCCGCTTCTTTCGCCGTGCTGTGGTGGGTGTCTTTGGCCCTTGCTGCGTCCCGTTCCGCAAAGGTGCAATCGTGGTACAGCAGATCTGCCCCCTTGGCCAACTGCTTGACGGACTCGCAAGGCCGGGTGTCTGAGGAGTACACGTACGCCCTTGCTTGAATGGGTGGCCTGCACCACACTGAAGCCTCTTGAAGTTTCTCGTTCCAGAGCACAGACTCGCCCCGCTTCAACGCTTGACGAACGTGAAAAGGCATGCCGGCTGTCTTGGCCTTGGCGCCGTCCAATTTCCAAGGAAGGCTGTGCTCTTCGATGCGCAACGCTCTCGTGGGGATTCTGTGCTTGGCAGGGGCGCACAC
>CBFHQO010000004.1:0-19083 GCA_965658045.1 uncultured Flavobacteriales bacterium | reverse complement strand
CGGTGTCCGCGTCGATGCCCCACTGGTGAGATCCGATCAATTGACCTTCGTAGTTGCCGTTCACGCTGCCGTCGTGTGGAGACGCGCCAGCTTGGTTGTCGGCAACAATGGCGTCGTAGTCCACTTGGCCGTCCTCGGTGCGGAACTGCGTGGTGCTGTCTTCCACCATGAAGGAGTAGAGGTCCTGACGGAAGGGAAGCACGTCGTAGTTCCGGCCGCGTGGCCCGGTGCCACCTCCGCGACCCGCAGAGCCGTACAAGGACGTGTTCAGCGCGAGGTTCTCTGTGATTTGGTAGTCCCAGTTGAACGTGGCGAGGGGCTTGTTGTAGAAGTTCCGACGCATGTTGAACTCTTCCATTTCGCCGTCGGCGTTGGTGCGCATGCCGCCGTTGCTGTTCCAGCGCTGGTCGATGCCTTCTTCGCCGAAGTACTCGTAGTCGCGGATGCTGACCTCCACGTCACGCTGGTGGTGCCACTGGCCGGCGCCAAGGATGGAGAGGTTCAACTCGTGCTTGGAGCCTTCTGGGGCGTAGCCGATGGCGCCGAAGTAGGTCCAACCCTCACCCGAGGTGTTGTACACGTATCCGTCGCCAGCCCACTTGCTTAACAAGAAGGAAGACGCCCAGCCGTTTTCATTTTGACCGGAGCTGTAGCTCACAGAAGTCTTGGCGTAGCCGTCGTTTCCGATGGTCTCAGACACCGAGCCGCCGCGTTCCATTTGGGCGGCCTTGGTGAAGATGGACACCGTGCCACCCACAGAAGGCACCGCGAGGCGAGAGGCCCCCAAACCGCGCTGGATCTGGATGCCGGAAGCCACGTCGGTCAAACCCTGCCAGTTGGACCAGTACACCCAACCGTTTTCCATGTCGTTGACCGGCTGGCCGTTGATGAGGAAGGACGTGTTGCGTTGGTCAAACCCGCGGAGCGAAATCCGAGAGTCACCGTACCCACCGCCTTGCTTGGTGGCGTAGACGCCTGGCGTGCGGTTCATGATTTCTGGGAATTCCTGGTTGCCTGTCTTCAACGCGATCTCGCTGGGCGAGATGGTCGAGACGGCCACAGGCGTTTCGCGCTCTTTCGCCACGTCCACGACGTTGGCGATGATGGAGGCCGCGCCCAAACCGAGTGCGGTGGGGTCCATCGCAATGACACCCATGTCGGCTTTGGCCAAGAGGGTGGCGTTCTCGTAGCCCACGAAGGACACGATCAGGTTGCCTGCAGGAGAGGCGTTGAGTGAGAAGGTGCCGTCGTTTGCAGTGGACACGCCGGAGGTGCTGCCCTCGAGGTACACAGAAGCTCCGGGGAGCGGCCCGCCTGTGCTGGCGTCCGTCACCTTGCCGGTGATTTGGGCTGAGGCCAAGCTGGCCCAAGCGCCGAACAAGCCCAAAAGGGCCAATCGAATGGTTTTCATGGAATGAAATTTTTGGTTTTGGTGCCATGAAATTGGGATTTTTTGGCGTCCCAAATCCGTGTTAACAAGACACGATATCAACAACGCGGGGGCGAGTTTCGACCAACGCCTTCGATCGAGGGTTGAAACCACCCAAATCCTGGATGAGGCCAATGGGCTCTCGCATCAGCCAGGCCAGAATTCACACAACCTTCACATGCAGGGCACCCAACAACGCGAAGGGCACGACGGCGTCGGCCAGGTGGGCCCAGATGTCGGGATTCTTGAACCAAATGAAATTGCTGTACGGGAAGAAGCAAAAGCCGACAAAGCCCACAGCGCAGGAGAGGGCCACGCGTTTGCCCAAGCCCGGGGACGGAGTCTGGCCCAACAGGAAAAACAACAGCGCGGCGGTCATCCAATTCGTGGCCAAGCTTCGCCCCAAGTTGGGCAGCATGTTGTTGGTCCAATTCAATTGGTAGTTCAGCACGGCGTAGGGCTTTCCTTCCATGCGCGCCTGGTATTCTGCACCCAGGCCCTGGGGGTCGGCCCGCTCTTCAGGCGACGGGCTTCCGAGCGCGTACATGCCAGGCTCCAAGCCCAACCCCTCCAGGTGCTCCAAGATGATGGGCGACAGCGGCGTATGCCGTTGGGCAGGCTCGTGCAGGTTGAGGCCCGCAAAGGACAAGAATTGCCAGACGAACAGGATCAGTCCACCAAAGGTGGAGAATCGCAAGAAGGGTTTCATGACCGGTCCGTTCAACGCTGCACCACGAACCGCCTGGGCGACCTCCCCGCAGGACTCACGAAGTACAGGCCGGCATCCAATGCACTTACATCGATGGTGTTGACGCCGGGTATCAGTGCTTGAGTCGTCACAAACCGACCATGTTGGTCAAGCACAGAAACTTCTCCGAAGCTGCCGTCCCACATCAGGTTGAGGCTCTGTTGGGCAGGGTTGGGAGAGACCGTCCAATTGGCCGAGGGAAAATGCACGTCGCTGAATGCTTCCACCGTGATGTCGATGCACGTGGAGTCTGTGACGCATCCGTCGGCGGTGAATTCGACCAAGCACACGGCGCATGTCCCCTCGCTGTCCGGGTCGAGCACTGCGTCCATGGAGCCCTCTTCCGAGACCACATCTCCACAGGTGGACCACCAGTCGAGGTAGCTGCCTTCCATGCCATTGTAAGTGAGCACAATGGCCTCTCCCACCATGGTCAAGGTGTCGCCGCTGATGTCGGAGGCTTCCAGGAATTCACATCCGTCCGACGATCCAGGAAGCACACATGCGTCAAAGTTGCAGGCCCCCCAAATGGAGCAACCTTCCGGGAAACTGCTTTCGGGTGCGACGAAACCACCCCAAAATGGGTGAACGAATCCCATGCCGTCGAATTCAAGGTCGAATGTCCCCGCCCCGCTGACCCAATGCATGGTGCTCCCGCACACCGCACCTGACATGCTTTGCAGATCGCTGGCCAAGGGCCCGTATCCAAATTCATTCAGCGTTTCAATGGTTTCTTCACTCAGGTTGAAATAGAGCCCCCCATTGACAGAGTCCAGTTCCAAGGAAACCGCCATGGATGACGATCCCCAATACCCCGTTTCACACGCGTCAAAATTCAATTGTTGCATCCAATCCTCTTCTTCGATGGTGAAGAGGTTGGTGTCAAAGTAAACGCACTCGGCGGTGCCTGTCGTGCCAGGCTGGTAGTTGCAAGCGAGGTTGTCCTCACATTGGGCCAAGGCTGAAGAACAGATGGTGATGGCAGTCAAAACCACAATCAAACGAGCTGAAAACATGGACAGTTGTTAAGGTGAAAGGCCAAGATAGGGCCTCAGTCCCTGACGTGTCAAGGCGATCCGTGCCTCCTTGGGGGCACTTGTGACAGAATCCTGACGCATCTCGATGAGCCACCCCTGTACTTTTACCGCATGCCTGGGCGACTTCGGATTTGGAGCATGTGTGCTGCTTGGATGCCGCTGATGACCTTGGCCCAAACCTTGACGGGAACTGTCCAAGACACCAATGGGCGACCCCTCGCCGACGCGTATTGCGTGGTCGGAGAAGAGGCCACGTTGACCAACAGCGAGGGGCAATTCTCGCTGTCCCCGCGCTCGACTCCTGTGACTTTGAACGTGTCGCACCTCGGGTTTGTCCAACAATCCCTCGTGCTGGATGTGCCCCAATTTGGATGCAGCGTGGTGCTCGAAGAGGCGCAGATGCAGTTGCCGCCGGCCTTCGTGCAAACCGCCTCCGACCAACCTCATCAAGCGACAGTCACCCACATCCGGGAGCTCAACGTGGAGGAGCTGGACGCAGTTCCGGCCACTTCTCGGATTCAGGCGCTGAAGTCGGTGGCAGGGGTGCACCTCATGACCGCAGGCGCCGGCATGATGCGTCCTGTGATGCGGGGTCTCTCGGGCCTGCGCGTGGGAACCACCTTCTTGGGGGCGCGTGTGGAAAGCCAGGCTTGGGCCGAAGGGCACGGCATCTTCTTCCCAGAACAAGGGGTGTCACGGATGGATGTGGTGCGGGGACCCGAGGTGCTCTTGTACGGGCCGGACGCGTTTGGCGGGGTGCTGAACGTTGTTCCAACCGGGCCGCTGGCAGAGGAAGGAAGGCTCTCGCAATTGTCGTTCACCTCCCACAGCAACACCGGCGGATTTCAGGGCTCTTGCATGACCCAAAAGCGAAGCGCCAAGGCCCACCATGTGCTCCTTTCCGGGGTGAACAGGTTTGGTGAATACCAATTGCCTTCAGCAGATCGTGTGGCCGGGTCTGCTTTGCGGCAGTTTTTCTCGCAGGGCCGTTTTGGCTACATCCGGGAGTGGGGAACCTGGGAAGGCGCCTACAGCTCTTGCTACAACACGGCGGGGTTGATCGGGGCGGGTGGCACGCAGCAGTCGGGAGACCACCTCGTGACCGCAGGGGCCCATGTGCGGTGGGGCGGCTGGGAAGTGCATCCCTCGGCCAGCTACCAGTTGAACCACCGAAAGGAGTTGGCGGAAGTCACCCCAGACAGCCTGAACGAGGAGCAAGCGTTGAAGCACACCGACCTCGACCTGAGCTTGAGGTCGACGCGTATCGACGTGCGGGCCCACAAGGCCAGCGAGGATGGCGGATGGGAGTGGACGTTGGGGAGCCAAGGATTCAGCAAGACCAACCTCAACGACACACTGTACGTCAACGCCACGTCCGCCTTGATTCCAGACGCGGCCATCCAAGGCGGCGGGGTGTTTGTGCGAACCTCCAAGCCCGGGTCGCGCCTGCGTCCATCCGCTTCCGTGCGCGGGGACTTGCATCGGGTGGCTTGGGAAGCGAGACCAGGTTTGATGGAGGCTTCGCAAGCCTTGAAGTCGGGGGGGGCGCGTCACTACGGCATGTTGTCAGGCGCCTTGGGTGTGCTCTTGGATGTGAATCCATCTCATCGTTTGGGGTTGCACGCCCTGCGCGGCAACCGAGCGCCTGGACTGGCGGAGCTGTTGGCGCATGGAAGTTTGAGGGACAACTACCGAGAGGAGTGGGGGGATCCGGATTTGGGCTTGGAAACCAGCCACACGTTGGAAGTCCAATGGGTCAAATCCTCGGAAGCGCCTCACGGGTGGACGAGCGACGCGGCGGTGTACGCCAGCGACATCGAGAACTACATGATGCTCGCGCCGAGCGGGGAAGAAAACGAGGAGGGATTCCCCATTCAATTGCACCGGGCGACACGCGCCTCGCTCTTGGGGGCAGATGCGAATGCGGTGTGGGTGCCGAGATGGGCCGAGACGTGGTCCTTGCACACGGCTTTGTCTGTGGTGCATTCTCGCGACGCTGAAGGCGAGGCGTTGCCTTGGACGCCTCCCGCCACGGGGAGGTGGGAGTTGAGGCACTCCTGGGCCAATGTGAAGGAGGCGTCTGGCATGGCGTCCATCGTGGTGGAGGCGTCTCGGGATGCGGTGCTGTTGCACGCGAGCACCTCGTGGAGTTTGGGCACGCGCACCACGTTGAATGCGCAGGTCATCAACGTGACAAACCAAACGTACGTGCCCACCTTGTCGCTGCTCCGCAACCTCGGCATCGCCGAGCCAGGACGCAACGTGCGGCTGCAGGTGGCGTACGCGTGGTGACGGCATGGGCCAACGCCGACCGTCCGGGGTCCGTACCTTGGGACAAAACATCCCCATGAAACGCAGTCAATTTTTGAAGTCCGCAGGCGCGGCGTTTGTGCTTCCTGCCGTGTGGCCTTGGGCCGCCTCGGCCCAATCGGTAAGGAGCAATTGTGTGCTGGTGCCTTCGGAGACCCCGGGGCCATTTCCCTTGGACTTGACCGAAAACACGTTCTTCTTCCGTCAGGACATCCGCGAGGACCGGGTCGGTGTACCGTTGCGTCAGAAAATCCGCATCGTGGGGGCCGACAACTGCGACCCGATGCCCAACGTTCGGGTGAACATTTGGCATTGCGACCGCGACGGAGATTACAGCGGCTACGCGGCGATGGGGTCGGAGGGGCAGACCTACTGCCGAGGTTATCAAATGACCGACGCCAACGGGGAATGCGAGTTCGTGACCATTTTCCCAGGATGGTACCCTGGACGGACCACCCACGTGCACTTCCAAGTCCATGTGAGTTCGCAGTACAGCGTGGTGTCTCAGTGGACCTGGCCACATGCCGCCGCCGTGGAGGTGGCCACGACGCATTCGGCGTTGTACCCCGAGGGGCCTGATCCTCTGCCTCCTTCCCAAGACGGCGTGTTCACCGACGGATTCCAATTGCAATTGGCGGACCTGGCATGGGATGAGGCCGCCCAAGAATACGTCTCCCACTACGAGGCGACCGTGGAAGGAGCAGGGGTCAGCGGCGTGGGGTACCAAGAGTTGACAACCTCGGCCCACCTTGATTTGGGCCAAAATTTCCCCAACCCCGTCGCACGAGCCACGCAAATCCCGATCGAGTTGAAATCCGCCGGAGAGGTGGTGTGGTCCTTGTGGTCGCCGTCTGGCGCGTGTGTGGTTCGGAAAGACCTCGGCATGTGCCCTCCGGGCCGGACATTGTTGGACGTGGACTTTGACGCGTTGGGTGTGCCGGCCGCATCGTACTTGTACCAAGTGGAAGTCTTCAACGCCTCGGGCCGGTTCTCTGACGTGAAGCGGATGACCCTTTTGAAGTGAGCCTGCGCTGCCGGATGTTTGCGCCATGAACGAATTGTTGGGTGTGGCGCTCGACGCCAGCTTGGAGGCCGGCAAGGCCATTTTGGAGATCTACGGGAGCGAGGATGTGGGGGTGGAGTACAAAGAAGACCAAAGCCCGCTGACCCGCGCAGACCGCGCGGCGCACGAGGTCTTGATGAAGCATCTGGGGCCCACGGGCATTCCTGTCTTGTCCGAGGAGGGCAAGCACATGCCGTTTGACGACCGTCGCAGTTGGGACGCCCTGTGGATCGTCGACCCTGTGGACGGCACCAAAGAGTTCATCAAGCGCAACGGTGAATTCACGGTCAACGTGGCCCTGGTGAAGGCGGGCCGCGTGGTGTGCGGGGTGGTGCTGGCGCCTGTCCTCGGACACGCCTACGTGGGCGACGTCGGCTCGGGCGCGTGGCGTTGCGAGGTGGACATGGCCGGCGACACATCTGCCGATGAAGCGTGGGAAGCCCGTCAGGCGCTTCCGTTCGCCCAACCCCAGGACCGTCCATTCACCGTGGTGGCGAGCCGGTCCCACATGTCTCCAGAAACCGAGGCCTACGTCGAGAAGGCGCGTGCGGAGCATGGCGAAGTGAATTTGATCAGCAAAGGCAGTTCGCTGAAGCTGTGCATGGTCGCCGAGGGCACAGCAGACGCCTACCCGCGATTCGCCCCCACCATGGAGTGGGACACGGCGGCGGGCCAAGCCGTGTGCGAAGCGGCAGGTTGCGACGTGGTGGACCAAAACACCGGCGCCACCATGCGTTACAACCGTGAACAGTTGTTGAATGCCTGGTTCTTGGTGACCTCATGAAGATCGCCGCCAACAACGTGGACGAATACATCGCGGCTGCCCCTGCGGAGCGCCAGGAGGCGTTGCGCCGCATGCGGGACCTGTTGCGCAAGCACTTGCCCCATGGGTTTGAGGAGCGCTTGGGGTACGGCATGCCGGCCTTCGTGGTGCCGCACGACCTCTACCCCGCAGGATACCATTGCGACCCTTCCTTGCCCTTGCCTTTTGTGAGTTTCGCCAACCAAAAGAATTTCGTGGCCCTGTACCACATGGGGTTGCACGCCAGCCCAGACGACATGGCGTGGTTCAAGGCGTCTTGGGACGCCAAAGCCTGCGGCAAGTTGGACATGGGCAAGAGTTGCATTCGATTCAAGAACATGGCCAAAATTCCATGGCCCCTGCTTGAACAGCTCGCCACACGAATGACGCCGAAAGATTGGATCGCCCGTTACGAAGCTGCCTTCAAGTCCCCGCGATGACGCGCCTGTTTGCCCTGATTGTCTTAACGATGTCTTTGTGCGCGGTCCAAGAGGCCCAAGCGCAGGTGCAGTGGTGGCCCACGGAAGTGGCCTTGACCACGGGGCGTTGGGTGACAGAACAAGACATGCAGGGCCAAGTGGATGGCATGGCGCTAGGCGCCCAAGTGGCCTGGATGACCCGGGCCACCAACGGATGGGCGGCTTTTTTCAACGGGGTGGAGCATGGCGGGTTTGTGGGCATCCACCGCATTGGGGCTTCCGCCTATGGCTTGCAGGGCCAAGCAGGATGGACCGTGCGCACCAATCAAACCCGGCTAGTGGGGTGGTCCTTCACTGGAGGGCTGGCCTACAACCCCATGGTGTACCATCCTGAGGACGCGCGCGACTTGATTGCGGTCGGCTCCAACTGGAACGGGCTTGTGCGTCTCGGGTTGACGCTGGCCAACGACAGCCGGGTGAGCTTAGGATTGGGCCTTTCTCACACCAGCAACGGCGCCCTGCGGCGCCCCAACAAAGGCATCAACACCCCGCATGCACGGCTGATTGTCAGGCCCACGGCCGTGCCCAACCGTCGGGTGTTTGCGGACGGGGCCCAAATGGGTGCCTGGAGCCATGTGCTCGGTTTGGGTGTGGGGGGGCGCGACCACGGTCCATACGGCGGCCACGTTTTCGGCGTGCAGGAATTGTTTGCGCAATCCACCTTCGTGTGGTCGCCGCGCGTTGGGCTCACGGCCCAGTTGGCGTTGGCGCACCACGGCGCGCTGCGGGCTGACCCCAACACGGGCGAGCCCTCGGACACCTTGGCGACGTCGGTGGAGGACCGTTTGCAGCCAGGTTGGAGCGTGGGGTGGACGTGGCTGTTTGGCCGGGCGCGGCTGGACCTGCTCAAGGGTGGGGTCTTGGACAACCCGACGCCTGGGTTCAAAACGCGCTATAACAAAGCCCAAATCTTGATGGCCGTGCATCCAAGCCTGGATGTGTTTGCTTCGCTTCGGTTCTCGCACTGGCGGGCCGACTACGTGTCTGCAGGCATTGCCCTTCGGTGGGGGCGCTCTGAAAAAGAGTGCATTTCCTGCCCGCGTTGGGACATGTGAGGGGCAACCCTCCCTGCAGGTCGTGCGTTTTTCTTGTGTGAAGCCTTTGGTGCATGCCTACGACACGTTGATCCTTGAAGGAGGAAGCCTGCGGTGCGCCTTCACAGCGGGGGTCATGGACGCCCTGATGCTGCTGGGCCCCATGAAGTTCAAACGCGCGTTGGGTGTGAGCGCCGGGGCCATGGTGATGGCGTCGTATTTGGCAGGGCAGCACAAGTACTTTGTTCGCGTGGCCCGGGAGCTGCTGGGTGAGGGAGAATTCATCCGATTCGGCGCAGCCTTCAGCGACGAAGGAGTGATGAATTTGGCGCACCTGAAGCGGCATGTCATGGTGCATGCTCCGCTCGACATGAGCGCACTTGCAGCAGCGCAGGAGACCACGCAAGCCTGGGTGGTGATGACGCATGCTGAAACCGGCATGGCGATGTACGTTCAGCCGAAAACGGACAACTGGCTCAACGCGCTGGTGGCTTCGGCGACGTTGCCCATGTGGACCCGTGGACAAGTGAAATGGAAAGAGGATTGGGTGTTTGACGGTGGGTACAGCGACCCATTGCCGTTGGGCAAAGCGCTGGAACTTGGGGGGCAGCACATCTTGGTCGTGCGCACCCGACCTTCCGGAGACCACATCACGCAAAGCACCACGGATTATTTGGCCTCTTGGTGGTTTCAAGACCGACCTGGGGTCAACAAGCTGTTCGAGGAAGGGCATGTGGCCTACAACGACACGGTCGACCGTTTGTTTGCAGGTGGAGACGATCAAGGACGCCGATGGGAGGAAATTGCGCCGCCTGTGCCCCTGAGTTCGGACAGCATGAGGGTGGGGCCCAACGAAGTGATGTCCGATTACCGATTGGGGTTGGACGCCGCGTTGACGTGGTGGTCGCGGCAGCGCCTTGATGCTTGATGTGTTCTGCGTTCGAATGACACCCTTTCGTGCTTCTTCAGACGGGAAAATTCAAGAGAATCATGTAGCTTGCACACGCCTGTGCAGTTTGACAGCCTCTGGACAATGCTTCCCAGCTGAAAACCAACGGATTGAGCCTGATTTCCAGGCCAGCCGAGCCCTTTTCTTTCGTTCAGATGATTCACCTTTTCGACCGAACCAATGCCACACTTGCCCGATGGGTTCCCGTTTTGGGACTCCTGTCTGCGATGTGCGGTGTTCAGTCGTGTCAATCTGACGCAGTGCACGACCGCCTGTCGGACGAGGTGTTGTGCCGCTTCCGTGGCACGCCTCGCGTGGAGGCTTTGCTGGCGGACATGTCCTTGGAAGAGAAGGTGGGGGAGATGACCCAGCTCACGTTGAGCATGCTTTGTGTGGGGACACGTCGCAAAACAGAAGAACCACATCGGCTCGACCCGGCCAAAATGGCCGAGGCCTTCGAGGTCGCCAAGGTTGGCAGTGTCTTGAATGCGGCCGGCCACAGCTACACGTCCGAGAAGTGGAGGTCCTTCGTCTCGGACATTCACGAAGCCAGTTTGAACGCCAAAGGGATCCCAACCCTGTATGGGGTGGACGCCATCCATGGCGCGACGTACACCCAGGGGGCGGCTTTGGGGCCACAGCAGCTAGCCTTGGCTGCGACGTGGGACACCGCGTTGGTTCGTGAGATGGCGGAAGGGACAGCCAAGGAAATTCACGCGTGCGGCATTCCGTGGAACTTTGCCCCGGTGCTGGACGTGGGACGGGACCCCCGTTGGCCTCGTTTCTGGGAGACGTTTGGCGAGGATCCCAAGCTCGTGGGCGACATGGGCGAGGCCATGGTTCGCGGGTTTCAAGAAGGAGATGTCCAAGTGGCGGTCACCCTCAAGCACTACCTCGGGTACAGCATGCCTTGGAGCGGCAAGGACAGGACACCGGCCTACATTCCTGAACGTCAGTTGAGGGAAGTGTTCCTGCCTCCCTTTGCCCAAGCCGTGGAGGCCGGCGCCATGAGCGTCATGGTCAACAGCGGCGAAATGAACGGCATCCCCACGCACGCCAACCGGTTCGTGCTCACAGACATCCTCAGGGGAGAGCTTGGGTTCGAGGGGGTCGTGTTGACCGATTGGGAGGACATCGTCTTTTTGGAGGAGCGGCACAAGGTGGCGGCGGACTACAAGGAGGCGATCCGCATGGCCATCCACGCAGGCGTTGACATGAGCATGGTGCCCGAAGACCTGGAATTCCCCGTCTTGCTCCGTGAATTGGTGGAAGAGGGTGCGATTTCTGAATCGCGCATCGACCTCAGTGTGCGACGCATCTTGACCATGAAAGAAACCTTGGGCCTGTTGGAGGAGAACAGCGAGGTGTTGCCCCCCCTGCTCACGGCCGAAGAGCGCCAAGCGCTTGAGGCCCCCGCGGCACGAGCAGCCCTGGACTGCATCACCCTGCTGAAGAACCGCGACGAGGTGCTTCCGCTCACCAGCCGCGGACCCATCTTCGTGTCGGGGCCTACGGCCTATTCTCTCAACGCCCTCAACGGCGGATGGTCTGGGACCTGGCAGGGCACGGACCCTGCCTACAACAACCCCGGGCGCGCCACAGCACTGGAGGCGATGCAAGAGGAGTTTGGCGCAGGCCGCATCGCTTACGAAGCCTTGGAGACGATGTCCTTCACCGAATCCGACATTGACCGCGTGGTGCGCGCCGTGCGTTCTTCCAAGCCTGAGGTGGCGGTGTTGTTCTTGGGGGAAATGCCCTACACGGAACTCGTGGGCAACATTGGCGATTTGCGGCTTGCAGACAACCAGCTTGATTTGGTGCGCGCGGTGAAGGCCACGGACACCCCAGTGGTGGCGGTGTTTGTGGAGGGGCGTCCTCGGACGTTCTCTCAGGTGGAGCCTCTCTTGGACGGGGTGGTCATGGCGTATTTGCCAGGAGATTTTGGGGGGCAAGCCATCGCCCAAGTGCTCAGCGGGGCGCACAACCCTGCTGGCAGGTTGCCTTTCACGTGGCCCTTGGAAGCGTCCTCCCACGTGACGTACGACCGGAAACACACCGAAAACGTTGGGGTGGATTTCGAGATGGACGCCTTCCAACCGCAGTACGCGTTTGGGTCGGGTCTGTCGTACAGCCCCGTGGTGACGAAAGCCATGGAGATTGTTAACGACGAGGACATTCACATCGGCGACGAATTGAGCGTCAAGGTGACCCTTCAAAACACAGGCGACCGCGCCAGCTCTGAAGTGGTGATGCTCTTCACCTCGGACAGCGTGGCCTCGGTCACGCCAAGTGTGGACAAGCTCAAGGCCTACAAGCGCGTCTTCGTGGACGCCGGTGCAACGAAAACCGTGAAACTTGGCGTTTCCACAACAGAATTGGGCTTCATTGGTCAGGATTTGGCCTATGTCGTCGAACCGGGCGAATTTGGCGCCCGTGTCAAAGACAAGAACACAACCTTCGAGCTGAAAATCAAACAATAAATTCTCATGAAACACCTGCTTTCTCTCGCAGCGTCTTTGCTCTTCGGAGCCGGCGCCATCGCCCAAGTCACGTTCAACGTGGACATGACCTGCGCCCCTTCAGATTTTGACAATGTCTTTGTGACAGGCCCTTGGTGCGGCTGGTGCGCGAACGACACGTACAACACCATGACCGACCCTGATGGAGACGGCATCTACTCTGTGGAAGTGGCCGACCTCGCCGGCACTGTGGAGTACAAGTACGCCATCAACGGTTTCGCCGACCAGGAGAATTTGGTCAACGACATGGTCGACGGCGCCACGTGTGCCCCCATCACAGACTACAGCGGATACGCGAACCGCACCATCGAGTCTGGGTCTGTGGCCAACGACTACTACGGCACCTGCGACGGTGTGTGCAACGACGTGCCCCCCCCTCCCGGAGGCATGGTGACCTTCAACGTGGACATGGCGGGTTACGCGGGCACCTACGGCACCGTGAACCTCAACGGTTCTTTCAACGGCTGGTGCGGCAGCTGCGCCACGATGACCGACGACGACGGAGACGGCGTGTACACGTTGGACGTGGAATTGCAGGGCGGCACCGTGGAGTACAAGTTCACCGTGGACGGTTGGACTGACCAAGAAGAGTTCCCCGAGGGCACTGCGTGCACGTCGACCATCGACGGGTACACCAACCGGACCTTGGACGTGACTGGAGACGCTGTGTTGCCCACCGTGTGCTGGAACGAGTGCGCGGGTTGCAACGCCGAGCCCGTGCCGGGATGCACCGACGCGACCGCGTGCAACTACGATATGGCTGCAACGGAAGACGATGGCAGCTGCATCTACGGCGACGGCCCTGCGGCCATGTTCACCGTGATGGACGCAGCGTGCTTCGACGGCACAGGTTCTTTGACGTTGGACTCGGCCACTGTGGCCATTGCCGGCGCCATGTTCAGCGTCAACGGCACAGCGGTTGAAGGCGGTTCGATTGAGCTCGCACCCGGCGACTACACGCTTGTGTCTGCCGACGCCGACGGTTGCTCCAACGAAACCGCGTTCACCGTGAGCGCTCCTGCAGAATTGACCATCGAGGTGACCTTGGTGAGCCAAGACTCGGGTGCGGGCGACGGCCAAGCCTCTGCAGAGGTGATGGGCGGCACCCCTGACTACGTCGTGGTGTGGAACAACATGACTGGCATTGAGGTGAATCCCGACTCGTTGTCTGGAGGTCTGTACACCGCGATTGTGACCGACGCCAACGGATGCACTGCATCTGCCAGCTTGACCATGACTGTGGACGGCATCGAAGATGTGGTGGCTTTGGAAGGTGCAGTGTTCCCAGTGCCTGTGGTCGACCAGTTGAACATTCGCTTGGCCACTCCGCTCATGGGCGACGCCACTGTGGATGTCCGTGACATGCAAGGCCGTTTGGTGGCGAGCCTCGCCATGCGCACTGCCCAGCAGCACATCGTGATCGACGCCGCTTCATGGGAAGCCGGTGTGTACTCTGTTCAAATTTCAACTGAGGGAGCTCGTGCTTCCTGGAGCTTCGTGAAATGATTCAACGCTTGACTTCGCTCGCCGCCCTGATCTTGCTCTTTGGAGTGAGTTCAGGGCTGTGGGCCCAAACCATCTCCGTGGGTGGAACCGTCGTGGACGGGGACATGCCATTGCCGGGGGTGTCTGTGACGGTGAAAGGCTCGTATGCCGGTACCGCCACCGACCTCGACGGAAAATTTGCCCTGACAGCGGAATCAGGTGCGACCTTGGTGTTCTCGTACATCGGATACCTCCGTCAGGAAGTGACCGTGGCGAACACCGTCTCGGATTTGAAGGTGGAACTGAAGCCCGACGTGGCAGGCCTCGAGGAGGCTGTCGTCATCGGATACGGCAACCAGCAGCGGAGCAAGATCTCGGGTGCGGTGACCACCGTCGACATCAAGGAGGCCACCTCCATCCCCGTGCTTCGCACAGAACAAGCCCTTCAGGGCCGTGCTGCAGGTGTCCAGGTGACCCAAAACTCAGGTCAGCCCGGGTCGACCCAGACCATCCGGATTCGGGGTTTGGGCTCTATCAACAACTCGGACCCCTTGTTCATCGTGGACGGCATTCCTTCCGGAGGCATCGACTATTTGAACCCGTCTGACATCGAGAGCATCAGCATCTTGAAGGACGCGGCATCGACCGCGATCTACGGTGCCCGTGGTGCGAACGGGGTGGTGCTCATCACCACCAAGAAGGGTTCACGTGGCAGCAAGGCCACCTTGACCTACGACAGCTACGTCGGCACACAAGAGCCTTGGAAGTACATGGCATTGTTGAACGCCGAAGAGTACGCCACGTTGATGAACGAAAGCCGCGCTGCGGCAGGTCTGTCGGCCCTTCCAGGATTGTCTGACCCCGCGAGCTTGGGCGAGGGCACCAACTGGCAGGACGCGATGTTCCAGCGCGCGCCGATGGCCAACCACAGCGTGTTGTACACCAACGGCACCGAGACGTCGAGCATCGCCATGGGCGCCAGCCACTTCTCCCAGGACGGCATCATCGGTGGAGACAAGGGACGCTTCGAGCGCACCACGTTCCGTGTCAATTCGGAGCAGCAAGCGGGCGACCGCTTCAAAGTGGGGCAGAACGTCACCTTCACCAACATCAAGCGCAACGCGCTGGCCGAGAACAACGAGTTCGCCACCCCGGTGCTGCGTGCGTTGAACATCGACCCTGTGACGCCTGTAACCCGTCCCGACGGCACCTACGCGTACACCGATTACATCGACAGCGACATTGTCAACCCCATCAACCAAATCGAACAGACCTACGACAACTGGACGACCAACCGCTTCGTGGGAAACGTGTTTGGCGAAATGGACTTGACCCCCAACTTGAAGTTCCGCTCCTCGGTGAACGTGGACTTGGCGTTGGGCTCGCAGAAGATTTTCTTCCCGACGTTCGATTTGGCCTTGTTCCCAGGCGACCCCAACCGCCCAGCCACAGAATTCCGCGAGGTGAACTCCCTCATCCGTGCGGAGAACAAGTGGTCTACATGGCAGTGGGAGAACACCTTGACCTACACCAAGGAATTCGAAAACGAAGACAAGCTTCAAGTGATTGCCGGTTACTCGGCGTTGGAGTCCAGCTCCACGAGCATCACTGCATCGCGTGACAGCTTGGCGACCAACGACCCGACCTACGCATTCTTGAGCAACAGCCTGAATGTGGCGCCTCAAATCCCACGGGCAGGCGACGGCATCAGCGAAACGGCTTGGATCGGTCAGTTTGTGCGTGCGACGTACGACCTGGGCAACGAGTGGTCCTTGATGGGCACGCTTCGTTACGACGGTTCTTCTCGCTTCGGCTTGAACAACCGCTTTGGGTTGTTCCCGTCGTTCTCTGCGGCGTGGAACTTGACGGAGCGTCCATGGTTCGCTGAAAAAGACTGGATCGACTTCTTCAAGGTGCGTGGAAGCTGGGGTCGCAACGGCAATGCCGAGATCGGCGACTACGCATACAACCCAGTCATCGTCAACGGATTGAACTACACCTTCGGGAGCGAGCAAGCCCAAACCATCGGTTCTGGGCCTGTGGCCATCGCCAACCCCGATTTGAAGTGGGAGACCGGTGAGCAGATCAACGTGGGTCTGGACGCCGACTTCTTGGACGGCCGTTGGAACTTGATTTTCGACATCTACGAGAAGAACACCCTCGACATGTTGGCCTACGTGCCCAACCCCGGCACGGCTGGTCTTGAGCCCGGTCCCTCGAACGTCGCTTCTGCCCGCAACCGCGGTGCGGAATTGGCCGTCGGATACCAAGGGGGCGAGGACGACTTCACCTACAACCTGAACGCCAACATCTCCATGTACCGCAACGAAGTCACCGACCTCGGTGCCCCTGTGGACAGCTTGAACCAGCCCATCTTCACGGGCAACGTGTTCGGCTCTGGAGACTTCGTGGCCATCACCGACATCGGGTTGCCCATCGCGACCTTCTGGGGCTTCGAGACGGCGGGCATTTACCAGACGGACGAAGAGGCCATGGCCGACACCGCCCAGGCGAACGCCGTGGCAGGTGACGTGATTTTCGTGGACCAAAACGGCGACGGCGTCATCAACAACGAGGACAAAGTGGTCATCGGCAACCCACACCCCGCCTTCACCTACGGGTTCACGGCAGGGGCCAAGTACAAGAACTTCGACTTCAACTTGTTCTTGCAGGGCAGCCACGGCAACGACATCTACAAGGGCATGTTCCGTTACGACCTCAACACCACCAACTTGCCAATCTCTGCGTTGGATCGTTGGACCGGGGAGGGCACGTCGTACGACACCCCGCGTGTGACGCACTCTGACCTGAACCAAAACAACCGCGTGTCCGACCGTTTCATCGAGGATGGATCGTACTTGCGCATCAAGTCCTTGATGGTGGGTTACACCCTGCCGTCGAACACCTTGGAACGCTTGGGCATTTCCAAGTTCCGCGTGTACGCCAGTGCGAACAACCTGTTCACCTTCACACCATACTCGGGTCTCGACCCAGAGATTGGGACACGCGGCACGCTTGAAATCGGCATCGACCGTGGTTTCTACCCATCTCCCCGGATTTACAACCTGGGCATCAACGTGACATTCTGATGAACCAAAAAGCTACATCCCTCACTTGGTTGGGCGCATTGGCCGCGATGGTCGTCGTGCTCGCATCCACTGGATGCTCCAAGGACTTTTTGAACCGCGACCCCTACATCGGGAGCTCGGCGGGCAACTTTTACCAAACCGCCGACGACGCGGAAGCGGCGACCATCGCGTGCTACGCGCCGCTTCAGGTGGAGATTTCGGACGGAGCCCACTTCCGGTGGTACTTCGGCGACATCGTGAGCGACGACGCCGACAAGGGCGGATCGGGCGACACGGACGAGCCGGATTTGCTTGAGTTCGAGAACTTCTTCGGCGACCCCTCCAGCGGTATTGTGCTCGGCGAGTGGAAAACCGCGTACAAGGGCATCACATATTGCAACATTGCGCTGCAGAACATCCCTGGCATCGAGATGGATGAGTTTCAAAAGCTCGCGTACCTCGGAGAGGCCAAGTTCCTGCGCGCCTACTGGTACTTCAACCTCGTGACCACGTTTGGCGGTGTGCCACTCGTGACGGCTCCTTTGGCGCCTTCAGAGTACGCCCAGCCACGCGCCACGGCGGAAGAAGTATGGGCCCAAATCGTGGCCGACCTCGAAGATGCCGCCGCCAACCTTCCTGAGAAGAGCGCCTACAGCGTGTCCGCGACCGGACGTGCCACCCGTGGTGCAGCCAACGCGTTGCTCGCCAAGGCACATCTTTACCAAGGCAACTGGTCGGACTGCCGCGCTCGCTGTGAAGAGGTGGTGGGATCTGGAGAATACTTCCTCGACCCCAACTACGGCAACATTTTCACTGAAGCCGGTGAGAACGGACCAGGAAGCATTTGGGAAATTCAGTACGCCAACAACTCTGGTGGCAACTGGGGTGCCCAGTTCTGGAGTGAAGGCACCTACACCAACGTGTTCCAGCGTGCCCGTGGCACATTCGCGGGCTACGGTTTCAATTTGCCCACGCAAGATTTCGTGGACGAGTTTGAAGTGTGGGAAGAGCAAATCGGCCCGGACTTGATTGAAAAGGTGGACCCACGTTTGGGATACACCGTCTACCAATTGGGAGACAACGCCTCAGATTGGGGGCAACTCACCGAAGACGCCACAGGCATGCAGAGCCAATACTTCCCTCGGAAGTACTTCAACCCTGCGTCTGAATTGGCGCCGTTCGGCGACCCCAACCCCAACGGGGGGTCCAACGACCGCGTGATTCGTTTGGCGGACGTGTTGTTGATGCACGCCGAGGCTTGCAACCAGTTGGGCGACGACGCCACCGCAATCGCGTCGTTGAACTTGGTTCGCGGCCGTGCAGCTGTGCCCACCCTTGCTGCAGGTTCTGTGGCAGGCGCGGCTTTGCTCGACGCCATCTACCACGAACGTCGTGTGGAGTTGGGCTTGGAAGGCCACCGCTTCTTTGACCTTGTGCGTCAAGGTCGGGCGGCAGATGTGCTTGAGGGCTTCATCCCTGGGAAGAGCGAATTGTTCCCGATTCCCACTGCAGAAATCACTTTGTCCAACGGGGCCTTGACCCAAAACCCTGGATACGAATGAACTTGAAGAACATCTCCTTGGTCGCCGGAGCCGCCTTGTTGTTGGCGGCGGTGGGTTGCGACCCCTACGTGGAAACCAGCCCTGGTTTGCCTGACCCGCCTTCTGCGGACGTGCAGTGGTACTTCTTGCCAGACACGGTGGACGGCGTCATCGGCATCGACTCCAACCGCGTCGTGGTGGAGGCCGACGTCAGCGACGACGTGTTCATCCACTTGTGGGACTTCGGAAACGGTCAGGTCAGCAACGACCCTGTGGACACCATGATCTACTACGTCGAGGGCACTTACGGCATTTCCTACCAAGGACATGCGGCAGGAGGTATGGCGTACTTCGAAGACTCTGTGCAGATCGAGAAGACCCTCGAACTCCCGTGCGAAGGCACGCTGGCGCTCCTGACGGGATGCGACAACCCCAAGACGTGGAAGTTTGCTTCGGACGCCGGCGCCATCGCCATCGGACCAGAACCAGGCTCCACAGAATGGTACGCGTCTCCAGCGGGTGCGTTGGTGGACTTCCAATACGACGACCGTTGGACCTTGACCGAGGACGGCGAGTTTTTGTACAACAACAACGGTGGTACGATGAACCCGTTCGACGG
>CBFHQO010000003.1:0-6068 GCA_965658045.1 uncultured Flavobacteriales bacterium | reverse complement strand
TTCGTAAAGCGTTGCTCGTACGTTTGCTCTTTGGCTCTTTTGGTCCTCTCGGTCTACAGCACTCACGGACTTACCGCGCCCGCTGCTGAGGCGATACGCCTCATCAAGGCGCCCGTCATTGACGACCAGCTGCTCGACGCCAATTGGCGAAGTGGTTCCGCCATCGTGGCGTGGAACGGGGCGTTTTTCGACGCCGTGCAGCGCCGGTTGCCGGCAGATTTGGCCAAGGTGTACGACGACCATGGCCAGGCGCCGCAACAAGCGTTCGAAGGCCAGGTTCACATCGAGGCGGTGTGCGACAAGGACCGCGCCACCCGCGAACAGCTCTTGCACGAGGCGCTTGAAGCCCGCATTCGACATCACGAAGAGGCTGGGTTTCGCCGCTCGGAGATGGCGATCCTGGTCCGCACCAACAAGCAAGGGGCCCTCATTGCACAGCACCTGCTCGACGCGGGCATCACGCCGCAAACGGAGGACAGCCTTCATCTCGGCCGGCACCCTGGGGTGCTGGCGGTGGTCGCGTTGACGCGCTGGGTGGTGGACCCCTCCGAAGACAGACACGCCACGTCTTGGCTTCAATGTATGGCCGCGCTGTCTCCCGGCCGCATCGACGAATCGGCGGTGCTCGACCGGCATGTGTCGTGGCGCCAGAACGACGAGGGACGGCGTTTTGCCTCGCTCGACGCCCTGGGCATGCTAGACGACCTCTTCCCTGACCTTCACCCCCTGGAGAGGGCGAACGGCCCCTTGGTGGCCTGGGTGGGCCACGTGTGCCAAACCCTTGGACTGACTGGGCGGTTCGACGCCTACGCCGAGGCGTTGATGGAGATGGCCCGGGAGGTGACAGGCACCGAAGATGGCGGTCTGCGCGGGTTCTTGCGTGTGTGGGACCGAACGGGAAGCCGGCGTTCCATCGTGGCCAGCGGGGGAGAGGATGCCGTTCAAATCATGACGGTTCACAAGGCCAAGGGCTTGGCTTTTCCTGTCACCATCCTGGTGGCGGGCACCAACGTCGCACGCGAGGTGAAGGGGCATTTGCCCGTGCTCTTGGACCCCGCCACCGGCTTGGACGTGCCTGCGGCGCTGTTGCGGGTCTCGGACATGAAAGACACGGCGCTCGACGCGAAGGCCGAGGCCGAGTTGGACGCCGCCTTGCTGGACCAAATCAACATCGTCTACGTCGGCATGACCCGCCCGATCGCCCGGCTTGACGTGTTGGCGGAAACCGCCAAACTGGACTTTGACCGCACGGCGCCCGCCCAAGTCGGACAGTGGGTTCTGGCCTGTGCGGAGGACGTGGCAGACATTCATTTTGAATCGACCGGCGACTGCGTCACCCGCGGTGCGGGGGGAGGTCTTCCTGAGCGAAACTCAAGCTCGGACACTCCCCAACCTGCGCGCACCACCCACCTCCAGCTTGGGGAGGAGGTGATCCAGCAGGTGGCGTTGGCCAAGGGCAGCCATGCCACGGTCCATCCCGACGGCATGGACGAGTCGGCCTTGGGCACGGCAGTGCATTCGTTGCTGGCAGAGGTCAACTCCACCGACACCTGGCCTGCCATCCGTGCCAAATTCGCCGCGGGGTGGGCGTTGTCTGCCGCCGACCGGGCCATCCTGCTGGGATGGGCGGATGCGGTGCTGGACCGCCCTGAATCGGCCCGCTTCTTTCAGCCTGGGATGCGGGTGGAGTGCGAACCCGAGTGGACCGACGGTGTGGAATTGTACCGCCCGGACCGCGTGGTCTTCGACGGCCAGACTTGGCACATCGTGGACTTCAAGTCGGGCGGGCAAGACAAGCCCAAACACGTCGCCCAAGTGCAGTCCTACATGCAGGTCCTTTCGGGGTTGGAAGACGCCCCGATTCGCGGCTGGCTCCTGTACCTGGAACCTTGGTCCCTTGAAGAGGTGCCGGCTCCCTCGGCACCCCTTATCTTCACCTCCTGATGGACACCTCCTCTCTCGCCATTCGCCCTTTCCGCGCTTGCACCCTTGCGGTGTTGACTTTGGTCGTCAGCTTGAATGCCCAAGGCCAAACCGTGGGCAAGGAATATTTGGTCCGCGCGGCGGACGCATCGCAAGTGCAGACCCGGGCTTCGGCTTGCGCCCCAGCCACGGCCTTGCGTGACCTGGAGTGGAACAACGTCCGCGCCTTGGTCGAGAACGGCGGCACCTTGTGGCATGAGCGGGCCAACTGGCGCGGGGCCTACATCGTGCCCAAAGAGGACAATGTGTCCACGGTGTTTGCGGGCGCCCTGTGGATCGGAGGCATCAGTCCGGACCAGCAATTGAAGCTGGCGGCCGTGCGGTACCGCCGCGACGGCAATGACTTTTGGCCTGGACCTTTGTCCAACGACGGGGCGGCCGAGGTGGACGCCACCACGTGCAACGAATACGACGAGTTCTTCGTGTCGACCCGCGCCGACGCCCGGCGCCACCGTCAATACTTCGAGGCGCTGGAGGCAGGCACCGTGGAAGAGGAATTCCCCGAGGGCTACGCCATGCCGGCCTACTTCCGGGATTATCCGGCGCACGGCAACACGGACCTGAACCAGGATTACTACTTGGCGCCGTTCCTGGATTACAACGGCGACGGCTTCTACTCCCCGGAACAAGGCGACTACCCTTGGTACGATTTCCTGCAAGAGATTGACTGCGGCAACCGCCGCCGGGAAGACATCGTGCCCCTCTACGGAGACCAGAACTACTACTGGATTTTCAACGACAAGGGCAACGTGCACTCCGAGTCGCAAGGCGAGCCCATCGGGATGGAAATCCGTGCCCAGGCGTTCGCCTTTGCCACCAACGACGAGGTCAACAACATGACCTTCAACAACTACGTCCTGATCAACCAGGGCACCCAAACCCTGACCAACACGTACATGTGCCAGTGGGTGGACAGCGATTTGGGCGGCATCAGCGACGACTACGTGGGGTGCGACGTGCAGCGGGGTTTGGGGTACACCTACAACGGAGACGCCTTCGACGAGTCGGACAGCTTTTCACCGGGCTACGGCGAAAACCCGCCGGCCTTTGGGGTGGACTTCTTTGAGGGGCCTTACCAAGACGCCGACGGCATCGACAACCCGCTGACCACGAACTTCTCCAACGCGATCGACTCGCTGGGCATTCCCTACGAGGGCATTGGCATCGGCTACGGCGACGGGGTGGTGGACAACGAGCGCTTCGGCATGCGCCGGTTCATCTACTTCAACTGGGGCTCAGGCCCCAACACCCAGCCTTCCACGGCAGGTCACTACTACAACTACATGCGCGGGTATTGGAAGAACGGCCAGCGCATGGCTTACGGCGGGGACGGCCTGAACGCCGGCACCGGTGCCAACCTTGAGATTTACTCGGACTACATGTTCCCTGGCGACACCGACCCCTACGCATGGGGAACGGGTGGCACCCCAGTGGAGCCTTGGTCTGAATTTGAAACGGGCAACCCTCCAGGTGACCGCCTGTTCTTGCAGAGCGCGGGGCCCTTCACCTTGGAGCCTGGCGACTACAACAACATCACGGTGGGCATGGTCTGGGCCCGCGCCGGCGGCGGAGAGCCTTTTGAAAGCGTGAAGCTCTTGCGTTTGGCCGACGACAAGGCGCAGGCGTTGTTTGACAATTGTTTTGAGATTGTGTCTGGTCCAGATGCACCGGACATGACGATCCAGGAATTGGAGAACGAGCTCATCCTGTACCTGACCAACAACAACCCCCTCTCGAACAACTTCGGCGAGGCTTACACGGCGGTGGACCCCGGCATTCCCAAGGAGTTGCCGGACGGCACGTTGTTGTCGGAGGCGGACCGTTCGTACGCGTTTGAAGGCTACCAAATTTACCAGCTCGCCGAACAGGGCGTCAGCCCCGCCGAGCTCGGAGACGTGGAGAAGGCGCGTTTGATTTACCAATGCGACATCGCCAACGACGTGGCGAACGTGGTGAACTACCGATACGACGACATCATGCAAGCGTCGGTGCCGGAGCTCATGGCCAACGGCGAGAACGAAGGCATTGCGCACAGCTTCCGCGTGACCAAAGACGCGTTCGCCCAAGGCGACAACGCCTTGGTGAACCACAAGACGTACCACTTCATGGCGTTGGCCTACGGCTACAACAACTACGGCGACTTCGATCCGGTGTTGGGCACAGGCCAAGACATCCAGTACAAGGCTTCTCGGAAATCGGCCGTCGGCTCGATCCGGGTGTACAGCGGCATCCCACACAAGCCCTCTCCTGAGAGCGGTGGCTTGATTCAGGCTGCGGCGTACGGCGACGGCGTGGCGATGACGCGTTTGGAGGGCAAGGGCAACGGCGAGAACGACGTGGCCTTGACGCCCGAGAGCGAGGCTGCGCTTCTTGCCAGCGGCTCGGGCAAGCTTGCCTCTGTGACCTACCAAGGAGGCATGGGACCTGTGTCGGTGCGTGTCATCGACCCACTGTCTGTGCCTGACGCCGAGTTTGAGCTTCGCATCTTGGGCGAGGCGGGCGACCTTGACGAAGGCGAGGACGTGAACTGGGTGCTGACCAACTTGACGATGCTCGACACGGCCATGTCGGCCAGCGACTCGGCCAAGGCCATCGTCACCAGCGACCGCACCATCGACGTGCTCAACGAGCAGCTCATCTTGCAGTGGGGCCTCGGCGTCACCTGCCAGCAGAAGGTCTACAGCTCCGGCGACGAGGTGGCCACGCCCCTCGGCTCCAGCATCACCTTCTCCAACCCTCAAGAGCCATGGCTCCAGGGCATCCCTGACGCCGAAGGCTTCGTGGAGAACAACTGGATCCGTTCCGGCACCCAGGAAGGCGACGCGGAGTCTCCGTACGAGTTGACCTACGACGACCTCATGGACGAGGAGGAACTCTACGAGGGCTTCTTGGGCGGCACATGGGCGCCGTACTCTGTGGTGTCCTACACCAACGCAGACGTCGAAGACCCTGCCACCGGTGCGACCTACGAGTTCTTGCCGCTCTACGCCCCCACACGGGACGACTTGAAGCGCGTGCAGCAGTGGAACACCCCTGAGTCGACCACCAGCGTTGACGTGGTCTTCACCAGCGACCGCAGCAAGTGGACCCGCTGCCCTGTGTTGGAGATGCAGCCCAACAACATCTTGGCGCAGAACGCCACAGGCGCCTCAGGCACCATCGAGAAGATGAACCTCCGCCGTCACAAGTCGGTCGACAAGTTTGGCCGCACCGTCGACGACGAGGGTGTGAACCAAGGTGACGCCACCCTGGTCAGCGGCACAGGCATGGGATGGTTCCCAGGCTACGCCATCGACTTGGCCACAGGTGAGCGCTTGAACATGGCCTTCGGGGAAGACTCGTGGCTCAGCGCCGACAACGGCAAGGACATGATCTGGAACCCCTCTTCCAACAGGCAGTACATGGGTGGCCAGCACTGGATCTACGTCTTCAAGAGCGGCCAGGCCGCCTCAGGGCAGGGCAACCGCATGCCTCCGTACGACCGCGGTCAGTTCATCATGAACGAGCTCGGCGACAACCCAGGCATCACCAACGAGAAGAAGGTCTTCCGCGACTGCGCGTGGGTGGGCTCTGCACGCAGCAACCCCGACTTCCCGATGCTCAGCATCGAGGACGGCCTCATCCCCAACGAGACGCGGGTGAGCCTTCGCGTGGCTCGTGCCTACGACAAGTACAGCGCCAACGTCGTCGACACCGACAACGTGGACAACGCCAAGAACTTCTGGGACCCTCTCTACACCTTCTCCACCAGCGACGTGGCCACACGAAGCGAAGAGGTGGCGGTGCTTGAGGAGATGCTCGAGGAAATCAACGTGGTGCCCAACCCGTACTACGCCTACAGCCAGTACGAGACCAGCAAGCTGGACAACCGCGTGAAGATTGTGAACCTGCCTGAGGTGTGCACCGTGCGCATCTACAACCTCTCGGGCACCCTGGTTCGCACCTACTCCAAAGCCGACCCACTCACCTACGTCGATTGGGACCTCAAGAACGAAGCCAACGTGCCCATCGCCGGGGGCGTCTACATCATCCACATCGACGTGCCAGGCGTCGGTCAGGCCGTCCGCAAATGGTTCGGCGTGATG
>CBFHQO010000002.1:0-8364 GCA_965658045.1 uncultured Flavobacteriales bacterium | reverse complement strand
CGCCAAAGCCTTCCACCACAGACATCCACGTGCCTGCCATCGAGGTGATGTGCAGCCCTTGGTACGCCTCGGCGTTGTAGTCGTCCAGGTCCAACCTGGAAGTGCGGAGGTACATCTCCAAGGCTTTCTCTTTGCGTCCGAGACGCGACGCCAGAATCCCGTGCACACAAGGCGACAAGCTGCTTTCGTGAACTGTCATCGGTTCATAGAAGTCGAAATTGTCCCTGAGCTCTTCCGCACTGAAGTCGTCCGGGAAGAAGTAAAATCCCTGAAGGACGTCCGCTTGCTTGATGAAACAGGAGCGCAAAATGCGGTCCCACGACCACACTTGGTTGATGGGGCGAACTTCCTCTGGCAACTCCGCGGCTGGCATGAGGTCCTTGTCCAAGAAGCCGTCCTGCTGAAGCCGAATGTGGGTGCCCTCTTGCTGAGGCAAGCACATCCGCGTGGCAATGTCAGTCCATTGGTCCAGCTCATCTGGCCCGACTTGTCCCTCAAAACGGCGAACCAACTCCACGGCATACTTCAGGCACCACGCCGCGAGGTAATTCGTGTACCAGTTGTTGTTGACGTTGTTCTCGTACTCGTTGGGCCCAGTGACCCCGAGCATCACGTATCCGTCGCGGTGCGACGACCAGTGCACGCGTTGGGCCCAGAAACGTGCCACAGCCACGGCCACCTCGACGCCTTCTTTCGCCAGGTAGGTCGTGTCCCCGGTGTACATCTCGTGGTTCCTCAAGGCCAAAATCATGGCTCCGTTGCGGTGAATCTCCTCGAAGGTGATTTCCCACTCGTTGTGACACTCTTCGCCGTTCATGGTGACCATGGGATACAGCGCCGCGCCGTCTTTGAATCCCAACTTCTCGGCATTCTCGATGGCTTTCCCAAGCTGGTTGTGCCTGTACCGCAGCAATTGCTCTGCGACATGCTCTGGATGTGTCGCCAAGAAAAACGGCAAGCAGTACGCCTCAGTATCCCAGTAAGACGCCCCGCCGTACTTCTCCCCTGTGAACCCCTTGGGTCCGACATTCAATCGCGCATCGTCGCCACGGTACGTTTGGTTCAAATGGAAAATGTTGAAGCGAATGGCTTGCTGCGCCTCCACGTCGCCTTCAATCCGGATGTCCCCCAACGACCAAATGTCTGCCCACGCCGCTTCGTGTCGGGCGCGCTCTTCGAGGTAGCCAAGCTCCCTTCCTTCGCGCGCCTCGTTCAGTGCCCGCTCGGGACAGTCCGCAGACGTTGCGTGCAACGAACTGACCAAGCCCACGTGTTTGTGGAACACCAGCGGTGCCTCGGGCGATTCGAAAGAGGCACCTAGACCCGTGGCCTTGACGGCCTCCATCCCAGTCCAGGTTGCCCCGGACAGGCTCACAGCCTGAGCGCACGCGACGGTGAATTCGGTTTTTTCGGTGGTGTTCCAAAGCACCGACGTGCCGGCATCAGGGTGCGATTCGTGGCCCTCGTGGCGCCAGAACGAATCGTCCCAATTCGTGTCCTCGTTGGACACGTCTCCATCCAACATCGGTCGGACTTCCAAAGTCTTGACGCCATGTAGCGGCGTAACACGCACCTCCACGGCCGCCCTGTTGGGGGAATCCATGCTGATAAAGCGTTCCGTCTCCAATTTGATTTTGGCCCCGTCCTGAAGCTCCACGGTGCACATGCGCTGGAGAAGGCCGCGACGCATGTCCAGCACCCGCTTGAATCCTTCAATGGACTTTGCGACGTTCAGGTCCAGGGCTTGGCCGTTGACCACGACGTCGGTGCGTGTCCAATTGGTCGCGTTGAGCACTTTGGCGAAATACTCAGGATACCCGTTTTTCCACCACCCCACCTTGGTGCGGTCGGGGTAATACACCCCACCGACGTAACTGCCAAGCATGTGGTCGCCACTGTAGCCTTCCTCGAAATTGGCACGCTGGCCAAACCGGCCGTTGCCAATGGAGAAGATGCTCTCCGAGCTCCGCATGTTGTCGGGATCAAACCCTTCCTCCACGATGCACCAGGCATAGGCTTTCAGATACTTGTTCATGGCAAAGTCTTGCGACGCGATGCCGCCAATCAGGCGGACATCCAGGTTGTCAAATCGTGCAGGCGCACGCCTTTCAAGTCGGGTTTGACCACATCAGCAGCCCCAAGAACCTTGGGGTCGCCGAGGCCCACGGCAAAGAATCCACCCGCCTTTGCAGCGGCGACACCTGCTGCCGCGTCTTCGAAGACGATGCATTCTGCAGGCTGGACCCCCAATCCCTGGGCGCCCTTCAGAAACACTTCTGGATCGGGCTTGGACAAGGTGATGTGGTTTCCGTCCACAACGACTTTGAAAAAGCCCGAAAGCTCCACGTTGTCCAAAATGAGCTGGGCGTTTTTGCTGGACGATCCCAGCCCCACGCCAATGCCAGCGTCGCTCAGCTCTTGGATGAGCTCTGCAGCGCCTGGCAAGATGTCCTCCTTCCGCATGCCCTTGATCAAATCGAGGTACCACTCGTTTTTGTGGTTCATCAATTTGAGCTTGGTGGCCTCGTTCAGCTCCATGTTGCCCAACCGAAGAATGTGCTCCAAGCTGTCCACGCGGCTCAACCCCTTCAAAGCATGATTGTCTTCCTCGGTGAAGGGAATGCTGAGCTCGTCGGCCAGCCGTTTCCAAGCCACAAAGTGGTGCTTGGCTGAATCCACCAGCACCCCGTCCATGTCAAACAAACATCCTTTCAAAGCCATGGTCAAAGCGAGTTGAGAATGAATTTCACGTGGTAATTCGCCAGCCCGTCGATGGGCTTTTTGATGATGTTGCCCACGGTGTAACCGCGGTCCACACAAGCCTGCTTCAGTGCATCCTGGAAATGGTACGCCACGCTACCCACGAAGTGCACAGGCATGCGCTCCGCCCCTTCAAAGCAGGCCACGTGGGCGTCCAAGAAGGCCTTGAAACCTTCGTCCAACCAATTCTGGATGAAGGGATGCTCCTTGTGCTGCCCCAAGAAGGTCATGAAACTGGCCAAAAAGACGTTGGCGTCTGGCTCCTGGTAGACCTTTCGAGTGATGGACAATTTGTCCAGACCGTACTTCGATTGGAAATCCGCTTGAATTTCAGCAGGCAACTTGCGGTACAAGAACCCCGCGAGCAACTTTTTGCCAAACCACGAACCGCTGCCTTCGTCACCCAAGATGTATGCCAAGGCAGGCACCTCTTCGGAGACCTCCTTGCCGTCGAACATGCAACTGTTGGACCCTGTGCCCAAGATGCAGGTCACGGCCGGCTCACCTGTGTAGGTGCTGTAGGCCGCGCCGTCCAAATCGTGGCCGACGTGCACCACCGCGCCAGGGAACACGCGCTCGAGCCCTTCGGCGATGACTGCGCACAACTCCGGGGAAGACGACCCTGCGCCGTAGAAGTAGACCCGGTCCACCCCCTCGGCCATGGCCATGGCCATGGATTGAGAATTGGCCTTCATTTCACGCTCCACCAAATCGGCGTCGTGGAAATAGGGGTTGAATCCCATGGTGTGGAATTCGCCCAGCTCTTGACCACCTTCCGTGATGGCCAGCCAATCACATTTGGTCGAACCGCTGTCTGCGATGAGGATTCGCACGACCCTGGACTCAGGCGAGACGCTGGGCCAAGTCCACCACGCGGGTGGCGTAGCCTGCCTCATTGTCGTACCAACCGAACACCTTCACCAAGTTGCCGGAGCACTTGGTGAGCGCGGCGTCCACAATGCAGCTGTGGGTGTTGCCCACAATGTCCACGCTCACGATGGGGTCTTCGCAGTACTGCAAGATGCCTTTCATGGGCCCCTCTGCAGCTGCTTTCAATGCAGCGTTCACCTCTTCAGCTGTGGTTTCACGCGACAAGGTCGCGGTCAAATCCGTCACAGAACCGGTTGGCGTGGGCACGCGAACCGCCATGCCGTCGAGTCGGCCTGCCAACTCTGGCAACACCAACCCCACAGCCTTGGCTGCGCCTGTGGACGTGGGGATCATGCTGAGGGCAGCCGCACGTGCGCGACGCAAGTCTTTATGCGGTGCGTCCTGCAAGCGCTGGTCCGCAGTGTAGGCGTGGATGGTGGTGATGAAGCCCGTTTTCATGCCAAAGGTGTCGTTCAGCACTTTGGCCATGGGAGCCAAGCAATTCGTGGTGCACGACGCGTTGCTGACGATCTTTTCATCCCCCGTCAAGCTGTCGTCGTTCACGCCCAAGACGATGGTCTTCAAGTCGCCTTTGGCTGGCGCGGAGATGATGACCTTGCCTGCGCCTGCGTCCAAGTGGGCTGCGGCTTTTTCCGCATCGGCAAACACTCCGGTAGATTCCACCACCAAATCGATGTTTTGGCTGCCCCATGGCAGGTCTGCAGGGTTGCGCTCTGCGGTGATTTCAATCACCTTGCCGTTCACCACCAAGTTGCCTTCAGAGACAGAAACCTCGCCGGGGAACGCCCCGTGGATGCTGTCGTACTTGAGCAGGTGGGCCAACGTGTTGACGTCGGTCAAGTCGTTGATGGATACCACGTCAAATTCTGAACGTGAGACAAACTGGCGGAACGCCAAGCGGCCGATGCGGCCAAATCCGTTGATTGCAATGCGCTTCATGGCAAAAGGTGTTTGATTCGAAATCGTGTTAGGTTCTTGAGAGAATGCCCCCAACTCAGATGGAGAGAATGCGGGCAATGCGTACTTCGTCTTCGTTGATGGAGCTCTTCGTGTCGATGGACGTTTCGAGGGAGGTGAGTGCCACGCGGTCGTTCACAATGCCCGCCATGACTTCGCTGTGGCCTGCGCGCAGCGCCTCGACCGCAGCCACGCCCAATCGGGAAGCCAGCACGCGGTCAAAACAGGTCGGCGCCCCGCCGCGCTGCAAATGACCCAACACCGTGATGCGGGTCTCGTAACGTTGGGTTTTTTCCTTGACTTTTTTGGCAATCTCGTAGGCCCCGCCATTGGGGTCTCCTTCCGCCACCAGCACAATGCTGCTCGTCTTGTTGCTTTGCTCGCCGGCTTGCAAGACGGCCACGAGGTCGTTGATGCTCATTCCAAGCTCAGGGGTCATCACAGCCACGGCCCCAGTTGCGATCCCTGCTTTCAAAGCAATGAAACCGCTGTCACGGCCCATGACCTCCACAAAAAAGAGTCGGTTGTGGCTGTCTGCCGTGTCGCGGATCTTGTCCACGGCGTCGATGACGGTGTTGATCGCCGTGTCAAAGCCAATGGTGCAGTCTGACCCGCACAAATCGTTGTCAATGGTGCCAGGCAGTCCCACCACGGGAAACCCGGTTTCTCGGCCAAATTTCATGGCGCCTGTGAAGGTGCCGTTGCCGCCAATCACGACAAGCCCATCAACCCCAGCTTCCACCAGGTTGACATGGGCACGCTTGCGACCTTCCGGACTCATGAATTCTTGACAACGGGCGGACTTCAAGATGGTCCCACCACGGCCCAGGATTTTGGCCACAGAACGAACGTGCAGGCGCTTGAAGTCGCCGTCAATCAGGCCCTGGTACCCTTGGAACACCCCCACGACTTCCATGTCGTGGAACACCGACGTCCTCACCACAGCACGGATGGCTGCATTCATGCCTGGCGCGTCTCCGCCAGAGGTCAACACTGCAATTTTCTTCATGGACTTTCGGTCAAAACGGTCGCAAATGTCTTCCACAGAACGCAAATTTCCGAATGTCAAACCCAAAGATTCAAGGGGCTTGGCCCTGTAAGTGTACTTTCGACACCTAGTCCGCTATCTTTCGGACCCCGCACCCACGAATTGTTCCCGCCATGGATGTCAGTGTCGATTGTGTTTTGTTTGGGTTTGACGGAGAATCCCTAAAACTCCTGTTGATCCGTCAGCGCACGGAATCTGCCGGAGAGTTGACGGAGGCTGCGCTTCAAATGGCCCTGCCTGGCAACTTGGTGAAGGAAGACGAATCACTCGACGCCGCGGCCAAGCGGGTGTTGAGCGAGCTGACCCAACTTGACGACGTGTTTCTCAAACAGTTTCATGCCTTCGGCCATCCCGATCGGGTCAGCGACTTGAAGGACCAGCAATGGCTTCGAACCTTCAGGGAGGAACCGCAAAACCGCGTCATGACCGTGGCCTATTACGGCCTGGTGTCCTTGCACGACCACACCCCTTCGCCAGCTTCTTTTGCCGGCGATGTGCACTGGACCGACGTGCGGGACTTGCCCAACTTGGCGTTCGACCACGACGAGATCGCCTCGCTGGCCCTGGCCACACTTCGTGCGGAGTTGGAATCTAAGCACATTTCGTTTGAGCTCTTGCCGGAAAAATTCACGTTGCGTCAGCTTCAATCTCTGCACGAGGTAGTACTTGATAAAAAGCTGGACAAGAGAAATTTTCGAAAGAACATCAAGAAGTTGGGCCACGTGGTCCCACTCAATGAAAAAGAAGAAGGCGTGTTGCACAAGCCTGCACAACTGTTCACCTACGACTCCTCACTCACCCAACCATGAAGACCTTTTTTCAAATTGCCCTTGGCGCTTGCTTGACCTTGACCATCGGCCTCGACTTGCACGCGCAAATTGTGTGGACCGAGCCCGCATTCCCCACGGCCAACGACCAAGTGACGTTGTATTACGACATCGCCGGAGGCAACGGCGCGTTGCTGTCGGCCAACCCTCCCTTTCCAGGCGGCCCGTTCGTGTACGCCCACACTGGGGTCATCACCAGCGCGAGCACGTCCCCCGCGGACTGGCAACATGTCCAAAACCCCTGGCCTGGGAACGGCAACCTGAGCCAGGCCAACAACGGCAACTTGTTGCTGCCTGTGGAGGGCACGGTGCACAGTTTTGATTTTGGGGGCTTGACACTCGCGGAGTACTACGGCGTGGGTGCTGGGGAAACGATCGAACAGCTTGCCTTTGTCTTCCGAAACGCAAACGGCAGCATCGTGGGCAAGACTGCCGACGAGGGCGACATCTATTACAACGTGTCGGACGGCTCGTTTGAAGTGGCGCTGACGACACCCAGCGCACCTTCGGTTCTGGAGACCTTGGGCAACACAGTCACACTGCAGGTCCAAGCCACTCAACCATGCGACCTGACCCTGGAAGTGAATGGAGAGGCGGTTGCGTCGGGCACGGGCACCTCGCTAAGCCACGACTTGGTCTTGGACAACACGGGCGATTACGTCGTGACTGCGACAGGCGCCGCGGACGGCGACACAAGCACCGACCACGCCGTGGTGGTGGTCCTTCCTGACGCGCCCCCTGTGTCTTCGCCTCCTGCCGGCATCGTGGACGGCATCAACCACATGAACGACGGCACGGTGATCCTCCAGTGGACGGCCCCCTTCAAGGATTTTGTGTTTGCAGTCGGGGACTTCAACGACTGGACCTTGAGCACCGCTTCGATGATGCACGACGTGGGCAACGGCGAGACGTTTTGGGTGGAGTTGACCAACTTGGCGCCCGGCCAAGACTACCGCTACCAATACCACATCATGCCTGACGACATTCGGGTTGCAGATGCATACGCCGAGGTCATTCTCGACCAATGGAACGACCCGTGGATTCCTGAAAGCACCTACCCCGACATGCCGGCATACCCCGCCAACCACACGTCAGGGCCTGTCAGTGTGTTCACCCCTGGAGAAGTCGAGTTTGCATGGACCGACAACGACTTTGAGCGGCCCGACCAGGAAAACTTGGTCATTTACGAGCTGCTCGTTCGGGACTTCTCCGAGGACCGCTCGTTCCAATTCATCATCGACTCCCTCGACTACCTCGAGTCTTTGGGCATTCAAGCGTTGGAGCTCATGCCGGTGAACGAATTCAACGGAAACGACAGCTGGGGATACAATCCCACGTTCTACTTCGCGGTGGACAAGGCGTATGGCACCAAAGACGATCTGAAAGCCCTCGTGGACGCTTGCCACGCCCGGGGGATTGCTGTGATCTTGGACGTGGTGTACAACCACGCCGACCAGCCCAATCCGTTCATCACCATGTACTGGGAAGACTGGACCGTGTTGCCCTACAACCCCTGGTTCAACGTGTCCGCACCCCACAGCTTCACGTGGTTCTACGATTGGAACCACGGGACCTCGCGGACGCGTGATTTTGTCAAGCGCAACCTCGACCACTGGGTGCAGAATTACCACATCGATGGGTTCCGTTGGGACTTCACCCAAGGCCTGGTGCAGCAGCAAGGCGTTGATGGAGGCTACAACGCCCAACGCATCCAATGGCTTAAGGAATATGGCGACCACGTCTGGGCCCAAGACCCCAGTGTGTACATGATTTTGGAGCATTGGTGCGACTTCAACGAAGAGATGGAGTTGGCGAACTACAACGGCGCCAACGGGGTCAACAGCCCTGGTTTCATGTTGTGGACCAACGCCACCCACGGGT
>CBFHQO010000001.1:0-13236 GCA_965658045.1 uncultured Flavobacteriales bacterium | reverse complement strand
CACCCCAAACATCAAGCGGTAATACCGCTCGAAAATGACGCGTTGTGCTCGGCGTTCGCCAAGCTGACAGGCTTCGATGGAAGGGCGCAACTCTGCTTCGTGCATGATGGAGGCCGTTTGAATGACGTAGGTGAAATCCGTAGGTTGCCTCAAGGTCGTGGAAAACCAAATCATTTGCAACCTCCACATCCGTAAGTCACTCTAACTTTGCGGCATGCGAGTGGTTGTAGGATTGTCTGGGGGTGTGGATTCCAGTGTGGCAGCCCACCTTTTGGTGGAAGAAGGACACGAGGTCATTGGGTTGTTCATGCGCAACTGGAACGACGAAAGCGTGACCATCAACAACGAGTGCCCTTGGATCGACGACGCCAACGACGCCATGCTCGTGGCCAACCACCTCGGCATCCCGTTCCAGGTGATGGACCTCAGCGCCGAGTACAAAGAGCGCATCGTGGACTACATGTTTGCAGAGTATGCGGCAGGCCGAACGCCCAACCCAGATGTGCTCTGCAACCGCGAAGTGAAGTTTGACCTGTTCCTGGATGCCGCCCTCAAATTGGGCGCCGATGCTGTGGCCACGGGGCACTACTGCCGACGCAGCACAGACAACCAAGGTGTCCACCACCTCATGGCAGGTTTGGACGGCAACAAAGACCAGAGTTACTTCTTGTGTCAGTTGAACCAGGCGCAGCTTGGCCGCGCCCTCTTCCCCATCGGAGAATTGGAAAAGCCGCAAGTCCGTGCGATCGCAGAGCAAGCCGGTCTTGCGACGGCGGGCAAGAAGGACAGCCAAGGCTTGTGCTTCATCGGCAAGGTGCGCCTGCCCGATTTCTTGCAGCAACAACTCTCGGTGAAGCGAGGCGACATCGTTGAAATACCACGGGACCACACCGTGTTTCAGCGGCATGAGAACACCCTTGAAGCATTGTCACACCCCTTCAACTTGAAGCCTGACATGGGTCAAGTGGTGGGGTCGCACGACGGCGCCCACTTCTTCACCGTGGGACAACGAAAGGGGTTGAATGTCGGCGGCAAACCCGAGCCGCTCTTCGTGATAGGCACATGTGTGGACACCAACACGGTCTACGTGGGTCAGGGTGACCATCACCCCGGACTCTTCCGGAAGGTCATCCCCTTGGAGACGCCGCACTGGGTGGACCCCACCCAAGTTCTCGAAGTTGGCACGGCCAAGGCTTTTGGTCTCAGAATTCGGTACCGACAAGCGCTGCAAACAGGCCAATTGATCCACGCCGACGACGGACAGCACTACATGAAATTCGACGAGCCTCAGCGCGGCGTGGCCGCGGGGCAGTTCGCCGCCTGGCACGGTGGATTGGGGCTGGAAGAAGTTGCGGGTTCTGCAGTCATTGCCCGCTGAGGGTCTTCATCACCCGATAGTCGGTCCTTTTGGGGTCGTTGCGTGACACCATCTCCGCCAAAAACCCGGCCAGGAAGAACTGGGCTCCCAGAACCATGCCCGTTAAGGCGCCGTAAAACCAGCTGAGGTCCGCGAGGTTCTTGGCCTCTTGGCCCGTTTGCAAGGCCCACAACTTGTAGCCACCCATCGCCAAAAACAGCCCTGCACTTGAAAGGAACATGAGCATGCCCACCAAGCCAAAAAAGTGCATGGGTTTTCTGCCGAAGCGTCCCATGAATCCGACGGTCATCAAATCCAACAGTCCGTTGGTGAACCGCTCCAGTCCAAATTTGCTCGTGCCGTAAGGACGGGCATGGTGGGTCACCACCTTTTCCCCGATGCGGTCGAACCCAGCCATCTTGGACAGCATGGGAATGTACCGGTGCATTTCCCCCTGAACCTCAATGGCCTTCACCACTTGCCAACGGTAACACTTCAGTCCGCAATTGAAATCGTGCAAGTGAATGCCACTCACCCTGCGGGTGGCCCAGTTGTAAAGCTTCGTGGGGATGGTCTTGCTGAGCGGGTCGTGCCTCTTCTTCTTCCACCCGCTGACCAAATCCAAACCGCCGTCCAGCAACTGCTGGCGCATCGCGGGCAACTCTTTGGGGTCGTCTTGCAAATCGGCGTCCATGGTGAACACCACGCGGCCTTGTGCCGCTTCAAACCCTTTCTGAAGGGCGGCGCTTTTGCCGTAGTTCCGGGCGAATCGAATGCCCTTGACTTCTTCAGGCGTAGCGCCATGCAGGGCTTCGATGATGTTCCAGGATTCGTCGCGGCTGCCGTCGTCTACGAAGATGACTTCGTAGCTCAACCCTGCCATCGCCTCGCCGATCCGTTGCCGCAATTCCTTCAGGCTGTCCTGTTCGTCCAGCAACGGAACCACCACAGACACGTCCAAGTTGGGCTCATGTTGGGACATGCTCATGCGAATTCAGACTTGGGTGCCCGCTTCATGATGGCCGCCACAACCAAGGACAGCCCTCCTGGGGTGAAGGCCGCCTCCACCTGCTTTCTCGCCTCGTCCAATTGCATCTCCACCATGGCCCCAGACATGCCGAAACTCTCCATCATCTCACGGCTTTGGTCCATCGACAAGTCCACGAGCAATTCAGGCAACGTGGGGTCGATGACAAAGAAGAGCACCATGCTCAGCAGCATGCCGACCAACGCGGCCACACCGGAAGCCACCATGCTGACCGTCCAAACCTCGCCAAAGGTGGCCGTGCCTTGGGCCTTCCGAAACGCCGAGCATGCCACGAACATGAACACAAGGTTCAACGCGGTGGAAGACAAGCTCACCCACCATTCCACCATCCATTCGCTTTGGATGAGGTAAACGGCCAACATCAGGACAAACGAACCCAAGGCAGCGTACACACCGTGGGGCGCAGCGACGGAGATTTTGTTCATGAAGCGCAAGGTACGGACAGGCTGTGCTCTATCTTTGCGGTGGGGCAAGTCTCTTGCGACCAGCTCCCGCAGAATCCCCCAGGGCCGGAAGGCAGCAAGGGTATGCGGTTGTAGCGGTGCGACAAGAATCGCTTGCCCTTTTTTCATGCCCTGACGCCGCCCATTGGGCCTGCTTTACTTTCGCTGAGAAACTGACGAACCATGAGCCAAGAGATTCGCCCCATCACCAAAGTTCTGGTGGCCAACCGAGGAGAGATTGCCTTGCGCGTGATGCGCACAGCCCGCGAGATGGGGCTGGCGACTGTGGCGGTTCACAGTGAAGCAGACGCGCATGCCCCGTTCGTTCACGCGGCCGATGAAGCGGTCTGTGTTGGGCCCGCCCCGTCCAACGAAAGCTATTTGGTCATCGAACGCATCGTTCAAGCCGCTTTGGACACGGGCGCAGACGCCATCCACCCAGGCTATGGCTTCCTGAGCGAGAACGCCGCCTTCGCCAAGGCCGTGGAAGCAGCTGGCATCCGGTTCATCGGTCCCCACCCCCACGCCATTCAGGTCATGGGCTCCAAATTGGCCGCCAAGGATGCGGTGGCGAAGCGCAACATCCCCATGGTTCCTGGCACCGAAGGTGCCGTGTCGGATCCCGCAGAGGCCAAGCGCGAGGCCAAACGAATCGGATTCCCCCTCTTGATCAAAGCCAGCGCCGGTGGCGGCGGAAAAGGCATGCGGGCCGTCCACGACCCAGTGCTGCTTGAAGAGGAACTCCAACGCGCGATCTCCGAAGCGGAGCGCTCGTTTGGCGACGGTGCGGTCTTCATTGAGCGACTTGTTCAACAGCCCCGCCACATCGAAATTCAGGTGTTGTGCGACACGCACGGCAACGCGGTGCACCTGTTTGAGCGGGAGTGCAGCATCCAGCGCAGGCACCAAAAAGTGGTGGAGGAAGCCCCTTCCGCCCTGCTCGACGACGACCTGCGCAAAGCCATGGGCCAGTGCGCCATTGAAGTGGCACGTTCGTGCGATTACGTGGGGGCAGGCACCGTAGAATTCCTCGTGGACGCCTCACGTGAGTTCTTCTTCTTGGAAATGAACACCCGCCTTCAGGTGGAACACCCTGTGACCGAATTGATCACGGGGGTGGACCTCGTCCAAGAACAAATTCGCATCGCCGAGGGGCATCCTCTGTCCTTCACGCAGGAAGACTTGTCCATTCAAGGTCATGCCCTCGAGCTTCGCGTGTACGCCGAGGACGTGCCCGGCGGGTTCTTGCCAAGCACCGGCACGTTGACGCGGTACGCCCCACCATCTGGTCCTGGCATCCGGGTGGACGACGGTGTGGCGGAAGGCGGTGAAGTGAGCATGCACTACGACCCCATGCTCGCCAAACTCTGCACGCACGGCCCAACCCGCGAAGCGGCCATCGAGCGCATGCTGAGGGCCATCGAAGACTACGAAGTGCACGGGGTGGACACCACCTTGGATTTTGGGCATTTCGCCGTCAACCACGAAGCCTTCCGTTCTGGTCAATTCGACACCGGCTTTGTCGGCGAGCATTTCTCACCCGACAAGTTGACACGCCCGTGGCCTTGCGACGACGAGACCGCCGCCGAACTCATCTTGGGTGCCGTGGCCCGTGTCAAGGAGTCTGCCAAGCCTCAATTCGAGGACACGTCAAACGTCGGCGCCTGGCGCCTTCGGGTCCGCTGAGGACCATCGCGTCTCCAACAGCGCGAGCCCTTCCACGGCCCCGACTGGCAACACTTCCACACGCCCCCCTCCTTCGAGGGGCGAATGGGGGTCCACCACCACGATGGGCACCCCGGCGGGTGCCACTCCCACCAAGCCCGCGGCTGGGTAGACCTGCAACGACGTCCCGACCACCAAGACCAAGTCGGCAGCGCCCATGATTTTGGTCGCTTGCCCGAACGCCGGCACCTCTTCACCAAACCACACGATGTGCGGCCTGAGTTGATGGCCTTCAGGCCCGAGGTCCCCCAAGGACAACTCGGTTCCCTCCAGCTCCAGCACGCATTCAGGATTTCCCGTGGAGCGGGCTTTTCTGATTTCTCCATGAAGGTGGAGCACACTCTGGCTTCCGGCCCGTTCGTGGAGGTCGTCCACATTTTGGGTGACGATGTGCACGTCAAACGCCTCCTCCAACCGGGCCAGCACGAGGTGTCCTTCGTTGGGCTGGGCCGCGACAATTTGCCGACGTCGCTGGTTGTAGAATTCCAGCACCAAGCTCGGATTGGCATCGAAGCCTTCGGGCGAGGCCACCTCCTCCAACCTGTGGCCTTCCCACAACCCGTCCACACCCCGGAACGTGGCGATGCCCGACTCCGCGCTCATGCCAGCCCCAGTGAGGACCACGAGTTTGGGCTTTTGTTTTGTCATGCCGGAAAGCTACGTGCCAAACCAGGACCCGGGCCGCCGTATCTTGCGGCCGATGAGCGAAAGGCAATTCATCGTGTACGACCTGGAGGCCACCTGTTGGCGGAGTCGGAAACCGCGAAAAGTGGAGATCATTGAGATTGGCGCTGTGAAGATGAACGAGCGCCTCGAGGTGGTGGACGATTTTTGCCAATTCGTCAGGCCCAAGCTCCACCCTGAGATCAGTCCGTTTTGCACGAAGTTGACGAGCATTGTCCAGGACGACATCGAAGACGCGCCGCTGTTCGACGAAGCCATCGCGATGTTTGAAGATTGGGTTGGGTTTGACCAAACCCGAAGCATGCTCATGAGCTGGGGAGAATTTGACCGCCGGCAATTCATGAACGACGCCCGGCTCCACAACATGGAGCTTCCCTGGTTGAAGTATTGGGCCTGTTTGCAGCGCCATTACAGCCGTTGGAAAGGCTCCAAGAATCAAATCGGCCTCAAAAACGCCATGGAGATGGAAGGCCTTTCCTTCGACGGGACCCAGCATCGGGCCATCGAGGACGCCCGCAACATGGGACGCCTCTTCGCCAAAGTGGCCAAACCGCTCTCCATCGTCTGAGTGCCATGCGTGAGACCTGGCGCTTGTTCACCTACCTGTGGCGTGCCGAGCGTCGCTCTCAACATGGGTTGGTGGGGCTTGCGTTGTTCGCCATCGCCACAATCTACGCGGCCTACCAAGTCGTGCGGGGCCGTCCTGACCCGACCACGTGGAACGCGCTGGCGTGGGTCATGCTGTTGTTCACCGCGTTCAACGGCGTCAGCCGGACGCTCGAGGAAGACCGCCCAGAAGTGTTGGCCTACTTGAAAACCGTCGTGAACCCCGTGCACTACTTGATGGCAAGAACCTTGCACAACTCCGCCGTGTTGGCAGGGTTGGCCTGCTTGTTGACAGCCTTGATGGGGCTGCTCATGGGGTGGGGCACGTTGGACGGTCCCCGGCTTTGGGGATTCCTCGCCGGCATGGCCCTGACAGCCCTGGCCCTTGGGGCCACGCTCACCTTGATTGCGTTGATTGCGGCGCGCGCAGGTGCCGGGTTTGGCATGACGGCTGTGCTGGGGTTGCCATTGGTGCTTCCCGTGGTCTTGGTTTCCACCTCCTTGGGGAGCGACTTGATGCAAGGCGTCTTGGTGGCCGACACTTGGCACAATTTCGCATTTCTCGGGGCATTGGCGGCAGGTTCAGGGACGCTCGGGGTCGTGCTCTTCCCGTACCTTTGGCGTGCGTGATGAGTGTGCTCCAATCCCCTTCCTCGCCGAGCCCGGGGGTCCGTCTGATTCGGGCCTTCGGCGTGTTGTTGTTGGGCTACGTTTTGGTCATGACCTTCACCGTGCCGTTGGGCCCTGGCATCGTGGATGTGCGTGTCAAGCCCGGCGAGGACGAAGGACGTCAGACGACGTTCACCCTTGACATCGAAGGACACAACACCCATTTCTCCGAATCGATTCCCTTGGTGTTCTTGAAACGGGGTGAGCACTTCGTCGTCATCCGAGACCTCGAGGCCGTCGACGACCAGCACCTGGTGTGCGAGGTGACCCTGGACAAGTTCGTGCCTGCGTTGAGCTGGGACGTCTTTGTCAACAGCCCCGTCGACGGCACGATGAGTTTCGCCAACGGATTCTTTGCCCAAGGGCTGACCGCCAGCACCAAGGCCAAGTCGCCCGACAACGATGAGGTCCTGGAACGGTTGTCCCAAGCGGATTTGGGATTCCACTTCCCATTTCAGCCCAACATCATGGAAACCATCCGCAACTTGATGTTGCACGTGCCGATGTGGTTCACCATGTTCCTCTTGATGGGCATCAGCTTCGCGCAGAGCATCCGAAGCTTGGGCACCTCGGGCACAGCAGAGCACGACATGAAAGCCTTGGCGTCGGTGAAAACCGGGATGTGGTTCGGGGTGCTCGGGTTGTTGACCGGATCCCTTTGGGCCAAATTCACGTGGGGCGCATGGTGGGTCGACGACCCCCAGCTCAACGGCGCATTCGTCACGGTCATGGTGTACGCAGGGTACCTGGTGCTCCGGAGCTCCGTACAAGATGAAGCGCTTCGGACCCGGCTGTCCGCGGTGTACAACCTGTTTGGCTTCTGTTTGTTGGTGGTGCTTCTCATGGTTCTGCCTCGGTTCACAGAAAGCCTTCACCCAGGCAAGGGCGGAAACCCCGCCTTCAGCAGCTACGATTTGGACAGCGCGCTCAGGGCGGTCTTCTACCCTGCTGTGTTGGGCTGGATGATTCTCGGGACCTGGATGTACGCCAAGACATTGCGTTTGGAACGGATGCGCGCAACTCTTGCCGAATCTCGTTTGCAGCGCGCCACAAAAGCGGGACTGCCCTTTTTCCTGCTGACCACCTCAACGTGGTCTGACCCGTTGGTGAACGATGGGAAAATGGGCGTGGTTGTTGGCGTGGCGGCGATCATCGGTGTGGGACTGGGCCTTTGGAGTCTGGTCCACAGCCGTCAAGCCCGCGACTTGAACCAAGAATTCAAACGTCACTCATGAAGCGTACTCACATCGTTTTGTTGCTCCTTGTCGCTGGTTTGATGGGGACATTTGTGGCGTCCATCACCAGCACCAGCCGCTCCGTGGGCTTCGCCGTCGCGTTCGCCGACCCTGGCACCGAGTACAAGGTCAGCGGCACGTTGGTCACGGACATGCCGGTGGAATACAATCCGCAACAAAACACCAGCCTCACCAAGTTCCACATGAAGGACCGCGAAGGCGTGGTGCATGAGGTGTGGCTTGAAAAGGCCAAACCAACCGGACTCGAGCGCAGCGAAAGCATTGACCTCTACGGCCAGGCGAACGGAACGCACTTTCGGGCAACAGAAATGTTGATGAAGTGTCCGTCGAAGTACAACGAACAAAACCACTTGGTGGAGGCTGACGCCTGATGGAATACTTGGGAGAATGGATTGGGGTGGCGTACGCTGGCAGGTTTCTGGTGGCGCTCGCGTTTGTGTCGGCCCTGGTGGCCACTGGGGCCTTTTGGAGAGGCAACCTTCACCTGGGGCGGCGGGCCTACTTGACCCATGCCGGCAGCACCCTGGGGGTCATCGCGCTGATCTTCGTGCTCTTCTTTGGGCACCGGTACGAGTTCCAATACATCTGGAAGCACCTCAACAACGACATGCCCATGCGTTTTGTGCTCAGCGCCTTTTGGGGTGGCCAAGAAGGCGGGTTCTTGTTGTGGATGTTCTGGCACAACGTGCTTGCGCTGTTCATCCTGAAGCGGGCCGACGATTGGCAGCGGGAGGTGATGACGGTGCTGAGCAGCATCCAGGCCTTTCTGGGGGTCATGCTTTTGGGCATCTACTTCGGGGATTTTCAATTGGGCCTCGACCCCTTTTTGCTGCTGCGTGAAGCCCCCAACAACATCGGTTTGCCGTGGACTGCGCGGGCCGATTACCTGACGGCCATCCCGCAGTTTGCCGACGGACAAGGGCTGAACCCGCTCTTGCAGAACTACTGGATGACCATCCATCCGCCAACCCTGTTCCTCGGATTCGCGGCGTGCAGCGTCCCGTTCGCCTACGCCGTGGGGGCCCTGTGGCGTCGTGACTTGAAAACGTGGATCAAACCCGTCCTGCCGTGGGCCTTCTTCGCGGTTGGGATTCTCGGCGCTGGAATCTTGATGGGCGGGGCCTGGGCCTACGAAGCCTTGAGCTTTGGCGGGTTCTGGGCATGGGATCCTGTGGAGAACTCGTCGCTGGTCCCTTGGATGGTCCTTGTCGCCGCGGCGCACCTCCTGCTCATCAACCGCAACAGAAAACAACCGACAGCCCTGTTCTCCACCGTGTACCTCAGCATCCTGTCGTTCTTGTTGGTGCTCTACTCCACCTTCTTGACCAAAAGCGGCGTCCTGGGCGACACCTCAGTCCACAGCTTTGTGGACAGCGGCATCTTGCCTCAGTTGCTGGCGTACCTCCTGGCGTTCGTGGCTTTGGGCCACCTCATGCTCCTCGAAGATGCAGGGTCACGCAAGATTTATGGCGGATTGGCGTTGGGCACGCTCGGGCTTGTGGCTGCAGGACAACCTGCTTTGGGATTCCTGGCCTTTTTGGGTGTGATGGCGGCGGCGGCTGTGCGGGCCTTCCGCAAAGAATTTAAGGGCGACCAAGAAGAAGACGCTTTGTGGTCACGGGAGTTTTGGATGTTCGTCGGATCCCTGCTGTTGGTCCTTGGGTCGGTGCACATCACTTGGCAAACCAGCGTCCCGGTCTTCAATTTGTTCTTGGAACCGTTCGCCCCGCTGCTGACGTGGGCGGAAAGTGTGACCGGACTGGCGTTCTTGGGCGATTTGGCCCAACACGACCTGGCCCCAGGCACCGACTTGGACCGGACATACCACGTGGTTCAGGTGCCGTTGGCTGTCCTCATTTTCTTGCTCATTGGCTTGGCCCAATGGCTCAAGTACAAGAATTCCGACATCAAGACCGTGTTGGGCAAGCTGGTTCGCCCCTTGCTCGCGGCTGGCGTGTTGACAGGTGCGTTGGTGGTGACCTACGACTTCGCGACGCATGAAATCCCGAGGGTGGCGCTTCTCTTCGCCACGTTGTTCGCGGCCTTCAGCAACGCCGACTACATCGTCCAGATGTGGAATGGCAAACTGGACCAGATGGGGTCGCCCTTGGCCCACGTGGGCTTCGCCCTGACGCTGTTTGGTGCGGTCTTGTCCACGGCCCAAAAAGACATCATCTCCCAAAACCGCATCGGCGACATCACCACCTTGAACGAGGAGCTCAGCAACGCCACGGACTTGTTGATGATGCAAGGAGACACCTTGCCCATGGGGCCCTACTTCGTGTCGTACCAAGAGCGTCGCCAAGAAGGCATCCACGTCATGTTCGACATGGCCTATTACGACCGTGCCCCCATGGCTTACAAGGCCGGGGACATCGTGGTCCAGGAAGGCATGGTGTGGCAAGCCCTGACAGATCACAACGCAAGCGCCACATTCGACGAGGACGTGGAGGCGCGGTGGAACTTCCTGCCCTTCCCCACCCCTGCACAAACGGAACGCGCCACGCGCTGGTTCAACGGCACGGCCGGCGACGAGCTGTTCACCTTGTCCCCGCGCATCCAACTCAACGCCCAAATGGGAAATGCGCCTGAGCCGGACACGAAACACTTCTTGTTTGAGGACTTGTACACCCACATCAAGTGGGGACGGGTCACCCCACCTGAAACAGACGAGGAAGGCTGGCTGGGCGGCCAGGCCCAAGAGTTTGTGGTGGGCGACTCGATGTTCGTGGGCGGGGTCTTGCTCACGGTCGACAGCTTGCGCGTCGTCCGCGACGACGAACGGGCTGAGCGCGGGCTTCTGGACGACGACTTGGCCTTGGCGGCTTGCCTCGGCTTGCGACGTGGCCGGGTGGTCGAAGTGCACGACCCGCTGTACATCGTGCGCGGCACCACGGTCGTTCCAGACCTGTACGAGGCCGAGGGCTGGGGGTTGAAATTCCGAGTCGAGTCCTTCGATCCTGAGCAAGAAACGTTCGAGATGACCGTGTGGGAACACGAAAGCGTGCGCCGAGACTTTGTCGTGATGCAGGCGGTCCTCTTTCCCCAAATCAATTGGCTTTGGCTCGGCTGCATCCTGATGACCCTCGGGTCTTTCCTTGCGGTTCGGTTCCGAATCCGTCAAGGCAAACCTTCTGCCCGTCGTCATGGCTGACCTTCGCATCGTCGTGGTGGGCGCGGGACGGGTGTCACGTGAATTGGCCCCGGCCTGGCAACGGGCTGGCCACGACATCTTGCACGTCGTGAGCCGGACCGCCCAATCAGCGCAGCCTTTGGGCGAAACGTTGGGATGCTCCTGGAGCACCACCTTGACCGAAGCCGCAGGCGCGTTGAGCGACGCCGAAGCGGTCGTGGTCGCAGTGACCGACGGCTTGATCTCCGAAATCAGCGCCGCCATCTCAGACATGGTGTCCCCTTCCTGCTTGATGGTGCACGTCTCAGGGGCCACGCCTTTGGATCATTTGCGCGCGCCGAGTGCGGTTGTTTGGCCCATTCGCAGCTTCAACCCCAAAGCAGACAGCGTCCCTCTTGCCAACACCCCCACAGTTCTCGAAGCCTCGGACGACAACGCGATGGCGCTTGCACGCACGCTCGCTTCTGCGTGGGACGCCGACGTGTCTGAAGTGTCAGGCACACAGCGTGCGGCTGCGCACATGGCGGCAGCGGTGGCAGACAACTTTGCGAACCACATGTTCGCCGAAGCGCAGGACCTTCTTGAACAACGCGGCTTGCCCAAGACCCTCTTGCGCAACCTGGTGTTGGGCTTGACACAAGGCGGGCTTCAAGGCGACTCCCGGGAACGACAGACAGGCCCGGCGCGACGCGGCGACGAAGCCACCCTTGAGCGTCATCGTGCGCTCCTCCCCGACGACGTCAAACACCTGTACGACACCGTCACGGCACACATCATCCACAGACACTCTTCATGAACTACAAGACCAAGCTCTCTGGCATCAAGCTCTTCGCCTTCGACTACGACGGGGTGTTCACCAACGGCACCGTGTATTTGATGCCCGACGGCAGCATGGCCAGGACCGCCTCTGCCCGCGACGGGTTCGCCGTGCAATGGGCCGTGAAGCAAGGACTCAACCTGGCAGTGGTGTCCGGCGGCAAAGACGAGCCCGTGCGTTGGCGCATGGAAAAGCTCGGGCTGGACGAAGTGCATTTGGGCGCCGACAACAAACTCACCAAACTCCAGGAGATTTCAGACCGCACGGGCATCGCGCTGAGCGACATGGCCTACATGGGCGACGACATGCCAGACCTCAAAGCGTTGGAAGCTGTGGGACTCAGCTGCTGCCCTTTTGATGCAGTTCCAGAGGTTCGGGCCGTGGTGGACTGGGTGGTGCCAGAAGCCGGTGGAGAGGGATGTGTTCGCAATTTGTTGGAACAAGCGATGAAACTTCGTGGATTATGGGACAGCCGCGAGGGTCATCGGTGGTGACTCGGCCCTAACTTCACGCCCACATGGATCGCAACACTTTGACGGGCCTCGTGCTCATGATGGCCCTGCTCTTGGGGTACCAATGGTACATGGCCCCCACCGACGAAGAGGTCGCACAATGGGAAGCCGAGCAAGCGCGATTGTCGGCGGAAGCGGACAGCGCCTCCGCGGCCGACTTCGCCGCTTCGCAAGCCGCCCTCAATGCCACCGCAGCACTTCAAGCTGCATCCCCTTCCGACACCACCCGAAATGCAGAACTGGACGCCGAACTGCGCCGTCGATTTGGCGTCTTTGGGCCTGGGGTGATTGGCACTGACCGCGACTTGGTCATGTCCAACGACCAGGTGCGCGTGACCTTCAACACCCGCGGAGGCCTCCCCGTGGCGGCCACCTTGCAAGACGGGTACACTCGCTACGGCAGCGACGAACCTGTTAGCCTCTGGGTGCAGGAACAGTCTGACATGAATGTGGCCTGGGACGTTCCTGGCGTGGGCCGTGTTGGGTTCCAAGATTTGCACTTCAAGCCCATTTCAGAGGGTCCCACCCAGCTTGTGCTGGAATCGGATTTGGGCGACAACAACGCCATCCGCATCGTCCACAAGTTGGAGGGCTACCAGGTCAAAACCGACATCAACTTCATCGGCGTCGAACGCCTCACCGAAGGCCAAAGGCTCTTCACGTGGAACGCGCTTGGGCAACGGAACGAGAAAGGCCTGCAGTGGGAGCGTCAGCACAGCGCCATCTACTACTTGGAGCTCGGCGAAGAGCGGGACTACCTCAGCGACGGCCAGGAAGACGACGAAGTGCTGGAATCGGGTCTGAGCTGGTTGGCGTTCAAGCAGAACTACTTCTCTGCATTGGTGGGAAGTCCTGAGCCGTTTGCCGCTGGGGCCAAAATCGCCAACATCCTGCCCGAAGACGACACAACGTACGTGATGGGCTACGCGGCCGAGCTGCCATACGACGGCCAGCAGTTGCACTTCTACTTTGGCCCCAACGACTTG